>VMTC01000078.1 GCA_013791765.1 Rhodoferax sp.
AACACACGCGAAATTGAAGCTGGGGTATGCAAGCGCTTGCCGACGCGCGCCTTTCACCCCAAAGCCCGGTCGCATAGCCCAATCACCGCGCCTAGCGTTGTGAGGGTCAGAAATTTTGAGTCAACGGTCCACATCCATTCCTGTCACACCCACCAGGCAATTTTTGAATTCCCCCTGCCAGCATACCCAACCGCTGGCAGAATCAGCCGGGTGATACGCTTTGCGAAGGTCAAGGAGGAGAACGCGAAGCGGGCGCCGGGACACGTAGCAAAGCGTATCGCCCGGCTGATTCACCCACCACCCACCACCGTGATAGCAGCCCCGATCCAATAGACGCATCTGAGTGCTTCGGAATTGAACCATTGACCTGAAGCCCGCACTCACTTTGAATCGCACCCGAGCAGGACCCCGGCGCAAGGGGCGAAGGAAGAACTGCGCGAAAATGTGCTGATGTCTTTCATCAAACTCTCCCCCTTCGCACCCGAGCCCCCATTCGAACACGGCCAGGCGCCCCGCACCGCCGTGTTGTACTGCAACCTCGGCACTCCCGACAATCCCACCACAGCCGATGTCCGGCGTTTTTTAAGCGAGTTTTTGAGTGACCCGCGCGTGGTCGAAATCCCGCGCCTCTTGTGGCTGATCATCCTGCACGGCATCATCCTGCGCTTTCGTCCTGCAAAATCCGCCGCCAAGTACGCCAGTATCTGGCTGCCAGAGGGCTCGCCCCTCAAGGTCTGGACCGAAAAGCAGGCCAAGCTGCTTGCGGGCTGGCTGGGCCAGCGCGGCCACCAGGTGCAAGTGCGTTACGCCATGCGCTACGGCAGCACCTCGATTGCTTCGCAACTCGATGCGCTCAAGGCCGCTGGCGCGACCCGCGTGCTGATCGTGCCGGCCTACCCGCAATACTCCGCCACCACCACCGCCAGCCTGTTTGACTCGGTCTATGCCTGGGCTGGCCAAGTGCGCAACCTGCCCGAATTCAGGTTTATCAACCATTACCACGACGACCCGCGCTACATTGCCGCGCTGGCCATGAGCATCCAGCGCTACTGGAAGAGCCATGGCCGCCCGGACCAGTTGGTGATGAGTTTCCATGGTGTGCCCGAGCGCACGCTGCACCTGGGAGACCCTTACCACTGCGAATGCCGCAAGACCGCACGCCTGTTGGCCAAACAACTGGGCCTCTCGCCCGAGCAGTTCAAGGTCACGTTTCAATCGCGCCTGGGGCGGGCCAAATGGCTCGAGCCCTACACCGAACCGAGCCTGATCGCCATGGGCCAAGCCGGCGTCAAACGCGTTGACGTGGTGTGCCCGGCCTTCACCAGCGACTGCCTGGAAACGCTGGAAGAAATCAACATGGAGGGCCGTGCCGCCTTCTTGCAGGCGGGTGGCAAGGAGTTTCACTTCATCCCCTGCCTGAACGACGACCCCGAGTGGATCACCGCGCTGTGTGACATCACCCAGCAGCACCTCGCTGGCTGGCCGACGCAGGCCGCGCCCGACCCAGCCCGGTTGGCAGCCTCACGGGCTGCAGCGCTGGCGCTGGGCGCCAAGCAGTGAGGCAATGCCCCGTTAGCGCAGTCAAGCTGCAATGTAAATAGTTGCGCTAGAAACAGAGC
Source organism: Rhodoferax sp. (assembly GCA_013791765.1). Taxonomy (GTDB): domain Bacteria; phylum Pseudomonadota; class Gammaproteobacteria; order Burkholderiales; family Burkholderiaceae_C; genus Rhodoferax. The sequence goes on from VMTC01000078.1 coordinate 1,620, forward strand.
TTAGCCCCCGCCGCCGCCCGCGCGAATCCATCCGTGCGCAATTGCCGCATACGGCTCCTGCATGGCTGCACAGGAGCTGCCGCAACACCAAAAATGAGAAGATGGCACCTGATTTGCTATTTAATAAATAGCTGCTTACGCTTACTATATATGGGCTACAGGCCAATTTATCCATTAATCTAGCGTGAAATCAGCGCCCGACGCAGGCGCCGACCGGCGGCACCACGACAGGTAGGCCTGCATCACCTCGCGGCCGTACACAATATCCCGAATTCTTGAGAGAGGAATTGATGCGCCTGCGTTACCCCAAAATGGTACTTTTTGAACCACGCCAAACCGGCAGCATGGGTCATGTCACTTTTTTGGAAATGTGACTATTGCATTGACGACCTGGCACCCCAATGCGCCTCAAAGTCGAAAGACAGCTGTTTGTGATGTTTGATCGCCAGCAAATGAACGTTGTCGCCAATCTGTACGTACAACAGAAGGTAGCTGTCCATGATGTACTCGCGCAACGCATCTTGGTCAGCCAACACTGAAGCAAGCTTTAAGCGCAACGATGCAAGCGCATTCATTCCTTCAACGGAGCCAGACACCCTACTCAAGAACCGGCGCCCCATACCTGGAAACCGCTCCAAATTCGGTATGACGGTTTTCAGCAACTCATCGAGCAAGGCGTCAAATGCTTGGGGAGCCTCTGCCCGGATCAAAAACTGTTCAAGGTCAGCAAGATTTCGCTCAAAGTTGGCGCTTAGTTTGACGGCGCACTCATTTGCCATGGGTGACGATCTCAGGCGGCGTTGCTCGAAGCAGAACGGCGGCGCTTGATCGACTCAATGGCACTGCGTGCATCCATTACCCGACCAGCAGCAACGTCGTCCAACCCCTTCGAAGCCTCGTCTATCAGCAGCAAATGAATACGTTCGCGCTCCAACAGGTGGTAGTAGTCCAAGCGTTTGGCATCAATGAGCGCGATGAAAGCCTCACCGTTTTTGGTAATGATCTTTTCAGCACCGGCTTTGACATCCTCTGCCAGTTCAGAAAAGTTGGCACGGGCAGTGCTTAACGAAATCACGTCACTTGCGGAAATTGCCATGGAGGCCTCCAAAGAAAGCACAAACTGTGCAATATTGTGTACATCTTAATGTCAAAGATGACGCAACCAAATCGTTCTGCTATTGGCTGGGGTGAAAGGCAGGGCCAGGTGGTGTGGCGCACCCGGCCACTGAGCCCACTTGACCCCACCACTTACAAAGAGAGGCCAGCCATGGGCAACCGGCTGACACGAATCGCCACCCGCACGGGCGACAACGGCACCACCGGCCTGAAACAGACTGGCGCCAAGTCTTGCATTAGCGCACTATTGCGCTGATCGCGTTGTTATAATTTTGTAATAACTTTATGAGTAAGCGACCATGTTAACCACCATTCGTCAAATCGGAAATTCCCGGGGGCTGCTGATTCCGGCGGCTTTTCTTGCATCCTGTCAAATCGAAGACCAGGTTGATCTTGAATTACAGGATGGCCAGATTCTGATCAAACCCGTCAAACGCAAGTTGCGCAACGGTTGGTTTTCAGAACTTAGCCAACCACTCGACATTGACACGGCCAAAGAAAACGATGAGGCCCAGGCTTGGAATGCGCTGCCGAGCGACGACACTGAATGGCAATGGTGAGGCGCAGCATTACCCGTGGCGATGTCTATTGGGTCAACCTTGACCCAACCATCGGCACCGAAATTCAAAAGATCCGCCCGGCGCTGGTTATCTCGCCCGATGATATGAATGCGGCACTGCCACGCGTCATCATTGCACCGATCACCAGTGCGGGCCGCCCGATGGGGTGCCGCCCGGAAGTTGTCTTTCAAAAAAAGGCCGCCCGCATTCTGCTCGACCAATTGCGCTGCGTTGACGTGCTGCGACTGGGGAAAAAAATGGGCCGGATCGATGAAAAAGTCTGGCACGACGTACTGCTCGAGATGCTGGCCTGATGGCGGCTTGGTTTTGCTGTCGGCTTCAGGCCGAGAGCGCCATCAACCAATTTGCCGCGCCACGCATTTGGATGGCGCCCAGGTCTTGCTCATGGCGAATATCGCGCAGCAGTTGCACCGCTTGCGCCTGGGGCAGCTCGGCTGCAAAACGCTTCAGCGCCGGGTGTGGTTTGGTATCGGCAAGTTTGCACTCGATCAGGTCCGTCAGCTGCGGCTCACCTTGGGCAAGGTCGCTTAACGCAAAATCGACTTCTGCACCGTCTTTGGTGCGCAGGTAATGCAGTTCAACGCTTTTGCCCATGGCATCTTGCTGCCAATGGGCATGTTTGAGCAAATGGCAGGCCACTAGGTTCTCAAACCGGACACCCGCGTCACCTTGCACCAGACCGGTATCAAAAAAATAGACTTTGGGCTGCAGCAACGTGGCGCGGGTGATGTTGCGGCTCCAGGGACGCACCGTAAAGACGATGAACAAGGCCTGCAAAATCTCCAGGTAACTCGTCAGGGTTTTTGACGACACGCCCATGTCGCGCGCAATGGACGCCAAAGACAGCGGCGAGCCTACCCGTTTTTGTAGCGTCTGAGCAAACAGTCGCATGGCGTTGATGTCTTTCAAGCGCGAGAACTCCAGCACGTCTTCACGAATCAGGTCGGTAAAGTAGTCGCGCCGCCAGCGGTCGGCATCGATGGCCGAATCTGCCAGACAGGGCTCAGGAAAGCCACCGCGCGCTAGCAAATGCGTGAGCGCATCGTCAGGGCTGGTGTGGGTTTGCTGGCACCATTCACGCAGCGAAATCGGGTGCAAGCGCAACGCAAAATAGCGCCCGGCCAAGGATTCGCCAGCTTGCCTGAACGTGTCCATACGGGCGCTACCCGTGACCAGAATTTGCTGCGGCACCCCTCCCACGAGCGCCCGGCCATCAAACACCCCCTTGAGCCAGGACTTCCAATGGGGCATTTTGTGGATTTCGTCCAGCACCAGCAGCGGTGCGCGCTGCGACCACGACTGCGACAGGATCGTGGCGCGGTCTGGCGCTGAGTCGTAGTTCAAATAGACGGCGCTGGGCCACTCAGCTTGCAACATGCGGCTGACGGTGGTTTTGCCAACCTGGCGTGGCCCGGTGAGCAGCACCATTTTTTTACCCATATCGGCCCGCAACTGGTCATCAACATAGCGTTTCATGCGACTATTTTAGGTTGTTTTCCCAAAAAGTCGCGACTTTTTGGGAAAAAATTCCACCGGTTTGGGCTTGAGACCCATGGCTCAGTCTGCCTGCGCAGCCCACTCATCCTGCAGCAACTCCAGCATGTCGTCAGCCGACATTTTGGCGGCCATGTCGGCACCTTCTAGCAGGCTGTCAGCCAGGGCGCGTTTGGTTTTGTGCAGATCGACGATTTTCTCTTCGATGGTGCCTTTGGCCACCAGCCGGTAAATGGTGACCGGGCGGGTTTGGCCGATGCGGTGGGCACGGTCGCTGGCTTGGTCTTCCACGGCCGGGTTCCACCACGGGTCCATGTGGATCACGTAGTCGGCGGCGGTCAGGTTCAACCCGGTGCCGCCAGCTTTGAGGCTGATCAAAAACACATCGCCCTCGCCTGCCTGAAACGCATTGACCCGCACTTGCCGTTCGGCCATCGGCGTCGAGCCATCGAGGTACTGGTAGCGCACGCCACGCTTATCCAGTTCCTGGCGGATCAGGCTCAGGTGGTCAACAAACTGGCTGAACACCAGCGCTTTGTGGTGGTTGGCCAGCAACTCATCGAGCAATTCGCCAAAGGCCGCCAATTTGCTGCTGGGCAGGCCCAGTGCGGGCGCCACCAGTTGCGGGTTGCAGCAGGCGCGGCGCAGCTTCATGATTTCGGCCAGAATTTGAATGTACTGCTGGCCACCTTCGGCCACCGTGCTGGCCAGCCGCTCCAGGGCTTCGCGGCGCAGCGCTTCGTACAAGGCGGCTTCTTCGGCCGAGAGTTCAACCTGGCGCAAAATTTCGGTGCGCGAGGGCAGCTCTGACAACACCTGCGACTTGGTTCTGCGCAGCATGAAGGGCGCAATCAGCTTGCGCAGCCGGTTGCGAGCGCCAGCGTCTTGCAGGCGCTCAATCGGGCCAGCGTAACGCTCGTTGAAATGCTCCAGCGATCCCAGCAACCCAGGGTTGATGAAGCGAAACAGATTCCATAACTCGCCCAAATGGTTTTCTACCGGCGTGCCCGAGAGAATCATGCGGAAATCTCCCTGCAGCGCCATGGCGGCTTGCGAGCGTTTGGTGAGCTGATTTTTGATGGCCTGCGCTTCATCGAGCACGATGCTGTGCCACTGCACCGCGGCAAAGCGCTCGGCCTCTTGCTGCAGCAAGCCATAGGTGGTGATCACCAGATCAAAGGGCTGCAGGTCCGACAAGGTCTTTTGCCGGTTGCCAGTGCCAAACACCGTCACCTTCAAGGTCGGTGCAAAGCGGGCAATTTCACTTTGCCAGTTCAGGCAGACCGAGGTCGGGGCCACCACCAGCGTTGGCCCTTGCGGCGCGCGCGCCAGCAGCAGTGCCAGCGCCTGAATGGTTTTGCCCAGGCCCATGTCGTCCGCCAGGCAAGCGCCCACGCCCCAGTGCGCCAGGCGACTGAGCCACAGGAAGCCACTGAGCTGGTAGTCACGCAGCTCGGCCGCCAAGGTGCTGGGCAGCGCGGGCTGCAAGTTGTCAAGTTCGCTCAAGCGGACCAGGTGCTCTTTCCAGAATTTGTCGGCTTTCAGTTTGCCGGCCTCATCCGCCAGCTCTTGCAAAGCACCTGCGGCCAGGCGGTGCACGCGCAAGCCTTTGTCACCCCGGGCGGCATAAGCCTGCAGTTCGTTCAGGCGCTGGCGAAACGCGTCGGTCAAGGCCAAAAATTGGTTGCCGCCGAGGTGGATGAACCGTCCACGCGCTGCAGCGGTGAGCTCGAGCAGTTTGCTCAGATCAATCACCTGTTGCTCATCGACCGTCAGCGCGCCAGTCACGGCAAACCAATCGACATCGCGCTTGATGGACATCGAAAACTGCGCGCTACCGAGTTCACGGCTGAGTTTGAATTTTTCGCCCTCAGGCCAGGCCAGCAGCACCCGGTCGGCGTGTGCTTGCAGTTGCAGCAGCAGTTCCAGGCAGTCTTGCGGGTCGTCTACTACGCGTTCACTGTGCTGTTCTTGGGCATCCCGCAAGACCGGGCAGGCGGCAACCAGCGCACTGGCAGCGGCCACTTCGCTGGCCAGATCGCGCCGGGCCTGCGTCGGCATGCCGGCCACCTCGGCAATCACGCTGTCAGAGCCGGCACCGGGCGCGTAGTAGGGGCCCTCAGAAGCAAAGGGGCGCACCAGCAGCGTCACCCGCAATCCCTCGCCATGCGGCATCAGGTGCACGTGCAGCCGGCTGTCGGCCTGCATCGTGGGCATGTTGGCGGGCAACACGTCCAGGTCAGACTGGACGGTGATCAGCGACGAGATCGAGCGAATGGCATCGAGCACCTGCTCTTTGGCCCGCACCGGCACCCGCAATGAGTCACCCAGAATGCCAGCGATTTGGCGTAGCGCATCCGTGACTTCGATCACACGCAAGCGGGTTGGGGTTTCTTTGATGACGACCACCGACTGATTGCCTAGCGGTGGCTGCAGGCACAGTGTGAGGGTGTCGGCATCGGCTTTTTTAATCTCCAGCTCCATCTCGCCGCGCAAAATCTCGACCCGCACCCCAGTCGGCTCGGCCCAAAACACCAGCCGGTGGCCAATCAGATGGGGCAACGCACGGTTGCCGTCGATCAGATAGAAAGATGAACCGTAATAGCCTTGGTTCTCATGCCTGATCAAGGCGCACACCGCACGGTCTTGCGCAGTCAGAAAATCCATGGTGGCGGCATCTTCGTGTAGCCGACTGAGCGCCACGGCACGTCCACCGGTCCAACCGGCTTTGCCCTTGCGTTTTTGCTCGCGCGGGGCCAGGGAGACACTGTCTTTGTGCGGCATCAATTCCCAGATCAGCCGCGTCTGGGCCGCACCCGACTCAGCCCCATTCGCGGTGTCGGCAGTGGGGCCGAGCTTGGCCAGCGCCGCCAGTTGGCGTTGCCACGGCTCCTGGCGCTCGAACCAGTCGAGCACAGAAAGCAGACCCAGCTTCTTGCGAAGTTGGGCTGCGCGCTCCAGAAAGGCCGACAGCTCTTGCTGCATTTTTTTGCTGCTGCTCGATTCCAGCAACTCTGCGCAGACCGCAGCCATCCATAGAAATCCCGCCGCCTCGCTTTTATGTCCCAGCTCAACCAGCTTCAATGCCTGCAACGGGGTCAGTGCCACGCCGACCCAGTAGTCGATCAGCGCGGCCCACAATTGGCCCAGCGGGTCAGTGGGTTCAAAAAGTTGCGCTCGGTCATTGACTTTGTGGGTGCCCAGGTTCACGCCGTGGAGGTAATTGAAGCGGCTATAGGGCAACATCTCAGCCCCAGCGAAGTTGGTCAGGCCCTGATCAATGTAGCTTTGCGCTCTTCTTATCAGTTTGTCATCACCACTGCGAAGCAAGGCCAGCACATGCAGGTGGCCGCTAAAGCCGCTGAAAATGGCGCTTCGTTTGCCACTGCTCGCCCGCAGTTCTTTCAGGCCCGCCTCAAAACCGGCAATCGCCGCTGGCAAATCGCCCTTGAGCAGCCAGGCGGCGCTGCGCACAAACTGGGGCCCGGTTTCCTGGCGCGCGCCCAGAAGCTCAAAGGCCTGATCGATGCGGCCACACAGCAGGCCGTGCTCGGCGTAAATGGAGATGAAAGACGGTGCATGCGCCTCTGGGTTGGGCAGCAAGCGCTGCATCGCCTGCTCCAGCGGAGCCACCGGCGCAAGCTGCTCGGCGGCATCGCGCAGCAGCAAGGGCATCATTTCTTTTTGCGCACGGGGGTGCAGCAGCTCAAAAAACGCAGGCTCAAACGGCCGGGCAAACCAGGCAATGTACGGGTGCAAGGGCTCACGAAAATGGGCCTCAAAATAAAGCGCCAAACACCTGTGTACTTCAGCCGTATCACGCTGACGCAACAAGGCCATACGCAGCATCACACGGGTGTTGTGCGCGTTGGTGGGGTAAGCGCGCCCAGTGGCAAAATTCACCCGGTCGACCTCGTCCACGGCATCACAAATCTTGGTGAAAGTGCCGCCTGCCATGGCGCTTTTCAGTGCGCTGACCTGCACTGCCCTGGCACAGCTGTAGCCGTAGCCCGCGAGCTCATCGACCAGGCCGACCTGCTTCAAATTCAACAACACCAGTTCGATCGAGGCTTTGGTAAAACTGATGCCAGTTTCCGTACGGAAACGGCCTTTGTTCAAATAGCCGACCAGCCAACTTTGGCCCGGCACTGAGCCCACCAGAGCCAAAATGGCCAACACCAGCTTTTCAGCGGCCGGACGTTCGAAAAAGCGGTCATTCAAATCAGAGGGGGTCATGCTATTTGTCTTGGCATTGAATACTTAATCGACTGCGATCTACCGGCTTGCACTGGAAAACTGCTATCTTTTATATAGCTAACTACGTATATTCCACGCGGGCTAGCAGCTTATTTTATATAAATATTCGGGCATATTCAGCGCTTTTGGCCGCGTTGCTCGGCTTGAGCGCAAAGCCTAACCAGCCAAGCAGGGCTGAGCCCTTGCCGGTCAGCGCTTGAACACCTTGTGGTGCAAACGGCGCAAGGACCACCAGACCCCCAGCGCCACCACCGGAATCGCCGCCGCCGCGGTGCTCTCACCGCTCCAGGGCCAGCCCAGTTGGGCGGCGCCTTTCGCCAGGTAACTGACCAGGCCGACGATGTAATAGGTGATGGCCGCCACCGACAGCCCCTCCACCGTGGACTGCATTTGCAGCTGCATATCCTGGCGCTGGTTCATGGTGGTCAGCAAGGCCTGGCTGCTTTGCTGCTGCTCGATCTCGACCCGGGTGCGCAGCAAGTTGCTGATGCGCGAGACCCGCTGCGACAGCGCGTCCTGGCGGCGCGTGGCCCACTCGCAGGTGCTGCGCGCCGGCGTCAACCGCCGATCCATGAATTCGCCAAGCGTCTGCATGCCCGGTAACCCCGACTCGTTGATCTCTGCGATGCGCTTGTCCACCAGCTCAAAATAGGCGACGCTGGCCGAAAAGCGCGAATGCGTGGCGGCGTGCTGGCTCTCAACCTGCCCGGCCAGCTTGGTGAGCCGGTCCAACAACAGCGGCTCATCTTCGGGCCTGGCGCTGCGGATCGCGCTGGCGAGCTCGGCCAGTTCGCGCTCGGCGCTGGCCAGGATGCTGGAGGCCTCGCGCGCCGTGGGCAAGCCCAAAAGGGCCGCCATGCGGTAGGTCTCGATCTCCAGCAAACGCTGCACCAGGCGCCCCAGGCGACGCGGCGACAGCTTGCCCGCCAGCAACACCATGCGTGAAAAGCCATCGGGGTGCAGGGCAAAATCGGTATAGACCTCAGCGACGCCACCGGCCACACTGCTGGCCTGCAAAGAATCATCCAGCAGCAGTTGCTTCACCAGTGCGGCGCTGCCGGGCGTTTCGGCTGCCACCGCCCACAGGTGCAAACTGCACAAACACTGGCCCGGCAAACCCGCCAACCAGTTTTGCGGGACAACGGCCGCAGCCCGCACGGGCTCGGCCTCGCCCAAACGATCGATGGGCAGCGCAGACATGAAGGTCCAGCTAACAAACTCGGTGTGCAACTCCCAGCGAATGTGAAACGCGCCCAGGTCGAGGCGGAAATGGCAGGACTGCGGATCTGGCAGTGGCAAGTGATGGTCGCGCAAGAGCGCAGAAACATGGGCGCGGCTGGCCTCGCGCTGCGCCGCGTCACACAACATGACCAGGTGCGAGATCGCCAACGGCGCCACCAGCGCCTGCGGCGGGCGCGCGTGCACCTCGTTGTGCAGGGCGACGCGTTGCGGATGCTGATTCAAAGGGTGCGGCATAGCAGGTGTAGGAGGCATAGGGAGATTTCTTCAAGGCGACGAAGTTCAGAACCAAGACCGGCGCTGGCTCGCGCCCTTTCTTGATCAAAGGCCACGCATTATCAGCAGTAACGGGGCCAGCAGGGCCGGCACCGGGCGCAGAGGGTGCGATTCAAAGCGATGTGGCACGCTGAAGAATTCAAGGCCTCACGTCAAACCCGGCTTTGCGTATTAAACCCGGCCCGGCGACTGGGCCATGCGCATGCGGTTTTGGGGTGAAAACACACGCGAAATTGAAGCTGTGGTATGCAAGCGCTTGTGGGCGCGCGCCTTTCACCCCAAAGCCCGGTCGCATAGCCCAATCACCGTGCCTGAGCCGTCGAAGTCAGAATTTCTGCAGTGGAAGGCTCACACCAATACGCGCCATATCCAACGCAGGCAACTTTTGAATTCCCCCCTGCCAGCGTACCCAACCGCTCGCAGAATCAGTCGGGTGATGCGCTTTGCGAAGGTAAAGGAGGAGAACGCGAAGCGGGCGGGGGACACGTAGCAAAGCGCATCGCCCGGCTGATTCACCCACCACCCACCACCGTGATATCAGCCCCGACCCAACAGACACACCCAAGTACTTCGGAAATGAACCATTCATCTGAAGCCCACATAACTTTGAATCGCACCCGGGCACAGCGGGCGCAGACTTTCGCTATCGTGACCACAGCACACTGCCAAGCTGAGCGGAATCAATAAATTCAGCCCTTATTGGGTGTACTATTTTGCAAAGATGCTCCGCCGGACATTGAAACTGTGACTAAAACACACCATGGTTGCCCGCTGGAACAAAATTGAAGCCTGCGCTTTTCGTCAGCTTTGCCAGTGGCGACGTCGGGTTGCGTACTTGCCCGCTGTGCTCATGGCCCTGGCGCTCGCATTTTTTCCCATTGGCGGCGCTTGGGCGTTGACTCCCTTGAGCCCAGCCAAGTCCGCTTCACCTGCCCCAAACGCTGGCGCACCGGGCCAAAGTCGCACACTGATTGTCGGCAGCGAACAAGACTACCCGCCATTTGCCACCGGCATGAGTGACGCCACGGCGGGCGGATTCACGGTTGACTTATGGAAAGCGGTGGCAACCGAGCTCGGCTTGGAGTACACACTGCGGGTGCTGCCTTTCCATCAACTGTTGCAGCAGTTCAAAGACGGCAAGATTGATGTCCTGCTCAATCTGGCGCAGTCCGATGAGCGTCGTCAGTTTGCTGATTTCACGGTGCCCCATGCCATCGTCCATGGCGCCATCTTCGTGCGCAAGGGTGAGACCCAGATCGATTCTGAAAGTGATCTCGCCAGAAAATCCATCATCGTCATGAACGGTGATGTGGCGCACGACTATGCCGTCTCCCAAGGATGGGCTGCGCAACTGGTGCTGGTGGACACCGCAGCAGAGGGTTTTCACTTGCTGGCAGCCGGTCAGCACGACGCCGTGCTGCTGAGCAAGCTGGTCGGCATGCAAACCTTGAAAGCTCACGAGCTGAGCCATATCGCGGCGCTCAAACCCCAACTGGGTTCGCCCCAGAAGTTCTCGTTTGCAGTCCAGCGGGGGCACTCCGATTTGTTGTCAGAGCTCAACGAAGGGCTGGCGCTGCTCAAGTCCAATGGGACTTACAACACGCTGTACGACCAGTGGTTGGGGATTTATGACGAGAAAGAGGTCGGTCTGCGCGACTTGCTGCAATACATCCTCCCGGTCGTTGCTTTCTTTCTACTTTTGCTGGGTTTTCTGCTCTATCGGCGCCAGGTGGAGCGCGATCTGACGCACGCCGCCATGGCGCAATCACACGAGCTGCTGCTCACCATCATTGAAGCCATGCCGGCACGCATTTTCTGGAAAGACCGCGACGGGCTTTACCTCGGCTGCAATAGCGCCTTTGCCCTCGACGCCGGTGTGGCTCAACCCAGCGAGTTGATTGGCAAAAGCGACGATCAGATGGGCGGGGCCGCGCAAGCTGAGCGCTACGGCGCCGAGGACCTGGCCGTCATGGCCTCTGGCAGCGCCAGACTTTCTGTTGATGAAGCTCAGACGAGGCCGGGCGGCCAGACGATCTGGCTGCGCACCTCCAAAGTGCCGCTGAGAAACCCAAATGGCGAAACCATCGGCTTGTTAGGACTTTATGAAGACATCACCGAGCGCCATCAGACCGAAGAGCGACTGCGCCAACTGTCGATCGCCGTCGAGCAAAGCCCGGCCTCGGTGGTCATCACCGACCTTGACGCCACCATCGAGTACGTCAACCCTCAATTCTGCGAGGTCACCGGCTACCGTGCGGCCGAGGTCATCGGACACAACTCGCGCATGTTCCAGTCCAGTCTGACGCCCAAGCAGGTCCACGCGGATCTCTGGCACCAGTTGAGCCGCGGCCTGGCCTGGCACGGGGAGCTGATCGACCGGCGCAAAAATGGCGAAGTCTATTGGGAAGACTCCCAGATTGCGCCCGTCAAGGATGCGAGCGGCAAGGTGACCCACTACCTTGCGGTCAAAACCGACATCACGCATCGCAAGCAATTGGAAAACGAGCGGCAAGAAGCGCTCAGTCGATTGCAAAAGATCGCCAGCCGTGTGCCCGGGGTGATCTACCAATTTCTTTTGCGCCCTGACGGCAGCTCCTGCTTTCCCTATGCCAGCGACGCCATGCGTGAGAATTTCCGGCTCAGCCCCGAGGACGTTCGCGACGACGCGTCCAGGGTGTTTGCCACTATTCACCCCGATGATCTTGCCGGTGTGGTGGGCAGCATCCACGTGTCAGCGCAGGACCTGAGCGCCTGGCGCCAGGAATTCCGGGTGAAGTTTGGCGATGGTGCGGTGCACTGGCTGCTGGGCAGTGCGATACCGCAAAGGCAGGAAGACGGTGGCGTGCTCTGGCACGGCTTCATCACCGACATCACGCAGCGCAAGCGGGAAGAAGCGGTGTTCCGTGGGCTGTTCGACCAGTCCATCTTTTTGGCTGGCATCATCGACCAGCAAGGTCGGCTGATCGACGTCAACAAAATGGCATTACGCATCATCGACAGCTCACGAGAAGAAGTCATTGGCAAGTATTTCCCTGACACGCCCTGGTGGAGCGACGAACAAGACCGCAGAAAATTGATTGAATGTTTAGCGCTGGCCTACGCCGGGCGTCCAAACAGCTTTGAGGCCACGCACCCCACGCCCGATGGCGGGCGTATCAGCGTGATGTTCAGCGCCATGCCCATTTCTCTGGAAGATGGCATCCAGGTTGCCGTGGTCGGCGTGGACATTTCGGCGCGCAAACAACTGGAAGACCAGGTGCGCGAGCTCGCTTTCCATGACCCCCTGACCCACCTGCCGAACCGACGCCTGCTCAACGACCGCTTGAATCAGCTCATGGCATCGAGCAGGCGCAGCAATTGCTATGGCGCCTTGATGTTCCTTGACTTGGACAACTTCAAGCCCTTGAATGACCTGCACGGGCACAACTTCGGTGATTTACTGCTGATTGAGGTGGCCCACCGCTTGCTGAGTTGTGTGCGTGAGATCGACACGGTGGCGCGCATTGGGGGTGACGAGTTTGTGGTGATGCTCAGTGACCTCAGCGCAGACAAAAGCAAATCGGCGCAAGAAGCCAGCATCATTGCCGAGAAAATTCGTGGGGCCTTGGCGGCACCGTACCTGCTGACTGCAGCGCGAGAGGGCGGCGCAGACACCGCCGTTGAGCACCGCAGCAGCGCCAGCATCGGCGTGGTCCTGTTCATCGACCATGAAGCAAGCCAAGGCGATATCTTGAAGTGGGCTGACGCGGCAATGTATGAGGCCAAAGTTGCCGGGCGAAATACGGTTCGCTTCCATGAAGCCACGGGCGCGCCTTACACCTAGGTTAAAGCACTGCGGTGCGCGCATCAGCCCTGCGCTCAAGCCAGGGGTGGCGTGCTGGAGAGCACCTCTTCAAGCACCGTCAAGCCCTCGGCCACCCGCAGGGCACCAGCCAGGCGCAGCGGGCGCATGCCATCTTGCACCGCCTGGCGCTTGAGCGCATCGGCGTTCGGTTCCCGGTTGACTTTTTCCTTGAAGGCCTCGCTGACCACCAGCAACTCATACAGGCCCATGCGGCCCAAAAAGCCGGTCATGCGGCAATCGACACAGCCGACCGCTTTGAACGGTTTGTAGGCGCCGGTGATCTGCCACGGCTTGACCACCTCGGCCAGCGCCTCACGTGTGGCGGCCGCATCGGGCAGCTTGCAGTGCGGGCACAGCGTGCGCACCAGACGCTGCGCCAGCACGCCTAAGAGCGTGGCGTTGATCAGGTAGGGCGGCACACCGAGCTCCATCAGGCGCGTCACCGCAGACGGCGCGTCATTGGTGTGCAGGCTCGAGAACACCAGGTGGCCCGTGAGCGCGGCCTGTACCGCCATTTCGGCGGTCTGCTGATCGCGGATTTCACCGACCATGATGATGTCGGGGTCTTGGCGCATCAGCGCGCGTAGCCCTTCCGGAAAGCCAAAATCGAGCTGCGGCTGCACCTGGGTCTGGTTGAAGGCCGGCTCGATCATCTCGATCGGGTCTTCGACCGTGCTGACGTTGACCTCTTCGGTGGCAATGCGCTTGAGGGTTGAATAGAGCGTGGTGGTCTTGCCCGAGCCGGTCGGGCCAGTCACCAGAATGATGCCGGTCGGGCGCTTGACCAGTGCTTCCCAGCGCTGCGCATCGTGGCTTGAGAACCCCAACGCGTCCAAATCCTTGACGGTGGTGTCGGGGTCAAAAATACGCATCACCATCTTTTCGCCAAAAGCGGTGGGCAAGGTCGAAATGCGCATCTCGATTTCATCGCCGCCGGGATTGCGCGTCTTGATGCGCCCGTCTTGCGGGCGGCGCCGTTCCACCACGTCCATGCGGCCCAGCAGCTTGATGCGCGCTGTCATGGCGGTCAGCACCCCCATCGGCATCTGGTAGACAGGGTGCAACACGCCGTCAATGCGAAAGCGGATCACGCCTTGCTCGCGCCGGGGCTCCAGGTGGATGTCGCTGGCGCGCTGGTCAAAGGCATACTGCCAGAGCCAGTCCACCACCTGCACCACGCTCTGGTCGTTGGCGTCGAGCTGTTTGTTGGTCTTGCCCAGTTCCACCAGTTGCTCAAAACTCGAGCCGGCGTTATTGCCCGCCTTGGCGGCAGCGCGCACCGACTTGGCCAGGGCAAAAAATTCCACGGTGTAGCGGTGGATGTCTTGCGGGCTGGCCACCACCCGGCGCACCGTGCGGCGCGACTGGCGCTCCACTTGCGCCACCCAATCTATCAAAAAGGGCTCGGCGGTGGCCACCACAATTTCGCTGGGAGTCACCTGCACCGGCAAAATTCTGTGGCGCTCGGCGTAGGCTGCGCTCATGGTGTCAGCGACCTTGCCGACGTCCACCTTGAGCGGGTCAATGCGCAAGTAATCCAAGGCGGCGCGCTTGGCCAACCACTGGGTCAGCAGCTCAATATCAAGCGCTTTGCCATCAACGGCACGGCGCACCGACACGCTGGCCAAGCGCACCAGCGGATGCTGCGCGCTCTCGGCCTGGGCGCAGCGGGCGTTGATGCGATGGGCTTCTTCCGTGCTGATGACACCGTCGCTGTGCAGCCAGAGCACCAGGCTGCGCCAGTCGAGTGGGCCGGTCGGCGCAGGCTTGACGTTCATGCCAGCAGCGGCTTGAAGACCCGCACCCATTTGGCTGCAGGCAGGCCCCACTTCGCTTCAATGAGCTCAGCGCGTGCCATCAGCACCTCACGCTTGGGGCGGCTTGGTGTGTGCTGCGCCAGCACCACGGTATTGCCCTCGCGCGTGGGCTTGAAGGCCCACACCGCCTCCTTGCCAAAGGCGGCCGATATCTTTTCAACGCTGCGCGCAAAGCTCGACGCGCGGCCAAACAGGTTCACCGTCATGCTGCCCTGGGGGGTGAGCAAGCGCTGGCAATGGTTGTAGAAAGGCAAGCTATCTAACACCGGGGCCGCAGCCTCGTGGTCGTACAGATCGACCTGCAGCGCATCCACCGTGCCCCACCATTTGGGGTTCTGGATTTCTTGCGCTGCATCGGCCAGCACCACCTGCAGGCGGCTGTTTTCTGCGGCCAGCTTGAACCAGCCGCGGCACGCGACCAGCACCTGCGGGTTGAGCTCAATGGCGGTGGCTTTCATGCGCAGCTCTTTGTGGCAAAACTTGGTGAGTGAGCCCGCGCCAAGGCCGAGTTGCATCGCCTGGCGGTCTTTCACCGAATCGGGCTCCACAAACAGCAACCAGGCCATCATGCGCTGGATGTACTCATGCACCAGCGCATTGGGCTTGTCAAGGTACATCGAGCCCTGAACCCATTCGGTCCCCAGGTGCAGGTGGCGGATCGGGCCGTCATCAGAAAAATTAACTTCGGGGAGGGTGTGTGTGCGTTTTTTCAAGATGGGACGATTATCACCAATGGCACTGAGCGGCCTTTGCGGGCGCAGGAGGCATAGACATCCCACACGCCCAGACCTTGCTCGAGCAACCAGTCGCTACGTTCTTCATAGCTAATAGCACTTATTTCACGCGGGCTAGAGCCGAAAATCGCTTGAAGAATGCGCCAAAATTGGTTCTGCGGGTGGGCGTAGTACTGCTGCCGCGCCAGCGAGGTGATGCTCGGGAAACGGCCCAACACCAGCACACGGGCTTTTTCAGAAACGAGGGACGGCAAGCCGAACAGTCGTGATGATTGGGTCTGGATCGAAGCGCATCCTTTGTCTGTCGACATCAGACTGGAAGATGGGGATTCAAGGGAATCGTGCCGACCTAAGACGGCTAAAACATATGCTCACTGGGACTGCACACCTGGGCAAGTGCCGTCTTCTTGGCAAGTCCTGGTTTTACACTGTGCCGCTCAGTCTGCTGAAGCCAGGACAACATATCGGGGTCATTCGCGCCCACTTGCGCTTCCACCTCTTGCAGACTGGCGAGGTAGGGCGCCACGGGTCCGTAGTAATCAGTTTGAGGTCCAATCGACCTGAAGGCAATGTTCATGCGCTTGAGCGAGCGCGCCAGCGGGCGCTCCATGGCGGCGTACCAATGGCTGATGTCATTGGCGCGGCTGTAGGCGTACATCTGGCGGTAGAGCGTCATCAGCACTTGCGAAGCGTCATCGCGCCTCACGCCAGGGAAAACCGCGCACGCCTGCCCCGACGCCACAGCTGCGAGCCGGGTACTACGCTGGCGCCGGTAGTCACAGCGCAGCATGAGCCGACTGATCTCGGCGGCGCGACCCGGCGCGGGCAATTTGACGCCGTCGGCCGAGGTGATGCAGTGACTCTGAAACGGGAAGCGCTGCTGGGCATCCGGGCGAACCAAGCGAACGTAACCCACTAATTCGTCCTGCGAGTCGAAGGTATAAAAATGTTCGGCAGTATCGTCGTGTTCGTCCGACTCCACCCCGTCGGGGTAGTTTTCCGGGTTAAGGAAACTGCACTCCACGCAATAGACCTGATACCGGAGTTCCAAAGCGCTTCTCAGGTCATGGTCCTGGATGCTCAGACGACGCTGCTCCCAATAAGCGGCACCGAAAGCTGGTTTGGTCGCGCGCGCCGTCAGATCAAGGTCTCGCGTTGGGTGCTCAAATCGCCCAAAACGATGGTCTTTGGTCTCAAAACGATGTGTTTTCATGGTGTCGCGTGTCAGTGAGGTTAATGAATGCGCGGTCATCCTAAGGCTGATTGCTCAAAACACCGGCGCGACTTACAGACTGTTTCGGGACTTTGTGTTTGGTCACAGGCCGGTCGTGAGCGCACTTGGAGTACAAAAACCGCGAGGTTTACACGTCGCGGTTATCTTGAGTTTCCGGGCAAACTGTCTGCAGCTCAAGCCTTGTTCCGGCGCGAAATGACCCCGGCACCCAGCAGCGCCAGCGCCAGCAGCGCCAGGGAGCCGGGTTCCGGAATGGCATTGGCATTGCCTTTGATTTGCGCCACCGACGTGACCGACCATCCATGGAGCTTGTCTGCAGCCAAAGCCGCATCAAAAACTGTCGACAAGTACAGGTCGTGCGCATTGCCATTCGGATCAAACATCGTATTCGTGTCGAAGTTTGCAAGGGCCGATCCGCCGGTCAGGTCAATATAGCCCTGGCCCCTGCCGGCGATGGTAACGTTGTCATAGAACGTCGTGTAAGTGGTTGTGCTGTCGCCAAAAATCACGCCGGGAGAGAACACGCCGCTCAAGTAGAGGCTGCCACCGGTAATACCCGTGTAAAGGCCAAGACCCACAGGTGACGTGGTCTTGTTCAGGTCAACACCTGCGGAAACCGCAGCGCCAACAGTCGGGTCGTAGTCAGCCGAATTCTCGTAGATGGCGAAATCGCCGCCAAGCGACCTTGTCGTGGTCATCACAACACCAGGGTCATTCCCCGCAGAATTGGAGACCCGATAATCCACCAGGTTGCCGAACACACCTGTCAGATACACGCCGCCAGCGCCGTATGAATACCAGACCGTGTTGTCGGAGATACGGCTGATCTTGTTGACCGAGAAGATACCCATCGTATCGGCGGAAGGATTGTCGGAGCCGATGCTACCGATGCCTTTGGTTAGACCGGGAACGCCGTCACAAGCAGCTGCGGTCAGGCAAACATCACCAAATGCAGACCCATAGCCGATCGTGCCCGAGTCATAGTTTTCTATGGTGATCCTGAAATCGCCGGCCACGACGGTCGGCCCCGCATTGACCACGGCGGTCGTTCCGAAGGACAGTACCAGCGCCGCAATGGCTGCGTTTACTTTTGACTTGATCATGGAAATTCCCCAAAAGAACTAAAAGTGACATAGACGATCTTGCCAAGCAGGATCTATGCCGGGCTTGTGTGTCAACGCTAAGCCTTTGAAAAATAAGATGAAATGTTCTGCGCCAACAATTCAGGCCGAGCCACTGTCAAGGTTCCCGACATTCAGGGTTTGCCTTTAATCAGCAGCACCCGTGCGTTGGTGCGTGGCCGCCTGGTCCGGACAGATTGGTTCCCTGAGCCACTCTGGCAGGGGAAATCGGGCTTTTTATTCTGTCGATTTTTCTTACACAGCGACGCCGCTGGCACCGAGAACGTAAAAAATATCGTTAAAAATCATCACACTATTTTCATTGGCATGGCATTTGCTTAGACAACATCGATTGGGCAAAAAGCAAACCGGTCACGGACGATTGCTCTTTCGTTTCGAAATCGTTGCAAACCTTACTTTTGGAGAAAGAAAATGGAAATCAAAACACTGCGAAGCGCAATGGCGATCGGGGTACTCGCCTTAGCCTCGGGCTATGCCACTCAGGCCAGCGCAGCCCCTAGCTTTACCTTCACGGAATATGGTGGCTTTGCGGATATGGTGGCCATTGCGGACTATTCCAATCCGCTCGCCTTCAATGCTGCACTCACTCCTGCGGTCACACCCGTCTATGACACGATGAGTTGGGTGACTCTCCTAACGCCGCAAAGCTCCTTGAACCTCGTCACAGTCACGGCGCCAACCGTTTTACCATTTGCGACATGGACGACCATTTCAACTTTGACGCATAACAACATCATCATTCCCACAGCCGCCAATTGGGGGCCCCAGAATGTATGGGGACGGTTTATCGTCACCGACAGCGACGGCGCCCCCAACGAAGTGCTGGACAGTGATGACCCCATCACGATCAGTTTCGTCGAGACACCCAACGCGGTATGTGCTCCTCCAAATCCCGTCGGCTCTGTCTGCGATGACTATTTCACATTCACAGCTATCGGACTGGCCAGCCTGCCTTTCACCGCGAACGATGGCTCGAATTGGCTTGCCGAGTTCCGCTTTGCAAATTTGGTGAATGCGATAGAGCTTGGAGGTTCGATTTACACGGCTGAGGCCGCATCAAGCTCCATCGACGTGCAGGTCAGGGTCAGTCAGGTTCCTGAGCCTGCGACACTCAGTCTGCTTGGCCTTGGGTTGATCGGCCTGGGCTTTGCCAAGCGGCGCCAGTTGAAAGGTTAAGGACCTGTCCACAAATAACATGCACATTTGGCTCACCACCTTTGGGCGCACTGCGTCGTTGCAAACCGCTTGTGCAGCAGAGCTGCACGGCACGCTTTGCGCCTAGCATTGCTCCCAAATCCGGCGGCCAAATGCACAGCTTATTCATGGGCAGGCCCTAAGCGATTTGATCGCCTTGTTTTGTTAATAAGAAAGAGCGGCCTGCGGGCCGCTTCTTTTTTTATGGTGTGTCAGCCAACCCCAAATTTCACCAGGCGCTACTGAAACCCGGGGGCTATGTAGGCGAATTTTCGCTCGTAATCAAGCACTGGGCGGTAAGGAAAAGCAAGAGGTGCCAAGAGGTCAAAATGAACCGGGACTGACAACTGGCTGTGTCCCAGCATGACCAGTTTTTGATGCAGCCCGGCGTCTTGGGCGGCGCGCTCGCTGTTGGTCTGGAGGCTCAATTTGATGCTGCCGGCCGCGTCTTTGGTGATGCGAAAGGCTCCCGTGAGTTGGTCAGCAACCGCATGGTCCAGATAGATCAACTCTTTGATGCTCTCGACCGAGGGCATGCCTGCCGGCCGGTCCTTGATGCGGCCTTTGACCGCGACCACGGGCAGCCAGGGTGCATGGGTTGCGGCAAGCTGGGCAGCCTGGGCTGCGTCTTGACGGGACACCAGTTTGCCCATGTCGCCGCTGGCATACCGGGGCAGCGCGATGATGGCCTGGCGGTCGAGCATCGTGAAACACAGCTCACCAAAGCCATCCCCATCGGGGTTGAGCACCTCGATGTGGCAACGCAAGGGGTTGAAGCAAAACACCGACGGTGCTGACCTGCCGTCAGACTTGCCACCGAGCAGTTGCGCCACCTGCGCTTGGGTGCGCATGGCACGGCGCATTCGAATGGTTTCCCGGGTTTCAAACAACAGATTGAGCCCCAACTCACCGACGCCAAAAGAGCTGCCAATCATGCGCTGCGGGTCGCGCTCCAGGTCAATCCCCATGCGCGCGGCGATGTAATCGCGCTGGGCTTCGACCAGCACTTCTTCACCCATGATCACGCTCGTATTGAGCGCCTGCCAATCCACACCAGCAGCACGCGCCTCGTCAAGCACGCGCCGGATGAACAAGGGGTCTGTGCACAACAGCGTTTGCTGAAAGCGCGGACCGACGTCGCGCAGGATCGAACAAGCCATGTCCTCGCGCACACTGACGTTGGCGACCGTCACGCCGCGCGAGCTGAACACCACGCCCATCGGCAGGCAGTTGACCAGCAGAGTGGCGCGCTGGTCTACGTTGAACATATCCTGCAGCCCCAGGTCGATGTCGAACCAGGCGCTCTCGTGCTGCTCGCGCGCCGTCAGTCTGAAGCCGAAACTGCGGCCACTGCGTCCTGAACTGGTCAACACATCGGCCCATTCAGAAGCGGGCGCGGGCCGGGCCAACTGGTCCAGCGTGAAGCGCTCAAAAGTATTGGCTTTGGTCAGGACCGGCAGCGCGCTCAAGTCTGTCTGGGCGCCAAGGGCCGAAGGCGCGATGCCGTGCGCCTGCAGCAGGGCACGGTAAGCTGCGCTGTGCCTGGCGGCCTGAACGGCTGCCCGTAGCGCACCGCGTCTTGAACTCGCCAGCATGCGATCAACGTCGATGCGCCTGGCGTAGCTGAGTATGCGTCTGCGCAGCAGGCGCAGCGCCGCGCCGGGCAGTAAGGACAGCAGGCTCACTTAGGGCCTGTCCATGAATAAGCTGTGCATGTTATTTGTGGACAGGTCCTTAGTTGTCGCTGACTTCGCGGCGGCGCAGCCAGTCCATCAGGGCCGGGTTTTTCTGCGCGACCTGTGCCTCGAGTTGCCGCAAATCACCAAGGTAGGGTGCCACCGGGCCGTAATAGTCGGTCAACGGACCGATCTGCGCAAAGGCAAAACCCATCTGGCCCAGGGCGCGTGCCAGGGGGCGCTCCATCGCCGCATACCAGTAGCGCGTGCCGCGGGCGATGCTAAAGGCGTACATCTGGCGATACAGGCTGAGCAGAATCTGGGGCGTGTGGTCGCGCAGGTCTTGCTTGACTTTTGCAGCATCTTCCTCGAGGGTCACGCCCGCCAGCACGTCGCCGCGCCGGCGTCGGTAATCGTGGCTGACCATCAAGCGGCTAATCTCGGCCGCCTGCTCGGGCGGCGCCAGGCTGGCACCCGCGAGCAGCTCGTGGCAATGACTCTGAAACGGAAAGGACTGTGTCAGGTCAGGCGGTACCAGGCGCACGTAGCCAACCAACTCATCGCGCAAATTGAAGGCGCAAAAATGCGCCGAAATGGCGTCATATTCGTCGATTTCGCAGCGATCCGGGTACTTGTCGTCTGGCAAAAAACCCATTTCCACACAATAAACCTGGTACCGCAGTTCGAACACCTTTTGCATCAGGGAGTTGTCGCGCCCCTGAACGGCCTCACAGCTGCGAAACAGGGGAGCAAACTCCGTTGGATCGGGCGTTGAGGCGGGCATGCAGGGTCCTGGTGAGACAAGGGTTCGAGAGCGGTTGCTCAGACAAATTGAAGCCCCAGTGTGCAGCTCAGCCGCTGCGGCCCGTTTGCGAAAAATCAAGGCAGGCATTGGCTGCCAGCTGCGATTAACCGAGATTGTTCATTAGGGTTTGAGATGATGGCGAGTGGATTTGCGAGGCAGTTTGTGTGGCTGGGAGGCCTTCATAGCACCGCTATGGACACCGAGCAGACGCGCAAAATGACCGCAAAGCCGCCGCCAGCGCTCAAACAGGTGCGAAGCACCGCCTAATGGACAATCTCGGATTAACCTGGCAGCAAGGCGCGCAGTCGCGGCAGGGCCGCCAGCGCATTGCGCGTGGTGGCGCGGGCCAGTTCTTCGACACTGATGGAGCGCAGCGCCGCCAGCTCTGCGCCGATGCGCGGCAACTCAGCGGGCTCGTTTCGGCCTTGCGATTGGCCAGCCGCACGTTGCTCAGCCGTTTTGTACAACCAGTGCGGCGGCATGTCGGGCGCATCGGTTTCCATCACGATCGCCTCCAACGGCAGGCTGGCCGCCAGACGACGCAACTGCAGCGCGCGCTCGTAGGTGAGCGCCCCGCCAAAGCCGAGCTTGAAACCCAGGGTGATGAACGCCCGCGCCTGTTGCTCGCTGCCGTTAAAGGCGTGGGCAATACCGCGCCACTGCCCGGCCTTGCCTGCGACGTCGTGCAAACCTTTTAGCACGCTGTCGACCGAGCGGCGTGTGTGCAAAATAACCGGCAAGTCGTACTTGCGGGCCAACTTGAGCTGCGACCGAAAATAGTGTTCCTGGCGCTCGCGCAGCGGGCTTGCGCGCAGCTCCGGCACAAAGTAGTCCAAGCCGATTTCACCAACGGCCACCAGGCGCGGGTCGCCCTGCTGCTGTGCCAGCACGGCACCCAGTCGATCCAGTGCATCTTCTTGCGCCTGCTTGACGTACAGGGGGTGAATGCCCAGTGCGTAGCTATCGCCCGTGCTGTGCGCCAGTTCCCGCACGGTGTCAAAGTTGCCCACCTCGACCGCAGGCAAGACGCAATGAACTACATTATTAATAGCTGCTCGCGCCCGTACTGCGTGGGCTAGAGGCCAAAACTCTTGTGCATCCAGGTGGCAGTGGGTGTCGATCCAGAAGCTCATGCAGGGAAAATACCATATCTTCGTCAAACTATTGACACCAAAATGTCATTTGGCCGCCCTATGCTTGGCTGACTTTTTGGCGTTATCGGCCAAACTAAATGTTTTCTGTCACTCATCACAAGGAACCCCGCATGAAAGTTCTACACGCTTTTCTCGCCACCAGCGCCATTGCGCTCGGCCTGAGCACCACCGCCCTGGCCCAGGAAAAAACCCTGCGCCTGCTGACCTGGGCGGACTACGCGCCGGCTGAGGTGGTGGCGCAGTTCGAAAAAGAAAGCGGCTACAAGGTGGCGCTGACCTTGTCCAACAACGAAGAGATGATCTCCAAGCTGCGCGCCACGGGCGGCGCCGGTTTTGATCTGGCACAGCCCTCGCAAGACCGTATCACCGGGCCGCAGCAGGAATTCGGCATTTACAAGCCGATGGACATGAGCCAGCTCAAAGCCGATTTGTTCATCCCCTCCATGCTCGAAGCAACGAAGAGGAACACCACCCTGGGCGGCAAGGTCTATGGTCTGCCGCACATCTGGGGCACCGATGGTCTGGTGGTCAACACCAAGCTGACGCAAATGACCGACTACGCAGACCTGTGCCGCAGCGATGTCAAGGGCAAGACGGCCGTGCGCCTGAAACGCCCGACCCTGCTGGCCTTTGCCTTTGCCGCCGGCAAGGACCCGTTTGCGCTGTACAACAACCCCAAAGCCTACGGCGCGCTGATGGACGACGTGGGCAAAACCATGATCGCCTGCAAAGGCAACCTGAAGTTCTTTTGGGACAACAAAGACCAGTTGCTCAACGGCATGCGCACGGGCGAGATCGTTGGCGCCATGATGTGGGACACAGGTGGCTGGAAGCTCAATGCCGAGAAGGCTGAAATTCAGTTCGTCGCGCCCAAGTCCGGCGCCCTGGGCTGGATCGACACTTTTGCGCTTCCGGCCAAGGGCAAGAACGATGCAGCGGCCTATGCCTGGATCAACTTCAATATGCGCCCCGAGATTGCGGCGCGCGTGGCCAAATCGGCCGGCAACTTCACGGCATCCCAGGGTGCCGATCAACTCATGGACGCCAAGCTCAAAGCCCAGTTTGCCGCCAGCTTCCCCGAAGCTGCGCTGAAAAATGTCAAGTGGTACCCGGCCGTGCCCGCTGGCATAGAAGAGATCGAAGGCCGCGTGCTGGACCGCATCAAAGCGGCCAATTAATTTTGGCGACGCAGCCTGACCTGCAGGCCACCCGCGTAGCCAAGCACTACGGCGCCTTCAGGGCGGTGGATGACTTGTCGTTTAGCGTGACGCGCGGCAGTTTCTTCTCGATCCTGGGGCCCTCGGGCTGCGGCAAGACCACACTTTTGCGCATGATCGCGGGCTTTTTGAGCCCGGATGCGGGGGACATCCAGATTGGCGGAAAAAGCATGAACGGCGTGCCGCCGAACCGGCGCCCGGTCAATATGGTGTTTCAGCACCTGGCGCTGTTCCCGATGATGAACGTGGGCGACAACGTGGGTTACGGCCTGGCGCGCCGGGGGGTGGCCAAGATGGAAATCAAGCGCCGCGTGGGCGACATGCTCGAGCGCGTGAGCCTGCCCAACTCGCAAGACAAACGGGTTGACCAGCTCTCGGGCGGGCAAAAGCAGCGCGTGGCAATTGCCCGCAGCCTGGTGCTCGAGCCCACCTTGTTGCTGCTCGATGAGCCGCTGGGCGCACTCGACCTCAAGCTGCGCGAGCACATGAAAATTGAGCTCAAGCAGTTGCAGGCTGCTTTTGGCACGACCTTTGTTTACATCACACACGACCAGTCGGAAGCGCTGGTGCTGTCGGACCATGTGGCCGTGATGAACCACGGCCGCTTTGAGCAGGTCGGCACGCCGCAACAGCTCTACTACGAGCCGCAAACGCCATTTGTGGCAGGCTTTGTAGGCGCCAACAACCGCATCGCCGGGCGCGCCACGCAGGTCAACGGCGACAGGGTGATCGTCACCAGTCCTGAAGGCCTGGTGCTGCCAGCGCGTGCCATCGGCAAGGTCGCTCGTGGCGATGCGGTCGAAGCCTTTGTGCGGCCCGAGGTCGCCAGCCTGTCGCGCAGCGCCGCGGTATTGACCGACGCTGGTCTGCCGCACTACCGGGCACAAATTGACAGCCTGCTGTTTGATGGTGCCAACTCAGCCGTGCTGCTGCATGAGGAGAACTCGCACACCGAGTTTCGCATCGCCTTGCCCCAGACCGGCCAGTTCGCCGACTTGGTGGTGGGCGAGCTTGTGCACTTCGGTTTTGATGCGCAACGCGCGGTGTGTTTTGCGGCCAGCGCAGCCGCCACGTCGCAATAGGATGCCTGTTGATACCGACTGAAGCTTCCCGCAGCGCTCTGCCCTACGCGCGGCTGATGCTCATGCTGCTGCTCGCGCCTGCGCTCTTGTGGCTGCTGGGGCTGATTGTGTTGCCGCACGTCGAACTGGGCATCTTGTCGCTGCGCGCACGCGTGGCGCCACGCGTTTACGAGTTCAGCCTGGCGCAATACGGCACTTTCATTGAAGAGCCGCTGTACTGGCACACCTTTGTGCGAACGGCGCTGATGTCGATTTTGGCCACTGTGGTCACGCTGGTGCTGGCGTTCCCGATTGCCTGGACGATTGCCAAGCTGGTGCGCGGGCGCAACAAATCCATGCTCTTCATCCTGTGCCTGATTCCCTTTTGGGTCAGTGAGACGGTGCGCACGCTGGGGTGGATGATTTTGCTGCGCGAGTCCGGCGTGCTGCCCGCTTTGCTGGTGTGGCTGGGCCTCACCCCCGTGCCGATCGAGATGCTCTACCACGACAGCACCATTCTGGTGGGCCTGGTCTACACCTCGATGCTGTTCATGGTGATTCCACTCATCAGCGCGCTGGAAAGCCTGGACGATTCGCTGAT
This sequence comes from Rhodoferax sp., assembly GCA_013791765.1. Classification (GTDB taxonomy): domain Bacteria; phylum Pseudomonadota; class Gammaproteobacteria; order Burkholderiales; family Burkholderiaceae_C; genus Rhodoferax. The sequence goes on from VMTC01000078.1 coordinate 27,062, forward strand.
CGAAGCCGCTTACGACCTGGGTGGCACAAACTGGTCGATCCTGCGCCAGATTGTCATTCCGCACGCCGCGCCCGGCATCGTGGCGGGCTGCATCGTGGTGTTCATGCTCACCTTGGGCAACTACCTGACACCGACGCTCCTGGGCGGCAAAAACTCGCAGTGGTTCACCGAGCAGATCTACACCCAGTTCATCACCCGCTTCAACTGGGAGCAAGGCGCCGCCTTTGGCTTTTTGCTGCTGGGCTTGTCCACGGCGATTGTCTGGCTCGGCTTGAAACTCAGCGGCCAGAAATTTGGTGAAGTGATGCAGAGGTCATGAAGATGTCTGGCCACTTTTTGAGCGCTCTTGAATCAATAGCTGGTTACGCATGTAATCCGTGGGCTGCAGGCCGATTTGGCTTAAATTTTCGGGGGCCTTTGCCATGATCGCCTCGCTGCCCCGCCCGCTGTGGTTGCGCGCCAGCACCGTGATCTACGCTCTGCTGTTCTTTGCCTTTTTGTTTCTGCCCTTGCTGGTGGTGGCGGTGTTTGCCTTCAATGACGCCCCCTACCCGGCACCGCCGTGGCGCGGCTTCACGCTCGACTGGTTCCTGGGCGGTGCCGATACGCCGCGGCGCGGCCTGTTTGCCGACAGCGCCATGCTGGGCAGCCTGTGGACCAGCGTCGTGGTGGCGTGCTGGGTGACCATCCTCTCGGTGCTGGTCGGCACCGCCAACGCATTCCTGATCGAGCGCACGCAGTTTCGCGGCAAGCAGGCCTTGTCTTTGCTGATGCTGGCTCCGCTGGTGATACCGGGGGTGATTCTGGGGATTTCGATTTTGGCCTTTGCCAGCCGCATTGCCAATCTGGCTGATGATCTGTGGGGCCTGGAGCTGGAATTCTTGCGCCCGGGTCTGCCGCTGGTGGTGCTGGGGCAGTTCTCGTACATTGTGTCGATCGCCACTTTGACCATCACGGCCCGGCTCAAGCGCTTTGACCTCACGCTCGAGGACGCCGCCTACAACCTGGGCGCCTCGCGCGCGGCTGTGTTCACCACCATTACCCTGCCCTACCTACAACCGGCGCTGATTGGCGCAGCCGCCATTTCATTCTTGATGTCCTTCGAGAACTTCAACACTACGCTGATGCTGGTCGGCTCCGACGCGCCCCTCACGGTCATGATGTATGGCCGCATGCGCGAGGGTGCCACGCCGGTGCTCAATGCGGTCAGTCTGTTCCTGATGGTGGCGTCGGCGCTGCTGGCTCTGACGTTGTTGCGTGGCAACCTTTCAGCGGAGACCTCGGCCAAGACCTGAATGGCGTGAGACCCCGTGCGCGTTCACCCGCCCCCAGGTGTTCAGCGCCCGGCTTCTGACAATTGACCTTGCACCAGTCGCAATTGACGCCCACAGCGCGCTGCCAGCGCCTCATCATGGGTGACGACGATAAACGCCGTACCCTGGGTGCGCGCCAGTTCCAGCATCAGCTCAAACACGCCGTCCGCCGTGCTGCGGTCCAAATTGCCGGTGGGCTCATCCGCCAGCACGCAGGCCGGGCGCGTGACCAGCGCGCGGGCAATCGCCACGCGCTGGCGCTCGCCACCTGAGAGCTCGGACGGGCGATGCAGCAGCCGATCCTGCAAGCCGACTTTCACTAGCATTTCAGTAGCTATATGCGCAGATTCCACGGGGGCCAGACGCCGAATCCACAGTGGCATCGCGACGTTGTCCAGGGCGCTGAATTCAGGCAGCAAGTGGTGAAACTGGTAGACAAAGCCGAGGTACTGGTTGCGCAGTCGCCCTTGCTGAGCGGCGCTCTGATGCGCCAAGTCTTGCCCGTGCAGCAGCACCGAGCCGCTGGTGGGGGCATCCAAGCCGCCCATCAGGTGCAAGAGCGTGCTCTTGCCGGAACCGGAAGCCCCGACGATGGCCAGCGTCTCGCCGGCGCGTACGTCCAGGTCCACGCCCTGCAGCACCGTCACATCAAGGCGGCCCTCGGTGAAACGCTTGGTGATGGCGCGTGCGCTTAAAACAATGTCGCCCTTAATTTCACTCATAGCGCAAAGCCTCCGCCGGGTTGACGCGGCTGGCGCGCCAGCTCGGGTAGAGGGTGGCCAGAAAAGCCAGCACCAGGGAAATGACGGCAATCGGCACGATGTCCGCCTGCTGCGGGTCGCTCGGCATGCGGCTGATCAGATAGATGTCTTTGGGCAAGAAACTGGCCTGAAACAGCCGCTCCAGCGCCGGCACGATCACGTCGATATTGAATGCCACGCCCAAGCCCAGGGCCAGACCAGCAAAGGTGCCAATCACCCCCACCATCGCGCCCTGCACCACAAAAATGCCCATGATGCTTTGGGGGCTGGCGCCCAGCGTGCGCAGGATGGCGATGTCGGCGCGCTTGTCGGTGACCGTCATCACCAGCGTACTGACCAGATTGAAGGCCGCCACTGCCACAATGAGCGTGAGGATGATGAACATCATGCGTTTTTCCATTTGAACGGCGGCAAACCAGGTGCGGTTCTGGCGTGTCCAGTCGCGAATGAGCAGGTCGCCCGTCAAGGTTTTCGCCAAGTCAGCCGCGACCTCCCGCGCCTGGTGCAGATCGCGCAGCTTGACCCGCACGCCGCTGGGGCCCTCCAACCGGAAGATGCGCGCCGCATCTTCAATGTGCAGCAGCACCAGCGCGGAGTCGTATTCAAAGTGACCCGAGTCAAAGGTGCCCACCACCGTCATCTGCTTCAGGCGTGGCACGACGCCGGCCGGGGTCACCTGGCCGCTGGGTGCGACCAGCGTGACCTTGTCGCCCTGGCGCACACCCAGGGAACGCGCGAGTTCGCCGCCCAGAACGACACCAAATTCACCGGGGATCAGGCGATTCAAACCGGTGTTTCTGAGCTCGATGGCCAGGTCGGTCACTTCGGGCTCCAGACTCGGCTCAATGCCGCGCACGATCGTGCCTTTCATATCCTCACCCCTTGCCAGCAGGGCTTGAGTCGCTATGAAAGGTGCTGCACCAATCACCTGCGGATGGGCTCTGACCTGATTGAGCGTGAGCGCCGCGTCAGGCAAGGCCGCACCGTCGGGCGCAAAAATTTCAATGTGCGAGACCACGCCCAGCATGCGGTCGCGCACCTCTTTCTGAAAGCCGTTCATCACGCTCAACACGATGATCAGGGCCGCCACGCCCAGGGCAATGCCCAGCATCGACACGCCGGAAATGAAAGAGATAAAGCCGTTTCGCCGGGTGGCGCGGCCAGCGCGTGTGTAGCGCCAGCCCAAAATGAGTTCATAGGGGATTTGCATGGATCACTGGCCGTGTGCTGAAGTGGGTGATGTCCAATCATCGCCTGCGACAACTGACTTCACGCCCACCTTGGCCCATGCGGCATCGCCGGCTTGGCTGGTGGCAAGCGCTGCTCGCTTGTCAAAAAACTGGCCAGCCTCCATGGCGCTGATTTTTTCAGCGATGGCTACTACAAAGAACTGATTCATGGTGGTGTCATCAGCGGCCGCAATCCGCTTGGCAGCTTGCTTGAGGGACTCGGGCAGACGCAAGGCGTAGTTGCTCATGGTGAGGGGCTCCTTGGTAAATGAAATTGTCTGAATGCTTGCTCGGGGTTGAGCACCAAAATACCGAAACGCCCGGCAGGTTTGAAATCACGCAAGTTGTAGGTCACGATCGCGTTGGCTTGGGCGTTCACTGCAGCTTCCAGCACCATTTCGTCAGCGGGGTCGCGCAGTTGCGGGCGCCATTGGTAATGGGTCGTAACCGGCGACACCCGTGCTGCCAAATCGTTCAGAATCGCATCCACATCTGCGCTCTCCAAGCCAGAAGCTGCCAACTGATCGGGGCGCTTCAGCACATCTTCGTACTCCAGGAACAAGGCCGGACTGCAACACATCTGGGCCTCTGCCGTGCGCACCAACTGCACCAGGGCGAAGGAAGGCCCATTCCTATTCCTGACGGCCGCCACCAGAATATTGGTGTCAATCGTCAGACGAGGCAATTTTTTCATATTGCCGGAGATATTAGCATAAGGATCACCCCGACGACCATTGGCTCCGTCCAGGGTCTTCAAGTCCCGCCAGCTGTGTTGCACGGTCCTTGCGAGACAATCGCACCATGCACCTTCTGATCCCCTTCGCGTTTTGCAGCTCCGAGGGTTGCCGCCAAGCCTTGGCCCCACTCAAACTGCCAAATCTTGACAAACTGCTGCGCCGCCTGACGCCAGAGCCCATCGACCAGGGCTTTGAAGACAGCCTGTCGCCACCGCACGAACGCGCCTTGGCGCGCGCCCTGGGTCTGCCCATTGACGACGGCCTGATTCCCTGGGCGGCGCTTCAGGCGAAAACCACCCTGGGCGCAACTGCGGCCAGCCGCGCCTGGGCTTTCATCACGCCTTGCCATTGGCGCACCGGCGCCAAGCACGTCGCCATGGGCAGCCTGCCGCTGCCCGATTTTGAGGCGCAGGAATCTACGGCCCTGCTGGCGTCGATGCAACCCTATTTTTTGGAAGACGGCATCAGCTTGTACTATGAGCAGCCGGATCGCTGGCTGGCCTGCAGCGATGTGTTCAATGGCCTGGCCACGGCCTCGCCGGACCGTGTCCTCGGGCGCGACGTGGCGCACTGGCTGCCCGCCGACCCCAGCGCCATGGGCTTGCAACGCCTGCAAAGTGAGATGCAGATGCTGCTCTACCACCACCCGGTCAACGACGCGCGAGAGGCCCGCAGCGTGCCAGTGGTCAACTCATTCTGGATCAGCGGCACTGGCGCCTTGCCGCCATTGCAGCACCAGGGCGCCACTGCACCAGAGCCCGTATGGGTGACCCGCTTGCGCGAAGCTGCGTTAGCTGAAGACTGGCCGGCCTGGGCGCAAGCCTGGCAAACGCTTGACGCCACCGAGTGCGCCGCGTTGTTGGCCACACTCAATCAAGGTCAAGGCGCCAGCCTTGAGCTGACTCTCTGTGGCGAACGCAGTGCCCAGACATTCAAATTTAAGCCCACCTCGATTTTGCAAAGATTTTCAAGCCTTTTAGGCTCACAGCCCTCGTCCCTATTGCTTGAGCAGCTATGAAAATATTAGTTCGTGAGATTCCTCCCCGCGCTGCCTGGGCACTGGAGCAAGCCGGCATCCACCCGCTGCTGGCGCAGCTTTATGCCGCGCGCGGCGTGCAAAGCGTGCAGGAGCTCGACGACGCCCTGGCGCGCCTGATTGCGCCGACGGAGATGCTGGGCCTGAGCGCGGCAGCCACCTTGCTGGCCGATGCGATCGCGCAGAACAAGAAGCTCTGCATCGTGGCCGACTACGACTGCGACGGCGCCACCGCCTGCGCCGTGGGCATTCGCGGCTTGCGCCTGCTGGGCGCCAAGCATGTGGATTACATCGTGCCCGACCGCGTGGTTGACGGCTACGGCCTGACGCCGCCGATCTCCGAGCGCGTCAAGGCCAGCGGCGCTGAGCTGCTGATCACTGTCGACAACGGCATCGCCAGTTTTGAAGGAGTCGCCACCGCACGGGCGCTGGGCTTGCAGGTGCTGGTGACGGACCACCACTTGCCCGCCAGCCGCCACGGCGAGATCGTGCTGCCCGAGGCCGACGTGATCGTGAACCCGAACCAGCCCGGTTGCCCTTTCACGAGCAAGTCCATCGCCGGTGTCGGTGTGATGTTCTATGTGCTGCTGGCGCTGCGCAGCGAACTGCGCCAGCGTGGCGTGTTTGATGCAGCCACGCAGCCCAAGCTCGATAGCTTGCTGCCGCTGGTGGCCCTGGGCACCGTGGCTGACGTGGTGCGGCTCGACGCGAACAACCGTCGTCTGGTGGCCCAAGGCCTGAAACGCGTTCGCGCCCAGATGCTGCCTGCGGGACTAGCGGCACTATTTGTAGCGGCGGGGCGTGACGCCAAGACCGCCACCACCTTTGACTTTGGCTTTGCGCTGGGCCCGCGCATCAACGCCGCCGGACGCTTGTCTGACATGACGCTGGGCATTGAATGCCTGCTGACCGACGATGTGGGCCGGGCCGAAGAACTGGCCAAGACACTCGACGGCATCAACCGCCAGCGCCGCGAGATTGAAGGCAGCATGCGCGAACAGGCCTTCGCCGTGGCTGAGTCCTTGTTTGACGACAACGAGGAGCCGCCACCGGCCATCTGCGTCTTCGATGCTGACTTTCACGAAGGCGTGGTCGGCATTGTGGCCTCGCGCATCAAGGACAAGCTGCACCGTCCGACATTTGTGTTTGCCGCCAGCGGAGCGCCGGGGCGCGAGCATGAACTCAAGGGCTCGGGCCGCTCGATCCCCGGCTTTCACCTGCGTGACGCGCTCGACCTGGTCGCCAAACGCCACCCCGGCGTGCTGCTGCGTTTTGGCGGTCACGCGATGGCCGCCGGTTGCACCATTGCCAGAGAAGATTTCGACATGTTTGAGCAGGGCCTGAGTCTGGTGGCACAAGAATGGCTCGATGCCGCCACCCTGCTGCGCCGCCTGGAGACCGACGGGCCGCTCAAAGCCGAGTACCGCCGCGTCGAACTGGTGGATGTGCTGCACAAGGAGGTCTGGGGTCAGGGCTTTGCGCCGCCCACCTTCAGCGAAGAGGTGGAGGTGGTGTCGCAACGCCTGGTCGGTGAAAAGCACCTGGCTTTGAAGCTCAAGCACCAGGGCCAAGCGGTGGACGGCATCTGGTTTGGTCATACCGAGCCGCTGCCGGCGCGCGTCAAGCTCGCCTTCCGGCTCGATGCCGACGCCTGGAACGGCGTGCGCCGGGTGCGGTTTCTGGTGGAGGCCGCAGCGCTGTGAAGTCATCAATTGAGGACAGTGCTGGTTCACTACACGCCGATGGGGTCTTTCCCGCAAGGTTTTAGAATCCAGCCGTGACACCTCCTATCAACGCTGACCTCCATTCCCATTCCACCGTTTCCGACGGCACGCTAACGCCTGAAGAACTGGCGAGCCGCGCCAAAGCCAATGGCGTGGCCTTATGGGCGCTGACCGACCATGATGAAATTGGCGGTCAGGCGCGCGCCGCAGCGGCGGCCAGGGCCTTGGGGATGGACTACCTCACCGGGGTTGAGATTTCGGTCAGCTTTCTGCACCAGACCGTCCATATCGTGGGCCTGGGTTTTGATGCCGACAACGCGGCCCTGATCAACGGCCTGCGCCAAACCCGGGGCGGGCGTGAACAGCGCGCTCGCGAGATGGCGGCGGGTCTGGCCAAAGTCGGCATTGATGGTGCGTTTGAAGGCGCACTCAAGTACGCGGGCAACCGTGATCTGATCTCGCGCACGCACTTTGCCCGTTTCCTGGTGGAGTCGGGCGTCTGCCGGGAAACTTATGAGGTGTTTCGCAAATACCTGACCGAAGGCAAGCCTGGTTTTGTGGAACACCGCTGGGCCAGCTTGAGAGACGCAGTGACCTGGATCACACAGGCCGGCGGCATGGCGGTGATTGCGCATCCGGCGCGCTACAAGTTTTCTGCCAACGAAGAATTTGCCCTTTTCACCGAATTCAAGGGCCATGGCGGGCGCGGCGTCGAAGTGGTCACCGGCAGCCACACGCCGGCCGAGTACATCAGTTACGCTGACACCGCACGCGAGTTTGGCCTGGCAGCCTCGCGCGGCAGCGACTTCCACAGCCCGAACGAGAGCCACACCGAGATCGGCACCCTGCCGCCCTTGGCAGCTGCGCTGACGCCGGTCTGGGAATTGCTGGCACAGCGGATTCAAGTCGCTTCATCCCCAAGCCTGGAGGCCACCGCCTCCGCAACGCATTAGTTCGCCCATGGCCTTCTGGCGCACCCAGCACGGTGCTGGTGTTGCTTTGATTGTGCTGGCGACGCTGGCCTTTGCGATGCTCGACACCGCCACCAAGTACGCTGTGACGTTGGTGCCCGTGTTGATGCTGCTCTGGTTTCGTTATGTATTTCAGGCGCTGCTGACTTTTGCACTGCGCTTTCCGGTGCAGCGGCGCAGCCTGTTCAGCACCCCGAATCCGCGCTTTCAAACGCTGCGTGGGGTCTTGCTGCTGATCACCAGTGCCTGCTCGTTTTTTGGTCTGCGTTATTTACCCGTGGGTGAGTTCACCGCGATGGTGATGCTGTCTCCGCTGGTGGCCACGGCCATGGCCGCCTGGGTGCTCAAAGACCATGTCTCGCCGCGGCGCTGGCTGCTCATGGCCTCGGGCCTGGTCGGCGTGCTGCTGGTAGTTCGCCCCGGTGGCCAGGTGTTCAGCTGGGCTTTGCTGTTTCCGGTGCTGCTGGTGGTCTCCTATGGCTGGTTTCAGGTGCTCACCAGTCGCTTGAGTGGCGAAGAAAACCCCTACACCACGCACTTTTACACCGGCCTGGTCGGCGCGGTGGTCATGAGTCCGATTGTGGTTTTCAGCTGGCGCAGCGCCGCCCTGCTGAGCTATTGGCCGTGGTTTGTGCTGGTCGGTTTCTTGGGCACCTTTGGCCATTTGATGTTGATCCGGGCCTACGCCCGCGCGTCGGCGCCGGTGCTCACGCCCTACCTCTATAGCCAAATTGCCTTCGCCACGCTGGCAGGATGGCTGGCGTTTGCGCATGTGCCTGACGCGCTGGCCTGGATTGGCATTGCCATCATTGCCGCCAGCGGCGTCGGCAATGCGCTGCTGTCAGCGCACGAGCTGGCCAAGCTGCGCCGCGCTGATCTGGCCGCATAAACCGGATTTGCGGCGACCTTGCCGTTCTGATTGAGCCAACTTCACCGACAATACAGCCATGCCTCAACTGTTCGAAGTTCATCCCGTCAACCCGCAACCGCGCTTGCTCAAACAGGCCATTGCCTTGCTCGACCAGGGCGACATCCTGGCGGTGCCGACCGACTCCAGCTACGCGCTGGTCTGCCACCTGGACGACAAGGCTGCCGCTGACAAGCTACGCCAGATTCGCGGCGTGGACGACAAGCACCACCTCACGCTGTTGTGCCGCGACCTCTCGGAATTGGCCAACTACGCGCAGGTGGACAACCAGCAGTTTCGACTCATTAAGTCAGCCACACCCGGGCCTTACACATTCATTCTGCAGGCCAGCAAAGAAGTGCCACGCCGCTTGAGCCATCCGTCACGCAAGACGATTGGCCTGCGTGTGCCCGAGCACAAGGTCCTGCAGGCCTTGCTGGAGCTACACCACGGCCCGCTGCTGGCCACCACCCTGATCGCGCCGGGTGAGACCGAGCCCATCAACGATGCGCAAGAAATTTGCGAACTGTATAAAAAACGCATTGCAGGCGTGATTGACGCGGGCGCCTGCCCGCGCGAGCCCACCACGGTGGTCGACCTGACCGAAGCCGAGCCGGTCATTGTCCGCCAGGGTCGTGGCCCGCTGGCCGCGCTTGGTCTCTAAGACACTGATAACGCCCATCCGATAAAGAGCTCATGGATATCGCCAACCTGATTCAGACCATTGCCTTGTATGCGCTACCGGTGCTTTTCGCCATCACCGTACATGAAGCAGCGCACGGCTACGTCGCTCGCCATTTTGGCGACAACACGGCTTACATGCTAGGGCGTGTCACGCTCAACCCGCTCAAGCACATCGACCCCGTGGGCACTATCTTGATGCCGCTCATGTTGTACTTTGCCACCTCGGGCGCCTTCCTGTTTGGCTATGCCAAGCCGGTGCCCGTCAACTTTGGCAATTTGCGCAATCCGAAACGTGACATGGTCTGGGTCGCGCTGGCCGGGCCGGGTGTCAATTTCATTCAGGCCTTTCTCTGGGGTGCGCTCTTGTATGCCCTGCATGGCACGGGCGTGACCGAACCCTTCTTCCTCAAGATGGCGCAAGGCGGCATTTTGGTCAATCTGGTGATGTTCGCCTTTAACCTGTTCCCGCTGCCGCCGCTGGACGGTGGCCGTATTTTGGTGGGCCTGCTGCCCTACCGCCAGGCCGAGCTGGTTTCACGGGTGGAGCCCTGGGGCTTTTTCATTGTGATGGCACTGGTGATCTCGGGCATCGTCAGCACGCTGTGGTTGCGCCCTCTGATGAAGCTGAGCTACTTCGTACTCAACATCTTGCTCACCCCCTTTGCCATGCTTTTCGGCTAGCCTGGCGCATTTTTTTTGTCCCAAAAATTTTCCCCAATGAGTTCCACGCGTTTTCTCACCGGCATCACGACCTCCGGCACCCCCCATCTTGGCAATTATGTTGGCTCCATCCGACCTTCAGTGCGCGCCAGCCTGCGCTCTGATGTCGAGAGTTTTTATTTTCTGGCCGACTACCACGCGCTGATCAAGATTGATAAACCAGAGCGCATCCAGCGCTCCACGCTGGAGATCGCCGCCAGCTGGCTGGCCTGCGGGCTCGACCCCGAGCGGGTTGTTTTCTACCGTCAATCCGATGTACCCGAAATTCCCGAGCTGACCTGGCTTCTGACCTGCGTCATTGGCAAAGGTGTGCTGAACCGGGCCCATGCCTACAAGGCGGCGGTTGACAAGAACACGGCTGCCGGGATAGACCCTGAGTCCGATGTCACCGCCGGGCTGTTCATGTACCCGGTGTTGATGGGCGCAGACATCTTGATGTTCAACGCCCACAAGGTGCCGGTCGGTCGCGACCAGGTCCAGCACATCGAGATGGCGCGGGACATGGCGCACAGCTTCAACCACCGCTATGGCGATCACTTTGTGCCACCCGAGGCCGAAATTGAAGCAAGCGTTGCCACCTTGCCCGGTCTGGACGGACGCAAGATGAGCAAGAGCTACGACAACACCATCCCGCTTTTTTCGCCGCGTGCTCAGCTGAAAAAGCTGATTGCCAGCATCGTCACCGACTCACGCGCACCGGGCGAGGCCAAGGACACCGAAGGCTCGGCCCTGTTCCAGATTTACCAGGCCTTTGCCACACCCGATGAAAGCGCTGCGCTGCGCCAAGGATATGCCGACGGCATTTCGTGGGCCGACGCCAAGCAGATTGTGTTCGAGCGCATAGACGACGAGATTGCGCCGTTGCGCGAGGTGTACCAGGCGCTGCTGGACGACCCCGTCCGAATCGAATCGATCCTGCGCGCTGGCGCGGCCAAAGCGCGCCAGATTGCCACCCCGTTCATGGGCCGACTACGTCAGGCGGTGGGTTTACGCGATCTGCGCACGCAAAGCAGCAAAGCCGCGAAATCCGTCAAGTCAGCCTTGCCGCTCTTCAAGCAATACCGCGAAAGCGACGGCCAGTTTTACTTCAAATTTTTGGATGCACAGGGCCGCTTGCTGCTGCAAAGCGCTGGCTTTGCTTCGCCCAAAGTAGCAGGCCAGGCCATTGGTCTGCTGCAGGCCCAAGGTGCAAGCGCGCTGAGCGAGTTGCAGGATCAGCTGCAATGGGCCCCGGACGTGCAAAGTCAGGACATTACGGGTGCGTTGCAAGCGCTTGTAGATGCCAAAATCCAGTAAACGGTAGTCGTGGCCACTGCTACAATCCACAGCTTGATTCGAAGGAGAGGTGGCAGAGTGGCCGAATGTACCTGACTCGAAATCAGGCGTACCGCAAGGTACCGTGGGTTCGAATCCCACCCTCTCCGCCAGCACATGGACTTCTAACTCGCTATCAGCGAATAGAAACCTGCCAGAACCCCGCACCACGCGGGGTTTTGCGCTTCTGACTCGTGACTGTGGGTTTTCCAAAGTACCCCAAATTACTGTCTCAAAGGCTATTTGTCAGCAGTTGTCGCTGCAACTCCGTGCCGGCAGGGAAACGGGTTGACCGAATAGTTTCAGTTGACCGCTTGGTTTCTTTACTAACTCCCTATGACCATTAACTTTTCCAGCTTCCACGCGCCTCACCTTTTGGGTGAGAGCGCGTCCAACTGACGAATCTGGGTTCACTGGCTGATGGCGGCTCAGCAAGTCAGCCGCTCAGGTCTGGCGAGCGCTCAGAAACGCTTCAAAGTCAGTTGCCGCGATCGGCCGCGAAAATAGATAGCCTTGGCCGTAATCACAACCGGCAGCGGCCAGCAAATCGCGCTGCTGCGCAGTTTCAACACCCTCGGCAATCACCTTCATGCCCAAAGCGTGAGCCATGGCGATGATGGCCTGGCACAGCGTCAGATCGGTCGAATCAGGAATCAGGTAGCGCACGAAGGACTGGTCAATTTTCACGAAGTCGATGTCAAAGCGCTGCAGATAGGACAGGGACGAATAACCAGTGCCAAAGTCGTCCAGCGACACTTGAATGCCGCCATCGTGAAGTTCAAGCAGTTGGTCGGCCACGCTGGCGCTGGTGTCGAGCAACAGCCCTTCGGTGATCTCCACCACAATGCTGCTGCCCGGCAAACCCATCGCCTGCAGTTGCTGCGCCCACGGCGTCTTGCTCTTGCCGCGTCGCTGGAACTGCGCCGGTGACTTGTTGACACTGATCTGAAAATCAGGGTCCAACCGCAAGCGCCACGCCTGCACCTGGCGCGAAGCCTGCTGAAACACCCACTCGCCAATATCGACGATCAAGCCGGTGGATTCGGCAATCGGAATGAAATCGGCTGGACTGATGAGGCCGCGCGTCGGGTGATGCCAGCGAATCAGCGCTTCGGCTTTGTGAACAGCACCGCTGGCGAGTTCTACGATGGGCTGGTAGAGCACCCGGAACTGTTCTTTGACAAGCCCGTCATGCAGGTCATTGGTGAGCCGCACCCGGTTTTGAGCGGCCTCCTGCAGCGCTGGCGTAAAAAAACTGAAGCGATTGCGCCCGGCGCCCTTGGCCACGTACATCGCCTGGTCCGCATTTTTGAACAGATCTTCAATCGCGCTGGCGTCAAGCGGGTACAGCGTGACGCCAATGCTGGCCGACACAAAGACCCTGTCTTTGTCAAGTTCGAACACGGCTTCGAGCGCCTGCAGCATCTTTTGCAGGATGCCCTCCAGGTTGCTGCCATCAAGCAGTTCGGTCAGGATCACGGCAAATTCATCGCCGCCCATGCGCGCCACGGTATCTGACTCTCGCACGCAGGCACAAATGCGCCGCGCCGCCTCAACCAGCAAGCGGTCGCCACTGTCGTGACCGAGCGAATCGTTGACTTCCTTGAAATGATCCAGGTCAATGAACAGCACCGCAAGCTGAAAGCCGTCGCGCTTGCTCCTTTTGAGCTCCTGCGCCATCCGGTCATGCAGCATGTTGCGGTTGGGCAGGCCGGTCAGGGGGTCGAAATGCGCTTGTTGCCAAATCAGCACTTCTGCTCTTTTGCGATCAGTCACGTCGGTGTGGGTGCCAATCATGCGCAGCGGCAAGCCCTGCGCGTCGCGGCTGATGACCATGCCGCGCGAGAGCATCCACTTCCAGCTGCCGTCCTTGCAGCGCACGCGGTGTTCATCCGAATAGCTCTTGGCCCGGCCGTCAAAGTGATCCTGGCGCGCGCGCAGGAGCTGGGCCAGGTCATCGGGATGAATCAGCTTGTCAAACTCGCCCCGCGCCTGAAGATGCACATCACTGGCGTCGTAACCGAGTATTTCCAGCAATCGCTTGGAGTAGAACTCTACACCGCTCTGAACATGCCAGTCCCAGACGCCGTCGCCGCTGCTCTCCAGCGCCAGCGTCCAGCGCTCCTCATTTTTTTGCAGCGTGGCCTGGGCCTGCACAAGGTCCGTCACATCTGCAAAAGTGCGCACCATGCTGCCATCCGGCAAGGCCTGCGTGTTGACTTCCAGGGTCCGCCCCGCGGTCGTCACACGCAGGTAGTGGAACGGGAGCCCGTCCTGGGCGCCCGACGCCACACCCAGCACGCAATGGCGCGCATGCAGGTCGACCAGCTCAGCATTTTGGCCAAAGTCGCCCCTCTCAACCTGGTATGAGGCCAGCGCCTGCACGCTCGGGTGGCTGGCCAGCAGACTCTCCGGCAACGCCAACAGCTCACACGCGCGCGCGTTAAAAATGGTCACCCGCCCCTGCGCATCAAACACCAGGATGCCCTGGCTGATGCTGCTCAGCGTACTTTGCAGCAGTCGGGCCTTCTCCAGCAAGCTTGCATTGAGCTGGCGCAAGGCAGTTTCGGTCTCAAGCGGTGCGGGTGCGCTCAGGTCGGCGGCACTGCCCGTCACGGACACAGGCGGCCCTGACGTTCGGGCGCCAGCCAAAACAGCCAACAATGTTGAGTTCAAGTTATCGTTCACAGCCGATCAGATCAATGGTTATGCGCCACGTAGCGGTCGCCACACCGCGCCCAACTCAGTATCCCACGACGGGCAACCGCTCCGATATGAGGGTTTTCCGCTGCCCGCACGCTCAGGCTCCTGGCGCGAGCATCAAATGGAGCCGCACGCGCAGGCCGTGCGGCTTGAGCGCCTGCGCGCTGGCGCTGCCACCGTGGCGCTGGGCGATCTCGGCCACAATCGCCAAGCCCAGACCGCAACCCCCGGGGAGTTCGCTGGCACGCCAGAAGCGTTCAAACAGGTGCGGCAGTTCCGGTGCTGCCAGACCCGGGCCATCGTCTTCAACTTCGAGCACTGCCTGCTGATTGACCTGCGCCACGCGCAGCGTCACCACGCTGCCTTTGCCCGCATACATCAGCGCGTTATCAAGCAGATTACCCACGGCTTCGCGTAAGAGCATCGCCTGCCCTTGCACCCACAAACTGTCAAAGCCCTCATAGCCCAGGTCGACGCCCGCGCTCAGGGCGCGCGGCGTCCAGTCGCGTGCCACCTCGCGGGCCAACGCTGCCAGATCCAGCGCTTGCAGGCGCACTTCGGCCTCGTTACGCGCCAGGGACAACAGTTGCTGCACCAAGTGCGCACTGCGCTGGGCGCAAGCGAGCACCTTGCTCAGGCGCTCGCGCAGCGCTTGCGGATCGGTTTCAAGCAGGGCCAGCTCGGTCTGGCTGATCACGCCGGCCAGCGGTGTGCGCAATTGATGTGCGGCGTCATTTAAAAAGCGCTTCTCATGCCCGAGGCTGCGTCGCACTGCGGCCAGCAATTGGTTGACGGCGGCGGCCAGTGCATGCACTTCTTGCGGCGCTTGCGTCATTTCGATCGGCGACAACGCCGACACATTCTGTTCACGCTGGCGCCCCAATTGGCCCAGTTGCGCCTGCAAGCGCGTCAACGGGCGCAAGCCGCGTGAGATGCCGCCATACACCAGCACACTGAGCAGCGCCCCAAGCAAGAGCAAGGGCGCCAGCATGTCGGCCACAAATTCCCACGTCAGGCGCCGCTGCACCGCCAGGCTCTTGGCCACCTGCACCCGCAGGCGCTGGGGCGACGTCGCCTCACCATAGTTAACCTCCAGCAACGCCACCCGCATGAGTTTGCCGTCCACCGCCACGTTGTACAACAGTGGCTCACCGGTGGCCGGCTCCAGACTCGGCGGCGGGCCTGGCAAGCGGCTATTGCCCAGCAGAAAGCTGCCCGGCGGGGATGACACCAGATAGATCACCCGGTCTTGCGGGTCTTGCTCGATGATGTCTTGCGCAGCGCGCGGA
Organism: Rhodoferax sp.; assembly: GCA_013791765.1. GTDB lineage: Bacteria > Pseudomonadota > Gammaproteobacteria > Burkholderiales > Burkholderiaceae_C > Rhodoferax. The sequence continues at coordinate 42,450 of VMTC01000078.1, forward strand.
AAGTCGATCAGCAGGCCAGAGCCAATCGGCTTGACCTGGCGTGCCAGCGAGCGCACTGACTGCGTCAGCGACTGGTCGATGCCTTTCTCAAAGTAGCTCAGTGCGATCCGGTAGGCCAGTGCACCACCCACCAGCCACAGCACCAGTTGTGGCAGCAGCAGCCACAGCAGCAATTGGCGTTTGAGCGACAAGCCATGGCCCGCACTGCCGGCGCCCTGCCCCGCCAGCGCGGCCTTCTGGCTCACAGCGCCGTTGACTCCAGCATATAGCCCAGGCCGCGCACGTTGCGGATGGTGAGGCCAGAGTCGGCCAGCTTGCGGCGCAGGCGGTGAATGTAGACCTCCAGCGCGTTCGAGCCCACCCCGGCGCCTGTGCCCTCGCCCGGCTCGCACTGCCAGGCGAGCAGCACATCTTCACGGCTGATCACCTGACCGGCATGGCTGACCAGCAAGGACAACAGAGCCCACTCCCGCTGCGTCAGCTCCAGCGACTCATCGCCGAGCCAGGCTTGCGGCACCTTGGCGTCCACCCGCAGGCGGCGCGTGCCCTCGGTGGCCAATTCCAGCGAGCCGCCAAAAGCGGGCAGGCGGGCGCGCCGCAGCATGGCGCCCAGGCGCGCCTGCAGCTCGGCCATGCTGAACGGTTTGGTGAGGTAATCGTCGGCCCCGGCGTTAAGACCTTGCACCCGATCGTCGACCCCGTCTCGCGCGGTCAGGATCAGCACTGGCAGCGCGGGCAAACGCTTGCGCAGCCAGCACAGTACCTCCATGCCGCTGACTTTGGGCAGGCCCAGGTCGAGCAGTACGCCGTCAAAACGGCTCGACACCAGCAAAGACTGGGCGCTCTCGCCGTCGCTGGCAGGCGTAACCATATGCCCGGCCTGGGTCAGCTGGGCGCAGAGCGCATCGCGCAGCAAGTCGTCATCTTCAACAATCAGCAAATGGGACATGGTCTGAGCATAACAAGCAAAGCCGCACAGCGATCACGGATCGCTAGGGCAGGCTCGCTTTGACTGCCTGAACCCGCGCCAGGTGAATCAATTCACCTATTTTTTGGCCGCTAACCCCCGTCGCCATTGCTTTATTAGCTATTATTTCAGTATCAACACTTTGCGCAGCCGTCAGGGCCGCCAGCAACCGGGGCCGTTGCGGGTAAGGCGCCTCGGCCAGCCCGAGCCGCCCGCGCGCATCGCACTCGCAGGCCAGCAGGATTTGCCCAAAGCGCTGCGGCTTGCGTAAGGCATCGCAGCGCTCGAGCAGGCGCATCAGCGCTGCAGCATCAAAGTCGCCACTGCGGTGGATGTTGCCGTGCTCGCGCGCCGTCACGTCGGCGAGTTCCCGGCAATCGGTGGGCAAGCGCAGGCGCTGCGCCAGGCCTTTGAGCAGTTGCGCGCTGCGCTGCTCGTGCCCGAGGTGGCGCGGCAAAATGTCAAGCGGCGTAGTGCCCTTGCCCAGATCGTGCGTCAGGCAAGCCAGCCGCACCGCCAGCGCAGCTCCCAGGCGCGCTGCCATGTCGAGCACCAGCAGCAGATGTGCGCCGGTGTCGATCTCGGGGTGGTAGTCGGCGCGCTGCGGCACACCCCAGAGCGCGTTGACCTCCGGCAAAATCCGGGCCAACGCGCCACAGTCGCGCAGCACCTCGAACATGCGTGAGGGCGTGGCCTGCATCAGCCCCTTGGCCAACTCCTGCCAGACGCGCTCGGGCACCAGATGATCGACCTCGCCGCTGGCCACCATGTCACGCATCAGTTGCAGGGTTTGCGGCGCCACGCTGAAATCAGGAAAACGCGCGGCAAGACGGGCCAGGCGCAGGATGCGCACCGGGTCTTCAGAAAAAGCGGCGCTGACGTGGCGCAGCACTTTGTTGGCCAGGTCACGCTGGCCGCCAAATGGATCCACCAGATGGCCTGATGCCTGCCAGCCGGCCAGCATTTTCGCATTTTTTATATTAAATTGGCCTGTAGCCCACGTACAGTCTGCCTGAGCAGCTATTGAATTAATTGTAAGATCGCGCCGCGCGAGGTCTTCTTCCAGCGTCACATCCGCTGCGGCGTGAATGGCAAAGCCGTGGTAGCCGGGCGCGGTCTTGCGCTCAGTGCGGGCCAGCGCATATTCTTCGTGGGTCGTGGGATGCAAAAAAACCGGAAAGTCCTTGCCCACCGGCACAAAGCCCTGCGCCACCATTTCGTCCGGCGTGGCGCCGACCACCACCCAGTCGCTATCAAGCACGGGCAGCCCCAGCAGGGCGTCGCGCACGGCACCACCGACCAGATAAATTTGCATGTCAGGGCTTGAGCCGATACGGCTCTTCGAAGTCGAGAAAGTCCTGTTCTGCCAGCGCGCCGTCAATCCAGGCTTTCACGCCGGGCAGCGCTTGCACCCGTTCAACGTAGTCGGCTATGGCGGGGGGCAGTGGCAAGGCATAGGTGACGAGGCGCATGCAGATCGGAGCAAAGTACGCGTCTGCAATTGAAAAGTCGCCAAACAGCAGCGGCCCGCCGTGCTGCTTGAGTGCCTCGTCCCACATTGCCACCAACCGCGCCACATCCGCGCGCACGCCGGGTTGGTCGCGCCAGATCAGAGCCCCGACCTCAGGCAGGCGCGCTTCGATGTTCATTGGGCAGTGGCTGCGCAGCGCCGTGAAGCCGCTGTGCATCTCGGCGCAGATGCTGCGGGCACGGGCACGCGCGGCCTTGTCGCGCGGCCACAAGTGTTGGTCCGCAAACTGCTCGGCCACATATTCGGTAATCGCCAGCGTGTCCCACACCACCAAATCGCCATCGATCAACACCGGCACTTTACCGGTCGGCGTCAGGGCGTTGACGCTTTTCTTGAAGCTGGACTCCGGCGTGAAGGCGTCAAAGCGGACCATGAGCTCTTCAAAGGGGATCTCTGCTTGTTTGAGCAGCACCCAGGGCCGCATTGACCAGCTGGAGTAGTTTTTGTTGCCGATGACGAGTTTGAGCATGTGATTCTCCAAAGCGTGGATGCTAGCAGTGCCGCTGGCGTGCGGTTTATAATAATTTTTTTGATAGCATGTTGCACAGACTGGACGTGGGCTGGAGGTAGAATTTACTTAAATTAATTTCATATTTTGCGGAACTGATTGGGTACTGCTGTGTTGGATTTTTAAGTTATTTTCCCCCACTCACTCCCCCCGCCCTCTCCCGCCCCGCCGGGCGGAAGAGGGAGCCAACAGCCCTATTTGGCCGCGTCTTTGAAGGTGGGACGTCCACGCGCCTCCTGGCGGTGGGGCAGCGCTTGATCTGCTTGAGCGGCTTGCGCTGAGTGACCTGCTGGACCGGCCTGACCTGAGTGACAAGCCTGACCCGAGTGAGTTTTTTCTGGACGGCAAATCGGAAAATCCAGAGCCAACCCGCTGATGCGACGCCAAATTTAACTATGGCGACCGGTCGCTGGGTTACCGCGACTCTGAGGCCAGCGCGCCGTGGAGCGCAGAGTTCCCGCCTTCAAACACGCGGCCAAATGAAGCTCCCCTCTTTCGCCCGGCGGGGCGAGAGAGGGGTTGGGGGAGTGAGTGGGGAAAAAATCCCAGAGAAAAACCGTCGTCACAGCAGCCTCAACCCTCAACCCTCAAACATCAACGAACCGGCAAGCTGCTTGACAACTACCGCCTGTAGTCTCAAGGCAAGTCCCGACTGACCAGCGCCGCCCCAAGCTCGCGGGGCCCGACCATCCCCAGCCGGCTTTTGAGCGACTGCGGCTGACCGGAGATGAGCGCGGCGTAATTTGTGGTGTTGGACAAGACCTTTTTCACATAGTCACGGGTCTCGGTGAAGGGCACATTCTCGGCCCAGATGGCGGCTTCGAGCACCGGCGCACCGGCTTGACCGCGCCAGCTGCGCGGACGCCCGGGCCCGGCGTTGTAGGCCGCAGCAGCCATGGGCATGGAGCCGGCAAAGTCGTCGAGCACCAGCTTGAGGTAACCGGTGCCAATCGCAATATTGGTATCACGATCGGTGATTTGTTGCGGCTTGAAATTAACCAGACCGATTTTCTTGGCGGTCCAGCTGGCCGTTGCCGGCATCACCTGCATCAGGCCGGAGGCACCCACGCCGGAACGGGCGTCCATGATGAAGCGGCTTTCCTGCCGGATCAAACCATAGACATAGGCCGGGTCCAAACCGATTTGGGCCGTGCGTTGCAGTACCGCGTCCTTGTGCGGCATCGGAAAACGCTGCGCAAAATCCATCACGTCTTTGGTGCGTTCACTGGTGTTGATGCAACGGTCCCAGACCTCGTGCTGGCAGGCCAGGTCAGCCGCGGCCAGCAGTTCGCGGTCGTTCATGCCGCCGCGCTGGTGCAGATTGACGCTGTAGTTCCATTCCCGCACGCCCTCGCTGCGCAAGCCGATCTGGATCGCATACAGACCTCGACTGAGTCCGGGGTCGCGCCGGGCCATGTCCTTCTCGTCTTGCGTGAGCGGCTCAGGCCGGGCAGGCGCGCTGATGCGCTGGCCGAGCTCTTCCAGCGCCAACTGTTCGTAAAAGCCGCGCACGCTGGCAATGCTTTGCAGCAGGCGCCGGGCCTCGATCCGATCGGGCTCCGCTTTGGCCAATTTTTGGAGGGCGCGTGCGCGCCAGTAGACCCAGGCGGCGTCCTGGCGCTCAGGCTCGCTCATGGCCGCCGTGGCGGTGGCCACCTGTGCCCAGTTGCCCGCCCGCAGCGCCGCGCGAACTTTCCAGCCCAGCTGATCGTCCGTCATGTGCCGGTCTTGGCCATGCAAGAAATAACCCAGAGCCTCATCCGACAGGCGCATGGCCGAGCGCTTTCCGATCACCCCCCAGACCCAACTGCGCTCTTCCTGGCTGAGCTGAGTTTGCCAGCGCAGCTTGTCAATCTCGATGGCCGCCGCCGCAGGGTCTTTGACCGCCAGGCGAATCATGGCCAGTGTCACCAGCTCTTTGGTACGCAGCCGCAGCGCCAGCAGCTTGCCTTCCAGGTAGTGCTCTGGATTGCTGTAGACGGCACTGACCGTGTTGGCCCATTCGGCATCGAGCAGGGCCACGGCCTGGGTGGCGATGCGCAGGTTGTTACTCTCGAAGCCCAGGCGCGCGCGCATCCATACGGCATGCGGCTGGAGTCGTCTAGCCTTGAGTTGCTGCTCAGCCGCGGCCGCGCAGCCCTCATCAGCCTCGCGCAGAGCCAGCCACAGGGTCTCGACCTTTTGCGCCACATCCCGGTCGCTTGACCTGGCATCGGTCAGCAGGGCGTAGCACTGGACCGAACGGTCATCGTTCATGCGGAAACTGGGGTACTCTGCCATGAAAGTACCCCACGCCTGGCGTTTCCCAAGCAGCAGCAACCAGTCGTTGCGCAGGCGGTCCTCCTGGTAGGTGCCGGCATAGCGGTTCAGGAACTGTTGGATTTCCGCCGGGCTGGCCGTGTCAAGGCGCGCGCGCAACTCCCAATAAGCCGCCCAAGGCTCCAGCACATGGCCCCGGGCCTGAGGCAGCAATTCGCTCAGGCGCTGGACGTTGCCCTTTTTGAAGGCTTGGCTCATGAGCAAAATGGTCTCGTCAGACGCAAGGGCCTCACCTGTCCGGGTTTGCGCCTGCGCTGGCTGGAGTGCCGACAGGCTGAACGCGCCCAGCAGCGCAATCGATGTCAAAATAGTAGAGAACTGCATGTGGAGATTATGGATACCTCTGATGAACAAAAAGCGCAGGAAAAAAAAGCCCTGCGTAAACGCCTGGTTGAACAACGTCTGAATCTCCCGGATCGGCTACAACGCGCTAACCTGTTGCAACGGGTCATGCGCATCTGGCTGGTGGGTCGCCCCGACGCGGTCATAGGCGCCTACTGGCCCATCAAGGGGGAATTTGACCCCTTGCCCGCGCTGCACCGCTGGAAGGAAGACGGTGAACTGATCGATCAGCCGCAACCACGGCGGATTGGATTGCCGGTGGTCGACAAAGTTCACAAAACCATGACTTTTCATGCCTGGTACCCGGGCTGCCCGATGGAAGAAGACGCTTACGGCATCCCAAAACCCAAGGACACCGAGGTCATTGTGCCCACCTTGCTGTTTGTGGCCTGCGTGGGTTATGCCGCGGGCGGTTACCGGCTGGGCTATGGCGGCGGCTTTTATGACCGTATGCTGTCCACGCTGACGCCCCGGCCATTCACGGTTGGTTTGGGATTTGGAAGCAGTTTCTTGCCGGATTTTGAGCCCGAGGCACATGACATTCCGCTCGATGCGATCCTGAATGACCATGGGGTGGTTTGGCCGGTTTGATCTGGTCGAGATCCAAAGCAGGGCTTTTAAGCGAGCCATTGGGCTGCTGAGCGCTCCGGATTCTTTCCAATTTTTCCCCCACTCACTCCCCCCGCCCTCTCCCGCCCCGCCAGGCGGAAGAGGGAGCCAACAGCCCCATGTGGCCGCGTCAATGAAGGTGGGAAAGAGGCGCACCTAGGCACGTTGCCATCAAATTGATTGAGCAGTTTTTCGATCTGTTGCAAGCCCTTCAATTGCCCTTTGACGCTGCGCGGATTTTGACTATAGCGACCGGTCGCTGGGTTGCTTTCACTTTAAGGCCAGCGCGCGGAGAAGCACAGAGTTCCCACCTTCAAAAACGCGGCCAAATGAAGCCCCCCTCTTTCGCCCGGCGGGGCGAGAGAGGGGTTGGGGGAGTGAGTGGGGGAAAAATCAGTAAAAATGCCAATAGCTGAGGACCAACAAAGCCGAATAAATCAAAAAAAGTACCAGCCAAAAAATCTCAGCACTCCACAATATTCACCGCCAGCCCGCCGCGAGACGTTTCCTTGTATTTGGTCTTCATGTCGGCACCGGTCTCGCGCATGGTCTTGATGACTTTGTCCAGCGAGACCACATGCTGGCCATTGCCCGCCAGCGCCATGCGGGCCGCGTTGACAGCCTTGACCGCGCCCATCGCATTGCGCTCAATGCACGGCACCTGCACCAGGCCGCCAACCGGGTCGCAGGTCAGACCCAGGTTGTGCTCCATGCCGATCTCGGCGGCATTTTCAATCTGCTCAGGGGTGCCCCCCATCAACGCGGCCAAACCGGCGGCGGCCATGGAACAGGCAACGCCGACCTCGCCCTGGCAACCGACCTCGGCACCGCTGATCGACGCGTTGAGCTTGTACAGCATGCCAATGGCAGCTGCGCTCATCAAGAAATTGATCACCGCCTCGTCAACGCTGTTGTGCCCGGCTGCATCGGTGTGAACCGAGCGCCCGTGCTGGCTCAGCACAAAGCGGTCACAGTAGTGCAGCACCGCCGGAATGACGCCGGCCGCGCCGTTGGTCGGCGCCGTGACCACGCGCCCGCCCGCCGCGTTTTCTTCATTCACGGCAAAGGCATAGACATTGACCCAGTCCAGTACCGACAGCGGGTCGGCCAGCGCCTGCTCGGCGCGCGCGCGCAACTGGGCCGCCAGCACCGGGGCACGGCGCTGCACTTTGAACGGACCGGGTAGCAGGCCCTGCGCGCTCAAGCCGCGCTGCACGCATTCGCGCATGACGCGCCAGATATTGAGCAGACCGGCGCGAATGTCATTGTCGCTGCGCCAGGTGCGCTCGTTGGCCCACATCAGCGCGCCAATGCTCAAACGCTGCTGCCGGCAAGTCGCCAGCAGCTCAGCCCCCGAGGTGAAGGGGTAAGGCACCTTCTGGTACTCGCTGAGCACGGCCTCGTTGGAGGCGCCGGCGGCCACCACAAAACCACCACCGACGCTGAGGTACCGGGCTTGGTGCAGCAACTGACCCTGCGCGTCCAGCGCACTGAACTTCATGCCATTGGGATGTTCGGCCATCGCCTCGCGGCGGTACAGCAACAAATGCTCCTTTTCCCTGAACGCAATCGATTTGAGTCCCAGCAGCGCCAGTGTCTGCTGGGCGCGCACGCTGCGGATCAAGCCGGGTATCGCTTCGATGTCCACGGTGTCAGGCGCATGGCCCATCAAACCAAGCATGACCGCCACATCGGAGCCATGGCCTTTTCCGGTGGCGCCCAAGGAGCCATACAGCTCGCAGGTGACGCTATGGGTGGCCTCAAACCAGTTTTCGCGCTCCAGCGTCTGGGCGAACAGGCACGCAGCGCGCATCGGCCCCACCGTGTGCGAGCTGCTCGGTCCGATGCCAATCTTGAAGAGATCAAAAACGCTGATGGCCATGGACTGATCTTAGTCGGATGTGAGACAGACTCAACGCCCGGTGGTCAACAACGAACGGGCTTCGGCCTCATAGCCCCGTAGCGTCTTGAGCGCCGCCAGGCGCTGTGCCGGTGTGGTGCTGTTGTGCAGGGCGGCCAGGGATTGACAGGTCGCCTGCGTCGCCATGTCCTGTTGCTTTCGGTAGACGGCATCGGGCGAATTAACGGTGCGTGCCAGCCAGGCGCGCAGCGCGCTTCGGGCCGACGCGTCGCTGGGCGTGCTGCCTTGGATTTGGCGCAGCGTTTGCAGCACGTCCCGGTGGCGGCGCTGGCTTTCACGCGCGCGCAAATCAGCATCGAAGGGCAAAGCGGTCAAACGCTCGCGCAACAGAACAAGCTGACCCTCCCCCAGGCTTCCATAAAGCACTTCGGCGCGCTCTGCCAGTTGCTTGACACGGCGCTCGTTGCGCTCGTCAAGCGAGCCCGCTAGCCACTCAGAACGCCATTTTTCACTGCGCTTTTCTAGCTGGCGTTGCAGATGCAACAGCTGCTCTGGCGACAAGCTCGGTGCCAGCGCGGCGATGCCAGGTTCGGCCTGATCAAGAATGGCCTGTAGCCGGGGCTTAAGTTCGCCATAGGCTTCGCACAGCTGACCGGCTGTGACCGTTGTCGGCGCCAAGCGCTGCAACTTCTGCAGAATGCTGACATAGCGCGGCAGCTCGCTCTGGCGATGCCAGGCCTGAAGGCCAGCGAGCTCAACGCGCACCTGGGTGGACTGCGGGTCGTTGAAGTCCAGGAAGCCATCAAACCACCAGTAGCCCAGTTCGGGCGCGTTGTTGTAGCCCAGTTTGAGCGCGCTGCAGCCCGACAACAACAGCGCGGGCAGCACGCTCCAGAGCACAAGCCGCAGCCCCAGCGCCAAACGGGCTGGCAGCGCGCCGATAATGTGACCCATGTTTTTGAACCGGGTGGACAAGCAAATGGAATCAGGCATGCGTGATATTTCAAAAAACAATTCTGCGGCGAGTGCCGTGGACGTAGTGATCATGGCAGCGGGCAAAGGCACGCGCATGAAAAGCAAACTGCCCAAAGTGTTGCACCTTTTGGCCGGACGCGCACTCTTGCAGCATGTGGTGGATACGGCAGCGCAGTTGTCGGCGCGCCAGGTGGTGGTGATCACCGGTCATGGCGCTACTGAAGTAGAAGCAGCTCTCGCAGGCAGCACGGGGGCTACAGGCCAATTTGATCTAAATTTTGTGCGACAGGAGCCGCAACTGGGTACCGGCCATGCGGTGCAGCAAGCGCTACCGCTGCTGCGCGATGACGGCATGGTGGTGGTGCTGTCGGGCGACGTGCCCTTGACACAGGCGGCCACCTTGAAGCACCTGATCGCCGCCGCTGGCGCGGACAAGCTGGCGCTGTTGACCATCGATTTTGCCGACCCCACGGGTTATGGCCGCATCGTGCGCCAGGGCGATGTGGTGCAGGCCATCGTCGAGCAAAAGGATGCAACGCCTGCGCAACGCCAAATCACCGAGGTCTACAGCGGCATCATGGCGCTGCCCGCCAGACAACTCAAAGCGTGGCTGGCGCGACTTAGCAACCAGAACGCCCAGGGCGAGTATTACCTGACCGACATCGTGAAGTTTGCCGTGGCCGATGGCGCAGCGGTGGTGGCGCACAAAATTGCCGACGCGGCCCAGGTGGCGGGCGTGAACAGCCCGGTGCAACTGGCTGAACTGGAGCGGGCTTACCAAAAACAGATCGCCACGCAGTTGATGGAACAAGGCGTGCGCCTGGCCGATCCGGCGCGACTGGACGTGCGCGGCCAGCTGATCTGCGCACAAGACGTGGCTATTGACGTCAACTGCGTATTTGAAGGCGTGGTGAGCCTGGGTGACGGCGTGCGGATCGGCGCCAACTGCGTGATCAGCAATGCAAGCATTGCCGCTGGCGCGGTGATTCACCCGTTCACCCATATCGAAGGCGGCGCTGCTGGCGGCAAAGATGCGGTGGAAGTCGGCGCCGGGGCCTTGGTTGGCCCGTTTGCCCGCCTGCGGCCCGGCGCCAAGCTGGGCGAAGCCGTGCATATTGGTAACTTTGTGGAAGTCAAGAATTCAACGCTGGCACGCGGCGCCAAGGCCAATCACCTGGCTTATCTGGGCGACGCCACGGTGGGCGAGCGCGTCAACTATGGGGCCGGCTCCATCACTGCCAATTACGATGGGGCCTTCAAACACCGCACCATCATCGAAGCCGATGTGCACATTGGCAGCAACTGCGTGCTGATCGCCCCGCTCACCATTGGCGCGGGCGGCACGGTGGGCGGCGGCTCGACCCTGAGCAGAGACACACCGGCCGGTGCCTTGAGTGTGGCGCGCGCCAAGCAGGTCAGCATCGCCAACTGGAAACGGCCGAGCAAATGAGCGCAGCGGCTCTGGCGCCGGCAAAGTCCCAAGGGGCAGATGCAGAAATCGCGCGTCTGCAGCGCGAGCTGGCCCAGGCGCGCGCTGAGCTGCAAGATTTCACCTACTCGGTCTCACACGACCTGCGCGCGTCCTTACGCCATGTCAGCGCCTATGCACAGATCATCCAGGAGGACCTGGGTGCGCAACTCAGTCCCGACATCGCTGCGCACCTGGAGACGGTGCAGTTGGCGGCCAAGCAAATGGCGCGTCAGATCGACGCTTTGGCTGAGTTGTCACGCTTGACGCGACTCGATTTGCAGCTGACCCGGCTGGACATCGGGCAGCTGCTGCGTGACGCGCTGGCCGAGATGGCACCGATGACTGCGGGGCGCGCGCTGCATTGGCAACTGGCACCCGACATACCCGCGCTGCAAGGCGACGCGGTGCTGATTCGCCAAGCGCTGACGCATCTGCTTTCCAACGCGCTCAAATTCACCGCGCAGCGCGCCGTGGCCGAAATCGAGCTCAGCTGGCAAGCCCATGGCAGTGGCCAGTGCGCCTTGACGCTCAGCGACAACGGGGCAGGCTTCAACCCGCAGTACCAGGACAAACTGTTTCACGCGTTTGGGCGCCTGCACGGGGCCCGCGAGTTTGAGGGCCTTGGAATGGGCTTGGCGCTCACGCGAAAGATCGTGGAACGTCACGGGGGTGCGTTTTGGGCCCAGGGCACGCCCGATGCGGGTTGCCGCGTCACCATCACCCTGCCTCTGGCCGAAGCGGAGACTTAGAGCGGCAGCGCCACCCGTGCGCCAAATTTGCTACGCTTGACGCTGAAAAAAGTTTTGACGTTGCGCACATTGGCGTCCGCCGTGAACAAACGCTGCGCCAGCGCCAAATAATCTGGCATCTGCGCGACCTGCACCACCAGGCAAAAGTCCGGCCCCGGCGACACGCGGTAACACTGCTGCACCGCGTCCTCCAGGGCGACCCGTTGTTCAAACGCTTCGAGCGCCTGGTTGTCCTGGTGGTCCAATGTGATCTCCGCGAGTGCACACAGGCCAAAACCAGCCACGTTGGCCAGCTTGTCCACGCTCAGCACCGCAATCACCCGCTCGATCAGCCCCGCGTCGCGCAGCCGCTTGACACGGCGCAAGCAGGTCGGCGGCGACACATGCACTCGCGCTGCCAGGTCCTGATTGGTGAGAGACGCGTCAATTTGCAGTTGCGCCAGCAACTGCAAATCGATTGAATCAAGGCTGGCGTGTTCCATCTTTCAATTATCAGTGCAATGCTTTGATAGTTTTGGCATCACCGCTCAATGCGTCACAGGGCGCTTGAGCAGCCACTGGCGCCACTTGGGCCACAGCAGATTGAGCGCCAGGCCGCCCATGACCAACGCGGCGGCACTGAGCTTCCAACCCGGCAGACTCTCACCCAGCCAAAGCGCTGCGGCGCCCATGCCAAACAGCGGCACCAGCAGCGCCATTGGCGTGATGGTGGCAGCCGGGTAGCGCGCCAGCAGCCAGCCCCAGGCGGCGTAACCAAACAGCGAGTTGCCCCAGGCTTGCCAAGCCACTGCGGCCCAGGTCGCCGAATCGGCGCTGTGCAGACCCGCGGCCACCGCGTTCCAGCCTTCAAACCACAGCGTGAGCGCCGCCAGCGGCGGCACCGCGAACAGACTGGACCACACCACGTACGCCACCATGTTGACGCGCCCGGCCGCGCGCGCCACGATGTTGCCCCCGGCCCAAGACAATGCGGCCAGCAGGATCAGTGCCAGCCCCAGCATCGTGGTGCTGCCATCGGTATGCAGCACGATGATGCCAATACCGCCAGTGGCCAAGGCCAGCGCCAGCCACTGCATGCGCTGCAGCTGTTCGCCCGCGAGTCGCATCGCCAGAGCGATGGTGAAGAAGACCTGAACTTGAATGACCAGCGAGGCCAGTCCCGGTGAGATGTGACCATTCATAGCCACAAAAAGCAAGCCAAACTGGCCGACGCCAATCAGCAGGCCGTAAGCGGCCAGGTTGCGCCACGGCACCTTGGGCCGGGGTAAAAAGAACACCATCGGCAGCACCACCACAGCGAAGCGCAGGGTGGCAAACAACAGCGGTGGGATCTGACCGAGTGCCAGCTTGATAACGACAAAATTGGTTCCCCAGACCGCCACGACGGCCAGCGCCAAGAAGAAATGTCGCAGTGAAAGCGTGTGGCTCATGGGTCGATTGTCAGCCACGCCGCCGCCGGCGCAGGCTTGGAATCGGGCGGCGCGCGATTCGCCTCAGCGCAGGTTCACAGGCACCGTTTCAGGCTTTGGGCGCGGCGCTAGCATGGCGACGGCGCTCCAGCCAGGCCTGCAATTCGCCGATCAGGCCTTTACGGAAAGCCAGCACGCACAGCACAAAGATCACGCCGATGATGACATTGACCCAAGAGCCGACCTTGTCAGCCAGTGTGTTCTGCAGCGCGATCACAATGCCGGCGCCCATCACCGGGCCGAAGAAGGTGCCCACGCCCCCGAGCAGCGTCATCAAGATCACCTCACCCGACATCGTCCAGTGCACGTCGGACAAGGTGGCAAAACCCATGATCAGGGTTTTGAGCGAACCGGCCAGCCCGGCCAGTGCGCTTGAGAGCACAAAGGCCAGCAGCTTGTAGCGATCCACCTGATAACCGAGCGAAATCGCGCGCGGCTCGTTTTCACGGATCATCTTGAGCACCTGGCCAAACGGGGAATGCACGATACGCGACACCGCCAGAAAACCCGCCACAAACACGGCTACGACCAGGTAATACATGGCAGTGTCAGACTTGAGCGACACCAAGCCAAAAAGCGCACCGCGAGGTACGCCCTGCAACCCATCCTCCCCCCCGGTAAAGGGCGCCTGCAGGCAGACAAAGTAGATCATTTGTGCCATGGCCAGGGTGATCATGGCGAAATAGATGCCCTGGCGCCGGATCGCTACAAAACCAACCACCAGGCCGATCAGGCCAGCTCCAATCACGCCGGCGAGAATGCCCAACTCCGGGGTGAAATTTTGTGACTTGATGAAGTATCCCGTGATGTACGCCGCCGAGCCAAAAAATGCGGCGTGGCCAAAAGACAGCAGGCCGGTAAAGCCCAGCAACAGGTTGAAGGCGCAGGCAAAGAGCGCGAAGCACAGCAGCTTCATGACAAAGACCGGGTAGAGCCCGAGCATGGGGGCCACGAGCGCCAGGATTATCAGCGCGATGTAGGTGAGTCGAAGAAGTTTGGCGGCTTTGGTCATCTGCTTGCTGTGAGTAGGGGGGTTCATGGCGTTGCTCATGGCTCAGGCCTCCTTGCCGAACAAGCCGGCAGGCCTGATCATCAGTACGATCACCATGATGATGAAGACCACGATGCTGGAGGCTTCCGGGTAGAACACCCGCGTCAGCCCTTCGATCATGCCCAGGCCCAGGCCCGTCAGAATCGAGCCCATGATGGAGCCCATGCCGCCGATCACGACCACGGCAAACACCACGATGATCAGGTTGGAGCCCATCAGCGGGTTGACCTGGATAATGGGCGCGGCCAGCACACCGGCCAGCGCGGCCAGCGCGGCGCCAGCGCCGTAGGTCAGCATCACCATCAAAGGCACGTTGATGCCAAAGGCTTGCACCAATGCCGCATTTTCTGTACCCGCCCTCAGGTAGGCGCCCAGGCGCGTGCGTTCAATCAGGTACCAGGTGCCCAGGCACACCGCCAGCGACACCAGCACCACCCAGGCACGGTAATTGGGCAGGACCATGAAACCGAGATCGGTTGCGCCGGACAACAGCTCGGGCACGTCGTAATTCTGGCCCGACACGCCATACAACTCGCGGAAAATGCCCTCGGCAATCAGGGCCAGACCCAGGGTCAGCAGCAAGCCGTAAATCGGGTCGATCTTGTAGAGATGCTTTAGAAAGAGCCGCTCAATGACGACACCGAGCGCGCCCACTGTCAAAGGTGCCAGCACCAGCGCGTACCAGTAATTGATGCCAAATTTGTCGAGCATGATCCAGGCGGCGAAGGCGCCCAGCATATAAAGTGCGCCGTGTGCAAAATTCACAATGCCGAGCAGGCCAAAGATGACCGCCAGCCCCAAGCTGAGCATCGCGTAGAACGCGCCATTGACCAGACCCAGCATTAGCTGGCCCAGAAAAGCTTGATGGGGAATACCGAAAATTTCCATGGAGACCCGTTAGTTCATACCTTGAAAAACCAAAAAATGGGCCGATCGCTCAGACGACCGGCCCCTTGAGTCAAGCTATTTTTTAATCAACGCACATTTGGATTCAGCCACCGTGGTAAAAGCCTGATCGCCTGGAATCTTGGCGACCACCTTGTAGTAATCCCATGGAGTCGTTGATTCCTTGGCCGACTTGACCTGGAACAGCGTCATGTCGTGGATCATGCGGCCGTCCGCGCGGATTTGGCCCTTGTTGTAGAAGTCGTCGATCTTCATGGCCTTCATGGTGGACATCACTTTGTCCGCGTCGGTCGTGCCAGCGGCCTGCACGGCCTTGAGGTAGTTCATCGCAACCGAGTAATCGGCTGCTTGCAAGCTCGACGGCATGCGCTTGTATTTGTCGAAGAAACGCTTGGCAAATTTGCGGGACGCGTCGTCCTGGTTCCAGTACCAGCTGTCAGCCAGTTGCAGGCCTTCGGTATTGGCCAGACCCAGACTGTGCACGTCATTGATGAACACCAGCAGACCGGCAATCTTCATCGTCTTGTTGACACCGAATTCCTTGGCGGCCTTCATGGCATTGGTAAAGTCGCCGCCTGCGTTGGCCAGGCCCAGAATTTGGGCTTTTGAGGATTGCGCCTGCAGCAGGAAGGAGGAGAAGTCAGACGCATTGAGTGGGTGACGAACTGCACCGACCACGGTGCCTCCATTGGCTTTGACGACGTTGGAGGCATCGCCTTCAAGTGAGTAGCCAAACGCATAATCAGCCGTCAAAAAGAACCAATTTTTGGCACCTGCCTTGACCAGCGCCGTGCCAGCCACCTTGGCCAGCGACACGGTGTCATAGGCGTAATGCACGGTGTAAGGCGAGCAAGCCTCATTGGTCAGGCGGGCCGAGCCTGCGCCAATGACCATGAAGGGGCGTTTCTTCTCTTCAGTGACCTTGGCCATGGCCAGTGCCGTGGCGGAATTGGTGCCGCCAATCAGCATCGACAGGCCATCCTTGTCGATCCATTCGCGCGCCTTGGAGCTGGCGACATCCGCCTTGTTCTGGTGGTCGGCGGTCAGCACTTCAATCGGCCGGTCCAATACCTTCCCGCCAAAATCTTGTGCTGCCCACTTGACCATTTCACCGCCGGCTGGGCCATCGATGTCGGCATAGACACTGGACATGTCAGTGATGAAACCGATCTTGACCGGACCGGTGGTCTGTGCCGTTGCGCCAAGGCCGAAGCCGATGGCCATGGCGGTAACGAGAGTCTTGAGTTTCATGTTGTCTCCTGATGATTTGTTGTTGAGGAAGGGAAAATGGATGCAGGCTTGCTGGTGACTAAGGGTCACACGCCCAGATAGTCTTGCAACATGCGCATGTTCTGGGTCAACTCGCTTTGCGCGAATTGCTTCACGATTGAGCCGTGCTCCATCACGTAAAAGCGGTCGGCCAGCGGCGCGGCAAAACGGAAATTTTGCTCCACCAGCACGATGGTGTAGCCCTTGGCTTTGAGTGTCAAAATCATCTCGGCCAGCTTTTGCACAATGACAGGGGCCAGACCTTCAGAGATTTCATCGAGCAGCAACAGCCGCGCGCCAGTGCGCAGAATGCGCGCCACCGCCAGCATTTGCTGCTCACCACCCGACAGGCGCGTGCCAGGGCTGGCGGCGCGCTCTTGCAGGTTGGGAAACATCGCGTAAATCTCGTCAACGCTCATACCCCCCGGTGCCAGCGTGGGCGGCAACATCAGGTTTTCTTCAGCCGTCAGGCTGGCAAAGATGCCGCGCTCTTCCGGGCAGTAACCAACACCCAGGTGCGCCACCTTGTGCGGCGCCATCTTGACGGTTTCCACGCCATTGATTTTGATCGCGCCCTTGCGGCTGCCGGTCAGGCCGACAATGGCGCGCAGGGTGGTGGTGCGCCCGGCACCATTGCGCCCCAGCAGCGTCACGACCTCGCCTTCGTTCACGGTGAAATTGACGCCATGCAGAATATGCGACTCGCCGTACCAGGCGTGCAGATCTTCGATGCGAAGCAGTTCCTTGGCCATCAATGTGCACCCTGCAGTTCAGTGTCCACGGTGCCCATGTAGGCTTCAATCACCAGCGGATTTTTGGATACTTCGGTGTAAGTGCCGTCGGCAATGATGGCACCGCGCTGCAGCACCGTGATGCGGTCGGCAATCTTGGCGACGACATTCATGTTGTGCTCCACCATGAGAATGGTGCGCCCTGTCGAGACCTTTTTGATCAGTTGGGTGACGCGGTCCACGTCTTCATGGCCCATGCCTTGCGTCGGCTCATCCAAGAGCATCAGCTCGGGCTCGAGCGCCAGCGTCGTGGCCAGTTCCAGCGCGCGCTTGCGGCCATAGGGCAAATTGACGGTCATCTCGTCGGCAAAGTCCTGCAGATCAACATCAGCCAGCAGTTGGCGGGCCCGTGCATGCAAGTGCAAGAGCGTGCTTTCAGCTTTCCAAAAATGAAAGGACGTCCCCAGATTGCGCTGCAGCGCGGCGCGCACGTTTTCCAGCACCGTCATGTGTGGAAACACCGCCGAGATCTGGAACGAGCGAACAATGCCGCGCCGCGCCGTTTGCGCTGGCTTCTCAAAGGTGATGTCGGTGCCATTGAACAAGATGCTGCCCGCAGTGGGCTGCAAAAATTTGGTCAACAGGTTGAAGAAGGTGGTTTTGCCAGCGCCATTGGGGCCGATCAGCGCGTGGATGTGACCGCGGCGAACCTTCAGGTCCACGTGGTTGACCGCCACGAAGCCCTTGAATTCTTTGGTCAAGCCACGGGTCTCAAGAATGAACTCCACTGACAAATTAGTCTCCAGCTGCAATCAATCAAATTGATGGGCGCCAAGGCCCTCAACACGAAAGTGAATGCTAGCGAATTGCATTGTCCCGCGTAAGCGGGTAAGCACTTAGGTAGTTTTACTGGTCCGACTCCAGGAGCAAGCCCTTGGACCAAGCGCACAGTGTTGCGCTGCTGATGACTCAAAGGTAGCCAACAGGCCAAAATTTAGTGGAATTTAATTCCTTTTTTTTATTAATTTTGCAATCTATATTTAATATGAATATTTATTGAAATAAATCGACATATTTTTACCAATTGTAATTACTAATTTCGTATTTAAACCAGTACCATGCTGCTATCAATTTCTGGAGCAGTCTATGTGCGGCATTGTCGGCGCGGTATCAAACCGCAACATCGTTCCCATCCTCGTGCAGGGCCTGGCACGGCTTGAGTACCGGGGTTACGACTCCTGCGGTGTTGCGGTGTACGTCAACGGGCTGCAACGCGCCCGCAGCACAGCCCGCGTTGCCGAGCTGGCCGAGCAGGTCAGCGCCAGTCATCTTGAAGGCAGCACCGGCATCGCCCACACCCGCTGGGCCACTCACGGCGCCCCCGTGGTGCACAACGCGCACCCGCACTTCAGTCACGGAGCGGGCGCCGATGCCTACAGTCGCCCCGGGCGCATCGCGCTGGTGCACAACGGCATCATTGAGAACCATGACCAGCTGCGCGCCATGCTACAGGCCAAAGGTTATGTGTTTCAGAGCCAGACCGACACCGAAGTCATCGCCCACTTGATCGACAGCCGCTACGACGGCGATCTGTTTGAAGCGGTCAAGGCTGCGATAGCGCAGTTGCGCGGCGCCTACGCCATTGCCGTGTTCTGCAAGGACGAGCCACAGCGGCTGATTGGCGCGCGGGCTGGCTCGCCGCTGATTCTGGGCGTGGGCCAAGGCGGCCAAGAGCACTTTTTGGCCAGCGATGCAATGGCGCTGGCGGGCGTCACTGACCAGATCGTATATTTGGATGAAGGCGACGTCGTCGACATTCAGATCGGCAAATATTGGCTGTTTGACAAACAAGGCAAACCGGTACCGGCGGCACAGCGTCCGGTCAAAACCGTGCACGCGCACAGTGGTGCGGCCGAGCTGGGACCGTATCGCCACTTCATGCAAAAAGAGATTTTTGAGCAGCCGCGCGCCATTGCCGACACCCTGCAAGGCGTTGATGGCATCGTGCCAGAACTGTTTGACCAACAGATGAACCATGCGCCAGGCAGCAACGCAGCGCATGTTTTCAAAGAAATCGACTCGGTACTTATTCTGGCCTGCGGCACCAGCTACTACAGCGGCTGTACCGCCAAGTATTGGCTGGAAAGCATTGCCAAAATCCCGACCCAGGTCGAAGTGGCGAGCGAATACCGCTACCGCGAGTCAGTGCCCAACCCGCGCACTCTTGTGGTCACCATCACCCAGTCCGGCGAAACCGCCGACACCCTGGCCGCTTTGCGCCACGCCCAAAGTCTGGGCATGACGCACACGCTGACCATCTGCAACGTGGCCACCAGTGCCATGGTGCGCGAGTGCGAGCTCACCTACATCACCCGGGCAGGTATCGAAATTGGCGTGGCCTCCACCAAAGCATTCACCGCGCAGCTGGCGGGCCTGTTCTTGCTGACGCTGGCATTGGCCCAGGCCAAGGGCAGCCTGAGCGAGATCGAGGAAGCGCGCCACCTCAAGGCCATGCGCCATTTGCCCGCTGCCCTGCAAGCCGTGCTGGCGCTGGAGCCCCAGATCATTGCCTGGGCTGAAGATTTTGCCAAAAAAGAAAATGCACTCTTTTTGGGCCGTGGCCTGCATTACCCGATCGCCCTGGAAGGCGCGCTCAAGCTCAAGGAAATCAGCTACATCCACGCCGAGGCCTACCCGGCCGGTGAGCTCAAGCATGGCCCGCTGGCGCTGGTGACCAGCGCCATGCCGGTGGTCACGGTGGCGCCCAACGATGCACTACTGGAAAAACTCAAGAGCAATATGCACGAGGTGCGCGCCCGTGGCGGCGTGCTCTATGTGTTGGCCGATGCGGATAGCCACATCGAGTCAGGCGAAGGCATTCACGTGATCCGCATGCCCGAGCATTACGGCGAACTCTCGCCACTGCTGCATGTGGTGCCGCTGCAGTTGTTGGCCTACCACACAGCGTGCGCCAGAGGCACCGATGTGGACAAGCCGCGAAACCTGGCGAAATCGGTCACAGTTGAATAGGGTTCGCAGGTACTTTTCATGTATTGTTCATATAAATAATGTCTGTAAACCGAAAATAAAGACTGTAAAAATAATTTCACATCGCGGGTATTCCGCGCAATTAAAGTCGAAGCAGGCCATTCGTCCGACTGGACTCGACCCAAAGGACACTTGGGCCTGGCAATTCTCGCTACCCACAAGCGGTCATTGATTCCCGTAATTTCTGGGGCGGGTTTGCTGCCAGCAGCCCAGCTGTCAGCTATGTGTGAAGGCGATCAATCGCGACCGCACCTGCTGACACAGGCGAATGCGGTGAAGCCCAGAATGCTAATCTTCCAATGGCAATTGAGGTGTAAAAAGCCATCGGGCGGCCAACACTGGCACGAGAACAGCATAAAGCGCGATGCCTCCCGCTAATGCCGATAGCGGCGTAGTCGCTTCCAATGCAAGCCCAAAGGCAATTGGCGACACGGCAGTGGCAATGACCATCAAGCCGGTGTGAACGCCGCGCACCATGCCAAGGTTTTCCACTCCGAAAATCTCGGCCCACAAAGACCCCGACACCACGCTGTTTGCCCCGGCTGTGATCCCCAGTCCCAAGAACAAACCCCAAAGCGTCATTTGCGACGGAGCTAAGGCCGCCAGCAATAAACCAACGGCAAGTGGTAGCAGATACAGGCGAAACACCATGACAATGCTGCGCTGGCCAACCCAGCGCCCAGTCAGCCAAGTTGTACCGGCTTGCGCTAGTGCAAATCCTATAAAACCCTGTGCCACCTGTACCGCCGACCAGTTGCGTAGTGTCGACAATGCCCCCAGGTGCAAAAAAACCGCCGTCACTACAAAGGGAGATACCAACACGACAGACAAAACCGCGTAAAAAGTGGGTCGACGCAAGAGTTGTCGCCGAAGCAGGCGCGCCACTGGCGCGCCTTGGGCATCCAAATGCGCAGGCACACGCGGCAAGCGTCTTGCTGTCATGCGAAGCGCCGGAAGTGCAACCAGAAGCACCAAAACGGCAGCCCCGGCCCAGACCCATCTCCACGATGTCAAGCCCAGCATTGCTGTTACGCCCAACGGCAGCAATGCCTCACCCAAAATAAAGCCAAACGTCGCTGTGGCAATGCTGCGCCCACGATGGCGTGCATAACGCGTTGCAGTCACGATCGCCATGTGGCCTGTAAGTCCCTGCCCACCAAGACGTAGACAAAATAGGCCCAGCAACAGCATAAGTGGTCCGCTGGCAAGGGCCATCAACAAAGTGCCGAGCCCCAATACTCCAAGTGCCAGGGTGATCGCCCGACGTATCGTTAGTCGGTCAGCCAGTGCCCCAAGCCAGAACATCAACACACCGCTGATCCCGGTTGCGACACCATACAAGGCTCCCCATTGGGATTCCCTCAAAAACAGCTCTTGCTGGATGGATGCACCGAACAGACCGATGAAAAACGACTGCCCAACGCTGGACATGAGGGCCGCAGTTAAGCCAAAGGCGGCAGCGCGACGGTAGTGAATGTGGGAAGGCAAAAATTTTATAGAGATAGTCTGCAGGCGGTGATATCAGCAAACACAGACAACAGGAGATTTAGTAAAGCGCTAGTCACAACGACGCCCTGGGCATTCGCTGCGTCATTCGCAATAGCTGACTACACAGCACACGGATCCTCGTAAGAGGTTCTGCAGATTGCAGTGCCATGGGGTATTCAAAAACCGCGCAATGGGTGGTGGCAAGCGGGGTTCCAATCTACGTATTTTAGGGTCATCAACAGGTCCTGGATAAGAATGTCGTCAGCGTGGGTAAAATGGATCAGCTCCAATGTAGAAAAAATCCCATCACCCCTTTGCATCGGCGGGCCAAACCCGTCGGCCAGTTCCGCGCTGAAAACTCAGCCCGAGCTTGCAACTGGCGCGTGACGCGGAGCCTCCGCAATTGCTTGAGGTCGACAAATCTTCGTTTCCTACAGTAGCCGCTGGGCTTGCGCTTTTTGGCGTGACCATAGTCTTTCTTCCTGAAAGCAGCAGCTCAATGCGCATTGAAACGAAAAGTAATTCAACACATATCCTGGCACCTGCGGCGCGTCAAGTTGTCCCAGTGAACATCAATAGTGCGCTGCATGCAAAATTTTTGACGTCGGATTTGTCCCGCTCCACGCAGCAGGGGCCTGACTGATCATGTCTCTTTCACAAGTTCAAGAAGTTGCCCGTCGACGCACGTTTGCCATTATTTCCCACCCCGATGCGGGCAAGACGACTCTGACAGAGAAGCTCCTTCTGTACGCCGGGGCCATTCACATCGCAGGGTCCGTGAAGTCAAGAAAATCGTCCAGATACGCTACTTCTGACTGGATGGAGATAGAAAAGCAACGTGGCATCTCAGTGGCCAGTTCTGTGATGCAGATGGAGTACCGGGACTGCGTGATCAATCTGCTCGATACGCCTGGCCACCAAGATTTTTCGGAGGACACCTACCGGGTGTTGACTGCCGTCGATGCAGCGGTAATGGTCATTGATGCTGCCAATGGTGTTGAAGCACAGACGTTGCGATTGCTACAAGTCTGCCGCGCTCGCAATACGCCAATCATTACATTCATCAATAAGCTCGACCGGGAGGTGAGGGAGCCGCTCGATCTCATTGATGAAGTGGAGCGCACTCTGGGCATGTCGGTGGTACCGATCACCTGGCCCGTGGGAATGGGCAAGGAGTTTCGTGGTGTCTTCCACATTGGCGCAGACCACATGCGTGTCTTTCGGGCTGGTGCTGAAACCCGTATCGGCGACGAGCTCCTGCCTGGACTCAACAACCCTGAGACGGCAGCACGCTTTGGAAGTCCCTTTACCAAGTCCCAGAAAGAGATCACGCTGGTGGTGGAGGCAGGCCAAGCCTTTGACCATGAAGCCTTTCTGCAAGGCTTGCAGACCCCCATTTTCTTTGGATCAGCAATCAACAACTTTGGCATCCAGGAAGTGCTTGACGCGCTGGTTGATTTCGCCCCAGCGCCTGGACCAGGGAAATGCACAAATAGACTCGTTTTACCTGATGAGCGTGCATGCACAGGCGTGGTGTTCAAGATTCAAGCCAACATGGATCCCGCTCATAGGGACCGGATCGCATTTGTACGGGTTTTTTCGGGGCGTTTTGAGCGGGGCATGAAACTTCAAGTGTGTCGCTCTGGCAAGGAGATTCGCACCAACACGGTCGTTTCATTTCTCTCGCAGCGGCGCAACATTCTCGATGAAGCCTACCCTGGTGACATCATTGGCATTCCTAACCACGGCACGCTGCAGCTTGGCGACACTCTCACTGAAGGAGAGAAACTCCAGTTCACCGGTTTGCCATTCTTTGCGCCTGAGATTTTTCAATCCGTGGAGCTGGCCGACCCAATGCGCAGCAAGCAGCTGCGCCACGGGCTAACAGAACTAGGCGAAGAAGGTGCCATCCAGGTTTTTCGCCCTCATGGCGGTGGTGCAACCTTGCTCGGCGCTATCGGCGTACTTCAATTCGAGGTCGTGCGGCACCGGCTTAAAAGTGAATACGGTGTGGCCACCTTGCTTCGACCGACAAAATTCCGCACTGCCCGCTGGGTCACCTCGCAAGACCCGCATTTACTCGCGAGGTTCATTGACGAGAACAGTTATCGGATTGGTTTCGATGCCGTGAATGCCCCCGCTTTCTTATACAGCTACGAAGCTGAAATTATGGTCAGCAGAGAAAAGTGGCCAAAGGTTCAGTTTCATGAACTGCGAGAGCATGCCGGTTTGGTCTTTCAGACAAGATTGGGCGGATGAATCCATGCAGGAGAGCAGAAACGGGTGACCGTTTCAGGCAGAAGATCCACTGCCAGCGATGGATCAATTCTTTTGAAGGTTAAATAATGTCAGCTAAACAGATTGAATTCAACGAAGTCGCGTTGCAAAAGATTCTTAGTGGTGTGAATGTTTTGTCGGATGCTGTGGCAACCACTCTTGGGCCCAGAGGTCGCAACGTGGTCCTGAATCGAGCCTGGGGAGCGCCGTTGGTGACCAAGGACGGGGTGTCGGTCGCCAAGGAGATCGAACTGGGCGACCGCTTCGAGAATCTCGGAGCGCAAACTGTGAAAGAAGCCGCGCTGCGAACCGCCGACGTGGCCGGCGACGGCACCACGACGGCCACTGTGCTCGCGCGGGCCATCATCCGTGAGGGTTTCAAGTGCATCGTCGTCGGCATGAATCCAATTGACCTCAAGCGCGGTATCGACAATGCAACAAAGGTTGCCCTCGAGGCACTCAAAACCATGTCGAAACCGTGTAACACCCACGAGGCTATTGTGCGCGTGGGTACGGTATCGGCCAATGGTGACGCCGAGATGGGACAGATGATCGCCGACGCTGTGGCCAAGGTCGGCAAGGATGGCGTGATTACGATCGAGGAGGGAAAATCTCTGGCCGACGAAGTGGAGATCGTCGAAGGCATGCAGTTTGACCGTGGCTATCTTTCGCCCTATTTCGTCACCGATGCGCAGCGGCAGATCGCCACGCTGGAAAATCCACTGATCCTGCTGCACGAGGGCAAGATTTCCGCCATACAGAAATTGCTGCCGGTATTGGAGTTGGTCAGCAGTTCAGGGCGGGCATTGCTGATCGTCGCCGACGACGTTGACGCAGACGCGCTTGCCACGCTAGTGACCAATACATTACGCGGTGTTTTGAAGGCATGCGCAGTGAAGGCGCCCGGCTTCGGTGACCAGCGCCGCGCCCAACTTCAGGACATCGCCGCGCTGACCGGCGCCACCGTCATTTCAGAAGAAACCGGCATGACGCTCGCAAACGTAAGCCTCGATCAACTCGGTCAAGCACAGCGGGTTGAGGTGAGCAAGGAAGACACGGTGATTGTTGGCGCTACCAGAAATTCGGACTCTGCGGCGGTGCAGGCACGCGTGGGTGAATTGCGCGCCCAGCTCGAAGACGCGCACTCTGACTACGACCGCGAAAAGCTGCGAAAACGCCTCGGCCATTTCGCAGGCGGCGTAGCCGTTTTGCGGATCGGCGCCGCCACGGAGATTGAGATGAAGGAAAAGAAGGCGCGCGCCGACGATGCGCTGCGTGCCGTGCGTGCGGCCATGTCGGAAGGGGTCGTGCCCGGCGGTGGTGTCGCCCTATTGCGGGCACGCCAAGCCGCGCAGGTTGTCGTCAGCGACAACGAGGACCAGGCTGCCGGCATCCGCATTGTTCTGCGCGCCCTTGAAGAGCCGCTGCGCCAAATCGCCGCCAATGCGGGCGCCCACCAGTCAGTGGTGGTGAACACCGTCCTTGAAGGCACCGGAGATTTTGGTTTCGATGCCGCCACGGGTGAGTTCGCTGACTTGTCGGCAAGGGGAATCATTGACCCCGTCAAAGTGGCTCGTGCTGCGTTGCAGAACGCTGCATCAGTGGCAGGTTTGCTGCTATCCACGAGTTGTGCGATCGTTGAACTGGCACCAGCCAGTGATCCCAATGGGGGGTCCTCCGACATTCCTGCAGCATATCGATGACGGACCGTCTGACGCATTAGCGGCGCCCCGGCGACCACTAAACATTCGCGAGTGTTGTTTCGCTATTTGATGAGTTTTTTTTGGACTTGGAGTAAATCAATGCAATGTGATTTTGAGTTTTTCCGTCAACGCCTGCTTGATGAGATCACGCGACTCGATATTTCGATGCGGGAGGCTCAAGGCGCAATGGCCACTGTTGTGCTTGACCAAACCAGCGTGGGTCGGATTGCCCGAATGGATGCCCTGCAGCAACAGGCCATGGCAAAGGCTCTGCATGAGCGCATGCAAGTTTCGCACCGGCGGCTCCGGGCTGCCTTGAACCGGATCAACGCAGAAACCTTTGGAATATGCTGTCAGTGCGACGATGAACTTGATTCACAACAACTCAACAAGGACCCCGCAGCCGTATTCTGTCTCGCTTGCATTGCGGAGAAAAGCATCCCGGGACGGGGGCAATTTGGTTATTGAGTATTCATGTACAGGGCGGATTTATGACAGCGTTCAAACCAGATAGCCTGCCACGGGTACTGCAGGCGCAATGTCGCATTTACATCGTGGGTGCGTCGCACGACTACAGCGGGCGGTTTGCTGAAGACCTGCCCGATGAGGATGTGGATGTACAACAGGTCGCTCGACTTCATGACGCGGTCATGTTGATGGAGCGGGACCAGACCCATCAGCAAAGCAACGAGCGCAGCGGCATGCCAGATGCCTGGATCGACAAATACATCTTTCCCAACGGCGATTTACCCTCCATTGGGCAGATGGGCGATGCCTTCGATGCTTTGTTCGTGGTGGAGGACCTACACAGTTTCAGTGCGGACTACGACAAGACACTGATGGCCTGGTGTGCCAATTTCAAAGCGGCATGGCCGCGGTTCAGCGAACAGTTCGGCGAACGGCTCTACCGCATGTGGCGCTACTGCCTATTGTCGTGTGTCGGCGCGTTTCGGGCGCGTGATATTCAGCTCTGGCAATCGGTTTTGAGCAAAGGATGTCTGCGCGGTGGCTATCAACGTCCCTGATCTGTGAAACAGCGTGAGTTTGCAATGCATGAATCAACAATGAACCCGATAGAAACCGAAGAACGGGCCCGCCTGGACGATTGCCAGACGCGCATCCACAGTGTGCTTGCCACCATTCACGCGCGTCTGGACGAGTGTGCCCAAGAGGTCAAGACGCGCAAAGAATACATGTGGGATGCCCGGCGCGACATGGATCACATCGAGAAAATCGCCGTGCGCCAGTCCATCGACCAAACCCTCGACGCTGCCGAGGCGCTCAGGATGCAACAGAACAAGCTTCTGAAACTCATGCGCTCGCCCTACTTTGGCCGCTTTGACTTCGCCAGAAGTGGCGATCCGCGCAGCGACCCGATCTACATTGGCGTGCACCATTTCCGCGACGATGCACAGCGCCAGACCCTGGTCTATGACTGGCGGGCACCGATCTCGTCGATGTTCTATGACTTTGAAACCGGCCTGGCCCGCTACCAGGCGCCAGTCGGTGAAATTGAAGGGCTGATCACGCGCAAGCGCCAGTTCCGCATTCGCGAAGGACAGATGGAATTCGTCCTTGAGACGGGCGTCAACATCGTTGACGATGTGCTGCAGGAGGAACTCAGCCGGGCCAGCAACGACGAGGGCATGAAGAACATCGTCGCCACCATCCAGCGCGACCAGAACGCCATCATCCGCAACGACGATGCCCACACCCTGATCATCCAGGGTGTGGCGGGCTCGGGCAAGACCTCCATCGCGCTGCACCGCATCGCTTACCTGCTGTACCGCTTCAAGGACACCTTGAGCTCGGGCGACATCCTGATCATCTCGCCCAACCGCGTGTTTGCCGACTACATCGGCAACGTTCTGCCCGAGCTCGGTGAAGAGCAGGTGCCCGAAATTGGCATGGAGGTGCTGGCCGCCGAGCTGCTGGACCACCAGTACCGCTTCCAGAGCTTCTTCGAGCAGACCGCGCAACTGCTGGAAAAAAACGACGAGGCGTTCAAGGCGCGCATCGCCGCCAAGGCCGCACCCGAATTTCTGCGCCAGATTGACCGCTATACCGAAGAGCTGGAACAGCGCTCGTTTGAATCGGTGGAATGGCGCACCGGTCGCAGAATCGTGCCAGAGTGGTTTTTTTCCGAGGTCTGGCACAAGCACCGTGGTGTGGAGTTGACCGAGCGGGTGGCCCGCGTTGTTGCCGCCGCCGAGCAGCAGATCGGCATCTACTACAACCACGATCTTGAGGTAGAAGAACGGCGCGCGCTGCGCGAAGCGATCCGCGCCATGGTGCGCAAGACCACCTTGCGCCAGGCCTACCAGGGTCTGTTCGAGTGGATGGAGCAACCCGAGTTGTTCAAGCCTGCCGGTGGCAAGCTGGAATACGCCGACGTGTTTCCGCTCATCTATCTCAAGATGCGTCTCGAAGGCATCACCAACCCGTACCAAGGGGTCAAGCACCTGTTGATTGACGAAATGCAGGACTACACACCGGTGCAATACGCGGTGCTGGGTCGGATTTTCACGTGTCGCAAGACAGTGCTCGGCGACGCGACGCAGTCGGTCAACCCCTACACCAGCTCCACCGCCGAGCAGATTTGCCAGAGCCTTCATTCGGCCACCTCGGTGAAGCTGACCAAGAGCTACCGCTCAACCTGGGAAATCATGCAGTTCGCGCTGGCGATCTCGCCCAACCCCGAGCTCGAAGCGATGAAGCGCCACGGTGAGGCACCGCAGGTTCACGTGTGCAAGCGGCCAGCGCAGATGACGACCGGTATCGCCGATGCGATCGTTGCATTCAAAACCTCTGATCACCAAAGTCTGGCCATCATCGCCAAGACCCAGAAACAGGCGGCGAAGTTGCACAAGGCGCTGGTCGAGGTCGGCTGCGAAGCGCGCCTGCTCGATGGCGAGAGCGCTGGCTTTTCCACCGGCGCCATCGTATGTACCGCGCACCTGGCCAAAGGGCTGGAATTCGACCGCGTCATCGTGGCCGATGTCAGCGCCAGCAACTACGCCACCGAGATGGACCGCAACCTGCTGTACGTGGCCTGTACCCGCGCCATGCACCGCCTGTCGCTGTTCGCTGTCGGATCGGCATCGGCGTGGCTGCCAATTGACGATGGCGTGCACCCGAATCGTCCACAGTGAAGCGAACCATATGAGACTGATCAAGAAGCTGGTGCACCCCGATGTCAAAGTCCACGGTGGCCAAATCCTCAGCCCCGGCGCATCGCTAGGCCACATGAGTCACATACCGATTTTGAATCGCCGGTTAAAATTCACGTTCACATTAAGGCACATACCGTTGTAACTCCTTTGCACCTCACGCCAATTGTCACCTCTATCACATAGGGGCCGAACGTTGACCCGACATCTCAGCTCGGGTTTGTGTTGACATGTGCTTCATGCCTCTCCCGCTCGGGGTCGGTTGATCGCTTTCCCCCATTACAAAAACAGGTTGGTCACGTTTGCTGACCAACCACAATACTCCATTGCTTATGAATTCTCTGAAACAGGACTGGTTTTCCAATGTCCGAAACGACCTATTGGCCGGCATCGTAGTTGCGCTTGCGCTGATCCCCGAAGCCATCGCTTTTTCCATCATCGCTGGCGTGGACCCCAAAGTCGGTCTGTATGCTTCTTTCTGTATCTCGGTGGTCATCGCCTTCGTGGGCGGACGTGCCGGCATGGTGTCTGCCGCGACCGGCGCGATGGCGCTGTTGATGGTGACCCTGGTCAAGGACCATGGTCTGCAATACCTGCTGGCCGCCACAGTGCTGACAGGCGTGCTGCAGATCATTGCCGGCTGGGTGAACCTGGGAGCTCAGATGCGTTTCATATCGCGCTCGGTGGTCACCGGGTTCGTCAACGCGTTGGCCATCCTTATATTCCTGGCCCAGTTGCCTGAACTCACCAATGTCACCTGGCATGTGTACGCCATGACCGCCGGAGGCTTGGCCATCATCTACGGCTTGCCCTACATCACCAAGGCGGTTCCCTCGCCGCTGGTGACCATCGTGGTGCTCACCATTGTTGCCATCTTCCTGAACTTGGACATCCGGACCGTCGGTGACATGGGTAGGTTGCCCGACAGCCTGCCGGTCTTCCTGATTCCGGACATCCCGCTCAACTTTGAGACGTTGAAGATCATCTTGCCCTACTCGCTCACACTGATGGTGGTTGGTTTGCTGGAGTCGTTGATGACCGCCACCATCGTTGATGACCTGACCGACAGCAAAAGCGACAAAAACCGCGAGTGCGTGGGCCAGGGAGTTGCCAACATCGCCTCCGGCTTTGTCGGTGGCATGGCCGGCTGCGCCATGATTGGCCAGTCCATTATCAACATCAAGTCAGGCGGGCGCGGGCGCCTGTCCACACTCGCTGCTGGCGTCTTCCTCTTGCTGATGGTGGTGTTCTTGGGAGATTGGGTGGCAAAGATTCCAATGGCTGCGCTAGTGGCCGTCATGATCATGGTTTCCATCGGCACCTTTAGCTGGGGCTCGATCAAGAACCTGCGAGATCACCCTAAAAGTTCCAGCGTGGTGATGATCGGCACGGTCGTTGTTACCGTTGCTACGCACGACTTAGCCAAAGGTGTGCTGGTCGGCGTACTGCTCTCAGGCTTCTTCTTTGCGCATAAGGTGGGGCAAATCCTTCGCATTAAGTCACGATCGCAAGACGAAGGTCGCGCCCGTACATACGAAGTGCTTGGTCAAGTCTTCTTCGCCACCGGGGATCGCTTCACGAACGCCTTTGATTACCGGGAGGTGGTCGACAAAGTTCGTATCGACGTGAGCAGAGCCCACTTCTGGGACATCACCGCTGTTAGCGCTCTGGACAAGGTGGTGCTGAAGTTTCGCCGCGAAGGCACTGAAGTGGAATTAATCGGGCTGAACGAGGCCAGTTCCACCATGGTGGACAAGTTCGGTGTGCATGACAAGGACGGCGCCGAAGACCTACTGATGGGTCACTGAGACAAGGAAAATACAAATGAACACGAAAACCAACAAATTCGGCGACCTCAAAGTTCTGGCCTGCGTGGACCAGTCGCCCTATGCTGACCATGTGACCGATGCCGCAGCTTGGGCTGCATCCAGAATGCAAGCACCGCTGGAACTTCTGCACGTGATTGATCGCGAGTCAGTCGCCGCACGTGGCGATGACCATAGCGGTGCTATTGGCATCAATTCGCAGGAGACCTTGCTTGGCAAGCTTGTGGAAGATGATGCTATTGAGGCGAAAGCCGCGCGGGAGCAAGGGCGCGGGTTTCTTAACCGTTTGCGGGATCGGGCTCAGACTGCAGGGATACCTACACCGGACATGCGCCAGCGTCATGGCTCGCTGGTTGAAACACTTACTGAGCAACAGGCCGATGTGCGCCTAGTGGTGATGGGTAGACGTGGCGAATCGGCCCAGACCACGTCGCGTGCTCTGGGTCGCCACGTCGAGCAGGTGGTACGCGCCATGCAACGCCCTATTCTCACAGTGACCGACAATTTCTCTCCGCCGAAGCGCGTGCTCATTGCCTTCGATGGCGGATCGGCGTCCCGCAATGCGGTTGAGATGGTTGCCTCCAGCCCACTGTTTAAGGGCATACCGTGTCATCTCATCATGGTCGGGAAAGACGGTGTTCGCGATGCTTCGAAGCAGCTTGATGCGGCTCAGTCCATCCTGGCTGCCGGTGGCATGGGAACCAATTCGTTTCAGGTCAAGGGTGACCCCGAAAGTGCCATCGCCCGCGCCATTCAGGAGCAGCATATCGACATGTTGATCATGGGCGCCTATACCCATTCGCCAATCAGAAATCTGTTTATGGGCAGCAGAACTACCGAATTGCTCCGATCTGCCCGTGTTCCCACATTGTTGCTTCGTTGAAACAAGGTCCTGGATTCGAGCAGTCCCTCAACGGGATCAGCGAGGCTTTGCAGTGGAATTATTTTAAAGTCATCCAATCATTCGAAAGATTCAAACATGTCAAACACCATCCCCGCTACCCTGATCCCCGGCGACGGCATTGGCCCCGAAATCGTCGACGCCACCCTGGCGGCACTTGACGCGCTGCATGCGCCCTTTGTTTGGGACCGTCAAATCGCCGGTCTGGGCGGCATTGAGGCTGCGGGCGACCCACTGCCAGCGGCCACGCTTGACAGCATCCGGCGCACGCGACTTGCACTCAAAGGGCCGCTGGAGACACCTTCGGGGGGTGGCTACCGCTCGTCGAACGTGCGACTGCGCGAGGAGTTTCAGCTCTACGCCAACCTGCGCCCGGCCAAGACCATCATCCCGGGTGGTCGTTTCGACAAGATCGATCTGGTGGTGGTGCGCGAGAACCTGGAAGGCCTGTACATCGGGCACGAATACTACATTCCGATCGACGATGACCCGCGTGCGGTGGCCATGGCCACCGGCATCAATACCCGGGCTGGCGGTCGACGCTTGCTTGAATTTGCTTTTGACCATGCCGTTGCAACCGGTCGCAAGAAGGTCACGATCGTACACAAGGCGAACATCATGAAGGCGCTCACCGGGCTCTTTTTGGAAACCGGTCTGGAGCTGTACGAGCGCAAGTACAAGGGCCGCTTTGAGCTCGACACTGTCATCATTGACGCCTGCGCCATGAAACTCGTGACAAACCCCTGGCAGTTCGACATGCTGGTCACAACCAACCTGTTCGGCGACATCCTGTCCGACCTGGTCGCCGGTCTGGTCGGCGGCCTGGGCATGACGCCAGGGGCCAACATCGGCGCCGATGCGGCGATCTTCGAGGCGGTGCATGGTTCGGCCCCAGACATCGCGGGCAAGGGCATTGCCAACCCTATCGCCCTGATGCTGGCAGCCGCCATGATGCTCGACCACTGCAAGTTGCCCGAGTTGGCGCGGCGGCTGCGTCAAGCCATTGACGACACGCTGAATATCGACAAGGTGCGCACCGGCGACCTCGGCGGGGAGGCCAACACCGCCGCGTTTACCAAGGCACTGGTCAGCCGGATCGGCAGCAGCTGAGTCAAAGTGCGAATGTCAGCGTGAACGACCCGGGATGGAACTTGGTGGGTATTGGCTGCATCCAGGATCATCGGCTGCACTATGCGGCTTGAGCCCTCATCGGGCCGAAGAGATAGCTTACGCGCGGACAAATCAAGCGGTTGATTTTCAGCATCGGTAGGCAGAACAACCCGACCCGATTCGGAGACGGACAATGCGGTTTTCCCAGGAGAAAAAACAGTTGAACGCTACACACCCTGCGACCACTGGACTGTGTCGGTCCATCCGCTTTAGGCGTAGATGATGGATCGTCTGACCCTCGAACGCCGCCAGGTCTGGATCTATCTCGTGGCCATAGTCGGCGGCCTGTTGCTGGGCAGCGTTGCGCCCGGCATCAGACAGGGGTTCGAAGCCCTGCTGTGGCCAATGCTGGCGGCGTTGCTCTACACCACCTTCTCTCAAGTGCCGCTTCTCCACGTGCGCGATGCCTTCCGCGACCGGCGCTTCGTGCTTGCCATCCTGCTCGGCAACTTCCTGCTGATTCCTTTGGTGGCGTGGCTGGCGCTTTTCTGGCTGCCCGACGATCCTGCCTTGCACCTCGGTGTGTTGTTGGTTTTGCTGGTGCCATGCACTGACTGGTTCATCACCTTCACCCAACTCGGAAGGGGCAATACCCCGCGGGCGATTGCGGTCACACCGCTCAACCTGCTGATGCAACTGCTGCTGTTGCCCGTCTACCTGTGGCTAATGCTGCCGGCCGCTGACCTCAGCGCGGCGCTGAAAACCGAAGAGATGTTGCCCGCTGCATTGGTGCTGATCGGCTTGCCTCTAGTGGCCGCGACGCTTACCGAGCGATGGGTCGAGGCCCGGACGGCGCGGGCCGTCTGGCGCGATCGACTCGGCTGGTGGCCGGTGCCCCTGCTGGCGGTCGTGGTGTTCCTGATCGCGGGCGCCCAGGTCGGCACGGTGCAGGATGCCGGCCCGGTGCTGCTCACGGTACTGCCGGTGTTTGTCGCTTTCTTGCTGGTGGCTGCGTTGCTGGCGCTTGGTCTCAGCCGATGGCTGCGACTGCCGGTGGATGCCGGGCGCACGCTCGCCTTCAGCCTCGGCACCCGCAATTCATTCGTTGTGCTGCCGTTCGCGCTAGCGCTCCCGGCCGGATGGGAGACGACCGTGGTGGTGGTCGTGTTCCAGTCGTTGGTTGAACTGTTTGGGATGGTGTTCTACCTGTGGTGGCTGCCGCGCCATCTATTTCGGTCCGAAGGAGCCAATTCGAGCGTTGCCGAATGATGTCGCACCATTGTGATTGCCCCATCTGCCGGGCTGCGGACTGCACGCACTTTATGCAAGTGGAGATGTATGACTACTGGCGCTGCCAACATTGCGAGGCGACCTTCGTCGATCCATCCCAGTTGCCCGATAAATCGGTCGAGCACGCCCAGTACCGACTGCATCGCAACGAAGTGAATGACGCGCGCTACCGCAACGTCCTCGCGCGTCTCGCCTTGCCGCTGCTCGAACGACTACCTCCCGGCTTGTCAGGATTGGACTACGGTTGCGGCCCCGGACCTGCGCTGGCGGCGATGTTGACTGAGGCCGGCCACCGGATGGCCATCTACGACCCGCTGTTTTTCGACGATCCGAAGGTGCTGGGCGACCGCTATGATTTCATCACCTGCACCGAGGTCGTCGAGCATTTTCATCGTCCCTTTGATGAGTTCGACCGGCTCGATCACCTGCTCAAGCCCGGCGGCTGGCTTGCCGTGATGACGATGTTCCAAACTGATGATGCCGCGTTTGCCCGCTGGCACTACCGTCGCGACCCCACGCATGTGGTGTTTTATCGCGAGGCCACGTTTCGAGCCCTTGCCGGGCACCACCACTGGCGCTGTGAAATCCCGTGCGCCAACGTAGCGTTGTTGCACAAGCCGCCGCGTTGACGCAATTCGCAAGCGTTAACCTTGCGCTGGGGTATCGGGCCGGGATTTCAATTATTTGGCCGTCGGGTAAGGGCACGGATGTGCCGTTGTGGTCAACAAAGCGCGCTTTCTGTGCTTTCGGTTCTTCACTTTTGCGTCGCTTCACGTTCGAGCAGTGTAATAAAGAGATCAGCCGAAACGACAAAGCTGGGTCACCACCCCACATTCGGAATCCAACATGAAGAAATCTATTCTTCTCACCCGCCCGCACACATTGATCGTCGCGAAGATGAAGCCATTTTTGGAGGACGCCGGCTTTTCCATCCCCAAATTGCTTGGCATGCAGGCAACCTTTGTTGGCGTCGATAGTGCAAACGATGTCGCGGCTCATCTTGGGCGGCAGGAAACCTTTCTTTATTTCACGAAAGACGATCTCGCCAATCCCCAACGCAGGGTGATCGCTACCCGGCTGATTCAGCGGAATTTCCGGTAGGTGTCGTTTTCATGAAGCGGCTTGTTTTAGTTGGCGGCGGGCATGCTCATTTGTCTGTTTTACTTGCCATGGCACAACGAAGACCCAAGGACGTTGAACTGACGCTGATCACGCCATCGGCGCACCAGAATTACTCCGGCATGTTGCCTGGCTGGATATCCGGGCACTACGCGCAAACCGAATGCCGTGTTGATTTGCGACCGCTGGCAGAAACCGCTGGCGCTCAACTGGTACTTGAGAGCATTGTTGGCATGGACGCTGCGCGCCGCTGCGTCGGGCTCACGGATGGGCAGCAGGTGGACTATGACCTGCTTTCACTGGACGTGGGCAGTGAAGCCGACACATCCTGGCTGCTGACTCTGGGAGACAAGCTCCTGCCAGTGAAGCCACTGGATGACTTCTATTTGAAGTGGCCAAAGGTGCTTAGAGACGCAAAGGCGAAAGCAAATTTCAGACTGGTTGTCGTTGGCGCAGGTGCTGCCGGTGTTGAGGTTGCCCTCGCAGCCAAACACGCGTTCACGCAATCGCGCATAGACGGGCAGGTTGATCTGGTTGCGTCTGAGTCCGGATTGCTTGCAGGGCATTCAAACGCTGTCCAGTCTCGCGTGCTGCGTTATGTCAAGCGCGTGGGCATCGCTCTGCACTGCCAACATGGCGTGGGCACAGAAGACGCTGTGCTGCTT
>VMTC01000022.1 GCA_013791765.1 Rhodoferax sp.
ATTGAACGTCTTGAAACCACACCTACAAACAACCCTATCGACTCTGCTGGAGTCCAACACCAGCCACCGCCAGATTGAACGTGTCACCGGAATTGATCGAAAGACCATCCGCACCTATGCCAAACGCATGGAGGAGCGCAATGTCAAGTCAAATTCCTCCGGGGTGGCCACCGGCACATCCGAGCCCACACCCGATCAAATTCCCCCACCCCGGCCACCGGCTCCGGCCAAGTTAACGACCTCCACCTGTGAGCCCCACCGCGCATTCATCGAAGCCCAGCTGCGCGCCAAGCGCAACTACACGGCGATCTACCAAGACCTGGTGGACCAGCATGGATTTATCGGTGCCTACAACAGCGTCAAACGCTTCTGTGGCGGCCTGTGCAAACACGAGCCCGAACAATTTGACCGTTTGGAATTTGCCCCCGGCGAAGAAGCCCAGGTCGATTACGGCGAGGGTGCACTCACCCGTGTGGCTGGCACGCAGCGCTTTCGCAAGCCACGCCTGTTTGTCATGACCTTGCGCTACTCCCGGCGCAGCTTTCGCCGCGTGGTGTGGAAGTCCAGCCAGGAAGCCTGGGCGCGCTTGCACGAAGAGGCCTGGCGCTACTTTGGTGGCGCCTGCCACTATGTGGTGCTCGACAACCTCAAGGAAGGTGTCATCAAACCCGACCTGTACGAGCCCCAGCTCAACGCTGTCTATGCCGCCACCCTGAAACACTATGGTGTGGTGGGCGACCCGGCACGGGTACGTGACCCCAACCGCAAAGGTACGGTTGAGCATGCGATCGGCCACACCCAGGCCACCGCCCTGAAGGGGCGGCGATTCGAGTCGATTGAGGCGCAAAACCAGTACCTCGAACACTGGGAAACCAAGTGGGCTGCTCAGCGCAATCATGGCAGTGAACGTCGCCAGGTAGAGGCCATGTTCCAGGAAGAGAAACCCCATCTGTTGCCCCTGCCCATGCTGGGCATGCAATACTTTACCGAGAAGCAGTACACCGTCAACGACGACTCGTGCGTGCGGGTTGACCACAGCAGTTATGCAGCCCGCCCGGCGGCCATTGGAAGCGCGGTGCTGGTACGCCTGTTTGCGCGTCGTCTGGAAATCCGTGACCTCAGAACGCAAGCCCTGCTGCGTTCACATGACCGGGCCGAGAGAGCCGGCACGGTGGTGCTGCCCCTGAATGAGCGCGTCTTCAACCCCTCCCGCGAGACACAGCGAATTCTGAGTCAGGCCAAGGCAATTGGTGCAGCCACCCACAAGCTGTGCGAGACCTTGTTCGAGCGTGAAGGCCGTGTCGGCCAGCGCAAGATGTGGGGCATCGTCGGCTTGGTACGGCGCTACCCGCGCCGATTGATCAACAGTGCTTGCGAGCAGGCTATGTCAGAGGGCGTGTACAGCTACGGCCATGTCAAGACCTTGACCGAGCAATTCATGGAAGAAGCGCTGACCCTGCTGGACGCGCCCACCTCAAGCGAGGGATCCCTGACACAAAGCCATGCCCTGATCCGCGCGGGTGATGACTACGCCGATCTGTTCACCCTGGGCGCACAGCAAAGCGCCACTCTGGCACCGACCCAAACCCAATCACAAACCCAAGTAGAGGCAGCACTATGACGATGAGCAAACATGAGATTGAACGCGCCCTGATTGAGCTGCGTCTGTCGGGCATGGCCGCCACACTGGACACCCGTGTCCTGCAAGCCCAGGCCAGCGAGCAACCCTTCCTTGAAACCTTTTGCATGCTGCTGCAAGACGAGCTTGACCGGCGCCGCTCGCGCTTGACAGAGCGGCGCTTCAAACAGTGCGGGCTCGATGAACGGCTCACACTGACGGACTTCGATTGGCACTTCAACCCGAAGGTGCCACGCCAGGCGTGCTTTGAGTTGCATACCTTGAAGTTCATCACCGAGGGCATTAACGGGTTGCTCATTGGCAAGCCTGGCACTGGCAAAAGCCATATTGCCAAGGCCATTGCCTACCAGGCCACACTGCAGGGCGTTGAGGTGCGCTACGTGGAGGCTGACAGCGTGTTTGCACATTACTGTTTGGCCAGCCCTGCCGAGCAGACCAAATTGCTCAAGGGCATGCTGGAGCCAGATTTGCTGGTGCTCGATGATCTGTTCCTTGCGCGGCGCATCTCGGACGGCGCTGCCGAGTTGCTGCAGACGGTGGTGCACAGGCGCTACAAGCTGCGCCGCTCCATCGTGGTGACATCCAACAGGATCGTTGAGGATTGGGGCAAATACCTGGGCGACAATACGATGAGCACCACCATTCTGGATCGGTTGATGCACCGCTCGGCCCTGCTGGCGTTTGAGGGCAAGAGTTACCGGCTGAAGGAGGCTGCCTCGCGCATTGCCGGTGCCAGCGCCGCGTGACCAACTCGCCCGCCGTGGACAACTGTCCTGACCACAGGACGAGCCTGTGGACAGCCGGTGCTGCGCACCGGTGCGACAGTTGCCCACCGCTCCCCGACGTTTCGCCTTCGGCCTGACGCGCTGCGCTTGCCAAACAGCCGTTTATAAAAAATCCAAAAGTCAGGGAGAAATCACAAAGAAAGTAAGTTAGAACCAGGCAGGCCAAAAAGTTGATAATTTAGCCGTCCTGCCTGGGGGAATTTGACTGGCCAAAGGTGGGGGAATTTGAAGTGGCCATCAGGGCTCAAAGCAACGCCCGAATTGCTTGAGATGGTGTCACGGCGGACTTTGCTGGCTTCTGAATGTGCTTACAGTGCAGTGACCCGGATGGAGTTGTTGGGCTATCCTGGCATAACTGCGGCGGAAGAACGCTTGATTGGCGACAGGTTATCGAAATTCACATATAGAGCTATCACTACCGAGATTGAAGACTTGGCCATCGCCCTGTGCCGTGCTCGCAAGGTCAAGTTGCCCGATGCCATTATTGCGGCGACGGCTATTTATCATGGCCTTGAGCTACTGACGTCTGACATTGCTTTGCTGTCAATCGTGCGGTCAGCGTCAAGTGCGTGAAACGGTTGTTTCATTTATTACTGGTCTTGCCCGCGGCAGTGGATCACGACCGCACCCGATCAAAGACGCGCCCCAAGAACGAGAAGTTAAGCACACCGGCCCACAGGGCCTAATCGGCCTCACTCCAGGCGGCCAGTACTGCAGCGCTGGCACTAAGAAATTATTCGATTTGTTCAATCGTGCGGAGTTGAGACTCATCCATGTTGATCACCATTCTTTGGATGATCACCCCATTCATCAATTCACATCAAATTGCGGCTTCAGGCTCATTTCTGCTTGGAAATACAGGCCGCTGCTCAGGCTCATACCTCATTGGAAAAGGCTCACCTTGATAGTGTTACCACAATTGTGGTAAAGTATTTTTCATTTGGTGTATCAACGTTTTTTCACCAGGCCCGCCATGACTGCATCCATATCCATTCGCATTGATCAAACGCTCTACAACCAAGCACGTAACGAGGCTGTTGTCGAACATCGCTCGATTGCTGGCCAAGTCGAGTACTGGGCCAAAGTGGGTCGCAGTGCCTTGGACAATCCGGATTTGCCAATTGGCTTCATTGCTGAATCTCTGGCTTCGCTGGCAGAGCCCCGTGAAGATGCGACGGTGTTTGTTCCCCGCTCCCGCAGGGCATGAGTTACACACTCAAGCAGACCCGTCGGTTTGCCAGGGCCTACAAAAAACTCCACGACAACGTGGCCGCTGATGTCGACGCCGCCACCGATGTCGTTGCAAGCAATCCAGCGATCGGTGAACGCAAAAAAGGGGATCTTGCCGATCTATTGGTGTACAAATTCCGCAGCCAGAGCCAGTTTTACTTGCTCGGCTATACCGTGGACGTTGACGTTCAACTGGTTTATCTCGAGGCTGTGGGGCCCCATGAGAATTTCTACCGGGACCTTAAGCGGACGTAGTTCTGTCTGAGGCAGTTTGGCGCTGACCGGGCCACCCCGTGGCACACGCAAAACGGTCGTGAACCCCGCGTGCATTGGGGATTCCACAAACGAAAACGCCCAACTGAGAAGAGTTGGGCGCTAAATGTTGGTGGCCCGGGGCGGAATCGAACCACCGACACAAGGATTTTCAATCCTCTGCTCTACCGACTGAGCTACCAGGCCAAGCCGCAGATTATAGCAGCATCTGCGCACACCGAAGTGCACTGTAACTCACGCGCCATTGCGTTTACCGCGAGTCAAGTCAACGCCAAGTTGCTTTAATTTGCGATAGAGATGGGTTCTCTCAAGCCCGGTCTTTTCTGCCACCCGGGTCATGGAGCCGTTTTCTTTGCCCAGGTGGTATTCAAAGTAAGCCTTTTCAAATTCGTCGCGCGACTCGCGCAAAGGCTTATCAAGCATGAAGCTCTGCTGCGATGGCGGCAAGGCATCTGCCGCGACAGCGCCGAATGAGTCGGCCACGGCGGCAACCTCTGCCAGCGGCAAGACCGGCGCCGCCATGAGGGGCACCGCTGCCTTGCGAATCGCGCCGCGCGCCAGGCCTTGCTCGACCGCTTTGAGCAACTTTTGCAGCGTAATCGGTTTTTCCAAAAACGCGAGTGCGCCGATCTTGGTGGCCTCCACGGCCGTGTCAATGGTGGCGTGCCCACTCATCATGATGACCGGCATGGTGAGGGCGCCGGCGGCGGACCACTCCTTGAGCAGCGTGACACCATCGGTGTCGGGCATCCAGATGTCGAGCAGAACCAGATCAGGGCGCTCGCGCAAACGGGCGGCGCGAGCCTGCGCCGCGTTTTCAGCCACTTCGACGCTATGCCCCTCGTCGTTCAGAATTTCCCGTAACAGATCGCGGATGCCGAGTTCGTCGTCAACCACCAGTATGTTTGCCATGATTTCGCGAGTTCCTTGGGAATATGTGCAAGAGTCGCCCGGCTAGCCCGCCGCGACATTCTCTGTGGCGAATGATAACGACACTTGCGCGCCCATTATTTGGCCGTCCGCGACGCGGTTGGCGATATCGACGCGGGCACCATGCTCGTCGGCAATTTTTTTGACCACCGCCAGTCCCAATCCAGTGCCCTTGGGCTTTGTGGTGACGTAGGGCTCGAACGCGCGTTTCAGAATGCTGTCTGGAAATCCTGTGCCGCAGTCAAGTACGCTCAAGCGAACGAGTCCAGCAGTGGCCAGCCACTGTGTCTTGACGATCACGGGGTGCTCGGCGTCAGTATTGCCAGCGGACTCTGAGGCATCCTGCGCGTTCTGCAGCAGGTTGTGCAGCACTTGCCGCAACTGCTGCGAATCGCCCATGACAGCTGGCGTGTGCGGGTCCAGCTCTATCTGCACGGGCACAAGCGAGGTCTCGCTCGCATAGAGCTGCAGGACGTCGGTTACCAACGCATTCAAATCAATGGGCTGCAGTTCGGCTGCGGGTAGCCGTGCATAGTCGCGAAATTCATTGACCAGGCGCTTCATGGCATCAACCTGCGTCACGATGGTTTTGACGGATTTGGTTAGCAGCGCTTGCTCCGGTGGTGCAATCTTGCCGGTCAGCTTCATCTCCAGCCGTTCGGCCGACAACTGGATGGGCGTCAGGGGATTTTTGATCTCATGCGCCAAGCGACGGGCCACTTCACCCCAGGCCTGGGCCCGCTGCGCGGACACGATTTCAGAGATGTCGTCAAAGACCAATAGCCTTGCGGCCCCCGGCAGAGAAGCGCCACGCGCTACCAAAACAACAGCATCGTTGGATTGTCGCCCGGCCAGGTTGCTCGCACTATGCCCCAGTTCGAAGGACTGCTGCCAATGATCGAGCCGGTATTGGTCGTTGGAAGCCAGGAAAGAATCAAACTGCGACTGAACACTGGCAGCAAAAGCCTGCAAGCCCTCAACGGCGCTCAGGCGCTGACCTTCATAGGCGGCCAGCGGCACCCGCAGAATGCGTGTCGCGCCCGGGTTGGAAGACACGATGACACCTTGCGCATCGAGCACGATGACACCCGCCGTGAGGTTGTCGAGAATGGTCTGCAAATTGGCGCGCGCTGCGTTGACCTCCTGCATGCTGACCTGGACCGCCTGGCGGGCCTCCGAGAGCTGTTGGGTCATGTCGGCAAAAGACCTGGTCAGGCCATCGAGTTCGTCGCGCCCTTGCAGCGACGCCTTGGGCGTCAAGTCTCCGGCTGCCACCTGGCTCACGCCATCAGCAAGCAAAAGCAGGGGACGCGCAATTTGGTTGCCCAGCACAACAGCCAGGAGCACAGCGCCAAATACGGCCAGAAACAGACTGAGCGTCAAGGTGCCGATGTACATGCGACGCAGCCCCTCACGAGCCAGGGCCCGCTCCTGATATTCACGGTTGGCTTGCGTGACGGCCAGCGCGTTGGCGACCAGCGTGGAGGGCATGGCTTGGGATACCTGCAGAAAACGCGGCTGTTCCAGCAACGCCAGGCTGCTGTTGCTGACCTGGACCAAGGCCTGGATGCGCGCATTGACCTCTGTTCCCGGCTGCATATCGTCCAGCCCCTCAATCCAGGTGATAGACCTCTGAGCCCGTGCACTACGGAACTGTTGTTGACTGGGCCGCTCCGGGTTGAGCTGGTAACGCGATTGGCCAACGGCTGCAATCAGCTGCCCACTGGCGCTCCACAGCAGCACGTCGCTTTCGCCCAATTGTTCACGCACGCGCTCCAATGGCAGCGCAGCGCTGGCATCCTGCGCATTGGTCAGCTGTAGGGCCGCGACACGGGCTTTGCCAGCCAAATCATTTGAGAGCGCTTCAAGCGTGGCCCTGCCGAGATTGAGACCCGCATCCAATGCACCTTCCACTTTGACGTCGAACCAGCTTTCAATGGAACGCGACACGAACTGATAGGAGACCACATAAATCAGTAGACCCGGCGCAAACCCGGCCAACGCAAAAACAGCCGCCAGCTTGACCAGCAGGCGGCTGCCAAATTTGCCCTGCCGCAAGCGCTTGAGCAATCGGTAGGCGACCCAGACGATGATGAGCAGCAAAAGGCTGGCCACCACCACATTGAGTACAAAGAGTCGCGCGTAGTTGCGCTCGTACATATCCCGATTGGTCGTCGCTTGCGTCAGCAGGAACAGAAGCACCAGGCCAACCACCACCATGACGACCAAGCCAACACCCACGGTCCAACGCAGCGTGCGCGAGTTCCGCAACGAAAAGCGACCAGCGGGATCAATGGATGTGACTGCGCGACTCACGGGATCATCTCAAGCACAAGGGCTTGGCGCAATGAAGCCGCTATGTCCCAGTCAGTCTGCCCCAAGGTGCCAATTTGCAGCGGGCGCGGTAGTTGGAACACGTCCAGTGCGAATCGAAACTCGATCAGGTGGCGCTGGTCGAGATCAAGCTCAGAGGCATCGGCTATTTTCCAGCGCGACAGGCGCTGCACTGCCGCTAAAGCGTCAGTCAAGGTATCGAAGTTTTGATTCAATGCGAGCCCGAGTCCGGCATGGGTGATTTGACCGGAGGCTACGTTCAGGCGCCAGCGTCGCGTTAGCGGCTGATACGCCAGGCGCATATGACGCTCAGCGTGCGCAACTTTTTTGTTGGTCCAGTACCAGCGTTCGCGCAAAATGTCCGCTTCGGCCACGAAAATCATGGCCACACCTTTAAGCAATGCGTCTTCAACGGCGGTCGACAGTTCGAATTGAACGTTCGCGGAAAGCACCACCGCATCACCGGCGCGCTCCACCTTGAAATTTGAAATTTGAGCCGGCGACGTTTGCGCCTGCGCGTCGCCCGCCAAGCCCCACACCAAACAGGTACAGGCCAGCAGCCCGATCAGGTCAAGCCTTGCGCTTCTCAAGCAGTGCGTAATAAAAGCCGTCATGGTCACCAATGGCATTGTCCGGGACTGGGTCGACATTCACGCCATCAACAGGTAATAAATGCCCAGGTGAGGCCAGCAAACTGGACTCAGTGTTGTGCGCAAGGAACGTTTCAATCTGATTCTCGCCCTCTGCCCTGAAAACCGAACAGGTGCAATACAGGAGTCGCCCACCTGGTTTGAGCACTTGCCACAGGGCCTTGAGCAACCGGGCCTGGATCGCAACCAATTGGGCAATGTCGGACTCACGCCGCAACCAGCGCACATCAGGGTGCCGCCGCACAATGCCCGAGGCAGAACAGGGTGCGTCCAGCAAGATCGCGTCAAACAGCTGCCCGCCCCACCAGGATGACACCTTGGCCGCGTCAGCCACGAGAACCTTGGCGTGCAACCCCAGTCGCTGCAGCGTTTGATGAATCCGCTCGCACCGGGCTGGATCAACATCGAG
This sequence comes from Rhodoferax sp., assembly GCA_013791765.1. GTDB lineage: Bacteria > Pseudomonadota > Gammaproteobacteria > Burkholderiales > Burkholderiaceae_C > Rhodoferax. The sequence continues at coordinate 8,251 of VMTC01000022.1, forward strand.
CGCCGTGACGCTGCCATCGGTGATTTCCAGCAGGTGCGCGGTTTTTCCGCCGGGAGCGGCGCAGGCGTCGAGTATCTGCAGCGCACCTGTTGCAGCAAGGCCGGACAGGAGCAACGGAGCTGCCAATTGCGCCGCTGCATCCTGCACCGAAAATACGCCCTCGGCAAAGCCCGGTAAGGCTGGGACGGGCTTGGCTTGTTCCAGGGTCACGCCCGAGCAGCCCGCTGCATTGGCGTTCAAGCCTGCTTCTTTGAGCGCCTGCAGGTAAAGCGCCGCGCTGGAACGTCTGCAGTTGACCCGCAGCGTCATGGGCGCATGGCGGTTATTGGCAGCAAGTATGCTTTGCCACTGGCCGGGCCAGTCTTTCTGTATTCGTTTGATCCACCATGCGGGATGATTCCACAGCGCGACCGGATTTTGATCGGTGCGTTGCACCAAGGTGTCACGCTCACGCAAAAATCGACGCAGACAGGCATTGATGAACCGGGCCTGGGGCGCAGTCGCAGCGCTTCTCTTGGCGGCTTCCACCGTTTGATTGACCAGGGTAAAGGCCTCATAGGGCGCATCCTGGTCACGCCACGCCAGCGCCAATGCCGTGCACAGCAAGGCATCGGCATGCGGCGGCGGGGTCCGCGGCGCAAGCAACTGGCGCAGCGCCTCAGCGCGACCGAGTGAGCGCAGCGCATGGAAAACCAGCGCCTGCACGCCAGGCCGTAAATCGGCCATCACACCGTCTAAGGCAGCCGTTGCCGACATGCCCGAGCGCACATTCTGCAAAACTGCAGCGACGGCCTGCAATTGCCGCCATAAAGGAATTTTCTGTCCGCTTGCGTCCATATTTGAAGTTGCTCCTGCTGCATCAGCATGAGATCGCCTGCCCCCGCATCCAATCGTCAGAGTTTATAAATAAAAACGCCTCAAGCCCTTGTCGTACGGGCTTGAGGCGCTATTTTTAAAATAGCATACCGATCTTACTCGGTGGCTGCTCCTTCGTTCGCCTCCGTGGCCTCAGCCTGGCCTGCCAGTTCAGCCGCTTCCGCCTCTGCAATGGCGCGACGTTCGCTGTCGTCCATGTTCTCGCGAACTTTGCGGGCTTCGTGATAAGCCATGCCGGTGCCGGCAGGAATAAGCCGACCCACAATGACGTTTTCCTTCAAGCCACGCAACTCGTCGCGTTTGCCCATGATGGCCGCTTCCGTGAGCACCCGCGTGGTCTCCTGGAAGGATGCCGCGCTGATGAAGCTGTCGGTCGACAAGGACGCCTTGGTGATACCGAGCAACAGGTTGGTAAACCGGGCCGGTATTTTTCCCTCGGCCCGCAAGGCGTCGTTGGTATTGAGGATTTCCGAGCGTTCCACTTGTTCACCGTTGATGTAAGTGGAGTCGCCCGCGTTCTCAACCAGGACCCGACGCAACATCTGGCGAACAATCACTTCAATGTGCTTGTCGTTGATCTTCACGCCCTGCAAGCGGTACACATCCTGCACCTCATCCACAATGTAGCGTGCCAGTTCTTCGGAGCCGAGCAGGCGCAAGATGTCCTGCGGATCAGCCGGGCCGTCGACCACGCTTTCACCCTTGTTGACGACTTGACCTTCGTGAACAATGATGTTCTTTTCCTTGGGCACCAGGTCTTCCCAGACAGCACCATCCGGATCGGTGATCTGCAGGCGAATCTTGCCTTTGGTTTCCTTGCCGAACGACACGGTACCGGTCATTTCAGCCAAAACGCCCTTGTCTTTGGGTGAACGGGCCTCAAACAGCTCCGCAACCCGTGGCAAACCGCCGGTAATGTCGCGGGTTTTTTGGCCTTCAATCGGAATCCGTGCCAGCACCTCACCGGAGCTCACATCCTGACCGTCGCGTACCTGAACCAGCGCACCGATCGGGAAGCCGATGGTTACGGAATGGTCCGTGCCAGGGATCTTGACTTCGTTGCCGGTTGCGTCAATCAGCTTGACGATCGGACGGATGACCTTGGCCGAACCGCGGTGCTTCGGATCGATCACCACCATGGTGGACAGGCCGGTGACCTCGTCCACCTGTTTGGCCACGGTCAGGCCTTCTTCGACATTCTCGAAGTGAGCCTTACCGGCAAACTCGGTAATGATCGGACGGGTCAACGGATCCCAGTTGGCCAGGATTGCGCCCGCCTTGATGGTTTGATCCGCCTTCACCGCCAACACGGCGCCATAAGGCACTTTATGGCGCTCACGCTCACGGCCATGCTCGTCATGAATGACGATTTCACCGGAACGGGAAATCACCACAAGTTCCTTTTTGCCGTTCGTCACATAACGCATCGTGGCGTTGAAGCCGATATTGCCGTTGGACTTGGCTTCCACGCTGGACGCAATGGCGGCACGAGATGCGGCACCACCAATGTGGAAAGTCCGCATGGTCAGCTGCGTGCCTGGTTCACCAATGGACTGCGCAGCAATCACGCCGACGGCTTCACCCCCATTGACCAGACCGCCGCGACCCAGATCACGGCCATAGCATTTGGCGCAGATGCCGAAACGGGTTTCGCAAGTCAGCGCCGTACGCACCTTGACTTCGTCGACGCCAGCCACTTCAAGCTCGTCGATCTGGTCTTCGTCGAGCATGGTGCCAGCGGGCGCCAGCACGGAACGATTTTCCGGGTGCAAGATGTCATCGGCTGCGGTACGACCCAGAATGCGATCGCGCAAAGATTCAATGACTTCACCGCCTTCAACAATGGCGCGCATCAGGTAACCGGCGTGTGTGCCGCAGTCTTGCTCGGTGACCACCAGATCCTGGGTCACATCGACCAGACGACGCGTCAAATAACCGGAGTTGGCGGTCTTCAAGGCGGTGTCGGCAAGACCTTTTCGCGCACCGTGGGTGGAAATAAAGTATTCCAGCACGTTCAAGCCTTCGCGGAAGTTCGCGGTAATCGGCGTCTCGATGATGGAGCCATCGGGCTTGGCCATCAGGCCCCGCATGCCAGCCACCTGACGAATCTGTGCGGGTGAGCCACGTGCGCCGGAGTCCGCCATCATGTAGATGGAGTTGAAGGACTCCTGCTGCACCTGCTTGCCATGGCGATCGGTGACGATCTCCTTGGACAGCTGGGCCATCATGACCTTGGACACTTCGTCGCCAGCCTTGCCCCAGATGTCCACAACCTTGTTATAGCGCTCGCCTGAAGTCACCAGACCCGAGGTGTACTGATGGGCGATTTCCTTGACCTCTTGCTCGGCATGCTCAATGATTCCGGGCTTCTCCGTGGGCACGAGCATGTCATCGATGCAGATCGAGATGCCGGCCTTGGTAGCGAGGCGAAAGCCATACTGCAGCAGCTTGTCGGCAAACACAACGGTCTCCTTGAGCCCGCATTTGCGGAACGACACGTTGATCAGCTTGGAAATCTCTTTTTTCTTCAGGGCCTTGTTGATGTTCTCAAACGGCAGACCCTTGGGCAGGATTTCCGACAACAGGGCGCGACCAGCGGTGGTTTCCCAGAGCTTGGTTGAAGGCACGAGTTCACCGGTTTCCTTGTCTTTGGTGTACTCCGTCAGCCGTACATTGATGCGGGAGTTCAGCTCCACGGCACCGCCGTCAAACGCGCGTTGCACTTCGCCGACATCGGCAAAAATCAGGCCTTCACCAACGCCGTTGATGCGTTCGCGCGTGGTGTAGTACAAGCCCAGAACCACGTCTTGCGAGGGCACAATCGACGGCTCGCCATTGGACGGGAACAGCACATTGTTGGAGGCCAGCATCAGCGTGCGGCACTCTACTTGCGCTTCCACTGACAGCGGCACGTGAACGGCCATCTGGTCACCGTCAAAGTCGGCGTTGAACGCAGCGCAAACCAGCGGGTGCAGTTGAATCGCCTTGCCTTCGATCAGGATCGGTTCAAAGGCCTGGATGCCCAAACGGTGCAGGGTCGGCGCCCGGTTCAGCATGATCGGGTGCTCCTTGATCACCTCTTCAAGAATGTCCCAAACAACCGGTGTGCCGGATTCAACTTCCTTCTTGGCCGCCTTGATGGTGGTGGCAACGCCCATGGCTTCGAGACGCGCGAAGATGAAGGGCTTGAACAATTCCAGCGCCATCAGCTTGGGAAGACCGCATTGATGCAGCTTGAGAGTGGGGCCCACAACGATCACGGAACGGCCCGAATAGTCGACCCGTTTGCCCAGCAAATTCTGACGGAAACGCCCCGATTTGCCCTTGATCATGTCGGCCAGCGACTTGAGCGCACGCTTGTTGGCGCCGGTCATGGCTTTGCCGCGACGACCGTTGTCGAGCAGTGAATCCACCGCTTCTTGCAGCATGCGCTTTTCGTTGCGGGCAATGATTTCGGGCGCCTTCAATTCAAGCAGGCGACGCAGGCGGCTGTTGCGGTTGATGACACGGCGATACAGGTCATTCAGATCGGAGGTGGCAAAGCGACCGCCATCCAGAGGCACCAGGGGACGCAGGTCCGGCGGCAACACGGGCAACACTTCGAGCACCATCCACTCGGGCTTGATGCCCGACTTTTTGAAGGCCTCAAGCAACTTCAAGCGCTTGGTGTTCTTCTTGATCTTCAGCTCAGAGCCGGTGGGGTCGTTACGCAGCTTTTCGATCGAACCATCAATATCGAGGCTTTGCAGCAGGTCTTTGATGCCTTCGGCGCCCATCTTGGCCTGAAACTCGTCGCCATATTCCTTGAATTTGGCGTCAAAGTCGTCTTCCGACATGATGCTGAATTTCTTCAAGGGCGTCATGCCCGGATCGGTCACAACATAGGCCTCGAAATACAGCACGCGTTCGATGTCGCGCAAAGTCATGTCGAGCACCAGGCCCAGCCGTGACGGCAGCGATTTCAGGAACCAGATGTGCGCGCAAGGGGCTGCCAGATCGATGTGGCCCATGCGCTCGCGGCGCACCTTGGTCTGGGTCACTTCAACGCCACACTTCTCGCAGATCACGCCACGGTGTTTCAGGCGCTTGTATTTGCCGCACAGGCATTCGTAGTCCTTGATAGGACCAAAAATCTTGGCGCAAAACAGGCCGTCACGCTCGGGTTTGAAGGTGCGGTAGTTGATGGTTTCTGGCTTTTTGACTTCGCCGAACGACCACGAACGGATTTTTTCGGGAGAAGCCATGCCGATCTTGATGGCATTGAAATGCTCATCTGGCGTGAACTGCTTGAACAGGTCGAGTAGTGATTTCATGTTGAATCCTTTTCTTGTCCGTGTTTAGCCGCGTTCCAACTCGATATCAATACCGAGGGAGCGAATTTCCTTGACCAGCACATTGAACGATTCCGGCATGCCGGCTTCAATCGAGTGCTCGCCCTTGACAATGCTCTCGTACACTTTGGTACGGCCTTGTACGTCATCTGATTTGACGGTGAGCATTTCCTGCAGTGTGTAAGCGGCACCGTAGGCTTCGAGCGCCCAGACCTCCATCTCACCGAAACGCTGACCACCAAACTGGGCCTTGCCGCCCAGGGGTTGCTGCGTGACCAGAGAGTATGGGCCGGTCGAACGTGCGTGCATTTTGTCGTCCACCAAGTGGTGCAACTTCAAATAGTGCATGTAGCCGATCGTCGTGGGCCGCTCAAAGCGGTCACCGGTGCGTCCGTCAAACAAGTAGGCCTGTGTGCGTGTTTCATTGAGCCCCTTGGCCTTGGCGACATCCTCAGGGTAAGCCAATTGCAGCATGGCCTTGATTTCTGCTTCGGAAGCACCATCAAACACCGGAGTCGCAAAAGTCGCGCCCTCCGTCAGATTGCCAGCCATCTCAAGGACTTCGTCATCACTGAGTTGAGCCAGGTCTTCCTTGCGACCAGCGCCGTTGTAGAGTTCATCAAGGAACTTGCGCAATTCAGCGGTTTTGGCTTCAGCCTGCAACATGTCACCTATGCGTTGACCAAGACCTTTTGCGGCCCAGCCCAGATGAACTTCGAGCACCTGGCCAATGTTCATCCGTGATGGCACACCCAGAGGATTGAGCACAATATCGCAAGGCGTGCCATCCGCCATGAACGGCATGTCTTCGACCGGCACGATCTTGGACACCACCCCCTTGTTGCCATGACGGCCGGCCATTTTGTCGCCCGGCTGCAGATGGCGTTTAACCGCTAGATAAACCTTCACCATCTTCAAGACACCTGCGGGCAACTCATCACCTTGCGTCAACTTTTTGCGCTTTTCTTCAAAGGCGAGGTCGAAACTGTGCCGGGTCTGGTCCATGGAGTTCTTGATACTCTCCAACTGCGCGGCAACATCGTCTTCAGCCGGACGAATATCAAACCAGTGGTGCTTTTCAACCGAGGTCAGATAGCCTTGGTCGATCTTGGTTCCTTTGGCTAATTTTTGCGGGCCGCCATTGGCAATCTTGCCCAACAGCAACTTCTGGATCCGGTCAAATGAATCCGCTTCCACAAGGCGCAGTTGGTCATTGAGGTCAAGGCGGAAACGCTTGAGCTCGTCGTCAATGATCTGCTGGGCCCGGCGGTCGCGCACGATGCCCTCGCGGGTAAAGACCTGCACATCGATCACGGTCCCTTGGGAGCCCTGGTCCACACGCAGCGAGGTGTCCTTCACGTCACTGGCCTTTTCACCAAAGATGGCGCGCAGCAACTTTTCTTCTGGCGTCAGCGTGGTCTCGCCCTTAGGGGTCACCTTGCCCACCAGCGTGTCACCCGGCTGCACCTCAGCACCCACGTAGATGATTCCAGACTCATCCAGACGGTTGAGCTGTTGCTCGCTCAAGTTCGGAATGTCCCGGGTTATTTCTTCCGATCCCAGCTTGGTATCTCGCGCCATCACCACCAACTCTTCGATGTGAATCGAGGTGTAGCGGTCGTCTGCCACCACGCGCTCGCTGATCAAGATTGAGTCTTCGAAGTTGTAGCCGTTCCAGGTCATGAAACCAATGAGCATGTTCTGACCCAAAGCCAGCTCACCCAAATCGGTGGAAGCACCGTCAGCAATCACATCACCCTTGGCCAGCATGTCGCCCTTTTTGACAATCGGGCGCTGATGAATGTTGGTGTTCTGATTGGATCGCTGGTATTTGATGAGGTTGTAAATATCCACACCCACTTCACCAGCCTGTGCCTCGTCGTCATTAACGCGAATCACAACCCGCGTGGCATCCACGTAATCCACGACACCACCGCGTGTTGCTGTCACAACAGTGCCGGAGTCAATCGCCGCGACGCGCTCAATGCCCGTTCCCACCATGGGCTTTTCCGGACGCAAAATCGGCACGGCCTGACGCGACATATTCGCACCCATCAAGGCGCGATTCGCATCGTCGTGCTCCAAAAACGGCACCAGGGAGGCAGCTACTGAAACGATCTGCGCCGGCGACACGTCCATGTACTGCACACGCTCGGGGCCGGCAAAAATCGTTTCACCAGCTTCACGCGCCGAGATCATCTCACCCGTGAGTTTGCCGTCTTTGTCCAGCACCGCATTGGCCTGGGCGATGACGAATTTACCCTCTTCAATCGCCGACAAATAATCAATTTCCATCGTGACCTTGCCGTCAATCACGCGACGATAAGGCGTTTCAATGAAGCCGTAGTCGTTCAGACGCGCGTACAGCGCCAGTGAGTTGATCAGGCCGATGTTTGGGCCTTCTGGCGTTTCAATCGGGCAGACGCGACCGTAGTGGGTCACGTGCACGTCACGCACTTCAAAGCCGGCACGCTCGCGCGTCAGACCACCTGGGCCAAGGGCCGACACGCGGCGCTTGTGGGTGATCTCCGACAAGGGGTTGGTCTGATCCATGAACTGCGACAACTGCGATGCGCCGAAGAACTCTTTCAGCGCCGCCGAAATCGGCTTGCTGTTGATTAGGTCATGCGGCATGAGCGGCTCTTGCTCAGCCTGGCCCAGACGCTCTTTAACCGCCTTTTCAATCCGCGCAAGCCCGGTGCGATATTGGTTTTCGGCCAATTCACCGACACAACGCACGCGCCGATTGCCCAAGTGGTCAATGTCATCGACGTCGCCGCGGCCATTGCGCAAGTCAACCAGAATCTTGACAACAGCCAGGATGTCCTCGTTGGTCAGCACCATCGGGCCGGTCGATTCCGGCCGACCCATCTTGGCATTGAACTTCATGCGGCCCACGCGGGACAGATCGTAGGTGTCAGGGTTGTAGAACAAACGCTGGAACAGCGCCTGCACTGCGTCTTCTGTGGGCGGCTCACCGGGGCGCATCATGCGGTAGATGGCGACACGCGCGGCAAACTCATCGACTGTCTCGTCACTGCGCAGGGTTTGCGAAATGTACGCACCCTGATCGAGCTCATTGGTGTAAATGCATGGCAAATCCTGCACGTTGGCCAAGCGCAGTTTCTTGATCAGTGCTTCCGTCAGTTCTTCGTTGGCCTTGGCCAGAATCTCACCGGTATCGGCGTCGACGATATTGCGTGCAACCACGCGACCCAACAGAAAATCCTCGGGCACGCTGATGTGCGTGGTGCCCGATTGCTCCAATTCGCGGGTGTGTCGCGCCGTCACGCGCTTCTCTTTAGCCACAATCACCTTGCCGCTCTTGTCCGTGATATCGAAACGGGCCACTTCGCCGCGCAGACGCTCGGCCACAAATTCCATTTGCGCGCCACTGTCCATCAGACGGAAGTTGTCATTGACGAAGAAGTTCGCGAGGATGGATTCATGGTTTAGGCCGATGGCCTTGAGCAAAATCGTGACCGGCATTTTGCGACGACGATCCACGCGAAAGTACAGGAAGTCTTTGGGGTCAAACTCAAAGTCGAGCCAGGAGCCGCGGTAAGGAATGATGCGGGCAGAAAACAGCAGCTTGCCCGAACTGTGCGTTTTGCCTTTGTCATGTTCAAAGAACACACCGGGAGAACGGTGCAACTGGGACACAATCACACGCTCGGTGCCGTTGATGATAAAAGAGCCCTTGGTGGTCATGAGCGGCACTTCGCCCATGTAGACCTCTTGTTCTTTGACCTCTTTAATCACCTTGTTCTGCGAGGTCGAGGATTCACGGTCATAAATGAACAGTTGAACCTTGGCCCGAACCGCCGACGCAAAGGTCAGACCCCGGGTCTGGCATTCCCGCACGTCGAAAGCAGGCTTGGCCAAGTTGTATTCGAGATATTTCATCTCGACAAAGCCATTGTGCGAAATGATCGGGAACGCCGCTTCAAACGCCGCCTGGAGTCCCTCAGCGGTGCGTTTTTTGGGGGGAACATCGGCCTGCAGGAAGGCAATGTAGGCCTCCTTTTGCATTTGCAGCAGGTACGGAATTTCCAGCACGCTGTCGCGACTGCCAAAATTTTTACGAATGCGCTTGCGTTCGGTGTATGAATAAGCCATGAGATCTCCGGGCAAAGACTAAGGAATTCTGGGGGTCCTGGGCGACTGTCAAATTGAGTCCCCAATGTCTCAATTTTTTTCTTGGTGATTGGCCACTACCAATCATTGGCGGACGGTCACACATTGCGCGTGACCCGAACCAAGGCATCTTCTACAGTCGGGATCAGAAGACACTGAAAAACAGACCTTCAATCTGTTTTTGAGTGCTCTCTTACAAGCAGCAAAGGCTGGGGCCCTTTTGGGGCACCCAGCCTCTCTAAGTGACTCAATTACTTGAGTTCAGCCTTGGCGCCAGCGTCCAGCAGCTTCTTCAGGGCGGCATCAGCATCAGCCTTGGAAACGCCTTCTTTGACGTTCTTCGGAGCGCCGTCGACCATGTCTTTGGCTTCCTTCAGACCCAGGCCAGTGATCTCGCGCACGGCCTTGATGACCGACACCTTGGCGGCACCAGCTTCAAGTAGCACAACGTTGAATTCGGTTTTTTCTTCAACCACAGCAGCAGCAGCGCCACCGCCGGCGGGCGCCGACATGGCTGCGGCGCTTACGCCGAATTTCTCTTCGATGGCTTTCACCAGGTCGTTGAGTTCCATGACCGTCATGCTGTCAAGCGCGGTCAAAAATGCGTCTTTATCGAATGCCATTTTTATTTCCTAACAATATTGGTTACTACGCGTTGCTCGCACTCAAGCGGCAACTGCCTCTGCGGCGGCTTCTGCCGGTGCATCTGCCACAGCCGCGCCTCTTTTCTCCGCGATCGCTGCCAGCACACGTGCCGTACGCGAAATGGGGGATTGCATCAAGCCCAGCAACTGTGCCAACAAAACTTCCTTCGAGGGAATGCTTGCCAGTTGCACCACGCCGTTCACGTCCAATGCTTTTCCGCCATATGCACCACCGCGAATCACCAACTTGACGTTGGTTTTCGCGAAGTCAGCCACCACTCGCGCGGCGGCCACTGCATCTTCAGAAAAGCTATAGATCAGCGGTCCGGTCATCAGGTCAGACACAACTTCAAATCCGCTGCCTGCGACAGCACGGCGAGCCAAGGTGTTTTTCAACACACTGAGCGTCACGCCATTGCTGCGCGCGGTGGAGCGCAATTTGGTCATGTCAGCGACCGTGATGCCACGGTACTCCGCCATCACGAGCGTTTGAGCTTTTGCGGCGAGGCCAGTCACATCACTGATGACGGCTTCTTTCTCACTGCGATTAAGACTCAAGATCAACTCCTTCAAAATGTACTTGTCAGCAAATTGCCTTCAAGCACGCCACATTGCAGCGACCAACTGTTTCGGGAACATGTTCCATCTGCAGCGGGATCGCCATCTGCGTTGGCTTAGGCTCGGGGGCTTACCCAGAGCCAATCAATTAAGTGCCAGTTCGTACCCTACGTTTTGCACACCAACGGTCTTGGATGACCTGCCCCTGCCATGAGGCATGAACAGCCCACCACATCTGGTCACCATTTAGGGTGACCAGAATTCTCTTTGTTAGCCTGCAATCGTCTGCAGGTCAACGCGAATACCCACGCCCATCGTGCTGGAAACGGCAACTTTTCGCAAATAGACACCCTTGCTCGTCGCCGGTTTGGCCTTGGTCAGCGCGTCTATCAGCGTGGCCAAATTGCCTTGCAACTTGTCCGTGTCGAAGGAACGACGACCAATGGTGGAATGGATAATGCCAGCCTTGTCAACGCGGAATTGCACTTGACCGGCCTTCGCATTTTTGACGGCTGTTGCCACATCAGGCGTGACGGTACCCACCTTGGGGTTAGGCATCAAACCACGTGGTCCGAGAATCTGACCCAAAGTACCGACGACGCGCATAGCGTCAGGGGCAGCAATCACGATGTCAAAGGGCATATCACCAGCCTTGATCATGGCAGCTAGATCGTCCATACCGACGATGTCAGCACCAGCAGCCTTGGCTTCTTCAGCCTTGGCGCCTTGCGCAAACACGGCGACACGTTTTGTCTTGCCAGTTCCGTTGGGGAGTACGACAGCGCCACGAACCACTTGGTCAGACTTCTTGGCATCAATGCCAAGCTGCACAGCCACATCAATGGATTCATCGAACTTGGCGTTGGCACACTCTTTGACGAGACCCAGCGCGTCTGCCAGGGGATACAGCTTGTTGCTGTCAACTTTTCCCTGGAAGGATTTTTGTTTTTTAGTGAGCTGCGTCATTTAAACACCCTCCACATTCACGCCCATCGAGCGGGCAGAACCGGCAATGGTTCGAACTGCAGCATCCATATCAGCGGCCGTCAGATCTTTCATCTTGGTTTTGGCGATCTCTTCAAGCTGGGCACGTGTGATCTTGCCAACCTTGAGCGAATTCGGTGTGGCCGAGCCTTTGGTCAGGCCAACGGCCTTCTTGATGAGAATCGAAGAAGGCGGCGACTTGATAATGAAGGTAAAGCTTTTGTCCGCAAAAGCAGTGATCACCACTGGCAGCGGCAGGCCCGGCTCGATGCCTTGGGTCTGGGCGTTGAATGCCTTACAAAATTCCATAATATTCAAGCCACGCTGACCCAGGGCTGGGCCAATGGGTGGTGACGGGTTGGCTTTGCCTGCTGGTACTTGCAGTTTGACAAAACCGACGATTTTTTTCGCCATGCTTTTCTCCTTGCGGGTGATAACGCCCTGACCTGCTTCAAATGAGCTGGCCCTGGCTCCCCGGGGTTAACGACTCATTCATCCAAGACTTGGCACCGAGTCGGGAAGCGCCAAGTTATTATTCAATTGCGGACAGAGCGAACTGGCTGAGGTCCACTCCGCGAGATTTAAGGGTTACGTCTTTTCGATCTGGGAAAAATCAAGTTCAACCGGCGTCGCGCGGCCAAAAATTGTAACTGCAACCCGTACTTTGCTTTTTTCGTAGTTGACGTCTTCCACCGAGCCATTGAAATCGGTAAAGGGCCCGTCTTTGACCCGGACAAACTCACCCACCTCAAATTCCACTTTGTGACGTGGCTTCTCAGTACCTTCCTGCATCTGGGTCACGATCTTCAGGACTTCTGCTTCTGAGATCGGTGCCGGGCGCGTCTTTAGCCCACCAACAAAGCCAGTGACTTTGTTGGTGTGCTTGACCAAATGCCAGGTATCGTCGTCCATCACCATTTCGACCAACACATAGCCCGGGAAGAACTTGCGTTCAGTCGTTTTTTTCTGCCCGTTCTTGATCTCGACCACTTCTTCCATGGGAACCAGAATGCGGCCAAACTTTGCCTGCATGCCCGATCGATTGATCCGCTCGGTAATGTTGCGCTCAACCGCCTTTTCCATCCCCGAGTAGGCATGAACCACGTACCAACGCAGATCAGGGTTGGTCGGTGCGGTTGCCAGAACTTGCGCGGCCGCAGGTGTTTCGTTTGCAGGGGTTTCTACAGCGTCATTCATTATTTTTTCCACCCCAGAATCAAGTCATAAAACAGCCACTCAAGCGTCTTGTCCGTCAGCCAAAGAAACAAGGCCATCAGAAGAACGAAGCCAAACACATAAGCGGTCATCTGAATCGCTTCTTTGCGTGCAGGCCAAACGACTTTCTTCACTTCTCGCCAGGCATCCTGGCCGAAACCGTACAAGGCTTTGCCAGGCTCAGACATAAAGAAGACAACCACCGCGGCTGCCAGCCCCAACAGCAAGCCACCCCACTGAGCCAGTGCACCTTGCTTCGCCAATAAATAATAGGCGGCGAGACCCGCCACAACCAGTATGGCAGCTGTAGCAAGCTTGGCCTTATCGGCGCCGGTACTGACAGTTTCAACTTGTGTCGTGGCCATTTTCTCAATCTCTCACTTCTACTGCATCAAATCAAATTCAGCCATCTTTAGACGCTGAAGCCCGCTATTTGCATAGCGGGCCTGGAATCCACCTCATCGCGATAATCGGGTGGCAGGGGCGGAAGGAATCGAACCATCAACCTTCGGTTTTGGAGACCGACGCTCTGCCAATTGAGCTACGCCCCTGTAATTAATCAGCCTAGGACAGTACTGGCCCATGACAAACAGCCATGGCCTGCCCGGCAAACATAACGACCGTTACGCAATAATCTTAGCAACCACACCAGCGCCGACCGTCTTGCCACCTTCACGGATGGCGAAACGCAGGCCTTCTTCCATGGCGATCGGGTTGATCAGCTTGACGATGATCGACACGTTGTCGCCTGGCATCACCATTTCTTTGCCTTCAGGCAACTCAATGGCGCCGGTCACGTCCGTGGTACGGAAGTAGAACTGGGGACGGTAGTTGTTGAAGAACGGGGTGTGG
>VMTC01000068.1 GCA_013791765.1 Rhodoferax sp.
CCACGAACACACCCAGATTTTGCAAGCACTGACGATCAAGAAACCCACCCTTCCCGCCCAGTTGACCCTTTTGTAGTGGCGCGTTTGCAGCGCACCCCTATATAGATCAACACGTTACAAATTTAAGTGGGGAACTCGGGTGCACCGACCGCGCGCCCACATTGAACTGCAAACCCAGCGCGTGCATGACTTTGATAGGCGATCTTTGCCAGGCCACCCAAGCAGTGGTGCTGCGGCATTAGATTGCTGACAGACTAGATTCACCGTGGCCGCCATGACTCAATAGAGCGCCCTGCCTAGGGAAAACCCGGAACTTGAGGTGTGCTCCCTAGTACTTTGCGAACACACTTGTTCCAATCCTGATGCGAACCAACTTGTGACCTGCAATTGCACGCCATCAGGCCTTTCCACTTTAATCAAAGGAATCCAAAAATGTCCCAGAAAAACCTCTCCAGCGTTGCCACCGACGTCATTGCCACCTACGGCATTACCGCAACCAACGTGATCAATTCGTACCGGTTTGGCGGCGAGCGCGTTGTCGGCTTTGTCGATCAGCGCTTTGCGGCAGCGGTCAACCGTGGCGCGTCAGCGCTGCGCGCAGACCTGCGCTCTAACCTGATCGATTCCCAGCAGCGCGTCAGCAGCTACTACGTTAAAGGCATCCATTTCGGCACAGACAAGGCTGAAAACGTCGTTGGCGTGGCGGTCGATCTGGCCACCAAGGGCGTGGGCTTGCTGGCTGAGAACGCCGAGCGCCTCGACCGTGCCACCAACCTGAATGCGCTGGCGACCTTGAGCCGCGCCGCCATGCCGGCCGCAGAACTGGTGAACAAGGTGGCCGAACGCATCGAAGAAGGCAGCAGCGAACTGGTCAGGCGGGTATCGGGCAAAGACATGCCAGCCAAGGCACTGGCCACGATCAAGCTAAAGGCCGCCGCCAGCAAAGCCACTGCCAATCGCAAACGCGTGACCAAGGCAGCGACGCGAAAAGTCAGCGCCATCGTTGAAGAGGCGGCTACCGAGACCTCCAACGCTGCACGCCGTGCTGCGCGCAAGATCCAGTCTGCCGGCGAGCAGATGGTCGACGCTGTGGCCGACACCGCCACAGAAACCTCGAACGTGGCGCGCCGTGTGGCCCGCAAAGCCAAGGCCACTGCCAAAGCAGCCTGATTGGTTTTCCTGCCGCGCCTTGCCCGCCGCTACGGCGGGTAGCGGTCGCAGCGGGACCAACCGCTACCGCCCAGACTGAGTCAGCCGCGAACTGCGTAGAACACAATAAATCTGACACTGGGCGCGTACCCAACAAGAATGGGCGCAAGAGGCGCGCCGCCTGGAGCTGCAAGGCAAGCAGGAGCAGGCCGATGCGATTCGCCAGAATGTGCTGAAAACGCAAAAACCCAGTTGGCCGGTGTGGGACGAGCCCGCGCTGCAAGAGCTGTTGCCCAAAGCATTGTTGCCCGGGCAAATATCAACCAAGCCGCGCCAGGCCTTGCTGGACTACGCACTCTGGCACGGGCAAACCGGCTGGGTGTTTAACCTGGCCGAGGCCAGCCGGTTCGAGCCTGCGGTGCAGTTGGCGCAGGCCGTGCAAACCATTGACGGACCGAATCCGGCCACCATTCGATATGAGACCCCCAAGGCCTATGCCGCACGCATTGAGGCGGCGCGCGCATCGGCCGCGCATTTCCTGGTGAAAAAGTTGGAGGCCGTCGCCGAGCGCCAGCACCAGCCCTACGTCAGCCGCAACTTCAAAGAGTTGCTGCGCCAATGCGACCAGTTTGGCCCGGACCACCGCACCTACTTCAACGCCACGCCGCTGATGCTGGCCGCGAAGTGCGGCAATGTGGCGCTGGTGCAAGCTTTGCTGGAGCGGGGTGCCGACCCACTGGTGCGCGACCACTACGGCCACAGCGCCTGGGATTACGCGCTGGAGCGTTTTCTGGACGCGCCCAACCCCGGCGCCTACGCCCATCACCTGGATGCGCTGTACCCGCTGCTGTCGCCGCCGGTGATTGATGTGCAAACCGGCCACCGCCTGGTGCGCCTGGAGCGCCATCAGGGTGAATACTGGTTGTTTGGCCTGATGCTGGCGAGCTACAAAAAACTGTATTCACAAGCCGTGCCGCAGCCGCAGATACAGCGCAACCTGCGCGGCTTTTGTGCGGACCTTTTGAGGCGCAACGCCGAACACCTGCCAGCCAGTGTGCTGGCGCCTGAGCGCACGCGCCGCACCTACTTCAACGGTGTACTGGCCCGCGCCGAAGTGCACAGCAACTATCAACCCAGCCGCCAACTCTGGCTGCGCACGCGCAACGGGTATTACGTCATCAACCCAGAGCTGCAACTGCGCGCGCACCACAGCGGCAACTGGCTGCCCTGGACACAATGGCTGAACCAGGCGCTGGTGTTTAACGGGTGCGGCATCAAACCCAACCCGGCCTTGGCGCGGCTTAATGTGGCCAGCTAGTAGCCCTGCCTGACCACGGTGGCCGAATTCCAACTACTGGGGTGCCGCCTTAAGCACCTCTTCCCATCGATGTTTCGGGATATGACCGGTCAGGCGCTCCACAACCAGGTCCATCACTTCTGCAGTGATCTCATGGCCTAAAAAAGGGATGACGTCAGCGGTGACATCACCCCCCAACCCAACCAGCCGCTCTGCCGCGGACACGCAGTGACCGTAGTGAATGACGGGGTCTGCCTTGCCATGAATGAAATGCAGGGTGGTTTTCTCTGGCGCATGGGTGGGGAGTTGGGCATAGCGCCCGGACAGCGCGACGATGCGCCCTGCCAGCCCGGCTTGCGCCTGTGCCGCTTCGAGCGCCATGATGGCACCTTGCGAAAACCCCACCATGGCCGTGGCGCTGGCCGCCACGCCGCTGCTTTGCTGCCAATAGCGCAGGTTGTGAATGAAGGCGGGCATCACCTCGGCCACCCGCGCCGGAAGGTTCTCTTCGGTAATTCCTTGCCCCGAAAACCACTGGGCACCCGAGCCGACATCGGCGGCATAAGGTGCGTGCACGCTGACGATGAAGGCGTTGGGGAACTGCACCGCCAGGTGTTGCCCCAGCGGGCTGAGGTGCTGCGCGCTCGCACCCACGCCATGGTGCAAAACCAGGAGTTGCTGCGCCGCTTGGGCGGGTTGTTGAATGATGATGGAGTCAGACACGGTAAAGCCTTGCGCGGTAGAAAAGACGATCGGTTCCACAGGGTTGTTTATGGGTGCACCGGCCAAGCGTACAAGATAGTGAATGGCTTTGCATGCCAAGCTGCTGCTGGCGCTGGTGCAAGCCGCGCCATGGTGCCGTTGGTGAAGGCGATCACGGCGGCGAAGCCCGGCGAGTCCTGCAGTACGTTGGCGCGGCGGGACTGGGCCAGAACGAATGCATCGCGCAGGTCCACCCCTAGAATCCACCCATGCACTCCGCCATCGCCCAGCACCGTACCGGCATCGCCGCCATCTGCCAGCGCTTCCACGTCAGCCGCCTGGAGGTGTTTGGCTCGGCAGCGCGGGCCGATGATTTCAACCCTGCCACCAGCGACGTAGATTTTTTAATCGAGTTTGCCGCCGACGCAACGCCAGGCTTGCAAGATTTTTTTGGTGCCAAAGCGGCGCTGGAGCATTTGCTCGGTCGCGCTGTGGATTTGGTGGAGCCCGGCGCGGTGCGCAACCCCTATGTGCTGGCCAGCATCAACCGCAACCGCGAGGCGGTGTATGCAGCGTGACCCGCGTGCGTTTCTGTGGGATGTGCGCGAGTCGGCCCTTGCCATTCAGGGCTTCATTGCGGGGATGGGTTCTGACGCCTACGCGGCAAATGACTTGGTGCAAGCGGGCGTTGAACGCAAGTTTGAAATCATTGGCGAGGCCTTGAATCAACTGGCCAAGCTGGATGCACCGCTTGCGGCGCGCATACCCGAGTGCCGCAGATTGTGGCCTTTCGCAACCAGTTAATCCACGGCTACCCCACAGTCAAAGCACGTACCGTTTGGAATGTGGCGCACAGCTCTTTGCCCGCGTTGCTGGTGTGCGTGAATGCGCTTTTAGACGAATTGGGCGAAGGCTAGGTGTTTCGGCTTATGCTGCAGTTGTGATAGCTGATAACGCATGTTCCACGTGGGCTAGAGGCCAATTTGGCTAATATTTCCCGTTAAATTCGTTTCCCGTCTCTCAATACACCCCCATCGCCCAAGCGCCGCCACTTTCAAGCGCCCACCTCCACCCGCTACCATCACCCCTGAACACCTACAGGGACTCCATGGCATCTGATCTCGTCGCAGTCGAAAACCGCCTTTGGGCCACCGCTGACCAACTCTGGGCCAACACCGGCCTCAAACCTTCCGAATTTTCCACGCCGGTGCTGGGCCTGATCTTTTTGCGCCATGCCGACAAGCGCTTCACGCAGGTCGAGGCGGCGCTGGCCGCCAAGGGCACCCCGCCCGATGAACGCGAGGCGATGGACTACCACGCCGAGGGCGTGCTGTACCTGCCGTTAGAGGCCCGCATTTCGTACCTGGTCACCCTGACCGAGAGCGCCAATCTGGGCAAAGCCATCGGCACCGCCATGGCGTTGGTCGAAGAGCACAACCCCGAGTTGCAGGGCGTGCTGCCACGCGGCTACACAAGCTTGCCCCGCGCCACGCTGGTCGAGCTGCTGCGACTGCTGAGCAGCGTCGACCTGGGTGGCGACGCCTTTGGCAAAGTCTATGAATACTTTCTGGGCAACTTCGCGCTCAAAGAGGGACAGAAAGGCGGCGTGTTCTTCACGCCCACCAGCATCGTGCGCCTGATTGTGGAAATACTACAGCCCAACCATGGCCGCATTTTTGACCCGGCCTGCGGCTCGGGCGGCATGTTTGTGCAGTCGGCCGCCTTTGTGCAGCGCCACCAGCGCAACGCCACCACCGAGCTCACCGTGTTCGGCACCGAAAAGTCCAGCGACACCGTCAAGCTGGGCAAGATGAATCTGGCGGTGCATGGCTTGTCGGGCGACATCCGCGAGGCCAACACCTACTACGAAGACCCGCACAAGGTGCTGGGCAAGTTCGACTTTGTGATGGCCAATCCGCCGTTCAATGTGTCGGGCGTGGACAAGGACCGCCTCAAGGACGACGCCCGCTTTCCCCTGGGCCTGCCCAGCACCGACAACGCCAACTACCTGTGGATCCAGCTCTTCCACTCGGCGCTGAACGAGCGCGGCCGCGCCGGCTTCGTCATGGCCAACTCGGCCGGCGACGCCCGTGGCAGCGAACTGGACATCCGAAAAAAGCTGATCCAGAGCGGCAGCGTGGACGTGATCGTCAGCATCGGCTCCAACTTTTTCTACACCGTCACGCTGCCCTGCACGCTGTGGTTTTTTGACAAGGCCAAAGCCCGGTTGCCCAAGACCAACTCGCGCCAGGATCAGGTGCTGTTTCTGGATGCGCGGCCGTTCTTCAAACAGGTGACGCGTTCGACGCGCGAGTTCACGCCCGAGCAACTGGAGTTGCTGGCCAACGTGGTGCGGCTGCATCGCGGTGAAGCGCCGGAATTTGACGCCGGCAGCCAGGCGCTGCTCGACGAGCGCTTTCCGGGCGGTGTCTATGCCGATGTGGCGGGGCTGTGTAAGGCGGCGACGCGGGCCGAGATCGAGGCACAGGGCTGGAGTTTGAATCCGGGGAGGTATGTGGGTGTGGGAGCAAGGGCGGCGGATGAGTTTGATTTTCTGGAAAGGTTGGAAGAGCTGAACGAAGAACTGGAGGTTCTCCATCGTGAGGCTAGCGCACTTGAAGATGCGATTGCCTCCAATGTTGTAAAGCTTCTGGAAGCCACGGAATGAAGGATTGGAAGGCTCATCACCTTGATCAACTTGGCACTGTGGCGCGCGGAAAGTCACGCCATCGACCAAGGAACGATCCGGCGCTCTACGGCGGGGAGTGGCCTTTTTTCCAGACAGGCGACGTGAAAGAGGCACAGCTCTACCTCACCAACTTCACCCAAACCTATAGCGACACAGGACTTGCGCAAAGCAAGCTCTGGCCTATAGGAACACTGTGCATCACGATTGCAGCCAACATTGCCGAAACGGCGATCCTTGGGATTCCGGGCTGTTTTCCAGACAGCATTGTTGGGTTCACTGCGGACCCAGCTAAAGCGGATGTCCGTTTCATCAAGTACTACATCGAGATGCTCAAGCAAGAAATTCAGAGCGCATCGAGGGGAACCACGCAAGACAACCTCAGCGTTGACAAGCTGCTGACATTTGACTTTGTTGTACCGGAAATTGGGCAGCAGAAAGAGATCGCCTCCATCCTCTCCGCCTACGACGACCTGATCGAGAACAACACGCGGCGCATCGCGATTCTGGAGGAGATGGCCCGTCGCATCTACGACGAGTGGTTCGTCCGCTTCCGCTTCCCCGGCCATGAGGGTGTGCCGATGGTCGAATCCGAGTTGGGCTTGGTGCCAGAGGGGTGGGGTTTCACAGCCTTGGGCGATCTTGTTAACGATATGCGAGACACCGTTAACCCTGATGCAGTTGCGCCGGAGACACCTTATGTCGGACTGGAGCATATTCCCAGGCGCTCAATTGCGCTTGCTGATTGGGGTCAAGCCATTGATGTGACGAGTACCAAGCTCCGGTTCCGGGCAAGGGACATACTTTTTGGAAAAATTCGACCCTACTTCCACAAGGTGGCGGTAGCGCCTGTTGCCGGTGTTGCGTCGTCTGATGCAATCGTAATGCGGGTCAAGTCCGACAAGAATTTTGGAATGGCGCTCGCGGTTGTTTCAAGTGATGCCTTTGTCGCCCACGCAACGCAGACATCGAATGGAACGAAGATGCCGCGAGCCAATTGGGGAGTGCTTCGGCAATATCCGGTTCCGACACCGCCAGACGAATTGCAAGCGCGGTTCAGTGATTTCATGGAAAAAGTTGTAGCAACCGTCAGCAATTACGTTCTTCGCAATAGAAACCTCCGCACCACCCGCGACCTCCTGCTCCCCAAACTCATCTCCGGCGAGCTGGACGTATCCACGCTGCCCGAACCCCAAGCCGAAACCACGTAAGCGTATGAGCGAACCACGCCGCATCCTCATCATTGCCGGGCCGAATGGCGCAGGCAAAACCACCTTCGCCCGCGAGTTTTTACCGGGCGAGGCGCAGTGCCCCGACTTCATCAACGCCGATCTGATCGCCGCCGGGCTGACCCCCTTCAACCCAGAGGCCGCCGCCTTGCGGGCCGGGCGGCTGATGCTGGAAGAAATGGCTTCGCGCATCACGCACGGCCGCAGCTTCGCGTTCGAGACCACACTGAGCGGCATGGCCTATGCGCGGCAGATTCCGCACTGGCGGTAGCAGGGCTACCATGTCACACTGGTGTTTTTGTCGCTGCCCAGTGCTGAAATGGCCGTGGCCCGCGTGTCGGGACGGGTGGCGCAAGGCGGACATGCCATTCCTGAAGCGGTGGTTCGGCGCCGCTTCGATGCCGGGCTGCGCAACTTTAAGCATTTGTACAAGCCGGTGGTCGATGCCTGGGTTCATTACGATAATTCAGGCTCAGTCCCCGTGCTGATTGCTAGTCAGGATCAACCATGAAATCAACGCCCTCAACCCCTGCACCGGCGCCCATTGCTGGCTCCACCCGCGACCCTGACCTTTTAAAAGTAGGCGATGCGCTGCGCCGCGCGGCGCGCAAGGCCATTGAGTTGTCGCAGCAAACCGGCACGCCGTGCTACATCTGGCAAGATGGCCGCGTGGTGAATGTGGGCGCGCAAGTGCGGACTTGATGCACTTGGCCCGAATCCCAAGCTTTTAATGTGCTATTTTTTAAGTAGCTGCTCACGCAATCTAGATAAGGGCTAGAGCCTCTTTTTGCATGTAAGTATTGTCGAGAACCAGATTGAGGAGACTCGGAATGCATGGCACCACCACTTTGGCAACTGAAGTCAGCATGACAGAAGACGGATGCCTGGCGCACGCAGATTTTTTCATTGGCCGCGAGTTTTGGACTGAAACCGGGCGCTGGCGTTGTACTGATGTGGGCACGCGCACCATTTGCGCGATCAGCCTGGAGCGCCATCAGGCGACCACGCTGCATCCAGACGGCGTGCAAACCACGGGTATCACGGACGACCCGACCTGGCTGGATGGCCCGCCCTATGCATTGGCTGAACACGTTTTTGATGAAGTCAGTTTTGGTGCGCTGTACGCCAGCCCGGCCGATGTTCCAAAGCGCTTGTAAAAGCGCACCTCTTATCGTACGATCAACAGCACGCAAATTAACTTGACAAGAAGCCACCCATGTCCTCCATCAGCGCCAACGATTTGAAAACCAAAGGCATTTCGGCCATTGAATTTGCACTCAGCACCGCGCCTGAGGCGATGGTGTCGGTGCGGGGCAAAGACCGGTTTGTGGTGATGGACATCGCGCATTACCACTACCTGCGCGAATGCGAGCTGGATGCGGCGCTGGCTGAAAGCCGCGCTGATGTGGCCGCCGGTCGCGTGGTGCAGGAGTCGCCCGCTGCCCATCTGGCGCGGCTGGATGCGCTGTGAATCTGCCCAAACTTGCGTTTGCGCTGGTCTTTACCGAGCAATACAACCGTCGGGCGGCCCGGTTTCTCAAGCAGCACCCGCAACTGCGCGCGCATTACCTCAAAACCTTGCAGTTGCTGCAAGCCAACCCTTCGCACCCTTCGTTGCGCATGCACGCTTTGCGCGGCAAGTTTGAGGGACTGCATTCGGTGTCCATCAATCTGTCCTATCGCATCACGCTGGAGCTGTTGATTCAGGACCAGCAAATCATCCCTGTGAATGTGGGCGACCACGATGCTGTTTACTGATTTGGTGAGCCAACAGCTTGATTTTTAACGGGAAACTTGATGTCTCAATTGTCAGTTCGTGAAGTCACCGCCAGTTATGGCGAGTTGCTGCTGGTGGAGCAGGCGGCGATGGATTTGCTGGCCGGTCTGTGTTGGACGGTCAAAAACCTGTACGGCGAAACCTTTGGCAACGCCGGCACCGAGGGCCGCGTGAGCGAGCGCCAGGCCGAAGCCGCATGAGCGAAGAAAACCAACTCTACGACAAGAAGTCGCTGCGCGTCCTCAAGGGCGGCGACCAGGGCTTGCGCGACCTGGCTTCGGACTGCGTGGCGTTCGCCAATGCCAGCGGCGGGCACATCGACATCGGCATTGAAGACGACGCGCACCAGCCACCGCCCGGCCAACAGGTGAGTGATGCCCAGCTGCTGAAGTTGCAGAAGCTGATTCCCAACCTCACCATCAATGTGGCGGTGAGCGCCTCCCGTCTCGACGCTGAAAACGGTGGGCAATGGATTCGCCTGGATGTGTTTCCATCCCGTCAAAACGTGGCGGCCACGTCCGATGGGCGCTATTTTTTGCGCATCGCCGACGATTCGCGGCCGCTGATGCCCGAAGACCTGGCGCGCCTGATGAGCGACAAATCAGCCTTTGTGTGGGAGGCACAGCCCCAGCGCCGAGTGCCACGGCAGCGGGCGGACAGTGCCAAGCTGAGCGCATTCATGGCGGGCATTCGCGCCTCGGACCGGGTGAGCGAGCGACGGTATGAACTGACAGACAAGTGGCGAATAACGGCTCAATGAGCGCCGATTCGTTGGATAGATTGGATTCGCGAGGCGAAAGTTAGCCAAGGATTTATCCTATTCGGCGGTTGACTTGCCGGCTAAGTGCTTGATTTAAAAGAGATTTAAATAGGATAGATGGCTAGCGGGAAGCAAATTTAGCCAACTGACAAAAACACGCCGAATAATGGTCGTAATGTCAGTCTTTGTCAGTTCAAGGGAGGCTCTTCACGAGCCAGCAGGTTGATTTTTAACGGGAAACTTGATGTCTCAATTGTCAGTTCGTGAAGTCACCGCCAGTTATGGCGAGCTGGTGCTGGTGGAGCAGGCGGCAATGGATTTGCTGGCCGGCCTGGGTTGGACGGTCAAAAACCTGTACGGCGAAACCTTTGGCGACTCTGGCACCGAGGGCCGCGTGAGCGAGCGCCAGGTCGTCCTGCCGCGCCGTTTGCGCGCCGCGCTTGAATTGCTCAACCCTGGCCTGCCACTCGACGCCTACGCGCAGGCGGTGGAGCAGCTCACGCAAGACCGCTCCAAGCAAATGGCGGTTAACGCCAACCGCGAGCTGTACCGCCTGCTCAAAGACGGCGTCAAGGTCAAGGTGACGAACGAGGCGGGCGCGCACACCATCGAGACGTTGCGCGTGATCGACTGGGCCACGCCCGGCCACAACGACTTCTTTTTAACTTCGCAAATGTGGGTGGCGGGCGATATGTACCGCCGCCGTTGCGACTTGGTGGCCTTCGTCAACGGCCTGCCGCTGGTGTTCATTGAGTTGAAGAAACCCAGCGTGCCGCTCAAAAGCGCGTATGACGCCAACCTGCGGGACTACAAGGGCCAGTCGGTGCCGCAGTTGTTTCACCCCAACGCCTTCATTCTGTTGTCCAACGGCTCGGACACGCGGGTGGGCACTTTGAGCAGTGCCTGGGAACACTTTTTTGACTGGAAGCGGGTGGAGGATGAAGATGAGTTGGTCAGCAAAGGCGGGCAGGTGTCGCTGGCGCGGGCTTTGCGCGGCTTGCTGGAGCCCACGCGCTTGCTGGACTATGTGGAAAATTTCACCGTGTTTGAAGAGGGCAAGGGCGGGCTGATCAAGAAGACGGCCAAGAACCACCAGTTTCTGGGGGTGAACAAGTCGATTGCCCGGCTGATTGAATTGCGAGAGCCCTCATCCCCAGCCCTTCTCCCAGAGGGCGAAGGGAGCAAAAGTGCCAAACGCCTGGGGGTGTTCTGGCACACGCAGGGCTCGGGCAAGAGTTTGTCGATGGTGTTCTTCACGCAAAAGGTGTTGCGCCGGGTGCTGGGCAGTTGCACTTTTGTGATCGTGACCGACCGCGAGGAGCTGGACGACCAGATTAGCAAGACCTTCAAGGCCACCGGCGCCACCGCGCGCGAGGATGTGCGCGCCACCAGTGGCGCGCACCTGAAAGAGTTGCTGGGGGGCAATGAGCGCTACATCTTCACGCTGATCCAGAAGTTCCGCAACGAGCCGGGCCAGCCGTACCCGCAGTTGTCCAGCCGGTCGGACGTGATTGTGATCACCGACGAGGCGCACCGCAGCCAGTACGACATTTTTGCGCTGAACATGCGCAATGCCCTGCCCAACGCGGGCTTTTTGGGTTTTACCGGCACACCGTTGATCAAGGGTGATGACGAGCGCACACGCGAGGTGTTTGGCGACTATGTGAGCGTGTATGACTTTGCCCGCTCGATTGAAGACGGCGCCACGGTGCCGCTGTATTACGAGAACCGCATCCCCGAAGTGCAGCTCACCAACGACGACCTGAACCAGGATCTGGAAAACCTGCTGGAAGCCGCCGAGTTGGACGAGGATCAGGAGAAAAAGCTGGAGCGCGAGTTTGGCCGCGAGTACCACATCATCACCCGTGAAGACCGGCTGGACGCCATCGCCCGGGATTTGGTGACGCATTTCACCGGGCGGGGTTACCGCGGCAAAGCCATGATGGTGTGCATCGACAAGGCCACGGCGGTGCGCATGTATGACAAGGTGCAAGCGCACTGGCAGACTGAAATGGCACGACTCAAGTCGGCGCTGACGCCAGCCCAGGGCGATGCGCGCGAGGCCTTGCTGGCCCGCATCCACCTGATGACCAGCACCGACATGGCGGTGGTGGTGTCGCAAGGGCAAAACGAGGTGGAAGACCTGGCGAAAAAGGGCTTGAACATCGCGGTGCACCGCCAGCGCATGCTCAAAGAGAATTTGGCCGAGCAGTTCAAGGCCGCTGATGCGCCGCTGCGTCTGGTGTTTGTCTGCGCCATGTGGATCACCGGCTTTGACGTGCCGACCTGTTCGACCATCTACCTGGACAAGCCGATGCGGGCGCACACGCTGATGCAGACCATCGCGCGGGCCAACCGCGTGGCGCCGGGCAAGGAATCCGGCCTGATCGTGGACTACGTGGGCATCTTTCGCGCCTTGCAGAACGCACTGGCTATATATGCCCAGCCGGGGACGACGGGTAGCGAAGCGGGTGCGCCCATTTTGGACAAGACCGAACTGGTCGCGGCGCTGCGCGTTGCGCTGGATGAGGCGGACAGTTTTGCGCAAGCGCGCGGGGTTGCTTTGGCAGGCATCGCAGCGGCGCAGGGGTTTGAGCGCATCGGGCTGATTGACGATGCGGTCGAGGCGTTTTTGGGCAGCGAGGCCGATAAAAAGCGTTACCTGCAACTGGCCAGCCGGGTGGCGCGGCTGTTCAAAGCCATCTTGCCGGACCCGATGGCCAATGAATTGGCGCCTTTGTCGGTGCTGGTGGCCTATCTGGCGGCCAAGATCAAGGCAGAAACGGAGCAGCCCGACATTTGCGCTGTCCTGGGCGATGTGGAAGACCTGCTCAATGACTCGATTGCCACCGAGGGTTACCGCATCGGGCCCGCCAGCCGCGCCCAGGCCTTGATCAACCTGTCTGAAATTGATTTTGAAGCACTGCAAGCCAAGTTCGCCCAGGGCCACCAACGCACCGAGGTGCAAAAGTTGAAACGGCTGATTGAGGGCAAGCTGGCAGCGATGCTGAAGCTGAACGCCGCGCGGGTGGACTTGGCGGAGAAATTCCAGAAGCTGATTGACGCCTACAACGCGGGCAGCCAAAACATTGAAGACCTGTTTGCGGAACTGAAGAAGTTTGTGCAGGTGCTCTCCAATGAAAGTCAGCGTGGCATCGCCGAGGGTTTGAGCGAGGAGGAACTGGCGCTGTTTGACATCCTGACCAAGCCAGAACCGGTGTTGACCAAGGCCGAGCAGTTTGAAGTGAAGAAAGTCTGTCGCGCGCTACTGGAAACGCTTCGGCGCGAAAAGCTGGTCTTTGACTGGCGTGAAAAGCAACAGACCAAGGCCGCGGTGATGCAAACCCTGAAAATGGAAATGCGGCGCCTGCCGCTGCAGTACACCAAGGACATCCGTGACGAAAAGTTCGCCCGGGCCTACGCGCATGTGTATGACCACTACTACGGGGCGGGCTTGAGTGCGTATGGCGCAGCGGTGTGAGCGTGTCATGAGACCTCTCCAGGGCGCGCATCGTGTGTTGCAGGCGCCCGGCTTCCCACCGCGATGGCGAGCGCGAGGACGATCAGAGCCGCCGCGACGATGAACGTGATCTGCATGCCGGTGGCAACGGCCTCGGGCTGCGCCGTGGTGATGTCGGTTGTCATCGAGGCAAACGCGAACACCGCGCCCATGGCGGAGGCACCGGTCAGGAGCCCGAGGTTGCGCGACAAGGTGAGCAGGCCGGAGATGACGCCGCGCTGGTCTGCCGGGACATCGCTCATGACGGCCGTGTTGTTGGCGGCCTGGAACAGTTGGTAACCGGGGGTCAGGACGGCGATGGCCGCCATGTAGCCCGCCATGCCGAACATCGCCGGCAGCACCGACAGCGCGATTGAGCCCGCCGCCATTGCGATGAGTCCCACAAGGGTCACGCGTGGCGCGCCCCAACGGTCAACCATACGCCCCGATGGAAGCCCACTCAGTGCCGAGATAACGGGGCCAATGGACAGGACCAGGCCCACCAGCGCCGCGCTGAGTCCGAGCGCACGGGCGAGGTAAAACGGCCCGACCACCAGCGTCGCCATCATCACGGTGGCGACGAGCAGGTTGGTGGCGAGGCTCGCACACAAGCCAGGCTCGCGGAACATCGCCAATCGGATCAGAGGGGCTGCAGCTCTGGACTCGACGCGCACAAACAGGCCAACGCCGAAGGCTGCAGCCAAGAGCAGCGCCTGATTGAGCGCACCGAAGCTGCCACGCCCCATCGTCATGGCAAGGGCATAGGCCGCAAGCGTCAGGGCCAGCACCAGCGTGCCGGAAAGGTCGAAGCGGGCCCGGCCGGTTTGGGGCCCCTGGTGGTCGATGGGCAGGTAGCGGTAGGCGAGCACAAAAGTCAGGATTCCCAGCGGCAGGTTGACGAGGAAGAGGGCCCTCCAGCCGAGTCCGGCGATCAGTACACCGCCCAGCAAGGGGCCAAGCGCGGTGCCAACAGCGGACATGGTGCCGAGCAGCCCCATGGCGCTGCCGGCCTTGGCCTTTGGAACGGTCTCACCGACAAAGGCCATCGTCAGCGCCATCATGATGGCCGCTCCCAGGCCCTGCAGCGCCCGTGCGGCAATCAGCAGCCAGAGTGTGGGCGCCACACCGCACAGCATCGAGGCTGCCGTGAACACAAAAATGCCGGCCAGCAGCAGACGGCGGCGTCCAGTGAGGTCACCCAAGCGTCCGACGCTGACGATCAGGGTGGTAATGGCCAGTAGATACGCCAGGACGACCCACTGAACTTGCTGAAAGGAGGCATGGAACGCCTGTGCCAGCGTCGGCAAGCCCACATTGGCGATGCTGGTGCCCAGCGAGGACAGCAACATCGACAGCGACAGGCTGGCCAGCGCCCAGCGCACCGACGGGCGCAGTTGTGCCGTGGCGGCAGGGGCAGCGGCGACCTGATGCTGACTGGCAATGATTGATTTCAAGCTGTACTCCTTGTTCTGAAGGTTCCCGAAATGGAACTGCCTCAAGCGTATTTCTTTGCGTCACCTAGCGGAAGGCGCGCCAGTTGCACTTTATTCATGCGTTTGACGCCCTGTCACAACCCAACTGCGTTATGGTTCAGGCATGACCACGCCTGATCTCAACTTGCTCGTCACCCTGGATGTGTTGCTCGCCGAAGGCAACGTGGCACGCGCCGCCCAGCGCTTGCGGCTGAGCCCGTCGGCGATGAGCCGCTCGCTGGCGCGCTTACGTCAGACCACGGGCGATCCGCTGTTGGTCCGTGCCGGACGGGGGCTGGTTCCCACACCCCGCGCGTTGCAACTGCGCGCGCAGGTCAGCCAGCTCGTGCAGGATGCCCAAGCGGTGCTGCGTCCCGCCGAAAAGCTCGATCTGCAGCGCTTGCTTCGCACGTTCACGCTGCGGGTCAGGGACGGCTTTGTGGAAAACTTTGGACCCGACCTGCTGGCGCGCATCAGCGCAGAAGCGCCCGGCGTGCGGCTGCGCTTTGTGCAGAAATTGGACAAGGACAGTGCGCCGCTGCGTGACGGAGATGTCGATCTGGACACGGGCGTTGTTGGTGACACCACCGGGCCGGAGGTGCGCACGCGCGCCCTGTTCCAGGACCGTTTTATGGGCGTCGTGCGCATCGGGCACGCGCTGAGTCAGGGTGAGATCACGCCCGCCCGTTATGCGGCTGGCCAGCACATCCTGGTTTCGCGGCGCGGGCTGGACCAGGGGCCGGTCGATGCGGCCCTGCATGCTTTGGGGTTGAAAAGGGAGATCGTCACCATCGTCGGTGGCTTTGCGGGCGCGCTGGCTTTTGCCCGGGCCAGCGACCTGGTTGCCACGGTGCCCGAGCGGCACAGCGGGAACCTGCGCGCCGGCCTGTTCAGTTTTTCGCTTCCGGTCGCCACACCAGCGTTCACGGTTTCCATGCTCTGGCACCCGCGAATGGATGGCGATAGCGCACACCGCTGGCTGCGCGGATGCCTGCTCGACGTCTGCGCCGGGCAAGGCGCTGGTGCCTAGGCAGGAGGGTCGCAAGGGACAGACATCGATGGCAACGTGGACACTGCCCAGGGTTTGCGCTCCCGTTAATTTGTGAGGTCCACAATTGAATCGGCGCCTTGTCGCGAACGCACGACGCAAGGCGTCACCGCACTTGATTCAACCCTGAAGGAGAGCCCAGCATGCCGACCAACACCGTCCAGCTTCATCGCGTCATTCGCGCCCCGGCGGAGCGCATCTACCGGGCATTTTTGCAGCCCGATGCCATCGCCAAGTGGCTACCGCCCTACGGCTTCACCTGCCAGGTCCACCACATGGACGCCAAGGTGGGTGGCACTTTCAAAATGTCGTTCACCAATTTCGGCACCGGCAACGGCCACAGCTTTGGAGGTGAGTACCTGGAGCTGGTACCCGCAGTCAAGATTTGCTACACCGACAAGTTTGACGACCCCACGCTGCCCGGCAGCATGAAGGCCACCGTCAGCTTCAAGCCAGTGTCCTGCGGCACCGAATTGAACATCGCGCAAGAAGGAATACCCGAGGCTATTCCCCTGGAGATGTGCTACCTGGGCTGGCAAGAGTCACTGGCACAACTGGCCATGCTGGTCGAGCCACAGATTGCGGATTAAGCCAAGAGGACCCGATGACACTCGAGCTCTACCTGTCTTTTTGACGGCCGCTGCGAAGAAGCCATCGCCACCGGCGAGACGGTGATGGAATTGATGCTCGACCTGACCCGCGAACTCGGCGCCACGTTGGTACTGCTCAGGCACCACAAGGCACCGGCCGCACGCTGCCAGCGTGTCATGAGCAACGTGGTTGGTCGGGTGCCTGCCGAGGTTAAAAGCTAAGGGTGTTTTTGGCCTTTAGCCCTTATAAAAAAAGGGTTTGCCGCTATCATATTTTTGTTGTAATTGATCTTCCTTTGGTTCGGAGCTTCGCCTTAAGCCTGGCCTAAGCCAAGCCTAAGTTCAAACTAAGTTAGGGCTCTTACAGTTGCGCTCAGTTGGTTTCGAACCAACATGTCAGCAACCGACTTAACCGTCATCAACTCAAGGATCCATCATGAAATCAAGTATTACCGCTCTGTGCATCGCCGCTGGTGTTTTGGGCTCCAGCCTGTCTTTTGCTGCGACTCCTGCCACTCCTGCTGCCCCGGCCGCTCCGGTTGCCGTTGCTGCTACCGCTAAACCTGCTGCTCCCGTGACGACACATGCCAAAAAAGGGGTGAAAAAGCACGCAGCCAAGAAATCAGCCAAGCCAGCCCAGAAGGCTTCTACCCCCATGTAATGCCGTTGCAAGCTGGGTGTTCTGACACTCATCCTGCATCTGAAGGCCGCGCACTTTGCGCGGCCTTTTTTGCGTCTGGGGCGTGATAAGCTGAAATCCATCAATAAGTCTGGAATGTCACATGCGTGTTCTGCTGGTTGAAGACGATCCCATGATTGGTGAGGCTGTACGCGTCGGCCTGGCCAGGCTCGGCATCACTGTGGATTGGGTTCGTGACGGCGAGCTGGGCCTGCAATGCGCCAGTAGTGAACCGTTTGATGCCGTGGTGCTGGACCTGGGCCTGCCCAGGCGCGATGGCATGCAGGTACTGCGTGACTTGCGCAGCGGCGGTCATCTGATGCCGATTTTGGTGGTGACCGCGCGGGATGCGCTGTCCGACCGCGTGGCCGGGCTGGATGCGGGCGCAGATGACTACATTCTGAAGCCTTTCGAGCTCGACGAGCTGGCCGCACGCTTGCGCTCTGGCCTGCGCAGCCGCTCTGGCCGGGCAGACCCGGTGCTGCGCAGTGGTGCGCTGGCCCTGCACCCGGATAGCAAAATCGTCACCAAGGCGGGGGCTGCTGTGCCCCTGTCAGCCCGCGAGTTTGCTTTGCTGGAGCTGCTCATGCGCCGCCCTGGCATGCCCATGTCACGCGCGCAGCTAGAAGAGCGGCTGCTGGGCTGGGGCGAAGAGGTGGCCAGCAACGCGCTGGAGGTCAACATCCATAACCTGCGCCGTAAGCTGGGCGCTGACAGCATCCTCAACATTCGTGGCGTGGGTTACTTTGTGCCACGTGACGAGGCGACATGTACTCGTTAGAACAGCGCCTGAAAAAGCGGCTGCTGCTGAGCATGGCGCTGGTGGGCCTGCTGCTGGGGATCGTGGTGCAAGTGCAGGTGCATCGCCAGCAGGGCGAAATGCTCGACTATCAGCTTGAACAGGTGGCCCGCGCGCTGATCCTCAGCGATCTGCAAAGCACCGTGCAAACCTGGGACGACGATCCGGCGCTGCATCTGGATGTGCAAGTCTGGAACGCTCAAGGCCTGCTGCTTTACCGCTCCAGCGACCAGATTGACGTGAAGCTGGACACCCCAGCGGGCCTGGCGCTGGTGCGCAGCGGTCCACAGCGTGACGCGGTGCGCGTGAAAATCTTTACCTTGAGCAACGGTCAACGCACTGTGCAGGTCATGCATGCCAAGTCTTTGCGTGATGAACTGCGCTGGAACGCTGTCTTTCAGGTGTTGTTTCCAGTCATGCTGGTGCTGCTGATCAGTGCCGTTCTGATGAACGCGACGCTCAAGCGCGGACTGGCCCCAATTCGCGAGTTGGATGACGAGCTGAGTCGGCGTGAAGCGGCATCGCTCACACCCCTTGAGCTGCCCCATGCCCCAGCCGAACTGGCCCGCGTGGTGGCCACCCTGAACCGGCTGCTACAGCAACTCGATGCCAGCTTGCAGGCGCACAAACGCTTCATTGCCGATGCCGCGCATGAGCTGCGCACACCCATCACTGCCCTCAGCCTGGAGGTGGATAACCTGCTGCGCGGGCAGGATCAGTCGGAAATGCAGGCCACGGCGGCCCGCCTCAAGCTAAGCATCCAGCGCACCCACCATCTGTTGCAGCAAATGCTGACGCTGGCGCGGCTGGAAGCGCGCAGCCAGCCCAGAGCCTGGCTGGCGGTCGATGTTCAACAATTGGTGCAGGATTCCATGATGGGTCTGGCCGCACTGGGCCACCACCGCGGCATTGAGTTTGCGCTGGACGTCAGCGGCGTGCCCAAGGTCAGCGGCGACCCGGATGATTTGCGCCTGCTGTTGGACAACCTGCTGGGCAACGCGCTGAAGTTTTCACCACCAGACAGCGTGGTGGAGGTCAGCCTGCGGCAACAAGGCACACAAGTGATCTTGCGGGTGCGCGATCATGGTGCTGGCATTGCCCCGGCGTTGCACCAGCGTATTTTGCTGCCCTTTGTGCGGGTGGATACGGAGGTGCAGGGCGCCGGGTTGGGGCTGGCGATTGCGCTTGAAGTGGTGCAGAGCCACGGTGCCAGCCTGAGTTTTGAAGACCCACCAGACGGCCCCGGCCTGGTGGTGCGGCTCAGTTTTCCAGCTTAGTCAGCAAAGCGCAGGGCGCTGCGCAGCTCTGATGGCAACGGCCAGCGCCCGCTTGAGTTGCCCCTACACGCTGGGCAGCCCGGCGGCACGGGCCTGGGCAGGCGCATCCGGTTTGCAGGAGGCGTAAATATCGAGCGCGCGTTGGTAGACCTGGCTCTGTATGCCGAGCAAACCCAGGATGGAATGGAAATAATTGTCATGCGACACCGGCTGGTCGGCCCTGGCGCGCAGGCACGCCAGTGTGACCTGGCTGCGTTCGGCATAGGCGGGCGACAGCCAGGTGATCCAGGGCACTTTCTTTTGCACCTCAGGGGCAATCAGATAGGGCATGCCGTGCAGATACAGGTTGTTTTCCCCCAGCGACTCGCCATGGTCGGCCACATAAACCAGTGCCGGGTCATAGCGGCTCTGTTGCGTTTTGAGCCAGTCGATGGTGGACGCAAGAAAGTGATCGGTGTAAGCGATGCTGTTGTCGTAGGCGTTGACCAGTTCGGCGGCGCTGCAGCTTTGCAGGTCATTGCTGGCGCATTCGGGCGTGAAACGCTTGTAGGGCGTGGGGGAACGCAGGTAGTAAGCCGGGCCATGGCTGCCCATCTGGTGCATGACCACCACCACGCCTTGGGCGCGCCGCTCGGCTGGCAAGGCGTCGATGCGCGCGTCCAGGCCCTGGAGCATCACGCCGTCATAGCACTCGCCGCCGCGGCAGTGCTGCGAGTCGGCCAAGTGGGACGTGCTCACGTTCGGAACGCGGTCGCAGGTGCCTTTGCAGCCCGACTGGTTGTCCAGCCACAACACGGCCATGCCGGCGCGCTGGATCACGTCGAGCAGGCCTTCGGCATTGTGTTCGCGCGCCTCGTAGTCCTGGCGGCCCAGGGCCGAAAACATGCAGGGCACCGAGGTGGCGGTGCTGGTGCCGCACGACCAGGCGTTGCGAAGACTCGCCACGTTGTGGCGGGCCAGCTCGGGCGTGGTGTCGCGCGGGTAGCCATTGAGGCCAAAGTTGCCGCTGCGCCCGGTTTCCCCCAGCACCAGCAGCACCAGCGGCGCCCGGCTCGGCCTTACGCGGGCGAGCACATGCGCATCCAGCCCGATCGGGTCAATGATGCTGTCGTCGCGCTGAAACGGCCGGGCAGCCAGATAGCCCGCAGCGTAGGCGGAATTCAGCGGGTTGATCAGGTAGCGAAGTTCCTTGTGGTTGCGCAGGGTGGACGACAGCGGGCTGAAGCTGGCGAGCACCAGCAGCGCCAGCGCCAGCACGGCGGCCACGGTCTGAAGCAGGTTGTGCAGCGAACGCCGTGTCCATCCGACATGCACCACTGGCCAGCGCCAGACCACAAGCATTGGCAGTGCCCACAACAGCAACAGACTGATGAACAATTTGGCGCTCAGCAGATCCCGGACTTCTCGCGGGTCGGTTTGCAAGGCGTTGACGATCATGGTGGGGTCGATCACCACGTGGTAGCTCATCATGAAATAAGCCCCCGCCGCCGCCGCCAGCAGGAATAGCCCCAACACGGGCTTGAGCGTCCAGCGCCAGGCCAGCAGGCTGATCAAGCCCGTCAGCGCGGCCACAATGATCAAGGCCAGCGCAGTAGCAAACAGCCACCCCTGCAGGCTGTCAAACACCGACAACTGGCTGAGCGCCCGCCACAGCGGCGCATTGCCCGCTGTAGCCATCCAGAGACTCGCGGCCAAAATGAGCCAGACCGGATGACGCAACCGGGCCGGCATCATGCGCCCTCTCCCAGGTCCGCGGTGATGCCGGTGAAATTGAAGCGGCTCATCCAGGCATCAATGGCCCAGGCCGTGACCCAGCAGATCAAGCCGGTCCACAGGGTGTGACTCATGAAGTGGGCGCCGCGCATTTGCTGCGCCATGCCCAGGGCCAGGCCCGCCACCACGGAGGCGACCAGCCATTTGACAGCCAGCGCCGGCATATCGCGCCGCAAGGCGAAGTAGC
The DNA here is from genome assembly GCA_013791765.1 of Rhodoferax sp. Lineage (GTDB taxonomy): Bacteria > Pseudomonadota > Gammaproteobacteria > Burkholderiales > Burkholderiaceae_C > Rhodoferax. The sequence continues at coordinate 20,925 of VMTC01000068.1, forward strand.
CGCCCAAAAATGCAAATCCCGACGAGGCATGACCGGCCGGGAAGCAGCCGCCATTGCCACCGTCCGTTTCAAACAGGTGCGACCAGTGCGGCATGTAATGCGCCACGCCGCCAAACTCGGCCAGGCTCCACGGGCAACTGGTCATGCTGATGGACTTGAGGGAGCTGACGACCGTGACGGCGACCAGTGTGGTGAGCGCGAGTTGCAGGCGGCGGTGAAACCCCAGGCGCTGGAGCCAGCCCACCGGACACCAGACGCCCACGCACAGCAGCAGCGCCAGCGCCCAGGCCAAGCGCCGGGCACCGTCATGCAGGACAACGGTCAACAGCCAGTTATCCTGCAGCGCAAAGCCCGCCGGTGTGCCAAACCATTGCGCCATTGCCAGATCAAGTCCTGACAAGTCCCAGAAGAAGAGCAGCAGCGCGAGCGTGGCCGTGAAAAGCGCCATGTCTTTGGTTGAAAATTTTTGCATGAGGCGCAGCATCGGTGTGCAGCCTTAAGCCATCCTTAAGGACCTGTCCACGAATAAACCAGCTGAAGGACAATACGGCCATGCGCGTATTGATCGTTGAAGATGATGAAGGCATTGCCCGTGGGCTGGCGTCTCACCTGCGGCATTTGAGCTGGGCGGTTGACATGACCGACAGCGTCGAATCGGCCTGGACGGCATTGAGTGTCGAACCCTTTGACATGGTGCTGTTGGACCTGGGCCTGCGCGACGGCGACGGCTCCGAAGTGCTGCGCCTGCTGCGCCGATCGCCCCCCGGCAAGTTGCCGGACGCGGCCCTGCCCGTGCTGATCATGACCGCGCGCGACCAGGTGGCTGCCCGTATCGAATGCCTGGACATGGGTGCCGATGACTACGTGACCAAGCCCTTCGACCCGGACGAGCTGGCCGCCCGCATGCGGGCGCTGCGCCGGCGCTCGGTCGGGCGGGCGCAGCCGCTGATCAAAACCGGCTTGCTGGAGATTGACCCGGCCGCGCGCAGCGTGCATCTGAGCGGCCGGCCGGTGGAGCTGTCAACCCGGGAATTTGGCATCTTGCTGGCTTTGGTGGAAGTGCGCCCGCGCGTACTGTCGCGCCCTCAGATTGAAGCCGCTCTTTACAACTGGGACAGCGCGCTGGACAGCAACGCGGTCGAGGTGCATGTGCACCACTTGCGTAAAAAGCTGGGTGACGGCGTGATTCGCACCCTACGCGGCGTCGGCTATTTTGTGCCGAAGGACGTGGCGTGATGGCCCCCAAATCCCTGACCGCCAGTTTGATGGCGTGGACGCTGGGCGCCTTGTTCATCGTTTGGGGCGGCTTTGTGCTGCTGGGTTACAAAACCGGCATTCACGAGGCCGACGAATTGACCGACGGTCATCTGGCCAGCGTGGCGCTGCTGCAGTTGGCAGGGAACACCAGCCCGTCAAAAACTCTTCCTGAAATCGACAACCTGGCGGGCCACAGCAACCTGAAAAGCCATGACTACCAGCGCTCCATGAGCGTGCTGGTGTGGGATGCTGCGGGCAACATCCTGATGCGCACGGGTGAGGCGCCGCAGGTGCGCTTCAGCGCCACCGAGGGCTTTGAAACCCTGCAGCTGGGAACGCCTGCCGTCGCCTGGCGGGCGTTTTCGCGCTGGGACGGACCGGCCCATACGCGCCGGGTGATGGTGCTGTTGAATGCAGCTGAACGCGATGAGTTGGCGCAAGATATTGCCGAACAGGTGGCCGGACCGGGCCTGTGGCTGCTGCCGGTGGTGGCGCTGGTGCTCGGGTTTGCGATCCGTCGCGGCTTGCGTCCGCTCTACGCGCTGTCACGCGATGTCGACGCGCTCAACATCCACCAGCCGTCGCCGCTGCACGGCCCGTATGCGCAGCGCGAGCTGCGCGCCGTAGTGGACTCCATCAACACCCTGGCCGGACGCTACCAGGGCGCCGTGTCGCGCGAACGGGAACTGGCCACCGAACTGGCGCATGAACTGCGCACCCCGTTGGCCTCGCTCACGCTGCAGGCCCGCGCCCTGCGCCACGCCGCATCGCCCGAGGAACACGAGCAGCTTTTGCTGCAACTCGAGCGCGATGCGCTGCGGGCGGGACAAGTGCTGGGCAACCTGCTGGCGCTGGCACGCGCCAGTCGCACCGAAATGATGGAAGCGCAGCAAATCGTGGACCTGGATGAAATTGCCCGAGCCGAAGTGGCCGAGTTTGGCCAGGCCGCCCTGGACAGCGAGCATGAGCTGGCGCTGCTCAGCCCGGGGCCGTTCGTGCTGACTGGCCACGCTGTGTTGCTGGGCCTGGTGTTGCGCAACCTGGTGGAAAACGCCTTGAGCCACACGCCCCCCGGCACCCAGGTCGAAGTTCAGCTCGACCCGCAAGAACGCTGGCTGCAGGTGTGCGACACAGCAACGCAGAGCACTTGCGCTGGGCCCGCGAAAGCGCTTGCGGCCGGGCCGTCTCGCGCGCTGGGTTTGGGCTCCGGCCACCGCGTGGTGGAAAAAATTGCCGCAATTCATGGCGCCCGATTTGAACGGCTTAGCACTGCGCCCGGCTTTGGCAGCTGCTACCGGCTCACCTTTGCGCCGGCCAACCACCCTGCCGTCAACGGCGAAGGCTGGCATCAACCCGCCTCGGCTTGAATTGTCAAGACGGCGAGACTAGGGGGCGGGGCAGGGCGTCAATGAAGTTGGTCGCTTAGTTTGATCCTGATTTAGTAGCGTATTGTGCAATTGGGACGCGGGCTGTCGGCTTTTTTGGTATTAATTCTGTGCCAACATCGCTGTCAGTTCATGCAAACCAATTGCCTGCGCGCCATGGCGCGGCCCTGGCAGCGGCACGGCAGGCCATCGGCTGCCATTCGTCATTTGGGCGACCGGCCGTTGGCCAAAGGGCAAGTACCATGCGCACGAATCAACCGGCCCGCTGTGGGCCCCAAAGGAGAAAATTATGTTCAGTCATGTGATGCTTGGTGTGAATGATCTTGAGGTTTCAAGGAAGTTCTATGACGCGCTGCTCGGCACGCTGGGCATTGGCCCGGGCGTAGCCCACAAGAGCCGCTACTTTTACCGCAGCCCGACCAGCACGTTTGCCATCACCACGCCCATCAATGGCGAGCCCGCTTGCCACGGCAACGGCAGCACCATTGGCTTCAACACGCAATCACCAGAGCAGGCCGATGCCTTCCATGCGGCCGGCGTCGCCAACGGCGGCACCCCCTGCGAAGACCCGCCGGGCTTTCGAGAAGCGTCGTCGGGCCAGCTCTACCTGGCCTATCTGCGCGATCCCGACGGCAACAAGATCTGCGCGCTGCACCGGCCCGCGAAACCGGAATAAATCCGCTTTTGATAGCTTCTCAAGTCCGACAGCCTCCTAGAGGTCCGTTGACTCTAAGGATCGACAGCGCTGGCAGGGACGGCCCGAGCAGCGTTTGCACCGTGGCGTCCTGCAGCGCACCGCAGTGACGCCGGCCGCTCAGACCCGGCGCGCCCAGGGCCCCAGGGTGGCTTGCTCCAGCGCTTGCAGCGCTTGGGCAAATTTGGTACTGGCCAGCAAGGACTGCTTGACGAGTCCGAGGCGGATCGCATTCGCATACTGCTCACGCGCCATGTCAAAGGGCAGGCCGAGCATCAGGGTGGTGGTGCGGCTGGCGTCGGATGCGCCTTGCGGGAAGTTGCTTGGGTAGTTCATCATGGGCTCCTTCAAATCAGTCTGTGGCTTGAGGACGAGCCCGGCGCCTGCAGCGCAAGCGTGCGGATGCGGCGTTCCAGCTCACACAGGTCGATGGCCCTGGCCATGTAAGCGTCGTCCAGTTCTTTTTGAGACTTGGAGCCAGCGCGCAGAGTCTGGATAAACTCGATAATTTTGGACATGGTGTGTCCTTTCAAAAAATGACAGTGATGCAGTATAAGGGTTTACCCTAGGTGGTGTGCACTAACGCCATTCGCCACCCGGTCGTAGCGCAGGGGATAGGCAGGATGAACACCGGCACCTGGGCGGGCCTGTTATTCGCTGGCGCGTGCGGCGCGCGTCGATAGCGTGGAAAATGCATCTTTTAGAGCGAGTTTTTATGCCCCTTCCTACACGCGTCAAATTAGTCGAGGTCGGCCCGCGCGACGGCCTGCAAAACGAAAAAACCCCGGTGCCCACGGCGGTCAAGGTCGAGTTGGTGCACCGTCTGCAGGCAGCCGGCCTGCGCGAGATTGAAATCACCAGCTTTGTGTCGCCCAAATGGGTGCCGCAGATGGCCGACAACGTTGATGTGATGGCGGGCATCACGCGCCTGCCTGGCGTGCGCTACTCGGTGCTCACGCCCAACCTGCAGGGTTTTGAGGCGGCGCTCAAGAGCGGGCCCGATGAGATCGTGGTGTTCGCGTCCGCCAGCGAGGCCTTCAGCCAGAAGAACATCAACTGCAGCATTGCGCAGAGCATCGAGCGCTTTGCGCCGGTGGTGGACGCGGCGCGTGCCGCCGGCATTTATGTGCGCGGCGCCATGAGCTGCACCGTGGGCTGCCCCTATGAGGGCGAGATTGCGCCCGAGCGCGTGAGCTATCTGGCGGGCCTGATGCGCGGGATTGGCGTGCAGCATGTGGGCGTGGCCGACACTATTGGCGTGGGCACACCGCTCAAGGTGCAGCGCGCCATGGAGGCCGCGCTCAAGCATTACACACTTGACGAGGTGTCCGGTCACTTCCACGACACCTACGGTCAGGCCCTTGCCAACACCTTGATCTGCCTGCAAATGGGGGTCTGGCAATTTGACGCCTCGGTGGCCGGCTTGGGCGGTTGCCCTTACGCCAAGGGCGCCACCGGCAACGTGGCCTCCGAAGACGTGGTGTACCTGCTGCACGGCATGGGCATCGAGACCGGCATCGACCTGGACAAGTTGATCGACGCCGGGCAGTTCATCAGCGACTTCTTGGGGCGCCCCACGAATTCGCGTGCTGGCAAGGCCTTGTTCAATAAGCGGCCAGCTTGACATGAGTCAGATGCGCCAGAACGTCGAAGCGCCCGCCAAGCCGCTGTCAGCCGCGGTGCAGCGCGTGGCAGCTAGCCTGCAGGCGCAAGGCCACCCGCATGCACCCGTGATGCTCGCTGAGGCCGCGCGCACCGCACAGCAAGCGGCGGATGCGCTCGGCGTGGTCGTCGGGCAGATTGCCAAGAGCATCATCTTCAGGCGGCTGCTTGACGATGCGGCGGTGCTGGTGGTGACCGCCGGCGACCAGCGTGTGGACGAGGCCCGAGTCGCCGCGCTGCTGGGGCCGCTGGGCCGCGCGGATGCCGCTTTCGTCAAGGCCAAGACCGGCTTTTCGATC
>VMTC01000103.1 GCA_013791765.1 Rhodoferax sp.
CCGACCAGGCCAGTTGCCGCGTCGCGTCCCGCTCGCGCCAGGGCTTGGCGCGCACCATCAGCCACAGGCCCGCGCTGCACACGGCCAGCGCCAGGGGCAAGCCCAGTTCCACCGCCAGGTGCAGTGGCAGGTTGTGGGCGTTGTCCAGAATGGCGCAAAAGCGCAGGCCCGGGTAGAGCGTGATGAAGTGCGCGTAATCGAGTTCGCCCCAGCCCCACCCCAACCAGGGCCTCTGCGCGATCAGGTGCAGCACATTGGCCCACAGGGTCAGGCGACTGGCGCAGGCCGAGTCGCCCTGCTGCAGCCGCGCCAGCATGCCCACGGCCTGCAGGTCTTGCCCGAGCAGCAGCGGCAGCGCCAGCGCCGCCCCCGCGTAGGCCAGCACGGCAGTCAGCATGAGCCCCAGCGCCGACTGGCGCCAGCCGCTGCCAGGCACGCGCCAGAGCGTGGCCAGCAGCGTCAACAACAGCAGTTGCACCGCGCCAGTGCGCGAGGAGGACGCCGCGTTGCCCAGCGCCAGCAACACCGCCGCGGCCAGCGCCGCCTCCATCTGCCACGCTGGCCGCGCGGCCTGCCGGGGCGTGGTGCTCGTGGGCATGAGGCGCGGCGTGGCAAAACCCTGCGCCTGCCACCACAGCAGGGCCGCCAGCCCGATGTTGGTGAGCGTGGCGAACTGGTTACGCTGGCGCAGGTTGGCATAGGCCTGGCCCAGGTCGGTGGGGTTGACCCAGGGCGCAAAGGCGCTGCTCACCCCAAAGTACTGCAGCAATCCGAGCACGGCACTGAGCAGCGCGGCCAGCAGCCAGGCGCTTGCCGCCAGTGCGCCCAACTGGGCAGCACGCGCCTGCGCTGCCCACGGCAGCACGCAGGCAAGGCCCACCAACGCCATCAGCCAGGGCAGTACAGTGGGCGTGGGGCCGGGTGCAAACGGGTTGAGCCACGGCAGGGTCAAACCGAGAAATGCAAGCAAAGACCAGAGCGTCGAACGGCGATGGGTATGCGGCATTTTCTAGACGTTTTCCGCCATTAGCCCTCGTGAAAAGGGCGTGTGTAGCTATTATTTACGGAGTTAATCCGGAGCCTGCTGAGGCTGAGGTGCAACAGCAATTGTTGGCCGATTTTCATGCAGACTGTGGGGCTCACAGTCGGCATTTTGACATCAATGCGTCTGCGGCTGCGCTGCAGCGCGCCGGACCGGGCTAACGGCTTAGAGCTGCGACTTAAAGTAGCTGAAGGAGTGCTTGAAGGCGTCGCGGACTTTTTCCATCTCGGCGACCAGGGCGTCCCATTTGTCTTCGCCTGCGTCCATCAAGTCGTCAAGCTTGCCTTTGGCCAACTTGGACTGGTGGCGCAGCTTGGCCATTTCTTCCTTGTATTTGTCGTGCGCATCGTCCTTGGCGGCCTGCGCCTTGGCTTCGAGCTTTGTCATTTGCGCGTCGAGCTCGTCGAGTTGCAGTTTCATTTTGGCGATGTATTCGTCTCGGGTGGACATGGTAATTCCTTTGAGTTGAGAAAAACGCGAGCCAGAACGGGATGTGCTGGCACAGATGACTGGCATGCACGGTGGCATTTGTTGCAAGACTAGCCCGGCAAACTGCTGTGGTCTGTGCGTTTTCGCACAAAAGGGCGTCAAAAAGCGGGCACGGTCAGGCCGGCGCGGCAAATGCCTGCCTCTATGCGCGCCAGCGCACAGAGGAGTTCCGTGCAACGATGCACAGTGTGCAGTTGTTTGGTTGGGCTGCACAGGAGCGGCCTTCAACCCACTCGTCCACGGGCAGCCTCGCTTCGTCTGGCGAGCCAAGCCCTGGAAACACCGATGTCGAACGCCAACGTTGATCAACACCCACACTACCGCCATCTGACCTCGGCCATCTGGGTGCTGCTGATCGCTGCCATATTTGCCACTGTGGTGTTGACGCAGCGCAGCCTGTCGCGCCTGGCCGACTCACGCGAAGTCATCAGTCATTCGCTGCGGGTCAGCAAGGCCTTGAGTGACATGACAAGCCAGATCCAGGATGCAGAGACCGGACAGCGCGGCTTTTTGCTCAGCGGCCGCGCGCCCTATTTGCAGCCTTACTACACCGCGCTGGCGCAACTGCGGCTGTCTCGCGCGGCACTCGGAATCGCCCTGAGTGAAGACCCGTCGGCGCTGGCGCCGCTTGATGTGTTGGACAAAGCCATCGCAGCCAAGTTGCAGGACCTTGACCGCGCCGTGAGCCTCAAGAGTGAAGGGCGCTCCGGCGAAGCGGTGGAATCGATACTCACGGACTCGGATAACCAGACCATGATCGCGGTGCGCGTGGCCTTACGCGCGTTGGGCACCGACCACGTGCGCCGAACCAACCAGGTGCAAACCGACATTGAGCAGGAAGTCAAAAATTATTACTTGATTCTTGGCGTGTCGATCCTGGTCAATCTGATCCTGCTGGCGGGACTGCTGCAGCGCTTTCGCCAAGCGAGCCTTCAGAGCGAGACCGCCCAGCACGCGGTCGATGAGCGCAATGTCGAGTTGTCGCGCTTGCTGACCATGGCCGCAAGCCGCAATGCGCAGGTGCAGGGCTTGTCCGAGCTCAGCCGCTTTCTGCAGTCTTGCGCCGACCTGGGGGAGGCCGCAGGTCTGCTCAAGCAGCACCTGCCGCCCTTGATGCGCGCGGCCAGCGGCGCCCTGTATTTGGCAGACGCTGAGCCAGGCCCCTTGCACCAGGCTTTTACCTGGGGTGACAAAAGCTATGTCGATTCCTTTGAAGCCGGTGAGTGCTGGGCCGCGCGCTTGCGTCAACCGTTTCACCAACCGTTTGAGACCGGCACGGCCTCCTGCGCGCACTTGCAGTCCGCGTACGCCAGTGAGCACAACAGCAACAATATTCAATGCCTGCCCTTGATGGCCTACGCTGAGTTGCTGGGCATCGTGGTGCTGGAGGCCGACCTGGTGAGCGACCCGCAGGAAAGCCTGGAAATTGAAGGCAGCCGGCGTTTTGCACTCGAACAGGTGGGCCTGTCCATCGGCAACCTGAAGCTGCGTGAGTCCTTGCGCCAGGCCGCCATCCGCGACGTCTTGACCGGCTTGTACAACCGGCGCTTCTTCGACGAGTCATCGCAGCGCGAATTGCTGCGCGCCGTGCGCCAGCAAGCCAAAGGCGATTACGCTGGCCTGGCGCTGATGATGATTGACATTGACCACTTCAAGCGCTTTAACGACGAGCACGGCCATGAGGTGGGCGACCAGGTGCTGCGCGAGGTGGCGCAAGTGCTGCACAGGCAGACGCGCGGCAGCGACGTGGCGGCGCGCTTTGGCGGCGAGGAGTTCACCATCGTGCTGGCGGACATCACCGAGCAGCTCGCTTTGGAGCGCGCCCAGCGGGTGCGCCAGGAGGTGCAGGAGCTGGTGCTGCATGCCGGCGCTAAAGACCTGGGCTGCGTCACGATTTCAATCGGGCTGGCGCAGTTTCCGGCGCAGGGCGTGACGGTGGACGCTTTGCTGCTGGCGGCAGACAAGGCGCTGTATGAGGCCAAGGCCGCCGGGCGCAATCGGGTGGTGGTGGCGAGCTAAGAAGGCCCTGCCGTTTAGCGCACCAGCACCGACCAGCCCGCGTGCAGGTTGACCTTGTCGTTCTCGTACTCCCAGGCGGTGCCACAGCGGTCGCAGCGATATTGGGTGATGGCGACTTGGCCATGACTGCGCACTTCTTTGCGGTTGGCGCCTTGCACCAGTTCGGCGTGCCCCGGGGCGCGGCGCCAGTTGCGCTGGATGCCGGCGCAGGCTTCGCACAACGTTTGTGGCTTCAATTCGTTGGCTGGATTCGGGTCTTGGGTCATGTCGCTGCTCTTGGGTTTGGAATGGGGCTTCTTGGGCCCCGATTGTCGCCCCTGGGCCGGTGCAGCTTAAGCCGTTACGGCGCTATCGAATCAGGATTCAACCGCGGCATCCTTTAACCCAAAGCCCTTTGAATAATGATCTTCTGCACATCCGAGGTGCCTTCATAGATCTGGCAGACGCGCACGTCGCGGTAGATGCGCTCGACCGGGAAGTCGCTGACATAACCGTAGCCGCCCAGCGTCTGGATCGCTGCGCTGCAGACTTTTTCTGAAATCTCACTGGCAAAGAGCTTGGCCATGGCGGCTTCTTTCAGGCACGGGCGACCGGCATCGCGCAAGGATGCGGCGTGCCAGATGAGCTGGCGCGCGGCCTCCAACTGCGTGGCGCAGTCGGCCAATCTGAAGCCCACCGCCTGGTGGTTGAAGATGGCGGTGCCAAAGCTTTGCCGCTCTTTGGCGTAGGCCAGCGCCACTTCAAAGGCACTGCGCGCCATGCCCACGCTTTGCGCGGCAATGCCGATGCGCCCGCCTTCCAAGGCACCCAGGGCGATGCGGTAGCCCTCGCCCTCCTGACCGATCAGGTTCTCGACCGGAATACGGCAGTTGTCAAAGTTGATCTGCGCGGTGTCGCTGGAGTGCTGGCCGAGCTTGTCTTCAAGCCTTGCCACCACATAACCGGGCGCGCTGGTCGGCACGATGAAGGCGCTCATGCCCTTCTTGCCCGCGCCCTTGTCGGTGACGGCAATCACGATGGCCACGTCGCCGTTCTGGCCGCTGGTGATGAACTGCTTGACGCCGTTGATGACGTAAGCATCGCCTTCGCGCGTGGCCGTGGTGCGCAGGCCGGACGCGTCCGAGCCCACATGCGGCTCGGTCAGGCAAAAGGCACCGAGCCACTGACCTTGCGCCAGGGGCGTGAGCCATTGCTGCTTCTGCGCGGCATTGCCATAAGCCATCAAGATGGCGTTGACCGGGCAGTTGGTGACGCTGATGGCGGTGCTGGTGCCCCCGTCACCAGCGGCGATTTCTTCCAGCACCAGCGCCACCGTCAGGTAGTCCATGCCGGCCCCGCCCAGTTCTTCGGGCACGCAGATGCCGTAGGCGCCCAGCGCGGCCAGCCCTTTGTGCGCTTCTTTGGGAAAGCTGTGCTCCTTGTCCCACTTGGCGGCGTTGGGCCAGAGTTCGGCCTGGGCAAAGGCGCGCACCGCGTCGCGGATCATTTCCTGGTCTTGGGTTAACAGCATCGGGCAGGCTCTCTTGAAATGGGCAATAATTTATAAGAAATAGGGCTCTAGCCCACGTAGATATTGCGTTAGTAGCTATTTAATTTATAGCATTTCCAGCGCCACGGCGGTGCCTTCACCACCACCGATGCACAGTGTGGCCAGGCCCTTTTTCAGGCCGCGGGCCTGCAGCGCGTACAAGAGCGTGACGATGATGCGGGCGCCGCTGCAGCCAATCGGGTGGCCCAGCGCGCAGGCGCCGCCGTTGACGTTGACGATGTCGTGGCTGAGCTTGAGTTCGTGCATCAGCGCCATCGGCACCACCGCAAAAGCTTCATTGACTTCCCACAGGTCCACGTCTTGCACCGCCCAGCCGGCTTTGGCCAGGGCTTTTTGGCTGGCACCGATGGGCGCTGTGGAGAACCATTCGGGTTCTTGGGCGTGCACCGCGTGGCTGACGATCCGCGCCAGCGGCTGGCAGCCGAGCTTGGCGGCGGTGGAGGCTCGCATCAGCAGCAGCGCGCAAGCGCCGTCGTTGATGCTGGAGCTGCTGGCCGCGGTGATGGTGCCGTCTTTCTTGAAAGCTGGCTTTAAAGACGAAATCTTGTCGAGCTTGACCTTGCCGGGGCCCTGGTCGATGGAGATCACGGTGTCGCCGGCGCGGCCCTTGATCGTCACCGGCGCGATTTCTGCCGCAAAGGCGCCCGAGCTGGTCGCCGCTTGGGCGCGCTGCACGCTGGTGGTGGCAAAAGCGTCTTGCTGCGCACGGGTAAAGCCGTATTTGGCGGCGCAGTCCTCGCCAAAGGTGCCCATGGAGCGTCCCGCTTCGTAGGCGTCTTCCAGGCCGTCGAGCATCATGTGGTCAAAAATGCGGTCGTGGCCAATGCGGTAGCCGCCGCGCGCTTTTTGCAGCAAGTAGGGCGCGTTGGTCATGCTCTCCATGCCGCCGGCCATGAGCACGTCGGCACTGCCGGCCTGCAGCATGTCGTGGGCGAACATGGCGGCGCGCATGGCAGAACCGCACATTTTGGACAGCGTGACGGCACCGGTGCTGTTGGGCAGGCCGCCTTTGAAACCGGCTTGGCGCGCCGGGGCCTGGCCCTGGCCGGCCATGAGGCAGTTGCCAAAGATCAGCTCGTCGACCATGTCAGGCGTGAGTTTGGAATTAGCGCTGGCACGCGTTAAAGCGGCCCCGATGGCGACGCCGCCCAGGTCGTGGGCCGCGAGGCCGGCAAAGTCGCCCTGAAAACTGCCCAGGGGGGTGCGGGCAGCGCTGACGATCACGATAGAGTCATTCATATCAAGTCCTTTCAGTTAAAAACAGGTTCAGCCCGCGTGTGGATTGCACGGGCAGCTCTACAAAAACGAGCAACATCAGATCGACAAGGGCACCGCGGCATCGCCGATCTCTGGGTGAAAGCGCTTGGCCTGGTCATAGGGAAACACGTCGTACACATGGCCGGCCTGGATGCGCTCTTTGTGGCTTTGCCAGAAGGCGGCGTCCAGCAAGTCGGCGTGGTGCTTCATGAACACCTTGCGCACGGCAGGGTTGCCAAGCAGGAAGGGCGCAAAGGTCTCGGGGAACACGTCGTGCGGGCCGACCTTGTACCAGACCTCGCCCGACATTTCTTCTTCTTCGTTGCGGGCCTGCGGCACTTGGCGGAAGTTGCAGTCTGTTATGTATTCGATCTCGTCGTAGTCGTAAAACACCACCTTGCCATGGCGCGTGATGCCAAAGTTCTTCCAGAGCATGTCGCCGGGGAAGATGTTGGCGGCCACCAGGTCTTTCAGGGCGTTGCCGTACTCGACCACGCCGCGCTCGATCTGCTCGCGCGCCCGCGTTGCTGCTGGGCTGGTGTCCTGCGGGTTGGCACCGCCCGCGTCAAAAGCCTCTTGCAGGTAGATGTTGAGCGGAATCATGCGACGTTCAATGTAGACGTGCTTGATGATGACCTCAACGCGACCATCGCCGTCGCGGTCGCTGACCTCGAGCTGGCTGGGCGCGAATTTCTCCAGCTCGGCGATCAGTTCATCGTCAAAGCGTGCGCGCGGAAAACCCACTTCGCTGTATTCGAGCGTGTCGGCCATGCGCCCGACCCGGTCGTGCTGCTTGACCAACAGGTATTTGCCCTGAATCTGCTCGCGCGTGGTGTCTTTGGGCGGCGGGTAAAAGTCCTTGATGACCTTGAACACGTAGGGGAACGAGGGCAAATCAAACACCAGCATCACCATGCCCTTGATGCCGGGCGCGATGCGGAACTTGTCCGTGGAGTGGCGCTGGTGGTGCAGGAAGTCGCGGTAAAACAGCGTCTTGCCCTGCTTGGCCAGGCCCAGCGCGTTGTAAATTTCATTGCGCGGCTTGCGCGGCATCATGCTGCGCAGGTACTGCACGTAGGCTGAGGGTATTTCCATGTCCACCATGAAATAAGCGCGCGCAAAGCTGAACAGCATCAGCAAGTCATCCTCTCCAAACAAAACCGCGTCGATCACCAGCTCGCCGGCCTTGTTGTGCAGCACCGGCAGGGCAAAACCAAACTCGTTAAAGCCATTGATCAGCTTGCCGACGATGTAGCAACCCTTGTTGCGAAAAAACAAGCCCGACAGCACCTGGAACTGAAAATTGGCGCGCAGCTTGGCATCGCCCAACTGCTCGGCCATGGCCGCCTGCACCTGGGCCGCATCGCCCGCCAGGTCGGCAAAGGGGCAGCGCAGATCAAAGTCAGTCACCATCTGCACCAGCACCTGGGCCAGGCTGTCGTGCGTGGGGTAGTAGGAGCGGTAGGTGGGGCTGGCCTCGGACTCGTCGTTTTCGATGTACTCGGTGCTCACGGCCGGGCGCACAAAGATGAAGTCGTTCTGAAAATAGCTGTGGTGCAGGATTTTGGTGGTGACCGAGTTGAAGAAGGTTTCGGCCAGCTCGGGCTGGTGGTGGTCCACCAGCAGGCCGATGTAATGCAGCTTGACCTGCTGCCAGACCTCCATTGGCTGCTCGTCGGCCTTGAACTCGCGCACCAGCCGGTTGGACGCTTCACGCACGCGCAAGTCATAAAACTCGATGCGGTCGCGCTGGGCGCGCTGCTGGCCGTGCCAGTCTGCCGTCTCAAAGCGGTGCTTGGCGCGACCAGATTCGGTTCTGAACAGGCGGTAGTGGCGGTTAAAGCCGTCCATCATGGCCTTGGCAATGTCGTAGGCCA
>VMTC01000073.1 GCA_013791765.1 Rhodoferax sp.
TACACCGGAAACCGTGCCGTGAGCGCGTTGACCTTGGTGCGCACAACCGTGATGTTGGCTTCATCACGCGGGTTGTCCAGCACGTCGGCAATCAGGTTGGCTGTCATGCGAGCCTCTTCGTCCTTAAAGCCGCGGGTCGTCATGGCGGGGGTGCCGATGCGCACGCCGCTGGTCACCATGGGTTTCTCCGGGTCGTTCGGGATGGCATTTTTGTTGATGGTCATGTGGGCGCTGCCCAGCACGGCCTCAGCCTCTTTGCCGGTGATGCCCTTGGCGCGCAGGTCGACCAGCATCACATGAGACTCCGTGCGGCCACTCACAATGCGCAGGCCGCGCGACACCAGTGTTTCAGCCACGATGCGCGCATTGGTCAGCACCTGTTGCTGGTACAGCTTGAAATCAGGTTGCAGCGCTTCTTTGAATGCGACCGCCTTGGCAGCTATCACATGCATCAGCGGGCCGCCTTGCAAGCCGGGGAAGATGGCGCTGTTGATGGCTTTCTCGTGCTGCGCCTTCATCAGGATGATGCCGCCGCGCGGGCCGCGCAGGCTCTTGTGGGTGGTGCTGGTCACCACGTCGGCGTGCGGCACCGGGTTGGGGTAGATGCCTGCGGCAATCAGGCCAGCGTAGTGCGCCATGTCGACCATGAAGATCGCTCCCACGTCTTTGGCGACCTTGGCAAAGCGCTCAAAGTCAATGCGCAGGCTGTAGGCCGAGGCGCCGGCGATGATCAGCTTGGGCTTGGACTCATGGGCTTTGCGCTCCATCGCGTCGTAGTCGATCTCTTCTTTGTCATTCAGGCCGTAGGACACCACGTTGAACCACTTGCCGCTCATGTTCAGCGCCATGCCATGCGTCAGGTGGCCGCCTTCGGCCAGGCTCATGCCCATGATGGTGTCGCCGGGCTTCAAAAAGGCCAGAAACACGGCTTCATTGGCGGACGCGCCGCAATGGGGCTGCACGTTGGCGCAATCGGCGCCAAAAATTTGTTTGACGCGGTCTATGGCCAGCTGTTCGGCAATGTCGACAAACTCGCAGCCGCCGTAGTAGCGTTTGCCGGGGTAGCCTTCGGCATACTTATTAGTCAGCTGTGTTCCCTGCGCAGCCATGACTGCGGGCGAGGCGTAGTTTTCGCTGGCGATCAGCTCAATGTGCTGCTCTTGGCGCATGTTTTCTGCGGCAATAGCAGCAAAAATTTCAGGATCGGTTTGTTCGATGAGAGTGTTGCGGTGGAACATGGCAGTGTCCTTGTAGACAATGGGCCTGGGGATCAAGTGCATGATCCCAGGGCTGCCCAGGCGAACGGCTAATCACAGTGACCACAGTGGCCATGCGGCACGCTTCCCCGTGGTGTTCCCACTTCAGCGACTCAAGCCCTTAAGGGGCCCGAGTGCCTATCGCCAGTCGCGTGCCGCCCGAGTTTAACTGACGCTGCAACTCATCTGACCCGACTCAGCGGGCCACTGGTGTCAGGAATTGAACAATATGGCCACTGTTTCCGGCTCGTTTTCGGGCACGATAGGTGCTGGAGCGGGAGCGGGCGCCGCTTGGGGGCGGAAGATCGGTACGGCGCGACCCTGCGCCACCATTTGCAGGCGTGCATGCTCGGCGATGACTTTACCGGCGTAGCCGCCGTCGTTTTCCAAATTGCCGGCGCCCACGTAATAACGCAGCCCGCCTTCAATGGAGCCAGCGCGCTTGATGCATTCCTGCAGAACCTTCACGCCGACTTGTAAGTTAGTAACGGGGTCAAAGGCAGCAAGTTGACCGCCAAAGCCGGCGTACTTGTCGCGGTGGATATGCGTCATGACCTGCATCAGGCCCTGAGCGCCCACCGGGCTCTGGGCAAAGGGGTTAAAGCCCGATTCAATCGCCATCACCGCCAGGATCAGCGTGGGGTCAAGCTTGGTGCGAACGCTGAGCTTGTAGGCCTCCGCCACCAGAGCACTCACAGGTTCAGGGGCCACGCGGTACTTTTTACTCAACCAATACGCCACCGCGGCCTGCTGCTTGGGCAGATCCTTCGGGTGGCTGGCGGTCGCGCGGTCAATTGCATCAGGCTCGCTTTCGAGACCGGTCTCTACGACCTGGCGCATTTGCAGCCAGCTAAACAGCTTGACTTCGCCAAGCTGGCGCAGTTCGGGGCGTGCCGTGAGGGCGATGATGCTAAAAATAACAGCCAGACCGATCAGGGCAAAGCTGCTGTGGGTGATTTCAAAGACGCCTTTGGTAATGACGGTCGCAAAAGACCGTAGACCCAAGGTAAATTTCTCAGACGCTGTCATAGCTCTTCCTTCGTTCGCGGGGGCTTTTCGGTTTTGCACTGCAAGCAGTTCAGCGCCGACGGGCACCTCGTTTAGGTTGGTACGCTATCAATATCCTGCGATGTATGTCGTGGGTGTAGTGCAGAGATTTGACTATGCCGGGATCGGCAGCGGGTTCGGGTTATCCCTGTGTTTTAGCAGGGACGGCGGATTCTAGGTGTAGTTTATATATCGAGTCAACAATAATGAGTGGAGTCTTTATTCTAAATTCGATTGTTACGACGGCTGAAATTGCCCATCAGCATGACCCGAACCGTAGCGTAGGCGCCGAAAGAGAAGCTTGATTTTTAGCAATATGCGCTTGATCAACAGACTTTTTGTGACATCCATGAAATAGCGGCGAAAATAGCGGTTCCGCCCTGTCCGAGAAGTGACGGGGATCTTTCCTATTCTTTGCTTGTGCGATTCATGTTTCCTTTTTCTGCCCTCAACAAAACTGTTCAAGCGCCCGACGTGACGCCCACTCCGGTCAAAGCCCATGAGCCCCATCCGCTGGACGCGATGACCGGCGGCGCTTTTTCGGCCCACACTTCAGGCGACCGCACGGCGCGCATCCGTGACTGGTTGGCCACGGCGCCCAGCGCCGAGCACATTCAGGCGGTGTTCAAGGAGCTCAGTGCCAAAGACAAAGGTGCGGCCAAACTGCTGCGCGAGAAGCTTGAAGAGATCAAGCGCAGCAAGACGCAGGAGTCGATTGGGCAAGAATGGGCTGACAAGGCGCAAGCCCTGATGGGCTCGACCAAGCTGAACATTGCCGATGCCATGGCCTGGCAGCGCGATGCCGCCAAAGCGGGTGCGCCATTGAGCAAGGAGCCGTTGGCGACGCTCAAAGGCCAGCTCAGCGACCGCGTCAAGGTAATTGAAGACCTGCAGCATCGGGTGCAGGTGCAGCGCGAAGCGGCGGTGCTGCTGGCCCAGCGCATTGAGGTTCTGTCGACCAAGCCATGGCGCGATGCGCAGACCGTGCTGGAGGCTTTGCAGGCTGATGTGGAGCACTGGCAGGCCCAGGCGCTGGCCTTGTCGGGTGACGCCAATTGGCCCAGCGTTGACACCAAGTTCCCTCCCTTGCTCGATGCGTCGCGTGCGCAGCTGTTGTTGGTGTGGGATGCTTTCAAGAATGCTTTGGCCCAGGCCGTGGCTGCGGCCAGTGACCCGGCAGCGGCCTTGCCGCCGGTGCCGGTGTGGGCCGATGAGTTGCGCGTAATGCGCGGTGTGCCGTTGGAAGCCGCAGCCAAGCCCCAAAAAGCCAAGATTGACCCTGAAATCAAGGCGCAGGCCCTGACAGTTGTTCGCGATGCGCTCCTGAAATTAGAGCAAGAAGTGGCCGAAGGCCACGGCAAGGCGAGTGCCGGTGCCGCCAGTGCCTTGCGCAATGCGCTCAAGGAATTCGGCAAAATCATCGACGACAAACTGGAGAACCAGGCTCACGCTGCGCTGGCGGCTGCCGGCGAGTTGGAAGGCTGGCAACGTTGGCGTGCCGACCAACTGCGCGAAGAGCTGGTAGCCAAGGCCGAAGGCTTGCTGACTCGCCCGCAAGGGCAGGCGATCGGTGGACGCAAGATGCAAGAAAGCCTGCGCACGCTGCGTGATCAGTGGAAACAGACCGATCAGGGTGGTGTGCCCAATCACGGTCTATGGAAGCGCTTTGACGATGCCTGCAACGAGGCCTACAAGGTCGTCGAGGCCTGGCTGGAAAAAGTCAAGGCCGAGTCGGCCGAGCATCGGGCTCAGCGCCTGGCGCTGATTGAAGAAGTCAACGCTTGGGCTGCCGCCAACCCGGTGGCACTGGACGACGACTGGAAGGGCTTCAACCGTCTGCTGCACCAGTTTGGTGACCGTTGGCGTGAGGGCGGCCATGTTGGCGAAAAGATGTTTGCCGAGCTGCAGCCGCTCTGGAAAGCGGCTATTGACAAGGCCGCCGCGCCTCTGGAGGCCTTGCAGAAACAGAGCCTGGTCACGCGCCACGCCCTGATCGACGAAGCCCGCGCGCTCGGTGCCGAGCCCGTGCTGCATATTGATGCCGTCAAGGCCCTGCAACAACGCTGGCAGGCCGAGACCCATGTGGTGCCTTTGGAGCGACGCCAGGAACAAAAGCTGTGGGACGCCTTTCGCAAGCCGATCGACGAAGCCTTCAACCGCAAGACGGCAGAGCGTGAAAAGGCCGATGCGGCGCTGGGTGAACGCGACCGTACCGTCCTCGATGCCGCCAAGGCACTTGAAGCGGCCAATGCCGCCGGTGATGCGCAGCTGATTCGCAGCGCCATGAGTGCACTGGAGGCCGCCTTGCACGGTCAGGCCCAGGCCAAAGCGGCGCAAGCCGCGCTGCCGACGCCTCAAGAAAATGAGTCAAATAGGGCTCTAGCCCCCGTAGATAATGCGCAAGTAGCTATCAATACAGAAGCAAATAACGAGCCGATGGAGACACCGTCTAGCCAGGAAGTGCCAGCACCGACTGAATCGACTGAGCCGGTTGAGGCGTCTGCTGCGCTTGAGTCCGCCGAACCCGCTGAACCCGTTACGCCGCCGCCACCGCCCAAAGCCGCACCGCGCCCGGTCGTGGCAGTGCGCGGTGATGACCGCCCCGGCATGAAAAAGGCCGAGCCAGCGCCGATGGGACGTGGCGCCAAGTTTGGCGAGCGAAAAGACGGTGGCCGCGACAGTGCCAGAGACGCCGGGCGTGGCCCGCGGGATGCCAGTTTTGCTGTTCGACCGGATGATCGGGCACCGCGTCGCGATGCCCGTGATGGCCGCGAGGCGCGTCCTTTTGCCGCTGGTCCCTGGCAAGAAGCCCCCCGTTTGGGCGACACCGCGTTTCGCGCGCAGCGCGACGCGCTGGAACACGCTCAATTGACCTTGCGCAAGCTGGCGGCGCAAGCACACGGCGAGGCGCTGACGCAAATGCTGGCGGCGTGGGAGCAGCGCTCTTCCGATCAAATGCCCTCGTTGCAGGAATTGGGTAGCCGCGTTACCGCTACGGGCCGCGGCAACTGGGCCAAAGCGTTGACCCAAGTGCCTGCGGGCGACGCCAGCACGGCGTTGCTGCGACTTGAAATGGCGGCCGAGTTGCCCACACCTGCGCAACATCTGAGCGAGCGGCGCCTGCTGCAACTGCAACTGCTGACTAAACGCAACGATCCAGCCCCCGCGCAAACCTGGGGCCAGGACACTGCTGCTGTGTTGGCCACTCAATTTGAAGTTGACGTGGCGCGGCGACTGCAAAATGTGCTGAAGGTCTTGCTCAAGCCGTGATCCCACAAGGTTGTGAGAATGGATTCTGTTGGCGCTTTGCTCAAGCGACTTGAGCAGCTCAATGACATAGGCGCTTCACTCTCCAAAGAGCGTGACATCACGCGGCTACTGGAACAAATCCTGCTGGCCGCCAAAACCATCACGCATGCCGATGGCGGCACCTTGTACCGGATGATGGAGGACGGTCGCACGCTTCGCTTTGAGACATTGCGGACCGACTCGCTGGGCATTGCCATGGGTGGCACCTCAGGGGTTGCCATCAGTTTTCCCGATCTGCTTTTGTACGACGACAGCGGCGTGCCCAACGGTTCGCTGGTGGCGGCGTACGCCGCGATTCACAGCCAGACTGTCAACATTGCGGATGCCTACAGCACATCCGATACACCCGATTTTGATTTCTCCGGCACGCGCCTGTTTGATGCCCGTACCGGTTACCGCTCGCAGTCGATGCTGGCGGTGCCCATGAAAAATCACGAGGGGGAGGTCATCGGTGTGCTGCAGCTCATCAACGCGCAGGCGCCCGACACCGGCAAAGTGGTGTCTTTCTCAACGGCTGACCAAAGCCTGGCGGAGTCGCTTGCTTCGCAGGCCGCCATCGCCCTGAGCAGCCGCTTGCTGATGACGCAGCTGGAGGATTTGTTTGAATCCTTCGTCAGCCTGATCAACCTGGCGATTGATGAAAAATCGCCCTATACCGGCGGTCACTGCCAGCGCGTGCCAGCGCTGACCATGCTGCTGGCCGATGCTGTTTCGGCCACCACAACGGGTCCGCTGGCTGGGTTCAAGATGGACGAGCGCGACCGCTATGAGCTCAAAATTGCGGGCTTGTTGCACGACTGCGGCAAGATCATCACGCCGGTGCACGTGGTGGACAAGGCCACCAAGTTACACACTCTGTTTGACCGCATCCACTTGATCGACACGCGCTTTGAGGTGCTCAAGCGCGACGTCGAGCTGCAGGCGCTGCGTCAGCAACTGAGTTTGCGCGGGTGTACCGATGCCGCAGCAGAGTCCGATGTCCTGGCCGACTGCCAGGAGAGGATTGCGTCGCTCGATGCAGATCGAGATTTTTTGCGCTGCGCCAATGTGGGTTCTGAGTCCATGCCGGAGATGTCGATGCAGCACGTGCGCGACATTGGCAATGGACGGCGCTGGCGCAACGTGGAGGGGGTTGAGACTGAATTCCTCAGCGCTGACGAAATCGAAAACCTGACGGTTCGTGCCGGTACCCTGACCTTGGCTGAGCGCGACACCATCAACTACCACATTGTCGCCACCATCAAGATGCTCGAGCAGCTGCCCTGGCCAAGCCACCTCAAGAATGTGCCAGAGTATGCTGGGGGCCATCATGAGCGCATGGATGGCAAGGGCTATCCGAAGGGGCTCACGCGCGAGCAAATGTCAGTGCAGGCCCGCATCATGGGGATCGCCGACATTTTTGAAGCCCTGACGGCGCGCGACCGGCCTTACAAGCTCGGCATGAAGCTCTCGCAGGCCATGAGCATCATGGCCAGTTTCAAGGCCAATGGCCATATTGACCCGGACATTTTTGATATTTTTCTGCAGTCCGGGGTCTATGAACACTATGCGGCGCAGTTCCTGGACCCGTGGCAGATTGACGAGGTTGAGCTGTAACTTAATCGCTGCGACCCTACAGAGTCCGCAACACGCCCAGCGCAAACGACAGACTGAGCACGCCCAGCACGGTTGACACCGTTACCAGGCCCGCAACATAGGCGCCGTCATAGCCCATGCGGGCTGCCAGCACGTAGCAACTCGATGCCGTGGGCAAGGCAGAGAACGCCAGCAAGATGGTGGTCTGAACCGCGTCAAGCCCGAACAGGCGCGACAAGCCCCAGGCCACCAGCGGCATCAGCAAATGCCGGATCGTCAGCAGCGCCAGCGCCAGGCTTTTGGCCCGGTTGAGCGCACTCAGCTGCATCCCGGCACCGGCTGCCATCAAGCCCAGTGCCAAGGACGCCGCCCCGATACGGCTGACGGTCGGCTCCAGCCAGA
>VMTC01000107.1 GCA_013791765.1 Rhodoferax sp.
AGCGTACGGCCTTTGCCAGACACATTTGGCGTGGCGCTGGTGCTGGCGCCCCGGCGCAGCCAGCGCAGCCTGGCGCAATGGCAGCTGGCGCCCGGTGCCTTCTTGAGCGACGCGCCGACGCAGCTTCTGGACGATGAGGCGCTCGAACTGCTGCGCAGCCGCATTCCTGCCGCACGCTGCCTGCCGCTGCTGCGCAGTGTGGCCACGCAAAGCCAGCGCGAGCTGCTGCTGGACTACCTGCCCGGGCGGCAACTGGCGCTGCAGGTGGCGCCTTGCCTTTGATGCGCGTGCCCGCAACCCTGCAGCACGCCGATATTGCGCGGCGCATTCCGCACCAGGGCAGCATGTGCCTGCTCGAATGCGTGAGCGCCTGGGACACGCAGCAGATCTGCTGCGAGGCCAGCAGCCACCGGGACAGCAATAACCCCTTGCGCGCGCACGGTCGGCTGGGCGCGGCTTGCGGCATCGAATATGCCGCGCAGGCCATGGCCGTGCATGGTGCCTTGCTGGCGGAAGCCGACTCCGTGGTCGCCAGCCAGCGCCCCACCCTGGGCTACCTGGTCAGCGTGCGTGGCGTGACGCTGCATGTCGATCGGCTTGATGATTTGAGCGATGCGCTCAGCATTCACGCCGAGCGTTCTGGCGGCGACAGCAGCACGGTTCTCTACAGCTTCACGCTTCATGCCGGCTCCAGGCTGCTGCTTGGCGGGCGCGCTGCGGTCATCCTCGACGCGCACGGCCTGGCGCTGCCGCAGCGCAGCGCAACAACTCCCCCGAAATCATGAACACAACACCTGAGCGCAAACGCGCGCTCGTCACCGGCGGCAGTGGCGGCATCGGCGCGGCGATCTGCCGGCAACTGGCTGCCGACGGCTTTGATGTCATCGTGCACGCCAACCGCCACCTGGAGACCGCCCAAGCCGTGGTCGATGCTATCCAGGCCGCAGGCGGTCAGGCGAAGGCGCTCGCCTTTGACATCACTGATGCCACCACGACCACCGCCGCGCTGGAGGCGCTCTTGGTGGATGGGCCGATCCAGGTGCTGGTGAACAACGCCGGCATTCACGACGACGCTATCTTTCCGGGCATGCAGCTGAGGCAGTGGCAACAGGTTATCGATGTGTCGCTCAATGGTTTCTTTCACGTTACCCAGCCTTTGATGATGCCGATGATCCGCACCCGCTGGGGCCGCATCATCACCATCACCTCGGTCGCGGCCGTGGCGGGTAACCGCGGCCAGGTCAACTATGCGGCCGCCAAGGGCGCGCTGCATTCGGCCACCAAGTCGCTCGCGCTGGAGGTGGCCAGCCGGGGCATCACGGTCAATGCCGTGGCACCGGGCATCATCGCCACGTCCATGAGCCAGGCCAGCTTTGATGCCCCCGCCATTGCCAAGCTGGTGCCGATGCAGCGCGCCGGGCGGCCTGAGGAAGTGGCCGACCTGGTCAGCTTTCTGGCCTCGGAGCGGGCGGCTTACATCAGCGGGCAAATAATTTCCATCAACGGCGGGATGATCTAGAGAGGGGCGGCCCATGACTGCAAAAGACTGGGTTGGGGTTGCTGCGGCCATTCCTCGCTTGACCACTATGGGCAAGTCAGTGCCCACGCTTTACCGGTCACGGCAGCATCCCGGCCATCCGGGTGCCGGCATGAGGCCGTCAGAGGTCGTCGGGCGCGTTCGGCCCCTAAACGATGGCTGACGGGCCCGCTACCGGCGGCTGGAATTCGAACACGGGTGGCGTTGCGAACCCGCGAAAACGGGCCGAACGTGGGCTCAGACTCTCAAGTCTTGAGCACCAGGCGCAGCAGCATGGCCACGGCCAGCAAGGCGGCGATGCTGGCAGCCCAGATGCCCGCCATCCAGAGCAGACGGGACCACAGGGACTGCGGCTCATCACGGGGCGGTGTCGCGATGGCGGGCCAACCGAGCATGGACCGCTTCATGCGTGGTACCCGTGCGCACCCACCTTGCCGCGGAACACCCAGTACGCCCACGCGGTGTAGACGAGGATGATGGGCAGCACCAGGCCGACGCCCCAGAGCATGAAGATCTGGCTACTGCGATCAGTGGCTGCCGCCCAGATGGTGACGGCACCGGGGACCACATACGGAAAAACGCTGATGCCCAGTCCGACAAAACACAGGAAAAAGATGGCGAGCGTCAGCAGGAACGGTGCCCGCTCATGTCCGGCCCGCAGGCGACGCGCGAAGGCGACGCTGGCCAGCGCCACCAGAACGGGCACGGGTGCCACGGCCAGGATGGTGGGCCAGCGCATCCAGTTGTCGAAGTAGGCGGCATTGAGGAACGGGGTTGCAACACTCACCGCCACGATGGCGGCCAGCGTGGCGCCGCCAAGCCACCAGGCCATGGTCCGGGCCTGTTGCTGCAGACGGCCTTCGGTCTTCATGACCAGCCAAGTAGAGCCCAGCAAGGCATAGGCGATGGCCACAGACACACCCGTGAGCAGTGAAAACGGTGTGAGCCAGTCCCACCAGCCGCCCGCATAGGCACGGCCCTCGACGGCAACGCCTTGCAGCAGCGCGCCCAGGACCACCCCTTGCGACACGGCCGCCAGCAGCGACCCGCCGCTGAACGCCAAATCCCAGTAACCCTGGTGGGCCGGGTCGCGCCAGCGAAACTCGAACGCCACGCCGCGAAACACCAGGGCCAGGAGCATGGCGATGATGGGTGCGTACAAGGCCGAGAGGATCAGCCCGTAGGCCAGGGGAAAGGCGGCGAGCAGCCCGCCGCCGCCCAGCACCAGCCAAGTCTCGTTGCCGTCCCACACTGGGGCGATGCTGTTCATGGCGGTGTCGCGGTCCTGGCCCACGGCGAAAGAGCGAAACAGGATGCCGATGCCCAGGTCGAAGCCATCCAGCACCACGTAGATGAACACGGCCGCCACGATGATGAAGGCCCAGATGATGGTGAGATCGATGGTCATGGGGGTCGCCTCATTTGGTTGGCAGTACGTCAGGCCTCAGCGCCGCGGCAGGCGTGGTGCCGGCCGTTCGCATGGGAATATGGGGCGGCTCCGGCTCTTGCACCTCCGGGGCCTTGGCCATCAGCTTCAGGATGTAGAGCACCCCGGCGCCAAAGACCACGAAATACACGACCACAAACGCCACCAGCGATACCGCCACGGCGGGCGCCGCGAGGGGTGAGGCCGATTCGGCCGTGCGCATCAGGCCGTAAATGGTCCACGGTTGGCGCCCCACCTCGGTGGTGATCCAGCCCGCCAGCACCGCGACCAGGCCCGACGGCCCCATGGCCAGCGCGAAGCGGTGCAGCCCCTTCCATTCGTACAGCCGACCCTTTGCGCGGGCCCACAGGCTGAGCATGCCCAGGCCAGCCATCAGAAAACCCAGGCCGACCATGATGCGAAACGACCAGAACACCACACCCACAGGCGGGTGGTCGGCAGCGGGCACGGTGTCCAGCCCGGCCAGGGGAGCGTTGAGGTCGTGCTTGAGGATCAGCGAGGACAGCTTCGGGATTTCCACCGCGTAATCGACCCGGCCTTCGGCGCTGTTCGGAATACCGAACAGGATCAGTGGCGCGCCATTCGGGTGACTCTGGTAGTGGCCTTCCATGGCCATCACCTTCACCGGCTGGTGCTCCAGCGTGTTCAAGCCGTGCATATCACCCAGCACGATCTGCAGCGGCGCGACGATGGCGGCCATCCACATCGCCATCGAGAACATCAGCCGTGCGCGCGGGTTGGTACGGTTCTTTAGCAGGTGCCAGGCACCGACACCGCCGACCAGGAAAGCCGTGGTCAGGTACGCGGCCGACAGCGTATGCACCAACCGGTACGGAAAGCTGGGGTTGAAGATGATAGCCAGCCAGCTGCCGGCCGAGATGAACTGACCGTTGGCGTTCATCGTGTAGCCGGTTGGCGTCTGCATCCAGCTGTTCACCGACAGGATCCAGAAGGCAGAGACAAAGGTGCCCAGCGCCACCATCAGCGTGGCGGTGAAGTGCAGGCGCTTGCCCACGCGGTTCATGCCGAACAGCATCACGCCCAGGAAGCCGGCCTCCAGGAAAAAGGCGGTCAGCACCTCGTAGGCCATCAGCGGGCCGATGATCGGGCCGGCCCTGTCAGAGAAAACCGCCCAGTTGGTGCCAAACTGGTAGGACATCACGATGCCCGAGACCACGCCCATGGCGAATACCAGCGCGAAAATCTTGATCCAGTACCGAAACAGATTCATGTAGTCTTCACGCCCGGTCTTCAGCCAAAGGCCTTCGAGAACGGCGAGGTAACTGGCCAGCCCGATCGTGATGGCCGGGAACAAAAAATGAAAACTGACGGTAAATGCAAACTGGATGCGCGCCAGCAGCAACGGGTCGGGAAGATCGAACATCAATTCGTTTCTGGCAAATCAGCCAAGTCATGGACCTGTTTAGAGCTGGATCAGCGCCCGAATTGAGCTCTGCACAGGGGGAAATCGCCAGATCCTTTGCGCTTCCCAGTTAATTTGACATATAGCTTAGCACTGATGAATGGGGCGAATAACCCGGACTCCGGTTGCCATGACGGGCGTGAGGGTCTCTGGATTTTTCCTGGTTCACTTGCATTTCTGGCGGCAAATGATGCCTCGCTGCCGATGCTGGCAGCCCAGGTGCCCACCTGAAACCCCTGCCCGAACTCACCGCTTTCCTTGAAGGGCCGGCCGAGCCGCACATCCTGTTCGAAGCGCGGTACCGCATCCTGGCGCCTGCTCAAGAGTCCGTCGGCTGAGAAAAATGACATCCTCAGTTGAGCGACCCCTTCCGAGTTGCTGGGACCGACGAATGCCCAAACTGGACCAGCACCGGCAACGACCACTCAGGAGAACCCGACAAAAATTCCTGGCTCGCGGTGACCGACCGGTTACGCTGCAGACTTGTCCTTCGCGCGAATCCACTTGCTGTATGGCGGCTCGTCGGAAAATTGCTTCGCCCTTTAGACGCCCCGAATGCGCCGCGCCAACAGCAGCGGCAGACGCAGGATGAAACCCAGCAGCAGACGCGCGTGCATCCAGGTCAGCAAAAGGTTGTCGCGCAGGTAGTTGAAATGCGAGACACCGCCTTCATCGGCGCGGAAGTAGCGCACCGTGGCCGGCAGGTTCACGGGCTTGACACCCTGCCAGCACATGCGCACGGCGGCCTCGGGGTCGAAGTCAAAGCGGCGCATCCAGCGCTGGCCCTGCATCACGCGCCGCAGCGGCTCGATCGGGTAAACACGAAAACCGAACAGCGAATCGCCAATGCCCGCCCACAGCGTTTCCAGATTGGCCCACGCGTTCGAGACCTTGCGCCCGTTGACGCGCAGGCGCGGCGCGTCAGCCGCGAACACCGGCACCCCCAGCACCATGGCAGCCGGCTGGGCGATGGACGCCGCCATGAAGTCGGGGATCAACGGGGCCGGGTGCTGGCCATCAGAGTCCATGGTCAGCGCATGGGTGAAGCCCTGCGCCGCCGCCAGGTCCAGCCCGTGCAGCACGGCCGCACCCTTGCCGACGTTGCGCGGCAACACGATCACATGCAAATCCTGATCCTGCGCTGCCATGGCTTGCAGGCCTTGCGCGCTGGCATCGGTGCTGCCGTCCACCACGACCCAGACCGGCGACCACTGGGCGCGCGCCGAACGCACGGTCTCAAACACCTTGGTGCCGGGGTTGTAGCTGGGGATCAGCACCAGGTGGGTGCGCGAGGCGCGCGGCGCAGTGTTCATTGGCAAAAAGCAACAGAGGAAATGAGATTCTGCCCTCAGGCTGGGGGCGCTTCGATGGAGAAGTCGGGCAGCAGGGCGTGCGCCAGCTCGGACTGAAAATACTGCTCGAGCTGCCGGGCGAAGTCCGCCGTGTGCTGGGGCGGGTCAAAACGCTTGCCGAGCCGGATGCGGTAGGTGATGGGCATTTTGGGCGTCCACAGCACCGACCAGCCTTTGCCCAGAAAGCCTGAGTCGGTTTCAATGAAGACCGTCTGGACCGCGACGTCGGCCTTTTTGGCGATCAGCCCGGCCGTGCCCTGCATCGCGTTCACCGGAAACCGGGTGCTGCGCGTGCCCTCGGGAAACAGAAGCAGGTGGCTGCCCTGCCCTAAATCGTCCACGGCGCCTTGCACCATGGCGCGCAGCGGCGTGTTACGGATGTAGCCCGCCAAGCGGGCGCCCGCGCCAAAAAAAACACTGTTGACAAGGTCGGCCTTCAGGATACAGACGGCATTGGGCAGCCGCGACAAGACCATGACCGCGTCGAGCAGCGAGGGATGGTTGGGCGCAATCACCAGGGCCGGCCCCCCCCTGAGCGCATCCAGTTCGGTCAAATCAAAGCGACACGCCCCCAGAAACTCCAGAGAGCGCAAGTAGAAACGAAACACCAGGGCGATCAACTGCCGCCCGGTTCGTTTGCTCAGCGCCCGTGGCAAGACCGCCCGCAAGGGCAGCGCCAGCAACGTCACCGCGAGGCAGATCAGGCCCAGCAGCAAGAAGCCCAGGTGCATTCTGATGGTTTCATGCAGGGCGCGTTGGGGTTGAGGTAAGGCGTGCTCGTTCATGACGACATCGGGGTAAGTTTCATTCAGTAGGGGTGAGCGGTGAATTTAGCCCGGTCATGCGGGCATTAAATCACTTCTTGCCGACCACCAGATCAATTCAGGCCCGACGCGTCACGATGGGCGCCATGCGCTACTGCGGCGGCTCAGAGCTGGCGCTCAAGCCACTGCGTCAAGACAGCCGCCAAGCGCTCGGGCCCGATCAGACCGCCCGCCATCTCTTGCGCGTCAACGGTGCCGTGCCGTAGCAAGGGCTCGTGCTGGGGGTGTCCCATGGCGCCACAGAGCAACGCCCAGTCAACCGGGCCCACCAGGGTGCCGGCCACCAGCAGCACGCCTGTGCGGCACCTTCTCTGCGCCAGACCCACCAGCTTGCGGCCCTGCGCATTCACCAGTTCCCAGGGCGACAGGCCGCCAAAGCAGGCCCAGTTCACACTGCTGACGGCGCTTGCCTCATGCGCACGGGCCAGTTCCTGCGGTGGCAGGGCACGCGCGACCACGCCGAATTCCTTGAGTGCTGCCACATGCAGCTGCCCCAAGTGCCGATAGCTGTCGATCAGACCGTTGCAGACCCAAGGGTGCTGCGGCGGCACAACGACCGAGACGCTGACCAGCCACGGGCCAGTTAGAACAGCACCGCCGCCTGACTCACGCACCGTCACTTCGGCCCGTCCGTGGAGGAGGCGCTCAATGTCATCGCGCAGGGCGCGTTGCGAACAGCCCAGCACAATGGCCGGTGCGGCGTAGGTCCAGACACGAAAGCGCGGGCCGGCCCCGGCCAGCGCAAGCTCACTGAGATTCCACGCCTGCTCTTCAAGGGCCGCGTTTACGTCAACTCCTTCAACATGGCAATCGGTTTGCCCTGCGCGAAAGTCTCTCCGGCGGGCACCAGGATCTTCTCGACGCGGCCATCGCCGGGCGCCACGATGTCCTGGTTCGCCTTGACCAGAACGACATTGGCCAAGGTTTGGCCGACGCGCACCGTGTCGCCCTCGGCCACCAGCCATTTGTCGACCAGGGCCTCGGTGGCCGGGTCGATGTCTTTCCAGGCCTCGGGGCTCAGCGTGATGCCGGTCATGCGGCGATGCCTTCCGCCATGCGCGCCTGCATCAGCTTTTGACTGGCCTCCACAATGCCTTTGACCTGCGGTATGACAAACTGCTCCAGCGGGCGGCTGTAGGGGATCGGCACATTGGGCAGCGCGAGCCGCTTGATGGGCGCTTTCAGGACCACCGTGTCCAGGTTTTCCGCCACGATGGCAGAGATTTCACCGGTCAGGCCAAAGCCCAGGTAGTCCTCGTCGGCAATCAGGAGGCGGCCGGTTTTGGCCACCGATTTGAGCACCGCAGCGCGGTCGAGCGGCACCAGGGTGCGCAGGTCGATGACTTCGGCGCTGATGCCTTGAGCGGCCAGTTCGTCGGCCGCGAGCAGCGCCTTCTGCACCATCTGGCTGATCGTCACGATGGTGAGGTCCTGCCCTTCACGCACCGCCTTGGCCTGCCCGAACGGGATGGTGTACGCGGCCTCGGGCACCTCGTTGCTGCTGCCCTCGAAATACGCCATCCACGGCAACCCCATGATGCCCTTGTGGTACATGAACATGACCGGGTTGTCATCGCGAATCGCCTGGGTCATCAGACCCTTGGCGTCATAGGCATTCGACGGCACCACCACCTTGATGCCCGGCATGTGGGCAAAGGTGGCGTACAGGCACTGCGAGTGCTGGGCGGCATCGTTGTAGCCGCCGCCAATGGCAGTGGTCAACACCACCGGCAGCTTGATGTTGCCACCGGCCATGTAGGTGTTTTTGGCCAGGTGGTTGTAGATCTGGTCCATGCAGACACCGAAGAAATCGACAAACATCAGCTCAACGATCGGTCGCAGGCCAGCCGCCGCCGCACCGGTCGCGGTGCCGATGAATGCCGTCTCAGAAATCGGCGTGTCCATGATGCGGTCCTTGCCGAACTTGTCGAGCAAGCCACCGGTGGCGCCAAAGATGCCGCCGTAGGCGCCAATGTCTTCGCCCATGACGAACACATTGGAGTCGCGTGTCATTTCCTGGGCGATGGCCTCGGAGATTGCCTGGGCCATTGTGAGTTTGCGGGTTGTGCTCATGGTCTGCTCCTGGTTTTTAGCTTTGCCGGTTCAGGCAAAGACATCGTTGAGCGCATCCTGCGCTGGCGGATAGGCACTCTTGCGGGCGAAGTCAAAAGCATCGGCCACCCGCTGTTTGGCCCGGGCCACGATGACGCCTTCTTCGGCGTCGCTCATCAGGCTGCGGCCTTTCAGCAGGGCCGCCAGCTTCGGGATCGGATCGTTCTTGCGCAGATTGCTGACCTCGTCCTTGGGTCGGTAGACCTCCGGATCGCCCTGGAAATGGCCCAGATAGCGGTCGGTCTTGACTTCAATCAGGCTCGGGCCCTCGCCGCGACGGGCGCGCTCGATCGCTGGCGCCACGGCCTCGTACACTTCCAGCGCGTCATTGTTCGCAACCTTGATGCCGGGTATGCCGTAAGCCGATGCGCGGTCGGCCACCCACTCGATGCTGGTTGCGTTTTCCTTTGGTACCGAGATCGCCCACTTGTTGTCTTCGCAGACAAAGATCACCGGCAGTTTCCAAAGTGCCGCCAGGTTCAGTGACTCATGGAACGAGCCCTGGTTGGCAGCGCCTTCGCCAAAAAACGCAATGGCGACCCAGTCCTTGCCCATCTTTTTGGCGGCTAGAGCGGCCCCGCAGGCTGGTGGCAAACTGGCGCCTATGATGCCGCTGCAACTGAACTTGTGCTCCGGGTCAAACAGATGCATGTGGCCGCCCTTGCCCTTGCCCAGCCCCGTGACCTTGCCAAACATCTCGGCCGTCATCGGGTCCAGCGGCACGCCTTTGGCAATTGCAAAGTGATGCGGCCGGTGGGTGCCCACCACCGTGTCTTCTTTCTTCAGATGGGCGCAAACGCCGACTGCGACCGGCTCCTGCCCAGCGGCCAGATGCATCTCACCGGGCACGGGGCCGGAGCCAATATCGAATGCCAGCCCTTTTTGAATCTGGGGCGGCAACTTACCCTCCAGGTAGACGTTGGCCATGGTCTCTTCGTAGTTCCGGATTTCGACCATGGTCTCGTACATCCAGAGCAGTGTTTCCGGGCTGGCTTGCATGCTCATCTCCTTGAAGTTGCGGTGGGCCTGATCCTGGGAATATGTCTTGCGCCATGCTCGGCATCAGGAGGGAAAACGCTCAGCATAGGCTTGCGGCCATCCGATTTTTTGATTTTTATCAAGCGCCCATCAGGCCAGCCGACGAACCCGGCGCTCGACGCGGCGCGGCCAGGCAAGCCCTGCGCCCGCTACCATGGCGGCATGAAGAAAAACCTGCACCCGGCCCGCGCGGCCTGCCCTTGCGGCAGCGGCGAAACCTATGGCGAATGCTGCGGCCCGTGGCACGCCGGTTTGGCCGAAGGTCTGTACGCGCCCTCACCCGAGGCGCTGATGCGCTCGCGCTACAGCGCCTATGGGCTGGGGCTGATCGACTATTTGCTGGCCACCTGGCACCCGTCCACCTCGCCCGGCGAGCTGGAATTGCCGCCGCTCAAATGGCTCGGGCTGGAGCTGCGCCACGCGCAAGCCACAGGCGACGCCGGGGTGGTGGAATTTGTCGCGCGCTACCGCGAGAGCGGGCGCGGTGGGCGCATGCACGAGACCAGCCGCTTTGTGCGGGAGGGCGGGCGCTGGTACTACATCGACGGCGTGATGGCGCAGGACGACACCCAAGCCTGAAGAACGCTCACGGTTGCGAGCGTGACCGCGCCAGGGCCACATACCAGTCCAGGCAGCCCGGGTTGGCCATCGCGTCAATGTTGAGCACCTTGTCCAGCGGTTGCCCCAGCAGCAGCTTCTTGATCGGCAGCTCCTGCTTCTTCCCCGACAGGGTGCGCGGAATTTCCGACACCTGAAAAATCTCATCGGGCACGAAGCGCGGCGACAGCGCGGTTTTGATCGCGTTCACCAATTTGGCCCGGACGGCGTCGTCCAGCGTCAGACCTTCGCGCAGCACCACAAACAGCGGCATGTAACTCTCGCGCCCCAGGTATTCGAGGTCGACCACCAGCGAGTCCAGCACTTCGGGCAGCGCTTCCACCGCGCTGTAGAGCTCGCTGGTGCCCATGCGCAGGCCGTGGCGGTTGATGGTGGCGTCTGAGCGGCCATAGATCACGCAGCCGCCGCTCTGCCCGATCTTGAGCCAGTCGCCATGACGCCAGACGCCGGGGTAGGTGTCGAAGTAGCTGGCCAGGTAGCGCTGCTTGCCCACGTCGCCCCATAAATAGAGCGGCATGCTCGGGATCGGCTGGGTGCAGACCAGTTCGCCGACCTCGCCCGTCACCGGCTCGCCCTGCTCGTTCCAGGCCTGCACCGCGCAGCCGAGCAGGCGGCATTGCATTTCACCGGGAACCAGCGGCAACTCACGGTTGCCACCGATGAAGGCGCCACAAAAATCGGTGCCGCCCGAGATGTTGCACCACCAGATGTCAGGCGTTCCAATATTTTCAAATTGTTGCGTCCCCCAAGCTTGGGTTTCGGGGCTCAAGGGTGATCCGGTGCTGCCCAGCGCCCGGATGTGGTTGAGGTCGCCGCACTCGCCCAGGTTCACGTCGGCCTTCTGGCAGTTGGCGTAAAAGGCGGCACCGGCGCCAAAGTAGGTCACTTTCAGCTCGGCCGCAAAGCGCCACAGGGTGGTCCAGTCAGGCGCCACCTTGTTGCCCGCCGCATCAAGGCTGCGCCCGCCTGGGCTGCCGTCAAACAGGCAGCAGGTGGTGCCACTGAGCAGGCCACTCATCTGCGCGTTCCACATCACCCAGCCGGTGGTGCTGTACCAGTGGTAGCGCTCGCCCAGCGTATTGGGGTCGTAGCTGCAGCCGATGTCGTTGTGCAGGCTTTTCAGCGCCAGCGCCACCAGTACCGTGCCGCCGTGGCCGTGCACGATCGGTTTGGGTAGGCCCGTGGTGCCGCTCGAATAGACCACCCAGAGCGGGTGATCAAAGGCCAGCCACAAGGGCTTAAATGCTTCAGTTTTTGAATCATTTTGGCTTGTAGCCCTCGTGAAATATGCCTGAGTAGCTATTGTTTTAATAGTGTCTATGGGCAGCCCCAGGTTGCTCTGCACAATCAGATGCCGCACCGTGGGCAAGGCGGCGCACAGCTCGACCAGCACCGCGCGACGGTCCAGCGCACGACCGCCATAGGTGACGCCGTCGCAGCCGATCAGCACCTTGGGTTCGATTTGCTGAAAGCGGTCCAGCACCGCGTGCGTGCCCATGTCTGGCGCGCAAATGCTCCACACGCCGCCAATGCTCACCGTGGCCAGAAAAGCCACCATGGTCTCCGCACTGTTGGGCAGGTAGGCGGCGACCCGGTCGCCTGGCTCCACCCCGTGCGCCTGCAAGTGCAGCGCCAGCGAGGCGACCTGGCGGCGCAGCTCGGGCCAGCTCATTTGCCGCGCGGGTTCGCTGCCCAACGAATTTTCGTCGTGACTGAGGATCGCCGGCAAGCCCGCCGCATCGGCCGCAGCCACATGGCGCAACACCTGCTGGGCATAGTTGACCCGCGCGCCGACAAACCAGCGTGTGTCGGGCATCGCCGCGCCGTCGCACACGACGCTGTGCGGCGTTGGCGACTGCAGCTCAAAGTAGTCCCAGATGCTTTGCCAGTAAGTGTCGAGATCGGTCACCGACCAGCGCCACAAAGCGTCGTAGGAATCAAAGGACAGGCCGCGCTGCTCGCGCAGCCAGTTTTGGTAGAGGCGGATTTGGGGCACGCGGGGCGGCGTCAGGGCTGGTGTCATGGGCCGAGGGTAATGCGCTTTCAAGCCAAAAGACAGCAAGGACTGACGCCCGTTTGACAGCGACCGGGCCGCACCTGCGCGCCCCGGGAGCCTCTCCTGCGCCGGGCACAAGGCGCGCGCCAGGGCGGGTTCTGGCTGAGGCTCCGCACTACTTTTATTGCTTCAAACGCAATGGATACCGCGGCTGCAACCTGATCTTGTTCACGCAATGCGGCTGCTCAGGTCAGTCCACCGTCTGGCGCAGCGCCAGGTGGCGCACTTGGCGGTCCGCCAGCGTTTTGGCACCCGGCCATTGGGGCGCTTCGCGTTCGGGCAGCAGTCCTTTGAGCGCCTGTGGACAGGCGCGTGCGCCACTGGCAACGTAGTCAGAAAGCAGCGCTTGTTGCACGGTCAAGGCAGGCAGGCCGCGCTGGGTGCAGAGGTAGTCAAACAGCGCGTCCACCAACGCCTCCGGTGTCAAGCCTCTCGTTTTGCCGCTTTTAAGCCACTGCCAGTCGGCAAAATCGAGAAAGGCATAAAACGATGACGGACCAGCCAGCAACACCGGCAAGGTGCGTGTGAAGCGCCCCGAGTTGGCGATCATGTCCCAATAGCGAGAGAAACGAGCAAAGCGCTGCAGCGTGGCGGCATCGACCGCGCCGGTCTGGCGTACGGTGTAGGGCGGAGCGGGGTCGTACACCATGGCGTAGGGTGTGCTGTGGCGAACAATCGGCGTGCCACGCAGACGCTTGAGGATGCCGAGCTGAATCTCGTGCGGGCCCAGCCCGTGCAAGCGGTCAAAGCCGGTGGCGAAGCTTTCCAGCGTCTCCCCCGGCAGACCAAAAATCAGGTCGGCGTGCAGATGCGCGTTGGACTGTGCCACCAGCCAGCGCAAATTGGCTTCGGTCTTTGCATTGTCCTGCTTGCGCGAGACGCGCTGTTGCACGGCAGTGTTAAAACTCTGCACTCCGACTTCAAGCTGGAGCACGCCGGGTGGGAATTTCGCGATCAGGACTTTGAGCCGGTCCGGCAGGTGATCGGGCACCACTTCAAAATGAACGAATAGCTCCTTGCCGAGCGCATCGGGCGCGGGCAGCCGGTCCAAAAAAAACTGCAGAATGCGCACCGAGGCGTCGACTTTCAGGTTGAAGGTGCGGTCCACAAATTTGAAATTGCGAGCACCGCGCTGGTACAAGCCCTGCATTTCATGCAGAAAGGCGTCCAGGTCGAAGGCGCGCGCGGTCTTGTCGAGCGAACTCAGACAAAACTCGCACTTGAACGGGCAGCCGCGCGAGGCTTCCACGTAGAGCAGACGGTGCGCCAGATCGGCATCGGTGTACTCGGCGTATGGCAGCACGAGCTGGTCCAGCGGCGGTTCTTCGCCTGCGATGATTTTTGTCAACGGCTGCGGCCCGTACAACACAGCGTGGCACAGCTTTGAAAAGCTCACATCGCCCCAGCCGGTGATCACATGATCGGCCAGGCGGACAATCTCCTGCTCGCCCAGTTCATGGCTGACCTCGGGCCCACCCAACACCACTTTGAGCTCTGGCCGCTGGCTTTTAAGCAAGCGCACCACTTCCGTCGTTTGGGTCACGTTCCAGATGTAGACGCCAAAGCCGATGATCTGCACGACGCCCGGCAGCGGCTCACCCAGTGTCGCCAGCAGTTCGGCCGCCACCTCCGGCAGCTTTCGCGCGATGGTGAACTCCCGCAGCACTGTCTGCCGTCTCAAAGCCCCCATATTGGCCAGCAGGTAGCGCAGACCAAGCGAGGCGTGGATGTACTTGGCGTTGAGGGTGCTCAGGACAATAGCGGGGCCATCAGAGGAAACCATGCGCGCATTATCGAACCCTTGGTTCACTTCATCAGTAGCAGGCTTTCGTCCCACTTGGCGTGTTTCTCCAAACCCACCAGGTTGGCCACCGTGGCCGCGATGTTGGACAGGCCCGCGGTGCTGGTTTGCTGCAGCCCCAGCTTGCCACCAGTGACCTTGTCAAACAGGATCAGCGGCACCGGGTTCAGGGTGTGGGCGGTTTTGGCCTTGTAAGAGCCGTCCGTGTTCAGTAACGGGAGTTTGGTTTTTTTGTCCAGCTCGTACATCTCGTCGGCGTTGCCGTGGTCGGCGGTGATCAGGGCCACGCCGCCTGCGGCTTCAATCGCCGGCAGCAGGCGCGCCAGCGCCAGGTCAACCGCTTCCACGGCCATGGTGGCGGCGCGGAAGTTGCCGGTGTGTCCCACCATGTCGCCGTTGGCAAAGTTGCAGCGCAGCAGTTTGTACTGGCCGCTTCGCACGGCGGCGATCATGGCGTCGGTGATTTCGGCCGACTTCATCCAGGGGCGCTGCTCAAAAGGCACCACGTCGCTGGGCACTTCCTGCCAGGTTTCGCCCTCAAACTTGTTGGAGCGGTTGCCGTTCCAGAAGTAAGTGACGTGGCCAAATTTTTGCGTCTCGGAGCAGGCAAATTGAGTCAGGCTCGACTTGCTGAACCACTCGCCCGAGGTGTCGCGAATGGCCGGTGGGGTCACCAGAAAGCGCTTGGGCAGTTGCAGGTCGCCGTCGTATTGCAGCATGCCAGCATAGGTGACTTGCGGCGCGCGCACCCGGTCGAACCGGCTGAAGTCGGCCTCGACAAAAGCTCGGGTGATCTCAATCGCACGGTCGCCGCGAAAGTTGTAGAACACCACCGAGTCGCCGTCCTCGATGGTGCCAATGGGCTGGCCGTTGTCGGCAATCACAAATTCGGGCAAATCCTGGTCAATGGTGCCGGGATGTTTGGCGCGCAAACCGTTCACGGCGGCGCTGGCGTTGGCGAACTGAGGGCCCTGGCCCAGCACATGGGTTTTCCAGCCTTTTTCAACCATCGGCCAGTTGGCGTCGTAGCGGTCCATGGTGATGGCCTGGCGACCACCGCCGGAGGCGATGCGGGCATCAAAGCCATCGGTGCTGAGCCCGGTCAGAAAGGCCTCGAACGGCACCACGTAATTGAGCGCGCTGGTCTCGGGCACGTCGCGCCCGTCGAGCAGGGCATGAATGCGCACGCTCTTGATGCCTTCGAACTTGGCCCGGAGCACCATGGCTTTCAAGTGCTCAATGTGGCTGTGCACGTTGCCATCTGAAAGCAGGCCGATGAAGTGGATCATCCCCCGGCCCGCTTTGGCCCCGGCCACGATCTGTTGCCAGGCCTGGCCTTGCCAGATCGAGCCGTCGGCAATGGCGCGGGCGACCAGTGCGGCACCCTGGCTGTAAACCTGCCCGGCGCCAATGGCGTTGTGGCCGACTTCGGAGTTGCCCATGTCGTCGTCAGACGGCATGCCCACCGCCGTGCCGTGGGCGCGCAGGCTGATAACGGGGCACTCGGCCATCAGGCGGTCAAGGGTCGGTTTGCGGGCGGCAGCAATGGCGCTGCCGACATCGAGTTTGGGAATGCCGTAACCGTCCATCACAATGACCACCACCGGGCCGGGCACACCGGGAAACGCAGAGAATTTTTCTAGCATGGGAGCTCCTGAAGTCAAAAAGTGGGGCCCGATGCGGCGCAACCAAGCTCGCGCCACAACCGGCAATCTCGCTATCTTGCGTCAATTTGGCCGGCCAGCCTTGATGCTGCGTACACCAAGGTGAGCGCCAGAGCCGTTGATTTGTATTAACTGCTATGTATTTAATAGCTACTAGCGCTTATTCTTATTGGGCTAGGGGCCAATTTGACACATATTTTTGGGCCAAAGCACGTTCCGCTACGATGAGGTCATGAAAAAATCCAAAGACCACAAGCCCGACACCTTGAGCAAAAAAGACTACTTTGACAAGCTGGAGCCACTGCAGCTTGAGCTCAATGACCTGGCGCGCTGGCTGGTGCACACCGGCAAGCGCCTGATGGTGGTGATGGAAGGGCGCGACACGGCTGGCAAGGGGGGCGTGATATCGGCCATCGCCGACACCTTGAACCCGCGCCAGTGCCACACCGTGGCGCTGGCCAAGCCCAGCGAACGCGAGCAGAGCCAATGGTACTTTCAGCGCTACGTGCCGTATTTGCCTGCCGCTGGCGAGATCGCGCTGTTTGACCGCAGTTGGTACAACCGGGCCGGCGTGGAACGTGTCATGGGTTTTTGCACCGAGCAGCAAACCAAAGACTTCCTGAAGCAGGCGCCGGTGTTTGAGCAGATGCTGGTCGATGACGGCATTTTGCTGTTCAAGTACTGGCTCACGGTGGACCAGACGCAACAAGAAGAGCGATTTGCCGAGCGCATTGCCGACCCGCTCAAGCGCTGGAAACTCAGTCCGATTGACGTGAAAGCGCGCGAAAAATACGCTGAATATGGGCAGGCGCGCGACGCGATGCTGCAGGCCACGCACACAAAAACAGCACCCTGGACGCTGGTGGACTTCAACGACCAGCGCGCTGGCCGCCTCACGCTCATTCGCCACCTGCTCGACCAAATTCCTGACCGCAAAGTCGCTGAAACCCCGGTTATTTTTCCTGCGCTGGGGCATGAACCCTTGCGCGAGCAGTTTGGCACCCCTTTGGAGCCGCTCAAGACCAGGGTTTAAGGGGATTGCTTGATCAGTCGCACCAAATCTCGAAAACCTAGAATTCAAACTGCACTGTGAATTGCCAGTACCAACCATCGGACACGATCGACATTGGAATACGCAGTTGCCCTCAAAATGGTCACGGATGTGCTCGAGAGCGCGCCTCACCCCATGCTGAAATTCGCGGCAAGTGGGCATGCCTTGGGGGCTGCCGGGCCGCCCATCCATTGGGTCAGGCCAAGGAGCAGCCAACCGTCAAATTGGCCGATGATCGATCATCTAAAATTGAGCCAAATAACTCCTGGGGGTTGGCGTGGTTTTAAATCGTTTGGTTTTGGCTCTTTTCCTGAGCCTGTGTAGTCTGATGGTGTTTGCGTCCGAGCCCCCGGCGCGCGCGCGGGCGTCGGCCAAGGTTGATTTGCAGGATCGGCTCAAGGAAGCGCTGCGCAACCCCAGACTGCATGAACCCCTCCTGAAGACCGGCAGTCAAGTGGCGGCCGTCTGCGACCGTTGCCACGGCGTGGGAGGCAACAGCCCGACGCCGGACGTCCCCAATCTCGCCGGGCAGAACACCGTTTACGTTCTTGAGCAGGCCCGTCAGTTTGCCGAAGGCGAACGCCAGAACGAATTCATGAGGCGCATGATCAGGGTGATGACAAGCGATGAGAAGATTGGATTCTCATTGTTTTATGGCAATCAAAAAGTTAAACCCGCCCCAGCGCAGAACGCTGCGCTGACCGCCAAAGGCCAAGCGCTGTACACCAAAGACTGTGAATCCTGCCACGAAGACCACGGTCGCGGAGACGAACATCTGGCCCGTGTCGCCGGGCAGCAACCCGTCTACATGACGGTGGCCCTCAAACGGTATCGCACGGGTAGCGGGACACGCCTGGACCGGGATATGGCGGAATCCCTCGTCACCTATACGGACAGCGACATTGATGCAGTCGTCGCCTACATGCGGTCCATGCCCTAAGGTTGCGCGGCTGACAGGTCCCGCACTGGGTCTGTCGGCAATGTACCGAAGAGTTCAACTACCCCGGCTACGCAGGCCCAGCGCGCGCAAACGCTGATGCGCCGCGTCGTCCAGATCCGGCGGCACCGACTGCCTGGAATTCAGGTAATGGTTGCTGAACACCTCCAGATAAGTCTCCAGCACCTCGGCCGCATGCGGTAGCGCGAGAGTTGCTCGGGCTGCAGGCTGAGCACCGGCAGGTGGTCGAGGTAGGGGCTCTTGCGAAACATCTTGCGCGCCGCTGACCAGGTGGCATCGAGCAGGACAAACAGCGGGCGTTTGCCAGGCACTCCGGGCACCTCGGTCACGACCCGCTCAGGGGCGACGTACTCACCGGGTAACACCAGATAGGGCGTCCACTGCGGAT
Source organism: Rhodoferax sp. (assembly GCA_013791765.1). Taxonomy (GTDB): domain Bacteria; phylum Pseudomonadota; class Gammaproteobacteria; order Burkholderiales; family Burkholderiaceae_C; genus Rhodoferax. The sequence goes on from VMTC01000107.1 coordinate 18,270, forward strand.
CGGCCAGCAATTTGGCGTTGATGTTGCGTTCGTTGGCGCCGTCCTGCCGCTTGTTGGCCTCACCATTCTGGCGCTTCACGGCGTTCTCTGGCTGGGCTTAGCTGCGCCCAGGCACACGCGAGCCACAAGGCAAGAGCGGCCCCTGGTGCTGTAGTCGCTGCGGATTTCACGGATTTATATTCCGATATTCACGGCACCTGATTCCGCAATTTCCGTCGCTAAATTCCGAATATCACGGTACGACTCGACCCATGAACACCGCCACGCTTTACCCCCGTCTCATCCAAGCCCGCCTCAAAGAGGCCCTGGCTGATACCCTGGTTGTGTTATTGGCTGGTCCGCGCCAGTCAGGAAAGAGGACCTTGGTGCGCCAACTGGCGACCGGGCCTGTGGTGCGCTACCTGACGCTGGATGACGAATTGACGCTGCTGTCTGCCCGCCAGGGCCCCACCGGCATGATCCGCAGCCTGGACCGGGCTGTGATTGATGAGGTTCAACGTGCGCCGCAACTCCTGCTGCCTGGCTCAGCTATCGGGCCAGATGTGCAACTACACCCAACTCGGCGGCCAGGTGGGGCTGGACAGCAAAACCGCAGCGCGTTATGTGGGTGTGTTCGAGCAGATGTATTTGCTCAAACGGGTGGATGTGTGGGCCAGGAACCATCTGAAACGGATGGTCAAAACACCCAAACTGCAGTTCATCGACTCCGGGCTGCTGGCGACCCTGATCGACCTCAATGCGGCTGAGATACAGCAGAACCGCAGCCGATTCGGCCATGTGCTGGAGGCGTTTGTGTACGGTGAGTTGCTCAAACATAGCACCATCGCCGAGGGCGATTACCGGCTGCTCTACTACCGTGATCTGGATAAATTCGAGGTCGATGTGGTGATCGAAAACGCTGCCGGGCAACTGGTGGGCATCGAGGTCAAAGCCACCGCCAGCGTCAAGGAAAGCGATCTGCGTGGCCTGAAAAAACTGGCCAGCGTCGCGGGCGTTCAGTTCAAGATGGGGGTGCTGCTGTACGACGGCCTAGAGACCTTGCCACTGGGTGATGGCCTGTGGGCTGTGCCCTTGTCTACTTTGTGGGGAAATTAGTGTTGACAGCGCGCCACCATTGTTCGAATGAAGGTCAATTCCGCAGGATCTCATCTGAGTTCATCTGAGCCGCCAATTTTATATAAATGTACATGATGGTAATATACAAAAATGCTTGATCTGAACAAGATTTCCGGGTTCAATTGGGACGATGGCAATGCCCGAAAGAACGAAAAGCACAGCGTCTCCATGGCAGAAGCTGAGCAAGTTTTCTTCAATGCTCCGTTGCTACTTTTGGAAGATGGCGCGCACAGCCAACAAGAGCCAAGAATTCACGCTTTAGGAAAAACGGATGAGGGGCGTGCACTGCACATCACGTTCACCCTGCGGGCGTCAGGAACATTGATACGGGTCATTTCAGCCAGAGACTTGCATCGAAAGGAGCGAGCCATTTATGAACAAGCAACATAAAACAATTCCAAAATTTGCCGACGAAGCGCAAGAGCGCGCGTTCTGGGAAGCGAATGATTCCACCGATTACCTCGACTGGTCGAAAGCCAACAAGGTGACCTTGCCCAACTTGAAGCCTACGACCAAGACGATTTCGCTTCGACTGCCGCAACATTTGCTGGACTCCATCAAAGCAGCCGCAAATTCCCGGGATGTACCCTACCAATCATTGATCAAGATTTGGCTGCAAGAGAAAGTGCACGTTCATTGATGACCGCGCAATTTGCGTGACCTGGGCGCGCTCAAGTGGAGGAGCTGACGCGCTTCGCTGCAGAAGCGGGCCGCTGCTGTTGCCGTTACGAGGTGCGCACGCCTGAAGAGTTTGCAGCGGGCCACTGACTGTTGAAGACCCTTATGCAGAGCTCTGCATTGGACTAACCCGCTGACGCGTGAACTGGTTCGCTAGCCCCGCAGGCCACCTCGGACTTTTCAACAATCTCCTTTTGCAGGACGATGAAGTCGCTGTTCGCAGCACTTCATCCCTTCAATTTGCAAAGGAGCCTGGCCACCACTTCACGCTATTTGAAGATTGCCACCAGCACCGTGTGTGCAACGGTCAGTCCGTTCGATCTATTGCCAAAGATTGACCCACCCCAATCCCCGGCCAGTCCAGCGGTTCATTTCTGAGGACTTAGCTTGCGCCCTGTCGGGCTGGAGGTGGCGGATATATTTCGCCAGGTCGGCCCGTCCTACCGTGAAGACCATGCGTCGGCCCTGAGCCGCGGGCAACGCCGCGTCATGAGTGCCATCGAGCAATGTCGCACTGCGGCGCTTGGTGGCCATCTGGAGCAGTGCGATTCCTGCGGTCACCAGCGCATCGCATTCAACAGTTGCAGGAATCGGCACTGTCCAAAGTGCCAGTCACTGGCGCGCGCTCAGTGGCTTGAGGACCGGCAGACTGAACTGCTGCCGGTCGAGTATTTCCACGTAGTCTTCACCGTGCCGCAGGAGATTGCCGCGATCGCGTACCAGAACAAGACGGTGGTGTACGACATCCTGTTTCGCGCCACTGCCCAGACGCTGCGCACCATTGCCGGTGACCCCAAACACCTGGGTGCCGAGATCGGCTTTGTCGCCATCTTGCACACCTGGGGGCAGAACCTGCTGCATCACCCGCATTTGCACTGCGTGGTGCCAGGTGGTGGAATAGCGCCAAGCGGTGAGCGCTGGATCTCGTGCCGTCCAGGCTTTTTCTTGCCGGTGCGGGTTCTCTCCCGGTTGTTTCGTCGCCTGTTCATCGCTCAGTTACAACTGGCCTTCGATCACGGCGAGCTGCAATTCTTCAATAGTCTTGAGGCGCTGCGCAATCGCGTTGCCTTCGCCAAATATCTGGCGCCGGTATCGCGTGCCGAGTGGGTGGTCTACGCCAAGGCGCCTTTTGGTGGCCCCAAGCAGGTGCTGGAATATCTTGGCCGTTACACCCATCGCGTGGCGATCTCCAACAACCGCCTGCGCGAGTTCAGTGATGGGGCCGTCACCTTCGCCTGGAAGGACTATCGCCACGAGTCACGCAACAAAACCATGCGCCTGGACGCACACGAGTTCATTCGCCGCTTCTTGCTGCATGTTCTGCCATCGGGATTCCAACGAATCCGCCACTACGGGCTGCTGGCCAATCGCTATCGCGAGCTCAGGCTGACCCAGTGTCGGGACTTGCTGGGGGCACCAGCGCCGGCGGCGGTGCCGCTCGATACTGAGGACTACCGCGACCGCTATCAGCGCCTCACAGGCGTATCGCTGCGTGACTGCCCCCATTGCAGGCATGGACAGATGGTACGCATCGAAACTTTCCTGCCAAGGACCTTGCCACGCGGACCACCGCCCACGGCACCATAAACACAGACTTGGCCACATTCACCATCGCTTCTCGGTCGGTATCTCGAGGCGATAGTTACCACTTTGTCTTCTCTTGCTGCTACCTGGTCATGGCGGTGCGTCACCCCGAAAAGTATCCACAACGGGCACGCAAACGCCGCACAATCTTCGCCTGCACGCCAGCCTTACGCAACTCAACTGTCAGCAGCTTCGTACGTATGCGCCGCCAATGCGTGCGCTTCTGATTCAATACCCATAGCACGCCACTGTCTCGGGTGGCGGCTTAGTCCAACGGGATCTTTAGCCTACCGTTCGCGGAACGGCCACCTCAGCATTGATTAACCTCATCAGCCCGCGACCGCCAGGCTAAAGACTCTCTGCACTATGCATAAAGACCCATTGCCGTCATCTGGCCTTCCCAAATGCCCACCAGATAGCTGTCATTGAGAGCCACGATTTGGCAGCCAGATTGATGCGATCAGGCGTTGTAAAGCGGTCGGTCGATCAATACCATCCAGCAGCAGGTGACAACGCGTGAGGTCTGCAGTTTTGGCTATGCCGGTTCTATGTTCCATTGCTCCCTAAACCTCAACGTGGCTGGTTTCACCATTGCGGCGGTCAGGTAAGCTCGCGCGCAGCGGCATTCGTGCAAGACGCCCAACCGGCAACGCTTTTCGTTGCTCAACACCACCATCGCGAAACTAAAAAATGTCATTTTTTCAATTCAAACACCTTGGGTCGGGCAAGGTCTGGGGCCTTCTCGGCGTGGCCACCGCAGCACTGCTGGTGTTTGCAGCTACGGCCGCACAGCCCGCCACTGCCGCTGCCGAGTCGTCGGCGTCCACCCCAGCGCTGATTCCGCTTGAGCGCTTCTTTCAGCACCAAGCGGTGCTGGACGCGAAGCTGTCCCCCTCGGGCAAAAAGCTCGCCGTGAGCACCTCGCGCGGAGGAACGCGCGTCGGCCTGGTCGTGATTGATTTGGCGGCTGCGAATCCAGAGGCAGTGTCGGTTGCCGCATTCACAGATGCCGACATCTCCCAATTCGACTGGGTAGGCGACAACCGCCTGGTCTTTAGCCTGGTCGATCTGGAGACTGGCAGCGGCGAGGACAGGCGTTCTGCACCGGGCCTGTACGCAGTGGGCCCGGACGGAAGCGAGTTGTTGCTGTTGGTCAGACGCCAGTGGAAGCCATTTTTGGTGGACGGTCGGAATCGTGACCATTCTCTGGAATGGAATCACCGCCTGCTGACAGTGCCGCTGCAACAAGAGGGCGTCAACCCCGAGGAGGTGGTCATAGGCAAACTGATTTTTGCTGACAATAAAATCGAGTCGATTGCACCGATGTGGTTGAACGTTCGCAGCGGGCGCACTCGCAGCACCGACCTGCATGCTCCATCAGGAACCGTTGACTGGATGTTCGACAGCAAGGGCCAGGCGCGGGTCGCCAGAACCGTAGTTAAAGGGCGGACGGCCTTGCATTGGCGCGGTCCTGGTGAAACCCAATGGCGCCAGCTGGTTGAAAGCGACTTGCTTGACCCGCCATTTTTACCCGTGGCGGTGGACGATACTGGCAACCTCTACGTGACTTCCGACGAAGGTCCTGAACGATTTTCGGTGCTGAGTCGGTTTGATTTCGAAAAGGGAGTTCCTCAGAAACCGGCTCTCGTCACAACGCCGGGTTTTGATTTCACCGGCGGCATGGTGATGGATCGTGCCGGTTCGCAAGCGCTGGGCGTGCGGGTAGAAACAGACGCCGAGCAAACTGTCTGGTTCGACGAGGGCATGAAGCGCATGCAGGTCGTGGCTGATGCGCACCTGCCCGGCCGTGTCAATCGGCTAAGTTGCCGGCGATGCGGCGCGGACGATATGGTGGTCTTGGTGCGCTCTTTCTCCGACCGGGACCCGGGAAGCCTTTACCACTATGAGGTCGCGACGAAGCGCTGGCGCGCAATCGGCAATGTGATGGACGATATCGACCCCAATCGCATGGCCACGGTCGATCTGCATCGCATCAAGGCCCGCGATGGCCGCGATCTGCCGGTTTGGTTGACGCAACCGGCGGGATTCAAACCAGGTCAACCGGCTCCCGCCGTAGTACTGGTGCACGGCGGCCCCTGGGTGCGTGGCGGGCATTGGAAGTGGCAGCCGTTCGAACAGTTCCTGGCCTCGCGCGGCTACCTCGTCATCAGCCCCGAATTTCGCGGCAGCACCGGCTATGGCGACGCTCATTACCGCGCCGGCTGGAAGCAATGGGGTCAGACCATGCAGGACGATGTGGCCGACGCGTTGCTGTGGGCGCAAAAACAGGGTTTGGCCAGCGACAAGGCCTGCATCGCAGGTGCCAGTTATGGCGGCTACAGCACGCTGATGGGGTTGGTGCGAAATCCAGAGTTGTACCGCTGCGGCGTTGCTTGGGTGGCGGTGACCGATCCCGCCTTGTTCCTTGACGGGGCTTGGTGGGTTGATGACGATATCAGTGCGAGTGGGCGTCGCTACCAGTTGCCGCAGTTGGTGGGCGACGTCGTGAAGGACGCCGACATGCTCACGGCCAACTCGCCATTAGCCCAGTTTAAACGCATCAAAGCGCCGCTGCTCCTGGCCTTTGGTGAGAGTGACCTTCGCGTGCCCCTGGTGCATGGTGAGCGCCTTCGTGCGGCGCTGCACGAAGCGGGGCGTCCCCCCGAATGGGTCACTTATTCAGATGAAGGTCACAGCTGGCGCCTGGTGAGCACCAACGTGGATTTCGCGCGCAGAGTCGAAATATTTCTGGGTCAGCATCTGAAGGTAGACGGGCCATGAAGGCGGCGCTGATGCTCCGGGCAGCGGTCGTGCAGAGTCAGCTGCCACTCAACTTACGGTTCCGTTTTTTTTTGGATATTCCGCAGGCGTACCACGACATCACTTCAATTCACAATTCAAATTTATAAAGGACCATTTCATATCCAGTGATGCATTCAGTTACATTCGGACGTGCATTGCGTTCTCGTGAAACGCGGCAAAGTTTCTTATGGATTATCCCGGATAAACAAATGCAGACTGAGCTTGGACCAGTTGACAACGAATCTATCAGTGCGCACGAACGCGTGACTGATTGACAACAAAAACCTTTCTGTTTGGGAAATGAAGAGGAAATTATGTTCAAGTTGCTCTGTGTGCTCGGGACAAGGAAAAACAGGATCCGATTTGGTCTGTCCACGGTGGTATTTGCTGCTTTCTTACTCTTTCATCAATCAGTCTTAGCTATTCCTCCTGGCGATTCAATATTGCACTTGACTGACGGCGGGGAGGATCAAGCTCCGGCCCTATCCGCCGTATTCATAACCGGCACTGCTCCGTGGAAACCGGCGCCCCCGACGCCGCCGGCGGCGATTCAGCCAAGTAGGCCAACGGGTTCAGAAAGAGGATCTGGTGGTGGGGGCTCGCCCGGTCCTGCCGACCCCGGTCAATCGGAGGCGGAGAAGCCGGCGTCAGACGGTAATACTGACCCCGGCAGTTGTGCTAACGGACAAAATCCGAATCCGAGTTCACAATTTCCTGTCATCATCGCCACTGGTGAGAAATACAAGGACCAACAGGATTTTGCCGCGGGTAGCGTCTACGGGTTGAGTCTGTCGCGCACCTATCGCAGCTTCGGTTCGACCTCCACGATGTTTGGACCGAAGTGGCTCTCGCAGTACGATTATTCGGCACTGAGTTTTTCGGGCTGCTATTCAAACCCCGATTATGGCAATCTGTGTATCCCGCAGACCGTTTACCTTTACGCTTCCGACAGGAGCGACGTATACCTATACCCGCACCTCAGCCTTTGGAGGCCTGAGTTATAAAGTCAAGAATTCGGCCGCGATGGGCCGTTTTATCTACACGCCATATGATGGCTGGACACTCTACAAGAACAAAATCACCTATAGCTTTTCATCGTCCGGCGTCATACAAAAAATTGCCGCCAGCGGTGGCTCAACGTTGCGACAATTCGTTTACGGCTCCAACCCATATCAGCCCATCCGCGTGTCAAACGGCGCCGGCCAGGCCCTGGAGTTCACGTGGTCCAACGCCCGCGTGATCAAGGTCAAGGACCCTGCTGCCAATGAATGGAACTACAGCTACGACGCGAACGGGATGCTCGCGTCGGTCATCTCGCCGGGGCCGGCACCCGATATCCGTACCTATTTTTATGAAAACACAGCTAACAGGGCACTGCTGACCGGTATCTCCGTCAACGGCATCCGCTATAGCACCTACAAGTACTATCCAGACAGCCGAGTTCAGGAAAGTGGGCTCGCTGGAGGCGAGCATCGGGACAGCTTTGTCTACAGTAACAACCAGACGACCATAACGAGTGCGACTGGTCAGTCTGTCTCCTACACGTACACTCAAGTGCAGGGCGCCAAGAAATTGGCGACGGTGTCGCGGTCCACGACGTCAACTTGCCCGGCCGCCAGTGCACAGACGGTATACGACGTGAACGGGTGGGTCGACTACACGCTCGACTGGAACGGAATCAAGACAGACTATCAATACGACTTGACCGGCAAACTTTTGCAAGTGACCAGCGCAGTCGGTACATCTAGCGCGGGCACGCGAGTTAACACATGGAGCGGCGACGACCTTGTGAACGTCAGCGTGCGCAACGCGTCCAACCTTGCAGTCGTCAATGTGGCATATACATACGTCGGGACTACGGGTGGCCTGGCGGCTGGCAGACTCGCCAGTGAGACCACGAGCGACTTGCGTTCCAACACGCAGCGACAGGTTGCTTACAGCTATGCCTTTCACCCGAACTCTGTGCTTGCAACAATGACTGTCACTCAAGCAATGCCCGCTGGCAGCGCAACGACGGTCAATAGTTACGACACACTTGGCAATCTGATTTCGGTGACCAACGCGCTTGGACATCAACTCACTTGGTCCAACTACAACGGGCTGGGTTTGCCGGGACGGGCGACCGATACCAATGGTGGGGTGACCGACTACGCTTACGACACCAAAGGCAACTTGGCATCGTCGACCCAGTACGTCAATGGTGGCAGTCGGACTACTACCTATGTGTTCAATAACTCTCACCAGATTACTGATATCGCGTATGCCTCGGGTGCGGCAGATCGCTTCGGATATAACGCTGCGGGGCGCCTGGAATACGCCGGCAATGCCCTCAATGAATTTGTTCACCTCGCTGTTGATGTACCGAGCAACACAGAAAGCACCAGTTCGAATCGACAGGTTGCGACTCTGAGTGGATCAACGCCGGTTGCCAACGCAGCGGGCCAGTTCACCACAACGGAGCGCCTGGACTGCCTTGGCAGGCCCTTGACCGACCTTGGAAACAATGGTCAACAAGTGAGTTACACCTACGACAGCAATAGCAATGTCAAGTCACGCATCGATGCCGCAGGTCGCATGACCAGCTACGACTATGACGCTGGAAATCGGATGATCAGGATCACCGCGCCCGACAACGGAGTCACTACCTTCAGCTATGACCCGGATGGGTTCCTTCAATCTGTGACCGATCCGCGCCTGCTTAGCACCCAATACAGTTACAACGGCCTTGGCCAGACACTCACCCAGTCCAGCCCAGATACCGGTACCACCAGCTACTCTTACGATACTGCTGGTCGTTTGGCCAGTGAAACGCGTGCCAACGGACTGGTGATTACCTACACCTGGGACCTGCTGAACCGTATGACGTCTCGCACCTCGGGCGGCGTCACCGAGAGCTTTGCCTACGACGAAGGCGCCTATGGCAAGGGCCGCTTGACGCGCATCAACGACGCCACCGGCCAGACCATTTACACCTATGGTGCTGCCGGCGAGCTCCTCAGCCAAAGCAACACCATTTACGGCACCACCTACACAACCAGTTGGACCTACGACACGGCGGGTCGAAAAGTGGGCATGACCTACCCATCTGGATTGAGCCTGACCTACGGGTACGACATCTACGGCCGCTTGTCCAGCGTGTCGAGCAACATCGGAGGCTCCTGGGCGATTCTTGCCGATTCATTTTTGTACCAACCCGCCACTGATGCTGGTTACGCCTGGCGCTCTGGGAATAATTTGCCACGACTGGTCACACTCGATACTGACGGTCGCATCACCCAACTGGCCAGCAACGGCGTCCACAGCCTGGGATTCGGCTTTACGCCAACAGATACCATCAGTTCCCTGTCTGATAGCGTTTACCCAGCGCTCAGCGCCAGCTTTGGCTACGATGCGAGCGACCGCCTGAGCTCGGTGGCGCGCAGTGGCGACGCGCAGAGTTTTGTTTGGGACAAAGTGGGCAACCGCACCAGTCAGCAACGCGCCGGGCAAAGTTTCACCTACACCCTGGCATCGAACAGCAACCGCCTGAGTTCTATCAGTGGCGCCAGCGCGCGCGCCTTTGGCTACGATGCAACGGGCAACCTGACTCAGGACAGCGGCTCAGCGGGCACACGCACCTTTGGCTATGACAGCTTCAACCGCCTGGGTTCGTTCTACCTGAACGGCTCTCTGACGGGTGACTACCGCAGCAACGCGCTGAACCAGCGCGTCTCCAAAGGGGTGCCGGGCTACAACACGCGCTTTGTCTACGGTCCATCGGGCGAACTGTTGTATGAGCAGGGACTCAACTCCACCAGCTATGTCTGGATTGGTGGTCAATTACTGGGTATCGCCCGTGCGGGCACGTTCTACGCCAGCCACAATGACCATCTGGGACGACCTGAGGTCATGAGCAATGCCAGCGGACAAGTGGTCTGGCGTGCCAGCAACGCCGCCTTTGACCGCAGCGTGGCGGTGGACACCATTGGCGGCATGAATGTGGGTTTTCCGGGGCAGTATTTTGATACCGAGTCGGGCTACTGGTACAACTGGAACCGTTATTACGACAGCTCCATTGGGCGCTATACGCAGAGCGACCCTATCGGGCTGGCAGGGGGCGTTAATACTTATGCCTATGTGGGGGGAAATCCGCTGAGCCACGTAGACCCGATGGGCTTGAGCTTTGCTTCAGACGTGAGCGATGCGACGGGGGGGTGCAGCAGTAACAGCGTCGTCGATGACGTTGTAAACAGCTTCAACAACGTCCAGGACTCCACTTCTCTTCTCAAATCTGGAACATCGCTTGCCCTTGGTGGTGCGGTTGCAAGGCAGTATGGTGGCCTGACTTTCGGTGGCGCCGCAATGGGGCTGGTCAATGAACTGAGAAGTGGCTACACGGTTACTGGAATCGGGTCGCGGACGTTCGCTCAAGCTGCTGGGACGGCGGGGGCGACCTGGGCTATCAATAGCGTTCTCATAAAGGGTTCATTCGACGCTGGTGTTTTGGCCGGGTCCATCCTCAGAACGGCGATAAATCGCGCTGCTTCCAGTGCGGCATGCACATGCAAGAAGTGAAAGGCATGGAAGCCCGGCAAGGCGAATTGCCGGCCTTGGTTGAAGGGCAAGAATGGAAGTTGTGGCTTGCCGGAGCCATGCTGGCCGTTGCGGGTGTCGGCTTCTTGATGCCTGATGGCATCGGAAGAACACTGGATATTCCCGGTGGCCCCCGTCACATTGGAAAAAAAATGCTGTGCTTCGCGAGCTTGGGGTGGGCAGCCTATGCCGTTCGCTGCAGGCATTGCAGACTGCGACTAGTGATGTATGCGATGTCGCACCAAAGCATCGGCCAATGGCTGCATTGGCTGTTGGCCGTGAAGCGGTGTCCGAAGTGCGGCGCAGACCGTGCTGGTCGGCGACCTTGAAAGGAGCCCAAGGGTCAAGGAGTCCAAGGGACAGGTCTTGCGTTTTGCCCCACTGAGCAGCAAGCAAACCCCCATAGCTACTAAAGAACAAAAAAGCCACCCGCCACCCCAGCCAGCCGCTAAAGCTGTGGGGTTCGGGTGGTTTCTTTTTAGCCGCTGGGGTTGCGCGCTACGTCTTCTTGCCCGCCGCCTTTGCCTTGATGCTGGAGGGCTTGCTGGGCTTGTCCACCTGCGTCACAAACCCAATCGGCCGTTTCGGCGGATCGGGCGGCGTCATCAGCTCGCGAATGGCATCAAACATCTGCTTGAGCTGATTGCGCGTATTGCGGCTAAACGCATCGTGGGTCAGCTCCAGCCCTTCGGTCTTCAACTCCAGCTCGGCCAGCCGCTTGGCCAGGTCCTGGTGGGTGGCGGCCAGCTCACGCACCCGCACAATGGTGCGCATGATCTCGATATTGACCGCCACGGCGCGCTCACTGCTGAGCACCGAGGACAACATGGCCACACCTTGCTCGGTGAAGGCGTAAGGCGCGGTGCGCCGACCACCACGGCCAACGCCGACACCTGCCGCGTTTGAGATCACAGTTTGTGATCTCAAAGAATCCCACTCGTCGGCGGCATTGAGCTGAGACATGAAATCTGCCGGAAACCGCCCGGTATTGCGCTTGACCGCCTGCACCACGGCCCGCGTCTCCACGCCATGGAGCTGGGTGGTCGGCATCCAGCATGACGCGCTGGCTGCGCAAAGACAGGATGCGGCTTTGAATCAGTGGCTGCAGCGGTGCGGCGCTCATTGAGCCGCTTTCTGTGCGTTCGGTTTTGCGGCAGGTGCGCTGGCCAGCGTCACCAAAATCCTCGAATTGGACCTCCAGGAACCTGCCGGTCGTGGAGGTCGGCTTACGCTGCACAACCGACGATCACATGAATCGATCCCTGCCATTCAGCTTCACTACTTGTCTGTCGTGATTGCAACGAGGATTTCAACTACCCAAACTGCGCAGACCCAGCCAGCGCGCGCAAACGCTGATGGGCAGCGTCTTCCAGATCCGGCGGCACCGACTGCCTGGAATTCAGGTAATGGTTGCTGAACACTTCCAGATAAGTCTCCAGCACCTCGGCTGCATGCGGCTCGCCGCCCAATGCCAGGCACAGCGCCGCCACCTCCGAGGTGCACAGGTGCTCAGCGCGGGTCGAACGGCGCAGGCGGTAGCGCGAGAGTTGCTCGGGCTGCAGGCTGAGCACCGGCAGGTGGTCAAGGTAGGGGCTTTTGCGAAACATCTTGCGCGCCTCTGACCAGGTCGCATCCAGCAGGACGAACAGCGGGCGCTTGCCGGGAAGCGCGGGCACCTCGGTCACGACCCGCTCTGGGGCAGCGTACTCGCCGGGAAACACCAGATAGGGCGCCCACTGCGGGTCGGCCAGCAGAGTCAGCAAGGCGGGGTCCACCTGCGTGCGCGACCAGCCAAAAGCGGCAGTGTCCGGTACCACGTCGGCGATCAACCAGCCGGTGTTGCTGGGTTTGAGCGGCTCCATGTCACCCATGATCAGGCACATGCCAGCGCGAGTCGTCACCTGGGGGCACAAGGCGCACAGGCAGTGGCTGAAGAGGACGCGGCAATCAGGGCAGCGCGGCGCGTGCGAACCCCGGGGAACAAAGGGCTTGCCAAGGCACGCCAGGCTGGCCAAGCGCTCTTCGCGCAGGCGGGCAACCGCGTGCTTCATGGCGCTGCCCCTAAATCACTATTTCGTGCCTCATGCCAGGTGTTTGCCCACAATGCCGGCCAGCTCAAACATCGTCACCTGCGGCTTGCCGAATACGGCCAGCAGTTTGACGTCGGCATTGATGTTGCGTTTATTGGCGCCGTCCTGCAGATTGTTGGCCTTGATGTAGTCCCACAGCTTCTTGATGACCTGGGGGCGTGCCACCGGCTCCGCGCCAATCACGGCTGCCAACGCCTCGCTGGGCTGCAGACCGGCGGCCGGGTTGGCCGCTTTTTTGACCGCTGCCTTGCGCGGTGCTTTGGCAGCGGCCTTGGCGGGGGCTTTGGCGGGGGCTTTGGGATTCGCCACTTTCTTAACGGCTTTTAGGGCTCTAGCCCCCGTATTTGCTGCGCGAGCAGCTCCTGTTTTTGAAGCAACCGCCGATTGAGTCAAGGGCGTGGCGGCGGTCTTGCGCGGCGGAAATTTGCTCGGTGCGAACTCAAAGTTGACCTTGCCGGCCTCGGCGTCCCAGGCCAGCATGGCTTTGAAGCCGCGCCGGGTGCGCATCGAGACAAACTTGTCGAGCAGATCGGTCTTGCCAGTGGCGAGCAGCTTGCGCATTTGTTCGCGCTCGACCGGCTGCTGCAGGATGACCTGTCCGGTCTTGAAGTCGCAGCTGGGCGTGGCCTGCGCGTCGGTGGGCACGGACTTTTCGCAAACGTAGTTTTTGCCGTGCTCGAACACGGCGCTACCGCACTTGGGGCAGGCGCCGAGCGATTCCTGGCCTTTGAAGTCGATCAGCTCGCCGCTTTCCTCGCCCTTCTTGTCGTCGCCAAAGTCGAATTCGAGCTTGTAGTTCTTGCTCTCTTCGTCGAACTTGATCACCATCTCGGCCGTGAAGGGCCAGCCCGCCTTGGAGCGGAAACCCTCTAACGGGCCGATTTTCTTGTCGCGCAGGAACTGCTCCACTTCGGCCACTTCAAAGGTGCGCCCGGCCGGGGTCTTGCCAAAGGAGAAGCCACAACCGTCATCGGTGCCGGACACGCCGGTGCAGGTGTAGCGGCGGTAGTTTTCCTTGATGATGCCGCCGCAGTTCGGGCACGGTGCGCTCAAAGTCGCGTAGTTGCCGGGAATGGTGTCGCGGTCGTATTCCTTGGCTTTTTTCACCATGCGTTCGGTCATGGCAGCAATCTCGGCCATGAAGTCGGCGCGACTGAGCTGGCCGTGTTCCATCAACGCAAGTTTGTATTCCCACTCCCCGGTCAATTCAGCCTTGGACAACTCGTTCACACCCAGGCCGCGCAAGAGCGTCATGAGCTGGAAGGCCGAGGCTGTGGGAATCAGCTCACGGCCTTCGCGCAGCATGTATTTCTGGGTGATCAGGCCTTCGATGATGCTGGCGCGGGTGGCCGGTGTGCCCAGGCCTTTTTCCTGCATCGCGGCGCGCAGTTCATCGTCTTCAATGGTTTTGCCCGCGCCTTCCATCGCGCCCAGGAGCGTGGCCTCGGTGTAGCGCGCGGGCGGGCGGGTTTTCAGGCCCCGGGCCTCGACGGTTTCGGTATTGACGAGTTCGCCGGGCTTGACCGGCACCAGGCTCTGACCCTTGTCGCCCTCCTTGCCGCCTTCGACCTCGTCGGCGGCTTCCTTGCCGTAAATGGCGAGCCAACCCGGCTTGACCAGCACCTTGCCTTCGGTCTTGAAGTTATGCCCGGCTGCTACGGAAATTCTTGTGGTGACCTGGTACTCGGCGTTGGGGAAGAACACCGCCATGAAGCGGCGCACCACCAGGTCATAAATCTTCTGCTCTGCCTCCGACAGGCCGTTGGGTGCCTGCAAGGTCGGGATGATGGCAAAGTGGTCGCTCACCTTGCTGTTGTCGAAGATGCGTTTGCTGGGGCGAATGTAGTTGTTGTTGAGTGCGGTCAAGGCGTGCGGCGCCAGGTGGCGCATGGCGCTGCTGGACAGCATCTCGAAGGTTTGCTTGACCACCGGCAGGTAGTCCTCGGGCAACGCGCGCGAGTCGGTACGCGGGTAGGTCAGTGCCTTGTGGCGCTCGTACAGGCTTTGCGCAATCGACAGCGTGGCCTTGGCGGAAAAGCCGAATTTGCCGTTGGCTTCGCGCTGCAAAGAAGTCAGGTCAAACAGCAAGGGCGAGGCCTGGGTGGTCGGCCGGCTTTCCTCAGAAACCGTGGCGCTTTGGCCACGCACGGCGTCGGCAATCGCCTGGGCCGCGCGCTGACTCCACACGCGGTCGGCCTTGAGTTCGGGATCAAGCTCGTCGAGGTTGCCGGCAGCGGCATTGGCGGCGGCTTTTTTCCACTGCGGGTCAAACCATTTGGCCGGGTAGTCACCCGCCTGCGCGGCAAAGATGGCGTGCACTTCCCAGTAGTCGCGCGACACGAAGGCGCGGATTTTTTCTTCACGCTCCACCACCACGCTCAGCGTCGGAGTTTGCACCCGGCCCACGGTGGTCAAGAAGAAGCCGCCGTCGCGCGAGTTGAACGCCGTCATGGCGCGCGTGCCGTTGATGCCGACCAGCCAGTCGGCCTCGGATCGGCAGCGCGCCGCGTCGGCCAGCGGCAACATTTGCGCGTTGGTGCGCAGCGCGTTGAAGCCGTCACGGATCGCTTGCGGCGTCATCGACTGCAGCCACAAGCGGCGCACCGGCTTGCCCAGCGGTTTGGCCCCGCCCGCGTACTGCTCGATCAGCCTGAAGATCAGCTCACCCTCGCGCCCGGCATCGCAGGCGTTGATGAGCTGGTCCACGTCCTTGCGCTTGGCCAGCTTGACCACCGCGTTCAGGCGCGTCCTGGTCTTGTCCACCGGCTTGAGCTCAAAGTGCGGCGGAATCACGGGCAAGTGGGCAAAGCTCCACTTGCCACGCTTGACGTCAAATTCTTCCGGCGCCTGGATCTCGAGCAAGTGGCCCACGGCGCTGGTCACGACGTAGCTGTCGCTCTCAAAATGCTCCTCATGTTTTTCAAACTTGCCCGCCACCGGCGTGAGGGCACGCACGAGGTCTTGGGCGACGGACGGTTTTTCGGCAATGATCAATGTTTTCATCTGACTACAATCCATTTTCTCGCGGGCGCCCGGGCGCTCGCACCTGCACGTGGGCACGCACACGCGCACCCATACGAGTTCACGATACCAAATTTTTCAGGCCGACCCCCAAGTGAGCAAGAAATTCGCCCCGACCAGCCAGCGCCGCATTCAAACCCGAAACTCCGCCGTGCATGGCAAGGGCGTGTTCGCCGTGCAGGACATCGCCGAGGGCGAAACCCTGATCGAGTACGTGGGTGAGGTCATCAGCTGGCCCGAGGCGCAGGCGCGCCATCCGCACGACCCGCGCAATCCGAACCATACTTTTTATTTTCACATCGATGAAAACCGCGTGATTGACGCGCTGTTTGGGGGCAATTCCTCGCGCTGGATCAACCATGCGTGCGACCCGAACTGCGAGGCCGACGAGCAAGACGGGCGCATCTTCATCAAGGCGCTGCGCAACATCGCGGCGGGCGAAGAGCTCAACTACGACTACGGCCTGATGATTGACGAGCGTTACACCCCCAAGCTCAAGGCCGAGTATCCGTGCTGGTGCGGCTCAGAGAAGTGCCGCGGCACGCTGCTGGCACCCAAGCGCGCGCGCCGCAAGTAGCGCCATGGACCCTCACGCGCTCCAGGCCATCCGGCAAGCCGTGCTACCCGAACTGCCCGGCTTTGAGCTTGAATGGCTGCCCCAGATTGACTCCACCAACAGCGAGCTGATGCGCCGCGCCCGCGCTGGGCGCCTGGAGCCGGTGCTGCTGGTAGCGGCTGAGCAGAGCGCCGGGCGCGGGCGTCTGGGGCGCCAATGGTTCAGTGGCGCCGACACCGATGCCAGCCGGGGCAGCGATGGCGCTCTGACTTTTTCGCTAGGTCTGCCCTTGGCGCCACGCGACTGGTCGGGCCTGTCGCTGGCGGTCGGGGTCAGCGTGGTCGAAAGCCTGCATCCCGATCTGCGCCTGAAGTGGCCCAACGACGTGTGGCTGCGCGACCGCAAGCTCGCGGGCATTCTGATTGAAACCGCCAATCTGGCGGACATCACCGCCACGCGCTATGCCGTGGTCGGCGTCGGCATCAACCTCAAGGCGCCCGCAGCGACCGGCCTGCGTACGCCACCGGCCTGGCTGGGCGAGGTCTTGCCCGGCACCGACGCTGCCAAGGCCTTGCTGCGCCTGGCCGCGCCGCTGGTGCAGGCCCTGAAGATGTTTGAGCAGCACGGATTTGCGCCGTTCCAGGGCCGCTTCAACCGCCTGGATGCCTTGGGCGGCCTGGCTGTGTGCTTGAGCGACGGCACCGAGGGTCAGGCGCAGGGCGTGGACAGCACCGGCGCTTTGCTGGTGCATACTGCGCACGGCCTGAAGAAAATCACCAGTTCCGAGGTGAGTCTGAGGCCCCTTGACCCGCCGCCCTACGAAAATCTTTAGCCCACCGGGCGACCCCCGCTTGCCTTCACTCGACCGACCATGTTGCGTTTCATTGTCCTGACCCTGCTGCTGCTCAATGGCCTTTACTTCGCCTGGTCACAGGGGCTGCTGCTGCCTTATGGTTTTGCGCCCACCCGGCAGACCGAACCCCAACGTCTGGGCCAGCAGATCAAGCCTGAGGCTTTGCAACTGCTGAGCACGAAAGAGCAGCCAGTCGCGGCGCCACTGTTAGAGGCGCCTGCAGCACCGGTCGAGCGCGCCTGCTGGAAGGCCGGTGTGTTTGACGAGGCCCAAGCCACGCGCTTGCGCGAGGCGCTGGTGGCAGCTGCTGTGCCCGCCGACGCCTGGTCTTTGGATCCGGTGGTGGAGCCCGGGCGCTGGATTGTCTACATGGGCAAGTTTGCCAATGCCGAGGCGCTGGCAAAAAAGAGCAGCGAGCTCGCCGCCTTAAAGCTTAAGTTTGAACCTTCGAGCGACCCGGCCTTGCGCCCGGGATTGTCGCTGGGTGCTTATGAAACGCCGGCTGCGGCGAATGCAGCACTGGCAGCGCTGGCCCAGCGCGGCGTGCGCACGGCGCGGGTGTTGCCAGAGCGCGCCGAGGTGCGCGGGCTGCAGCTAAGGCTACCGGCCGCCGATGAGGCACTGCGCGCCAAGGTAGAGGCCTTGCAGCCGCTGCTGGCCGACAAGGCCTTGACACCCTGCCCCTAAGCACTGGCCCAGGCCTCAGGTGGTCGGCTGCGCCTCAAAGCTGCTGGCCAAAAAACGCACGCTGAAACGGGCACCAGGGGGCAAATGCCCCGGGTGGGCGTCTTCCAGACTCACCGTAGCGTTGTGCTGGTGCGCGATTTCCATCACGATCGGCAAGCCCAGGCCGGTGCCGTCGGCCTCGGTCCCCAGGGCGCGGTAAAAGGGTTGGAATACCAGCTCACGCTCAGCCTGCGGCACGCCGGGCCCGGAGTCCTCCACCTGCAACATCAGCGTCTTGCCAAAGGGGTCGGTCAGCACGCGCGCGGTGATAACGCCAGGGTTGCTTGAGCTCGATGGCGTGTAATTGAGCGCGTTGTCCACCAGGTTGCGAATGAGCTCCTTGATCAGCGTCGGGTTGGCTGCCAACTGGCCTGCGGGTGCCCCCGGCTGGGCCCCTTCATAGCCCAGGTCAATCTGTTTTTCAATCGCCCGCGGCACGCAGTCGCGCACCACCGCCATGGTTAACTCGGCCAGATCGCAAATCTGGCGCGGCATCGCCTGGCCGCTGCTCTCGGCCCGTGCCAGCGCCAGCAACTGGTTCACGCTGTGGGTTGCCCGAATACTGGCGCGGCCGATCTGGCGCAGCGACTGCTTCAGCTCTGCGGCGCTCGCGTCCTCGCGTTGCGCCAGTTCCGCCTGCATGCGCAGGCCCGCCAGCGGTGTCTTGAGCTGATGGGCTGCATCCGCCAGAAAACGCTTTTGGGTGGCAATTGAATCCTTCAGGCGTAACAGCAGGTCGTTGACCGAATGCACCAGCGGCGCCACCTCCAGCGGCACCGCCTGGGCCTCGATCGGGCTCAAGTCGTCGGGCTTGCGCGCGCGGATGCGCTCCTCCAACTGATGCAGCGGCTTGATGGCCTGCACCAACGCCACCCACACCAGCAGCACCGCCATGGGCAGGATGGCGAACTGCGGCAGCATCACACCCTTGACGATTTCGGTTGCCAGCAAGGAACGCTTTTCCAGGGTTTCAGCCACCTGCACCAGCGCCGGTCTGGCGCCGGGTAATGGCAGTTTGACCCAGGTGTAGGCGACCTTGACCTCGTCGCCGTGCACCACATCGTCCCGAATGCGAACCTCGCCGGGTTCAAGGACCTCTTCTTTGGGCGGCAGCGGCATCTCGTGCTCGCCACTCAGGTACTCGCCCCGCGTGCCAAGCACCTGGTAGTAGATGGTGTCAGAGTCATTGGCACGCAGCAGTTCGCGCGCTGGCAGGGGCAATTGAAATTGAGCTCGTTGGTCGCTGACGGTGACCAGTTGCGCCAGCGCGCGCACGTTGTACTCCAGCGCCCGGTCAAAAGGCTTGCCCGCAATGTTTTGAGCGACCAGCCAAGTTAACACCAGGCTCACCGGCCACAGCAGCAGCAACGGCGTGAGCATCCAGTCCAGAATTTCCCCGAACAGGGAGCGCTGTTCGGGCTGCGGCGTCGTCATGGTGCTATGCGCCAGAGCGAGCTCATGGCCTCATTTGGCGATTTTTTCCAGGCAGTAGCCCAGGCCGCGCACGGTGGCAATGCGAATCGGGCCTTTTTCAATTTTTTTGCGCAATCGGTGAATGTAGACCTCGATGGCGTTGTTGCTCACTTCTTCGCCCCATTCGCACAGCCGCTCCACCAATTGGTCTTTGCTCACCAAACGACCGACGCGCTGCAGCATCACTTCGAGCAGCCCAAGCTCGCGCGCTGACAGCTCGACCATGACGCCGTCGATGGTGGCGACCCGGCCCGCCTGGTCATAGATCAAGGGACCGTGCTTGATGGTGCTGCTGGCCGAGCCCATGCCGCGACGGCTCAAAGCGCGCACCCGCGCTTCAAGTTCATGCAGGCTGAAGGGTTTGGCCATGTAGTCATCAGCCCCCAGGTCCAGCCCTTTGACACGCTCTTCAACGCCGTCGGCGGCCGTCAGGATCAGCACCGGCAGCGCCGAGCCGCGCGCGCGCAGCCGCTTCAACACCTCAAGCCCGTGCATTTTGGGCAGGCCCAGGTCCAGAATCAGCAGGTCGAATTCGGTGTTGGTCATCAGCGCGGCGTCGGCTTCCGTGCCGCTGGCGACGTGGTCGACCGCAGCGCCCGAGCTGCGCAGCGTGCGCAGCAAACCATCGGCCAGTACCTGATCATCTTCGGCAATCAGAATTCGCATGAATGACTCCTTGTTGGGGTGAGGCCTGAGACCTTGTCAGGCGCTTGTCAGGCGCTTGTCAGCTCATTCTAGGGCGACTCGCCTGCGTTCTGTCTGTGGTCGAGCCAGGCGGGTGCGATTCAAAGTGATGTGGCATCCTTGAAAAAATCAAGGCCTCACGGCAAACCCGGCGCAGCGCATCAAACCCGGCCCGGCGACTGGGCGGTTCTGTTGCGTTAAGCATAAACGACAACCCGGGCTATGCTCGATTTCCGCCACACTCTGATCAACAGCACCCTGCGCAAGGTTCTCAAGCGGCTGCACTACCCGCTTGAGGTGATGTTGACCTGCGTGCACTGGTATGTGGCTTACCCGCTGAGCTTGCGCCACATCGAGGAGATGATGCAGTAGCGCGGTGTTTTCGTGGATCACGTCACGGTGCAACGCTGGGCAATCAAAATTCTGCCAGTGATGGCTGCAGTCTTTCGCAAGCGCAAGCGTCCTGTGGGTACGAGCTGGCGCATGGATGAGACCTATATCAAAGTCGCTGGCCAGTGGAAGTATTTGTACCGCGCAGTGGACAAGGCCGGTGACACGGTGGACTTCCTGCTCACTGCCAAGCGTGACAAGGCAGCAGCACGGCGCTATCTGGAGCGTGCAATCAACCTGCACGGCTTGCCCGAGAAGATTGCTATCGACAAAAGCGGGGCCAACACGGCGGCCATACGCAGCGTCAACGAAGACGCCTGCATAGACATCGAACTGCGCCAGTCAAAATACCTCAACAACATTGTTGAGCAAGACCACCGGGCGGTGAAGAGAGTCACCGATCCGATGCTTGGATTCAAGTCATTTTGGAGCGCCCAGAAATTGATCGCTGGAATCGAGACCATGCACATGATCAAGAAGGGGCAGCTGGACTGCCCGGGCGGATCAACCGCGTCAGCAGCCAACCAGTTCTACAGCCTTGCCGCTTGATAATCACCACAATCAAACAGTTCTTCTCGGCCAGACTGCACTAACGCAACCATTCAATATCCCCGTCCCCGATCAACCCGTCCGACGACCGACTCCCCGCGTTCCAGCGCCTCTATCTTGCCCGCGATCTGCGCGATGCTGGTCGCGCGCAGGGTGCGGGCGGCGGTGTGCGGCGTGATCGTGATCTTGGGTTGCCGCCAAAACGGGTGATCCGGCGGCAGGGGCTCCACGCGGAACACGTCCAGCGTGGCGCCAGCGAGCTGACCACTGTCGAGCAGGGCGAGCAAATCCTCATCTACCAGATGAGCGCCACGCGCAACGTTGATGACGTAGCCACCGGGGCGCAGGCGGCTCAAGGTGGCGAGATTCATGATGCCTTGGGTATCCAACGTGAGCGGCAGCAGATTGACCAGAACGCGGCTGGCCGCCAGAAAGTCGTCAAGTTGCGCCGGGCCACTGAAGCTACGCACGCCGTCCAGCGCCTTGGGTGAGCGGCTCCAGCCATTGACCGGGAATTCAAACTGGCTCAAAGCCCGCGCCACACGCTGACCCAGCACGCCCAGGCCCATGACCCCCACAGGAAAGTCAGCCCGCTTGCGCGGTTTGTGGGAGGTCCAATGACCCTGGCGGGTCTCGGCCTCATAGACATCGAACTCGCGAAAATGCCGGATGACCGCATGGCACACATACTCAGCCATCTGCACTGCCATGCCGGCATCGTCCAGGCGCACCACAGTGGCGTTGGGCGGCAGACGCAGCTTGAGCAAGGCGTCGACGCCGGCGCCAATGGCAAATACGCCCTTGAGTTGCGGCTGCTCGTCAAAGAACTGCTGCGGTGGCGCCCAGACCAGCGCGTAATCAGCGCGGCCGGCGCCGGGTTGCCAGAGCGCAACTTGAGCCTGCGGCAAAGCCGCACGCAGGCCCGCCAGCCAGGGCTCGGGCTCGGTGCCGGTGCAGCAAAAGGCGATACGCAATGATGGCATCAGTGATCTAAATTGAATAGCACTTCAGGCAATGGGGACGAGGGCTAGAGGCTGAAAACGTTCAAAATTTTGGTCTAAACTGGTGTCGCCACCAGCTTGAGCAGTTCGGCCCCTTCCACCACCTGATCGCCGGGCGCGTAGAGCAGTTCGGCCACCACGCCATCCATCGGGGCGGCAATGGTGTGCTCCATCTTCATCGCGTCCATCACCGCCAGCGGCTGGCCTTTTTTAACAGCGTCACCGGCCTTGACCGCAAAGGACACCACTTTGCCCGGCATCGGCGCGGTCAAGCGTCCGCCTTCGACCTGGCTATCGCCAGCGTGCGCGAGGGTGTTAATTGCTATTATTTGTGTAGCGCCTTGCGCAGTAAAGACGTGGGCTACAGCCCCGTTTGTATACACACTGACAATCTGGCGCTGGGCTGCAAAGCGCACGTCGATGCCTTGGGTCAAGGCCGCAAACGAGAAGCCCCCCAACTCGCCCGCCACTGCCAGCTGCAACGCACCGTCGTGCAAGGTCGTGAGCTGCACGATCTGCACCTGGCCCTGAAACTCGTAGTCAAAACGCCGCGTGCTCGGTCCGTGCGAGCGCCAGCCGTCGCGCCGGGCCCAGGGGTCGAGCCAGCCGCTGCGCCCGGCCAGTTGCGCCTGCTCAGCCGCTTCTTGCAGCAAGCTGTGCGCGATGGCACTGGCCACCGCCAGCTTCAATCCCACTTTTTCCTGGTTGAACAACACCGCCTCTTCGCGCGGAATCAGCCCGGTGTCCAGATCCGCCTGCACAAAAGAGCGGCTCTGCGCCACGTTGCGCAAGAACTGCACGTTGGTGCTCAGACCCACAATGTGGGTCTGAGCCAGCGCGGTATCTAACCTGGAGAGCGCCTGTTCCCGGCTGTCGCCGTGCACGATCAGCTTGGCCACCATCGAATCGTAAAACGGGCTGATGGCATCGCCCTGGCGCACGCCGGAGTCCACGCGCACGCCACCCTGCCTGCGCTCAAAGGTCACGCAGTCGGGCAGACCATAGACCTGCAGCGTACCGGTGGCGGGCATGAAATCTTTGTCCGGGTTTTCCGCGCAGATGCGCGCTTCGATCGCGTGGCCGGTAATTTTCAGCTGGTCCTGGCGCAGCGGCAGCGCCTCGCCCGAAGCCACACGCAGCTGCCACTCCACCAGGTCTTGGCCGGTGATGGCTTCCGTGACCGGGTGTTCCACCTGCAGGCGCGTGTTCATCTCCATAAAAAAGAATTCCATGGAACCGTCCGGGCGCTGCTCGACGATGAACTCCACCGTGCCGGCGCCCACATAGTCCACCGCGCGGGCCGCCGCCACCGCCGCCTCGCCCATCTGCGCGCGCAGTTCGGGCGTCATGCCGGGCGCGGGCGCTTCTTCCAGCACCTTCTGGTGGCGGCGCTGCACCGAGCAGTCGCGCTCGAACAGGTAGACATAGTTGCCCAGCGTGTCGCCAAACACCTGAATCTCGATGTGGCGCGGGCGCTGCACGTATTTCTCCAACAGCACCGCGTCATTGCCAAAGCTGTTGACCGCTTCGCGCCGGCAGGAGGCCAGCGAGCCCGCAAACTCCGCCGAATTCGCCACCACCCGCATGCCCTTGCCACCGCCGCCCGCACTGGCCTTGATCAGCACCGGGTAGCCGATGGCGTCGGCCTCGCGCTGCAACAGGGCCGGGTCCTGGTCAGCGCCGTGGTAGCCAGGCACCAAGGGCACCCCGGCCAGCCCCATCAGGCGCTTGGACTCGGCTTTGAGGCCCATCGCCAGAATGGCCGACGAGGGCGGTCCAATGAACACCAGACCGGCTTCAAGACAGGCGCGCGCAAACTCTTCGTTTTCACTCAGGAACCCATAGCCGGGGTGGATCGCTTGCGCCCCGGTGGCCCGGGCCGCTTCGATGATTTTTTCCCAGCGCAAGTAGCTGTCCTTGGGCGCGCTGGCGCCGATGTAGACGGCCTCGTCACACACGCTGACGTGTTTGGCGCTGGCATCGGCATCGGAATAAACCGCCACCGTCTTGATGGCCATGCGGCGTGCGGTTGCGGCCACGCGGCACGCGATCTCGCCCCGATTAGCAATAAGAATTTTGTTAAACATGTTTATCGCTCTTTGAAAAAGGAGACTTCAAGGTAAAGGCAGGCATCACGCCAGGGTCTGGCTGGCCCCCAAAAATACGCGCAACGCGCGTCAGCAACTGGCGCAAGAAGCGCCAGCAGAGAATGATCAACCACACGCTCAGCGCCAAGACCAAGGCCAGCAGCACCACAAACCACAGCGGGTGCGCAATCGCCAGCCACAAGCCCGCCGGCACTAGGCCATCTTCAAGCAGCGATGCGCCCACATTGCTGAACGGCTCCGGCGAGGTATTGATGGCGGCGCGCGTCGTGGCTTTGGTTGCAAAACTGGTGGCAGCCAGCGTCCCGCCCAGCAACGCGGCCACCAGCGCCATGACACCACTGTCGGCACTGAATACGCCGGCCGCGAGGGCTGCTCCGGCCGGGATGCGGATCACGCTGTGCACCACATCCCAGAGCGAATCCAGGCCGGGGATCTTGTCGGCAAAGAATTCGATGAACAGCATGAAGCCGCTGGCCCCCAGCACCACGGGATTGGCCAACAGATGCAGCCCGGGCGGTAATGCGAGCCAGCCCAAAGTGCCGGCCAGACCGGTCAAGAAAACCACCAGGTACAGGCGTACGCCGCTGGCCCAGCCCAGGGCACCGGCCAGCGCGATCAGTTGTGCGGTATCGAGTGAGGGCATAGCCATGGGCTCACAACAGCAGCCAAGCCGGCTTACGCTTTTGCAGGAAGGACTGCACGCCTTCTTTGCCCTCAAGGCTGGCGCGGATGCTGGCAATGCCTTCAACGGTCGTCGCAATCAGCGCGGCATCGATGTGCTGGCCGGCCACTTCGTTCAGCAAGGTTTTGCATTCGCGCACGGCGTTGGGGCTGGCATTGACCAGCGCATTTGTGATCTCTGCGAGCTTGTCGTCGAGGGCGTCAGCGGACACCACGGCATGCACAAAACCAATGCGCAGGGCCTCCACCGCATCAAAACGCTCGGCCGTCAAAAAGTAACGGTGCGCGGCGCGTGCGCCCATGGCGCGGATCACATAGGGGCTGATGGTGGCCGGGTACAGACCGAGCTTGACTTCGCTCAAACAGTAGTGGGCCGTATCGACACTCACCGCCATGTCGCAGGCCGCCACCAGTCCCATGCCGCCAGCGTAGACGTCGCCCTGAATGCGCGCCACCGTGGGTTTGGGGCAGCTGTAGATCACGCGCAGCATCTCGGCCAGCTGCGCCGCATCCGCCAGGTTTTCGGCATGGGTGTAATCGGCCATGCGGCGCATCCAGTTCAGGTCGGCGCCGGCGCAAAAGGCCGGGCCTGAAGCGGCCAGCACGATGGCGCGCACTTGCGTGTCCTGACCCAGCTCGGTGAACGCTTGCGTGAGCTCGGCAATCACCTCGTCATTGAAGGCGTTGCGCACTTCCGGGCGGTTCAAAGTGACGGTGGCCAGCGGGCCGGTTTGAATGTTCAGTGTGGCCATGTTTTGAGTCCTTGCAGGGTTTGCATCACATCGAAATCGGCATCTCGGTGGAGCAAACTGTGGCCGTGCATGATGCAGTAACTGGCCAGCAGCACGTCGATGGGGCTGGCGATGGTGTAGCCACGCTCGCGCAACGCCCGGTAATGCTCTGCAGCCATGAGCGCATTGTCCAATCCGCCTATATTGACTACCCTTGTACGTAGCAGCATCTCTTGCGCGTCACGCTGTGCCTTGGGTGAGTTGAAACCACGCAGCACTTCAAACACCACCAGATCAGCCACACCAAGTTCATCGTCTGCGCTCGCCAGCAAGGCGTCCAAATGCTCTGCCTGTGCGCTTTTGGTGCCCCGGAAATAGTCGATCCAGACGCTTGAATCAATCAGGATCATGATTTGGACACTTTGCTGGCACGCTTGTGCGGGCGGGTCGACGCAGACGGTAAGGGCGGCACCGGGCTGTCAACCTTGTAGGCGGGGGCAGGCTCATGCACGGCGAGCTCGGCGCTGTCTTGCGGGTTGCCCGCGGCGTGATTGTTTTGCTCAGCTGCCAATTCAGCCGCACGCTCGGCACGGCGCTTTGCCCAGGCCTCGTCGGAGTCATCCCAAAACAAGGTGCCGCGTGCCGCGCGAATGGCTGCATAAGCATGGCGCCGTTTGATGAGTTGCAAGCCCGCCTCGACTGCCTCGCGCTTGGTTTTGAAGTCGCCCGAGGCCATGACGTAGTCCATGAGCTTGTCGTCGATGTCGATATTGGTTCGCATGTCGCTCTCCGCTAATGTGTATGAAATACTCAAATCATACACATCACATGCGAAAAAGTCCAAAGCGGGTGTCTTCGATCGGCGCATTGCGGCTGGCAGACAGGCCCAGACCCAGCACGCGGCGGGTGTCGGCGGGGTCGATGATGCCGTCGTCCCACAAGCGCGCGGTGGCGAAATAAGGGTGGCCCTGCACTTCATACTGGTTGCGGATCGGCGCCTTGAAGGCTTCTTCTTCCTCTGCGCTCCATTGCCCGCCCTTGGCCTCAAGCCCGTCACGCCGCACCGTGGCGAGTACGCTGGCCGCCTGCTCGCCGCCCATGACGCTGATGCGCGCATTCGGCCACATCCACAAGAAACGCGGGCTGAAGGCGCGTCCGCACATGCCGTAGTTGCCGGCACCAAAACTGCCGCCAATAATGACAGTGAATTTGGGCACCGCGGCGGTCGCCACGGCCGTCACCATCTTGGCGCCGTTGCGGGCGATGCCTTCGTTTTCGTACTTGCGCCCGACCATGAAGCCGGTGATGTTCTGCAAGAACACCAGCGGAATCTTGCGCTGGCAGCAGAGCTCGATGAAGTGCGTGCCTTTCAGCGCCGACTCGCTGAACAGAATGCCGTTGTTGGCAATGATGCCCACCGGCATGCCTTCGATATGGGCAAAGCCGGTGACCAGCGTGCTGCCATAACGCGGCTTGAACTCGTGAAACTCGGAGCCATCGACGATGCGGGCGATGATTTCGCGCACGTCAAAGGGTTTGCGCGTGTCTGTCGGAATCACGCCGTAGAGCTCTTCAACTGCAAAATTAGGAGCTACTGACGCAAGCAGCGCGGGGGCTGGAGCCTTTATTTGATTCAAATGCGCGACGGCCTGACGCGCCAGCGCCAGCGCGTGCAGGTCGTTCTGTGCCAGGTGGTCGGCCACGCCCGAGAGGCGCGTGTGCACATCGCCACCGCCCAGGTCTTCGGCCGTGACGACCTCGCCCGTGGCGGCCTTCACCAGCGGCGGGCCACCCAGAAAAATGGTGCCCTGGTTCTTGACGATGATGGCTTCGTCGCTCATGGCCGGCACGTAGGCGCCGCCTGCCGTGCAACTGCCCATCACCACGGCAATCTGCGCAATGCCCTGCGCGCTCATATTGGCCTGGTTGAAGAAGATGCGGCCAAAGTGATCGCGATCGGGAAAGACCTCGTCCTGGTTCGGCAGATTGGCGCCGCCCGAATCCACCAGATAGACGCAGGGCAGACGGTTCTGCTGCGCGATCTCCTGCGCCCGCAGGTGCTTTTTGACCGTCATGGGGTAATAGGTGCCGCCTTTGACGGTGGCGTCGTTGCACACGATCATGCAGTCCACGCCTTCGATGCGGCCAATGCCGCAGATCACACCGGCACAAGGCGCGCTGTCGCTGCCATCGCGGTCCGGGTAAAGCCCCAGCGCGGCCAAGGGCGAGAGTTCCAGAAACGGCGTGCCGGGGTCGAGCAGCATTTGCACGCGCTCGCGCGGCAGCAGCTTGCCGCGCCCGGTATGGCGGGCACGCGCCACCTCGCCACCGCCTAAAGCGGCACGCGCGGTCTGGGCGTTGAGGTCATCCACCAGCGCGCGCATGGCGGTCGCGTTGGCCTGGAAGTCCTTGGATCGGGCATTGAGTTTGGTGTCGAGAATCGGCATATCAGGTCTTTCAGGCGGTTTTGTCTTCTTGCAGCGCCAGCTGCTGCTTCATGTCTTCACGGATTTTGAACTTCTGGATCTTGCCGGTCACGGTCATCGGGAACTCGGTCACAAAGCGAATGTAGCGCGGCACCTTGTAGTGCGCAATCTGGCCCTTGCAGAAAGCCTTGATGTCTTCTTCGCTCAGGCTCTGGCCCGGCTTGGCGATGATCCACGCGCACAACTCCTCGCCATATTTTTGGTCCGGAATACCCACCACCTGCACGTCCTGGATCTGCGGGTGGCGGTAGAGAAACTCTTCAATCTCGCGCGGGTAGATGTTCTCGCCGCCGCGGATCACCATGTCCTTGATACGCCCGACGATGTTGACATAACCCTCGGTGTCCATGGTCGCCAGGTCGCCGGTGTGCATCCATTTGTCGGCGTCAATCGCCTCGTTTGTTCGGCTCGGGTCTTCCCAATAGCCGTGCATCACCGAATAACCGCGCGTGCACAGCTCGCCCGACACGCCGGGCGCGACGATGTCGCCCGTGAGGGTGTCAATCACCTTGACCTGCAAATGCGGCTGCACCAGGCCGACAGTGGAGACCCGCTTTGCCAAAGGCGTCGTGGTGCTGCTCTGGCAACTCACCGGGCTGGTCTCGGTCATGCCGTAGGCGATCGTGACCTCGCTCATATGCATGTCGCGCATCACGCGTTTCATGACCTCAATCGGGCACGGCGAGCCCGCCATGATGCCGGTGCGCAGGGTGGAGAGGTCAAACTCCTGGAAGCGCGGGTGGTCGAGCTCGGCGATGAACATGGTCGGCACGCCGTGCAGGCCGGTGCATTTTTCATCCTGCACGGTCTGCAGCACCGCCAAAGGATCGAAGCCGTCGCTCGGGTACACGATGGTGGCGCCGTGCGTCAGGCACGCCAGGTTGCCCAGCACCATGCCAAAGCAGTGGTACAGCGGCACGGGGATGCACAGGCGGTCCTTGGAGGTGAGTTTCATGGCTTCGCCAACGAAGAAGCCGTTGTTCAGGATGTTGCGGTGCGTCAGCGTGGCACCCTTGGGGAAGCCGGTGGTGCCGCTGGTGAATTGGATGTTGATCGGATCAAGCGGGTGCAGCAGTTTGGCCGTGGCGGCCAGGCGCGGGTCGGCGCAATCGCCACGGGCCAGCAGCTCGGAAAAGCGCAGCAGGCCCGGCAGTTCCTCAGCTTGGCCCGGCTCATCAATCCAGACCACCGTGCGCAGATGCGGCAGCCGGGCACTGTGCAGCCCGCCCGGCTCGGCCGTATCCAGTTCGGGCGCGAGTTCGCGCAGCATGCCGACGTAATCGCTGGTCTTGAAACGGGCCATGGTGACCAGCGCCTTGCACGCCACTTTGTTCAGCGCGTAATCGAGCTCGGCCACGCGGTAGGCCGGGTTGATGTTGACCAGAATCAAACCCACCTGGGCGGTGGCGAGCTGCGTCAAGAGCCATTGCGCGTTGTTGTGCGACCAGATACCGACGCGCTCGCCCGGCTTCAAACCCAAGCCCAGCAAGGCGCTGGCGAGCTGCTTGCTCGCTGTTTGCAGTTTGCGGTAGCTGTAGCGCAATTGCTGGTGCGCGCTGACCAGGGCTTCATGCTCGCTCTGGCGCGCCACCATGGCGTCAAAAAATTCGCCCAAGGTTTGTTCGATCAACGGCACGTCGGTTGCGCCGCTGGACAAGCTGCGGCTCAAGGCGGACGCAGTCAAGGCGTTCGCGGTAGTTGGTGTCATGGTAATTCCCCCAAATGGGCACAAGCCCGGATAGCCATCGCAGTGACCAGCATAGCGCCTGGACGCATGCTGTGTGCGCCGTCAAGGTTGCAAATCGTGCCACACGGCCGCATACTCGAGCCCATGCCTTTTCGCCTGCTGCCGCCCCTACTCGCCGCCGCCAATCTGAACGTCGGCCCGGCCGTCACGCCCATCGCCTTTGTCAATGCCATTGTGCAAGCCTACGTGCGCCAGCACCAAGACCCGGCGCAGGCGCTCGCGCTGGCACAAATTGCGCCAGCATCCCTGGTCGACCCGCTGGCTCGCATCACCGCCGCGCAGATGGAACGCATCTCGGGCGCCGCCATGCAGGAGCTCGACGACGAGGCGCTGGGTTGGTTCAGCCGGCGCCTGCCCTGGGGCAGCTACGGCATGCTGGCGCGCGCCTCGATCAGCGCGCCCAGCCTGGGCCTGGCCTTGCAGCGCTGGTGCCGCCACCATGGGCTGCTGGCCGATGACATCCGCCTGCAACTGACGGTCACGGGCGACAGCGCCACCCTGCGGATCACTGAACAGCGCGATCTGGGCAACTTGCGCGAGTTCTGCCTGGTCTCGGTGCTGCGCAACATCCACGGCCTGGCCTGCTGGCTGATCGACTCGCGCATCCCCTTGCAGGGCGCGCAGTTTCCATTTGACGCACCCGGGCACCAAGATGTCTATGGCGTCCTGTTCTCCGGGCCGACCACTTTCAATGCGGCCACCGCCGCGATCCGCTTTGACGCGCGCTACCTGGCGCTGGCGCTGCGTCGCGATGAGGTGGCGCTGCAGCAGATGCTCAAGCGGGCGCTTCCCCTGACCGTGCTGCAATACCGGCGCGACCGCCTGCTGGTGCAGCGCGTGCGCCAGGCGCTGCTGAGCCAGCCCGAGCAAAGCCGCAACGCCGACGACCTGGCCGCGCTACTCAAACTCTCGCCGCGCACCCTGCACCGCCAGCTCAAGGAAGAAGACGCTTCGCTGCAAGCGCTGAAAGACGAGGTGCGCCAAAGCCACGCGCTGGCACTGCTGCTGCGCACCTCGCGCCCGATCAAGCAGGTGGCGCAAGGGGCCGGCTTTCAGAACGAAAAGAGCTTCATTCGGGCCTTTCGCGGCTGGACCGGCACCTCGCCGGCTGAGTTCCGGCGTGCGGGGGCACCAGCCAAGACCTGAAGTGCCGCCAGCAGCGGATTCTCTGCTATTGATTTTGTGGATAACTTCTGGCGCGCCGGCCAGGGCCGGACTCGTCGGGCCGACAGCGGCGCGCCTGGCAGGGCGGGGCACGGTCTGATTTTTCGACGCCGCTGCGCGCCCTGGTGCGTGCGCTTAACCGGTTCCGGCCGGTACTCCACAAATTTTGTGGATAACTTTGTGCAGCACCTCGGGGACAACCCCGCAAACCCTTGCTGGCTATGGGCTGCAACACGATGCTTGCTAAACAGGCAGGCGGTATAAGTCTTCCTCCAGAGGCCAAAATCGTCCCAATGCCTAGCAGAAAAACAGGCTCAAAGGAGCTTTGAAGAAAATATTCAAACTAAATTTGGCGCCACGCGCGTCACACAGCGCGCGTCTTGGAGAGGGTAAAAAGCCCGTCTCGCTGATGCACAAATTCTGTGGACAACTTTGTGGACCAAGTGGCTGGAAAGCCGCCAAAGCCATAGCCGGTGCGGGCTGCGCGACGGCGCCCAAATAACAGGCAGGCCGGACGCGGGTTGGCGCAGTTCATTCGTGCATAACTTATTTTGATAGCTATATGCGCTTATTTCACGCGGGCTAGAGGCTGATTTTTCATATATTTAGGCGGCGACTTCAGGCATGTGTCGGATGTCGGCGATTTGCCTGATGCGGACATCCGAGGTGCCTGTCGCGGGTGCGATTCAAAATGATGTGGGCTTCAGATGAATGGTTCTTTTGCGAAGCACTCAGGTGCGGCCATTGGATCGGGGCTGATATCACTGTGGTGGGTGAATCAGCCGGGCAATGCGCTTTGCTACGTGTCCCCCGCCCGCTGCGCGTTCTCCTCCTTGACCTCCGCAAAGCGTATCACCCGACTGATTCTGCGAGCGATTGGGGTACGCCGCAGGGGGGAAGTCACAGTTGCCCGCGGTGAGTGTGATGCGCATGGCCCAGTCGCCGGGCCGGGTTTAATACGCAAAGCCGGGTTTGCCGTGAGGCCTTGATTTCTTCAAGGATGCCACATCAGTGTGAATCGCACCCGCCCGTCGCCGCGTGCTTGCTATTTTCGCCAAAAGTGCGGCACAAACAGCACGATCACTGCCAGCAACTCCAGGCGCCCCATCAACATACCCAGTGTGCAGACCCAGGTCTGAAAGTCCGTGAGGATGCCAAAATTATCCATCGGACCGACCGCGCCCAGGCCCGGCCCGATATTGTTGACCGTGGCGACCACGGCCGAAAAGGCGGTCACGATGTCGAGCCCCGAAAGCAGCAGCAGCATGGTCAAGCCGATGGTGGTGGCACCGTAAATCAGCATGAAGGCCATGACGGATGCGATCACCGTCGCCGGGATCGTGGCGCGCCCCAGCGTCACCGGGTTCACCACGCGCGGGTGGATGACGCGCACCAGTTCCCGGCGGGCCTGTTTGACCAGCAAGACCATGCGCACCATCTTGATGCCGCCCCCGGTGGAGCCGGCACAGGACACAAAGGCGCCCAGAAACAGCAGCCAGACCGGTGCAATGACCGGCCAGCCGGCATAGTCAGCCGAGACATAGCCGGTGGTCGTGGCGAGCGACACCACATGAAACGCCGCCGCGCGCAGCGCCTGCAAGGCATCAAGGTAGGTGCCGTTCACGACCAGCACCAGGCTCAAGCCCACAATGGAGCCCAGCAGCACCAGCCCATAGGCGCGCACCTCGGAATCGCCCAGCAGGGCGCGCAATGAGCGTGAGCGCCAGACAATGAAATAGCGGGCAAAACTGATGCCGGCGAGCGCCATGAAAACGGTGGCCACCGCCTCAATCTGCGGCGAGTTCCAATAGCCGAAGCTCGCGTCATGCGAGGAAAAACCACCCAGACCCATGGTGCTGCACATGTGCATGAAGGCGTCGGGCCAACTCATGCCAGCCCAACGGTACGCCAGCAGGCAGGCGCCGGAAAAAACAAAATACACGCTCCACAAGCCACGCGCGGTTTCCGCGATGCGCGGCGTGAGCCGCGCGTCTTTCATCGGCCCCGGCGTCTCCGCCTTGTAGAGCTGCACGCCACCCAGGCCCAGCAACGGCAGCACTGCCACCACCAGCAGCATGATGCCCAGGCCGCCGATCAGTTGCAAAAAACAGCGCCATACATTGACCGACACCGGCAGCGCGTCCAGGCCCCTGAGCACCGTGGCGCCGGTGGCGGTGAGCGCACTCATGGCCTCAAAATACGCATCGGTCCAGCTCAGGCCGTCAACGGCCAGCATCAGAGGAACCGCAGAAAAAGCCGGCAGCACCAGCCACACCAGATTGACCAGCAAGAAGCCATCACGCGGCATCAGCTCACGCTGGAAGCGCCTGGTTGCCAGCCAGAGCAGGACGCCCGCACTAAAGGTAATAACCAGACCCTGAAACCAGATGTCGCGCAGGTGGGATTGGTCCAGCGCCCACGCCCAGAGCAGCGGCACCAGGAACAAAAAGGAGAAGCCCACCATGATGCGGGCCAGAATGTTTAAAACGGGTGTCAGCGTCAACATGGCAATTCAGAAGAAGTGCGCACTGACCTGGAACAGCTTTTCAACCGCTTTGAGCAGCCGCTTGTTCGGGATGAAAAAGATGATGTGATCGCCTTCCAGGATCATCAGGTCATGGCTCGGCATCAAGACTTCACAGTCGTCATCGGGCCCGCGCACGATCACGCCAAAGCGCGCACCGGCGGGCAGCGCCACTTGTTCCACGCGGCGTCCAACCAGCTTTGAGGTACGCGCGTCGCCGCGCGCCACCCCCTCGATCGCCTCGGCCTCGCCCCGGCGCAGGCTGTGCACGGCCACCACGTCACCACGGCGCACATGCACCAGCAGTTCGCCAATCACCGTTTGCGCCGGCGAGATCGCAATGTCAATCGCGCTGCCTTGCATCATGTCGGCATAAATTCGCCGGTTGATCAGGGCAATGACACGGCGCGCACCGAGCCGCTTGGCCATCATGGCCGACAAGATATTGTCCTCGTCGTCGTTGGTCAGGGAGATGAACAGGTCCATCTCGGCCACGCTCTCCTCGATCAACAAATCGGCATCGGCCGAGTCGCCCTCAAGCACCAGCATCTCATTGGGCAATTCACCAGCCAGGTACTGGCAGCGCTTGCGGCTGCGCTCAATGATCTTGACCGCGCACTGGCCGACCAGACTGCGCGCCAAACGCAAACCGACCTTGCCGCCGCCCGCAATCATCACGCGGCGCACCGGCCGGTCATGGTTGTGAATAGCGCGCAGCACGGCGCGAATCTTGTCTTTGTCGGCCATCACAAAGACCTCATCGCCCGAGCGCACGCGCGTGTCGGCGTCCACCGGCACTTCAACCTCTTGGCGGTACACCGCCACCACACGCATCGTCACGTTCGCAAACAAGGCCCTGAATTCGCCCAGGGTGTGGCTCACCAGCCGACTACCCTGCACCGCACGCACCGCAATCAAGTAGGCCCGGCCCCGGGAAAACTCCAGTACTTGCAAGGCCTCGGGGTAATGGATGAGCTGGCGAATGTCATTCATCACCGTTTCCTCCGGGCAGATCAGGTGCGTCACGGCAAAACCGGTTTTACCCATCAGCTCGCTGCCTTCCTCAAACTCGGGCGAGCGCACCCGCGCCACGGTGGTGGCAACACCGAACACGTCGTGCGCGACCTTGCAGGCGGTGAGGTTGGTCTCATCAAGCGCGGCGCAGGCGATGAACAGATCCGCATCGCCGGCCCCGGCCAGGCGCAGCACCGAGGGCTGGATGCCGTTGCCCGGCACGCCGCGCAAGTCCAGCCGCCCTTCGAGTTCGCGCAAGCGCTCGGGATCGGGGTCAATCAGGGTGATGTCGTTGTGCTCGGAGGCCAGGCTCTCGGCGACGCTCTCGCCCACTCGCCCGGCTCCCAGAATAATGATGCGCATAGCTGAACCTGGTTAATGAAAATTAAGAGGCACGCACACAATCGGCCACACCCACCTGGTTGCGCCCACTGTCCTTGGCCTGGTACAGCGCGCCGTCGGCACGGCGAATGGCCTGATCGGGCAACTCATCGCCACCAAGTTGACTCACGCCTGCGCTCACGCTCAAGACCAGCGCCTGGCCAGCAACGTCCAACTGGGTCTGCGTGATGCGCTCACGGATATTTTCGGCAATCTGGCGCGCCTCTTCTAGCGCGCAGTTGTCCAGTACCACCAAAAACTCTTCGCCGCCCCAGCGCACCGCGATATCGGACTTGCGCAGCATCTGCTGCAGGGTTTGCGCAACCTGGCACAGCACCCGGTCGCCCACTGCATGGCCATATTGGTCATTGACCCACTTGAAGTGATCCAGGTCCAGCATCAGCACCGACACCGGCCGGGGTGCGCGCGCGCGGTCGGCCATCAGCTTGTCCATCAGAATATCAAAGGCCTGGCGGTTGAGCATGCCGGTGAGTTTGTCGGTGGCGGCCATTTCCTCGATGCGGCGCTGGTAACGCCTCAAAGACACGTTGGTCAGCATCAGCACCACCAAGGTGATGGTCAGACAAATCGCCAGGTTGATGTAGAGCGTTTGGCGCACCGGCGCGAGCGCCTCGGACTCGTCTTTCTCGATGAACAGGTACCACTTGAGCTCGGGAATGTATTGCACGTTCAGCAGGTGGTTGGTGCCGCCCGCCTCATACTGGTAGCCACCATTTTTGTCCAGCAGGATGCGATCGATGAGCTCGCTCAGGCCGGGGCGCTCACGCAAATTCGTCGACGCCGGCGTGCCGTTGTGACCCCGCAGCACCACCTGCCCTTGCGCATTGACGAAATAGATCGTGCGCTGAAAGCGTTGCTGGTAGTTCTTGATGCGGCTGTGCATGGCGTCCATCGTCAGGCCGATGCCGGTGGCGCCCAGGTACTGGCCGGCAAAATCAAAAACCCGGTAGTTGATGAAGATCGTCATCGCGTCCTGGTTCGCCAGGTCGGGGTCCACATTGATCTCGTAAGGGTCTTCCATGTCGCGCACGCGGTAATACCAGGCATCCCGCGGCTCGGTCGGCGAGATTTTTTTCAGAACGCCACCACCGGTGTAATAGCTCGCGCTGCGCTCGGACACAAAAAAGCTGCTGAACGCACCATAGCGCGTCTTGATCTCCTGCAAGTAGCGGTTCATCTCGCTCACGTCAAGCTCGCCCTTGAGCACCCAGTCGCGCAAGAAAGTGTCATGCGCCATGGTCGATGAGATCACCACCGGTTGCACCAGGTCTTTTTGCAGCTCGACATAGATGTTGCTGGCCGCCAGCGGCAACTCGCGCCCGATGATGGCCTCTCGGATAACGTTCTTGGAGACAAAATAACTGCCCAGGGTGGTCGCAAAAAAGCCCGCCGAGAGCAGCAAGCTGAGCAAGACCAGCAGACGTCGGCCGTCGAAAATGCGATGGGAAGAAACCATGGGGCGGGCGGCGGTGTTGGCGTGAACTGAGGTTGAGTGAGCGGTCAAAACAGACGCTGACCGCGCTGCGAGTTTAGCCAGAGTGAGTCTGGAACAGCTTGGGCAGAGCGCGGGGCACCCACTGCAGCGTTGGCCTTGGCTTGAACAGCCGTGATCTGAGCGAGACCATTGTCGTGGACGAAACCGGTCTTTATATGGCCTCAGCCCACGTATCTATTGAACGGTGTGCTATTTATTTTGTGGATACCTCACCGCCCTGATAGCGAGCAGACAACGCGAATGCCCGAGCGAACTGCGCGCTCTTTGGCGCAACCCAGCGCAGCGCTTTGATGCATTCGCCGCGCGCGCAGGAGGAGCAATGATCAGGGATGGACAAAAAATCCGGCAAAAAATCGGGGCTGGCGCCCCGAATCCTCAGTGCCCGGCGAAGTGCTCGCCCGCCTTGAGTTTGTAAACCGTGCCGCAGTAAGGGCACTTGGCCTCACCGCTGTGGGCCACGTCCAGGTAGACCTTGGGGTGGCTGTCCCAGATTTTCATGTCAGCTTTGGGGTTCGGGCAGTACACGCCGCCCTGGCGATTGAGGTCGTGGGCCAGGAGTTCGACAACAGGTTTATTCATATTCATTCCTAAATGGTTGGGGACAGAGCTGATTCGCTTCGCGTAACTGCGGTCTGTCCCACAAGGTTTCAGTTAAGTTGGGGACAGAGCTGGTTCGCTTCGCGTCACGAAGGTCTGTCCCGCAAGGTCTCAGACTTTGCTAAGCCAATGGGCGTACTTGGGGTTGCGCCCATTGACGATGTCAAAGTAGGCGCTCTGGATTTTCTCGGTGATCGGGCCGCGGCTGCCAACGTAGTCTGCCTTGCCCAGCTCGATGCGGTCGAGTTCGCGAATCGGCGTGACTTCAGCGGCCGTGCCGGTGAAGAAGGCTTCGTCACAGATATAAACCTCGTCGCGCGTTATGCGCTTCTGGATCACCTCGAGCCCCAGGTCTTTGGCAATTTGAAAGACGGTGTTGCGGGTGATGCCGTTGAGTGCGCCCGACGACAAGTCAGGCGTGTACACCACGCCGTCCTTGATGACAAAGATGTTTTCGCCCGGGCCTTCGGCCACAAAGCCCGAGCAGTCGAGCATCAGCGCTTCGTCATAGCCCTCGTCGGTGACTTCCAGGTTCGCCAGAATCGAGTTGCTGTAGTTGCTCACGGCCTTGGCTTGCGTCATCGTGATGTTGACGTGGTGGCGCGTGAAACTGCTGGTCTTGACGCGAATGCCGCGCTTCATGCCTTCTTCGCCCAGGTACGCGCCCCAGGGCCAGGCCGCCACCATCAGGTGAATGGTGTTGCCCTTGGGGGAGACGCCCAACTTCTTGTCGCCAATCCAACTCAAGGGCCGGATGTAGCCGCCCTCCAGCTGGTTCTCGCGCACCACCGCCTTTTGCGCCTCAAGCACCTCGTTCATGCTGAACGGAATCTTCATGCGCATGATCTTGGCGCTGTTGAAGAGGCGTTCGGTGTGCTCTTCGAGCCGGAAAATCGCGGTGCCGCCGACGGCGTTGTAGGCGCGCACGCCCTCAAAAACGCCACAGCCGTAATGCAAGGTGTGGGTCAAGACGTGAATTTTGGCATCACGCCACTCGACCATCTGGCCATCCATCCAGATTTTGCCGTCGCGGTCAGACATCGAAGGGGCTAAAGGGCTCATATAAGTTTCCTCGTGAATAGGACTTGCAGATTATGCAAAAGACTGATTTTACGAGGCCGCAGCAGGCCCCCCGCGTTCAGGCCGCATGGGCGTCGCGCACCGAGCTTTCCAGTTCCTTAAAAGCCTCTTGCACATAGTCGCCCAGACGCTTTAAATTGGGCAGCTCGTCGGTGGCAATCAGGCCAAAGAACAGCTCGCCGGCGTAACTGAACAACGTGATGTTGAGCAGGTTGCTCGGCGGCAGCGTGCTGATTGGGTGCATCTCTTCCATCTTGGCACCCCTGAGGTACAGGTAGTCCTTGGGGCCCGGCACGTTGGACACCAGGGTGTTGCCCATTGGCGGAAAGGTGTTGCTGAGGTTGAGCAGTTCGGCAATCTGCGCTACCAGCCCGGTGATGATGGTGTAGGACTCGATCGCCTCGGGCGCCACGCTGTCGATCATGGTGCGCACATTGC
The DNA here is from genome assembly GCA_013791765.1 of Rhodoferax sp. Taxonomy (GTDB): domain Bacteria; phylum Pseudomonadota; class Gammaproteobacteria; order Burkholderiales; family Burkholderiaceae_C; genus Rhodoferax. The sequence goes on from VMTC01000107.1 coordinate 56,832, forward strand.
GCAGTGAAAAGCCGATGTTGCGCAGCCGCACATAGGGGTCTTCGGTCGGCGCGGACAGCTCCACCTGGATGATGCCGATCTTGTTGCCAGCCGTCTTCTCCCCCTCCTTGCGCAGGTTCACCGGCATTTGAATCGTGATCGGTCGCTTGAGCTCCATCCCCTGGTCTTTGAGGTAGCGCCGCAGGGCGCCATCCAGACAGGTCAGCGCCACATGGTTGATGGTGGAACGGGTTCGTTCGCGAATGTCGTTGACCCGGGCCATCGACACGCCCGTGGTGGTGAATTGACGCCCGGCCGTCACCTGCCCGGTCAGCGGTGTCTTGGCGCTCGATACAAAGGGCAAGGCGATGGCATTCTTGGTGAGTTTGACGCTCTCGAGCAGCAGCATGGTGGCCAGCCGGGCGATGCCCAAAAAGCGCAGTGTGGTGCCCCCCACATCTTTCCAAAGCGATTGCATCAATTCCTGCATTGCCAGTTTATGCAGATCGCCGTGGCCACCATGTTTTCGGGTCCACACCGGCGCCAGCGTCATGTCATCGGGCGTGTGCGCCATGCTCTCCGAGGTCCAGCGCGCCATCGTGACACCGTCGGCGCACGCATGGTGCATCTTCTGATACAGCGCAAAGTGGCCTTTTTTTCCATCGATCTCCAGGCCGTCAATCACGTGCACCTGCCACAAGGGAAGGGATCGGTCCAGCATCGGCTGATGCAGCTTGGAGACAAAGTCGTACAGCGCTTGCCGGTCATTGCTTGCGGCGGGTAGCTTGTGGTAAAAAATGTGTTGTTTCAGATCGACCGATTTGCTGTATTGCCAATGCGGCATGGCGCTCAAGGAAAACTTGATGACGCGATTGAAGGGCGCCTTGACGTCGGTAAAGGTCAGCAGTTCACGGTAAAGGTTCTTGGCAAAGGCCAGCGTTGATTTGGGCGGGCGCTTGCAAATGAGCAGACCCGCCACATGCTTGGGGCTGGCCTGGGTCTCGGCAATAAAAAACCCAAGATCCAGTAATGACAGTTTGCTCATGGTGCCTCGTTCTTGTTTTTGCATTGGTGCGTCGCCATTTTGCTTTAACTTTGCTGAATTTAGGCTCAGTAGAGACCCGCACCTACCCGGTCAGCATGCTCATCTCATCTCCACAATACAGCCGTCGTAGCGAGCGCAGATTGAGCCAGCGGTGGCGCGCCCGTGAAGGTGGGGCCGGTTCAATGGGCTGCAGGATTCGCCAAGCACAGCACCCAGGGAGCATTCACTATAGCCCGCGCACCACTTCCATCGCCTGCTCCACCCGCTCAACGGCGTGAATCGTGAGGCCTTCAAAGTCTTTGGATTTGAGGTTTTTCGGCACATTGGCCTTGGGCACAACCGCCACGCTGAAACCCAGCTTGGCAGCCTCCTTCAAGCGCTCCTGGCCGCGTGGTGCTGGCCGCACTTCACCGGCCAGACCGACCTCGCCGAACGCAAAAAATCCTTTGGGCAAGGGCTTGCCGCGCAAGCTCGACGTAATTGCCAGCAGCACCGCCAGATCGGCCGCTGGTTCGCTGATGCGCACGCCGCCCACGGCATTCACAAACACGTCCTGGTCCATGCAGGCCACCCCGGCGTGGCGGTGCAGCACCGCCAGCAGCATCGCGAGGCGGTCTTTGTCCAGGCCCACGCTCAAACGCCGTGGCGACGGCCCGCCGCTGTCCACCAGCGCCTGAATCTCCACCAGCATCGGGCGCGTGCCCTCCAGGGTCACCATGACGCAACTGCCGGGCACCGGCTCGGCGTGCTGGCTCAGGAAGATGGCGCTCGGGTTGCTGACGCCCTTGAGGCCTTTTTCGGTCATGGCAAAAACGCCGATCTCGTTGACCGCACCAAAGCGGTTCTTGATGGCGCGCACCAGCCGAAAGCTCGAATGCGTGTCGCCCTCGAAGTACAGCACCGTGTCCACCATGTGCTCCAGCACGCGCGGCCCCGCCAGTGCGCCATCTTTGGTGACGTGACCAACCAGCACGATACAGACGCCACTGGCCTTGGCCGCGCGGGTCAGGTGCGCGGCGCACTCGCGCACCTGCGCCACCGAGCCGGGGGCGGACGTGAGCTGCTCGGAATACACGGTCTGAATCGAGTCGATGACGGCGATGTCAGGCTGCGTGGCATCCAAAATCGCGAGGATTTTTTCCAGCTGAATCTCGGCCAGCACCCGCACCTGCGAGTGCTCCAGCCCGAGGCGGCGCGAGCGCAGGGCGATCTGGGCACCGCTTTCTTCGCCAGTCACATACAAGGTGCTTTGGCCGCTGCGCTGCAGCGAATCGAGCGCCTGCAATAAGAGCGTTGACTTGCCAATGCCGGGGTCGCCACCGATCAGCACCACGCCGCCTTCGACCATGCCGCCACCGAGCACGCGGTCGAGCTCCTCGTGCCCGGTGGGCGTGCGCGCCATGTCGACTGCGTCGATGTCGCCCAGAATCGCGACTTCGGCGGTCTTGGCCAAGGAGGCGAAGCGGTTCTTGGCAGGCGCGCTGCTCTCGGCGACCGACTCGATCAGCGTGTTCCAGGCGTTGCAGCTGGGGCATTTGCCCTGCCACTTGGGGCTGGTGCCGCCACAGTCGGAGCAAACGTAAACGGTTTTTTCTTTGGCCATGGCTCGATGCTACTGTAGGCCAACACAGCCGCCTCGGGCGGGCGTGATGAAGGCACAAGAAAACACTAATATTGATAGCGGCTGAGGCAATGTGAACGTGGGCTGGAGCTCTATTTGATTCAAATTTCGCATCAAATAGGAAGAATGCTTGCTATGTCAACCCAGACCGGCTGCAAGCACCGGCGCGAGGTCGCATCTGCGCCAATTCGTTCTGGGTGCGATTCAAAGCGATGTGGGCTTCAGATGAATGATTCCTTTCCGAAGCACTCTGGTGCGTCTATTGGATAGGGGCTGATATCACGGTGGTGGGTGAATCAGCCGGGCGATGCGCTTTGCTACGTGTCCCCCGCCCGCTGCGCGTTCTCCTCCTTTACCTCCGCAAAGCGTATCACCCGACTGATTCTGCGAGCGATTGGGTACGACTCAGGGGGAAGTCACAAGTTGCCTGCGTTGGATATGGCGCGTATTGGTTTGAGCCTTTCACTGCGGAAATTCTGATTTCGACGGCGTCAGGCACGGTGATGGGGCTATGCGACCGGGCTTTGTGGTGAAAGGCGCGCGACGACAAGCGCTTGCATACCCCAGCTTCAATTTCGCGTGTGTCTGCACCCCAAAACCGCATGCGCATGGCCCAGTCGCCGGGTCGGGTCTAATACGCAAAGCCGGGGTTTGACGTGATGCCTTGATTTCTTCAGCGTGCCACAATCGCGGTAGAGACACCCATTACTGGGCGCCCCCCGCACAGATCCGTAAGTGCCCAATTTAGGCATACGGCTCCTACCTTGGGTGTTTGACGGCAAAGCGCTGGCCTGGCCATGGATGAAGGATTCGTGGGGTCGGTAGCCAATCGTTGACCAGTTGGGTCATGCGCTCCCATGTCAGTTTGGTTTTCTGGCTTCGTCGTCGCAGCGATTGGCGCCATAGCTCCACAACATGGTATCGAAATGCACTCATAGCTCTCAGGTTTGTAGGGACTGCGTGGTACGCAAAGAACCCTGTAACAACCGACCTCAGCCACGTCCCTTGTTCAGCAATCGTGGCATGCATTCGTTTTCGCATTTGCACTTTGATCTCCAATAGCTTGACTCTCATCTGATCTGTTCTTGTCTTGCGCTGCAGCACAAATGCGCCACTGCGAGTTTGGCCACAGATGAATGTGAATCCCAGAAACGTGAATGTTTCTGGTCTGCCCTGTCCACGCCGTTTTCGTCTTCGTAACGCACGACGATCATGTTGCCTCTGGCTTCTCTGCCTCGCCATTGCTTGGCCCACAGGTCAAAAACGTAGTGAAGGTAGACATTGGCCAGCAGTGGTGATACCACTGCGCCCTGAGTCGTCCCCATCTCACTGTTTGTCCATTGCCCGTCTTCCAGTACGCCCACCTTGAGCCATTTGCGCACAAGACGAATGATGAGCTCGTCCCCGATTCGGTGCTCCAGAAACTTGATCAACCATTCTTGGTTGACGTTGTCAAAGAAGCCTTTGATATCGGCATCGAGTATCCAGTTCACACGGGTATGGCTGATGGCCACTGACAGTGCGTCCAACGCGTCATGTTGGCCCCGTGCAGGTCGAAACCCGTACGAGAGTCCGAGGAAGTCTTCCTCATAGATGGCGTTGAGCACTGTGACCACCGCGCGCTGGACGATTTTGTCTTCCAGCGCAGCAATCCCCAGCGGGCGCTGTTTTCCGTCAGCTTTTGGTATGAAGCGCCTTCTGACTGGCAACGCCCGGTATGCGCCACTGTGAACCCGTTTGTGCAGGTCCTGCAGGTTTGCATCGTAGTCCTGCCACGTCATACCATCGACCCCAGGTGCGGCACGGCGCTTGAGCGCCAGGAACGACTCCAGTAGCCGATCAACGCTGACGTGATGCAGTAGCGCTGTGAACTTTTCCTTCTTCCGCTGCCTTGCAGCGTTGCGTACACGGTCGAGTCTCTGTGACACGCTACAGCGGCTCTGTGTCCGCCCTGTGCGTGACTGTCCCGTGTTTCCCCTGGTCCCGGCCCTTGGCTCCATCAGCTGCGCCGCTGCTTTTGATACTGCAGTTTTGTTCGCCAACTTCATCGCTACTATGGCCGAGTCTGACTTCTCGGGCTCGTACATCATCGGCTTGCGTCTCCTCGCCTTCCCGATGCGGGCCAGCCAGTGTTGGCTGGTCAGCCCCGAGATCTCCCGGTTCCCGTACAAGGAGTGTGCACACATGCCAGGGTCTGTGAGCACGCCGGGTCGCCCAAGCACTTGCAATAGCGCACTTGGTCGTGTTGCTTTCTGCTAAGTTAACAGCATCAGCACCCGGGATTAGATTCCTGTCGCGGCTCAATGGCTGGCCTATGTGTACCCCTGTCAACGCTTCACGTCGTACCTCGCGATACGCCGACCATGACTCGGGGACAATATGAATCGCTACTTTTTTATTGTTGGGGACTTTCACCCTTCTATTCCTTGCCGGTTTTTACCGGCGCACTCGCTTTGAATCACGCCCGAGCCAGGCCGTATTCAGGCGGCGTACGCTTCCAGGCCCAGCGCCAGCACAGTTGCCACTTCATCCCCGACCGCCGTGCGCAATTCAGCCTGGGCCTGCGCCACGGCTTCGCGGTAGGCCAGCAGCCAGCTCAGGCCGATAGCGCTAAACACAATGCGCTGTGCCCGGGCATCGTGAGCGTCTGGCGCGCGTTCGACCAGACCCCAGGCTTCGCATTGATCCACCAGCTTGCTCATGGCCTGCTTGCTCATGCCCGCGCGCTGAGCCAAATCGGTCAGGCGCGCGCCCTCCTGCGCCAGGTGCCGTGTGATGTGGACGTGCGAGGCGCTCAAGCGCCCACGCGCCGCCAGGTTCGACAGCGCCAGCGGCATGTCCTCGTTACCCGCCATCAGCACCAGCACGCGGGCCTCAAATTTCTGCAGCGCCTGGTTCAGCCAATGGCCCAGGTGCGCCTGGCGCCAGTCCTGCAGCGGCGCGGCTGGTGCGGTGGCCGCTGTCTGAGTAGCATGCGCCGCAAGGGTTGGGGATGGTGTCAAGTCGCTGCGTTCAGACATGGCTTTAATAGTAAGCCAAATTGACTAAAAAATGTGTTTACAGATTTGAACAACACCCACTAAACTACTGTTCAAGCATCCAGCCTGTCATTAAAGCCAGAGGATGCGGCAGGTTTGCCCGGATTTAACCGGTTCTTATTTTTAAGGAGAATTTTCATGGATGCACCCGTCGTCGCGCTCAAGGCCCCCACCCCGATCAACAGCGAAAAAGCCAAAGCCCTGCAAGTGGCGCTGGCCCAGATCGAGAAGCAATTTGGCAAGGGCACCATCATGCGGCTCGGTGAGGGCGAGGTGATTGAAGACATCCAGGTGGTGTCCACCGGCTCCTTGGGGCTGGACATTGCCCTGGGCGTGGGTGGCCTGCCGCGCGGGCGGGTGGTTGAAATTTACGGCCCGGAGTCCTCCGGCAAGACCACGCTCACGCTGCAGGTGATTGCCGAAATGCAAAAAGCCGGCGGCCAGTGCGCCTTTATCGATGCCGAGCACGCGCTTGATATTCAATATGCGCAAAACCTCGGCGTCAATCTGCAGGACCTGCTGATCAGCCAGCCTGACACCGGCGAGCAGGCACTGGAAATCGTGGACAGCCTGGTGCGCTCGGGCGCGGTCGACCTGATCGTGGTCGATTCGGTCGCAGCGCTCACACCCAAGGCTGAGCTCGAAGGCGAAATGGGCGACTCTTTGCCCGGCCTGCAAGCCCGCCTGATGAGCCAGGCATTGCGCAAACTCACCGCCCACATCAAGAAGACCAACTGCATGGTGATCTTCATCAACCAGATCCGCATGAAAATCGGCGTCATGTTTGGCAGCCCCGAGACCACCACCGGCGGCAACGCGCTCAAGTTCTACGCCTCGGTGCGGCTCGACATCCGGCGCACCGGCACCATCAAGAAAGGCGACGTGGCCATTGGCAACGAAACCAAGGTCAAGGTCGTCAAGAACAAGGTGGCGCCGCCGTTCAAGACCGCTGAATTCGACATTTTGTTCGGCGAAGGCATCAGCCGCCAGGGCGAAGTCATCGACATGGGCGTGAACGCCAACATTCTCGACAAGTCGGGCGCCTGGTACGCCTACAACGGCGAAAAGATCGGCCAGGGCCGTGACAACGCGCGCGACTTCCTGCGCGAGAACCCGGCGCTGTCGCAGGAGATCGAAAACAAGGTGCGTGCCTCGCTCGGCATTCCCTTACTTGCGGGAGCACCGGAGCCCGACGGCAAAGCCAAAGCTTCTGGCAAAAAAGCGATCTAGCCCTCGTGGGCTAGGCGTAAGCAGCTAGTTAAAACATAGTCAATCCGCCCGGCCCGCCGAACGCTCCTGCACTGCCACGCAAAGCCCTCATGTCATTTGAGCAACCGTCCCTCAAAGGCCGCGCCTTGCGCCTGCTCAGTGGCCGCGAGCATTCTCGCGCCGAGTTGACACAAAAGCTGCAACGCTTTGAGGAAGAACCTGGCAGCCTGGCTCAGGCCCTGGATGAATTGCAGGCCAAGGGCTTTATCAACGAGCAGCGGGTGATCGAGTCGGTGCTGCACCGGCGCGCGGCCAAGCTGGGTGCGGCGCGCATCAAGCACGAGTTGCTGGGCAAAGGCCTGGCGCCCGAGGCGGTGAGCGCGGCGCTGGCCGGTTTGCTGGTCTCGGAACACGAGCGGGCGCGGACTCTCTGGCAGAAGAAGTTTGGTGTGGCGCCGGCCGATGCCCAGACGGCGGCCAAGCAGATGCGCTTTCTGGCAGCACGCGGTTTTGAGGCTGACACGATCCGCAAGGTGGTCGGCGGGCGGGCGGATGATTGAACCGGATTCTGATCTATTTTTAAACGAAATCAGCCTCTAGCCCACGTTAAATAAGACTTTGCAGCTATCTTTTTTGCACATTAGTTGTCCCGCTACAGGCCCAGCATCAGTTGCAGGTTCTGTACCGCCGCGCCACTGGCGCCTTTGCCCAGGTTGTCCAGGCGCGCCACCAGCACGGCGTGGCGGAAGTCATCGCGCACGCCCTGGTTGGCGAACACGCGCAGCTCCATCCGGTTGCTGTCCATTAGTGCCAGCGGGTCGAGCTTGTTGTCGGGCGTGGCTGGCAGCACGTTGATCAAATCGCTGTCCGCGTAATGCTGCGCCAGTGCATCGTGCAAGTCTTGTGCGGTCACGCACCCCGGCAGCAAGTCCAAATGCAGCGGCACTTGCACCAGCATGCCCTGCCTGAAATTGCCGACCGAGGGGATGAACAAGGGACGCCGCACCAGCCCGGTGTATTTCATGATCTCGGGAATGTGCTTGTGCTTCAAGCCCAGACCATAGAGTTCAAATGCCGGGGCTTCGCCCTTTTCGTAGGCCTCGATCATCGGGCGCCCGCCGCCCGAGTAGCCGCTGATAGCGGGCAGAATGACGGGGAAATCCGTTGGGATCAGGCCCGCATCAATCAGCGGTCGCAACAAGGCGATGGCGCCGGTGGCGTAGCAGCCCGGGTTGGCCACCCGGCGCGCCTGGGCCACGGCATCGCGCTGCCCAGCGATCAGTTCTGGAAAGCCAAACACCCAGCCCGGCGCCGTGCGGTGCGCCGTGGACGCATCAATGATCTTGGGGCCCATCTGGCCGGTGCTGCGTGCGGTCTCGTCGATCATGGCCACCGATTCAAGCGCCGCTTCGTCGTGCAGACACAGCACCACCAGGTCAACCTGGGCCATCAGGGCGCGTTTGGCGCTTGCATCCTTGCGCTGCTCTGGCGCGATGCTGATCAGTTCAATGCCTTGCAGGCTTTGCAAGCGCTCGCGGATTTGCAGGCCGGTGGTACCGGCTTCGCCGTCAATGAAAATTTTGTGCATGGTTGATCTCTGTCAGGAAGTGGTGTCTGGTGCTGTCAGTTAACACACAGTTTGGTGCATTGCAGCATGATACAGTTCGAAGTTGCGTTGTCCAGTGCCGTCCCCCGAGTCCTCAAACTTGGCCGCCGGATGAAAAAAACCTCCTGTCCCTGAGAGAGCCTTCATGAAAATTCACGAGTACCAAGGCAAGGATATCTTGCGTCAAGCTGGTGTACCGGTGCCGCGCGGCATTCCGGCTTTCACCGTTCAAGAGGCGGTAGAAGCCGCCCAAAAACTCGGCGGCCCGGTGTGGGTGGTCAAGGCCCAAATCCACGCAGGTGGCCGTGGCAAAGGTGGTGGCGTCAAGCTGGCGCGCTCGATCGAAGAAGTCAAACAGCTCGCTGGTGAAATTTTGGGTATGCAGCTCATCACGCACCAGACCGGCCCCGAAGGCCAAAAGGTTCGTCGCCTCTTGATTGAAGACGGCGCCGACATCAAAAAGGAATACTACGTCTCCGCCGTCACCGACCGCGCCAGCCAGCGCGTGGCCATGATCGTCTCGAGCGAGGGCGGCATGTCGATTGAAGACGTGGCGCACGACACGCCCGAGAAAATCATCACCGAGATCGTGGACCCGGCCACAGGCTTGACCACCGAGCAAGCCACCCAACTGGCCAACGCCATCGGCGTGCCTGCGGGCTCGACCGCGCAAGCCGTGGACGTGCTGCAAAAGATCTACAAGGTCTACATGGACACCGATGCCTCGCTGGTTGAAATCAACCCGATGATTCTTGAAGGCAACGGCAACATCAAGGCGATCGACGCCAAGTTCAACTTTGACGACAACGCGTTGTTCCGTCATCCCGAGATCGTGGCCTATCGCGACCTCGACGAAGAAGACCCGGCGGAAGTCGAGGCCAGCAAGTTCGACCTCGCCTACATCAGCCTGGACGGCAACATTGGCTGCCTGGTCAATGGCGCCGGCCTGGCGATGGCCACCATGGACACCATCAAGCTGTTTGGCGCCTCGCCCGCCAATTTTCTGGACGTGGGCGGCGGCGCCACCCCCGAGAAGGTGACCGAAGCCTTCAAAATCATGCTCAAGAACCCGAACGTCAAGGTAATCCTGGTCAACATCTTTGGCGGCATCATGAAGTGCGACACCATTGCCGCCGGCGTGATTGCAGCGTGCAAGGCCGTGAACCTGAACGTGCCACTGGTGGTGCGCATGAAGGGCACCAATGAGGAACTGGGCAAGAAGCTGCTGACTGAATCGGGCCTACCCATCATCAGCGCCGATACCATGGCGGAGGCAGCGCAAAAAGCGGTGGCGGCCGTCAAAGCAGCCTGAAACTGACTACGGAAACAAATCATGTCCATCCTCATCAATAAAGACACCAAGGTCATCACCCAAGGCATTACCGGCAAGACCGGGCAATTCCACACTGAGAAGTGCCAGGAATACGCCAACGGCAAGAATTGTTTCGTCGCCGGGGTGAACCCCAAAAAAGCGGGCGAGAAGATTTTTGACATTCCAATCTTTGCCTCCGTCAAGGAAGCTGCGAGCCAGACCGGCGCCACCGTGTCGGTGATCTACGTGCCGCCAGCGGGTGCCGCCGCTGCCATCTGGGAGGCCGTCGAGGCCGACTTGGACCTGGCGATCTGCATCACCGAAGGCATCCCGATCCGCGACATGCTCGAAGTGCGCAACCGAATGCGCGCCAAGGTGGCAGCTGGCGGCAAGGAAACCCTGTTGCTCGGCCCCAACTGCCCGGGCTTGATCACGCCGGATGAGATCAAGATCGGAATCATGCCCGCGCACATCCACCGCAAGGGCCGCATTGGCGTGGTCAGCCGCTCCGGCACACTAACCTATGAAGCCGTGGCGCAACTCACTGAAATTGGGCTTGGCCAGTCCAGCGCCGTGGGCATTGGCGGAGACCCGATCAATGGCCTCAAGCACATCGACATCATGCGTCTGTTCAACGACGACCCGGACACCGATGCGGTCATCATGATTGGTGAAATTGGCGGCCCGGACGAAGCCGACGCAGCGCGCTGGTGCAAAGCCAACATGAAGAAGCCGATTGTTGGTTTCATCGCCGGTGTGACCGCTCCGGCGGGTAAACGCATGGGCCACGCGGGCGCCTTGATCTCGGGCGGCGCCGACACCGCCGAAGCCAAGCTGGCCGTGATGGAAGAATGCGGCTTCAAGATCACGCGCAATCCGTCTGAACTGGCCAAGCTGCTCAAGGCGATGCTCTAGGTTCGCGTCGTCTTGAGTGGTGCGGCTAAGACGCTGCACTCCACCAGAAGAGCCGGATTTCCCAAGGGATAATCCGGCTTTGTTGTTTGTAAGCATCACGCGTTCATAAAGACCCGCCACCTTGGAAGAATTTCTCACAGCCCACTTCTGGTTCTCTGTCGGCCAGATCATCATGGTGGACATCTTGCTTGGCGGTGACAACGCTGTGGTGATCGCCCTGGCCTGTCGCCAGTTGCCGGTGCATTTGCGTCTGAAGGGAATCTTGTGGGGGACAGCTGGGGCAATTGTGCTGCGCGTCGTTCTGATCGCCTTTGCCTTGACGCTCTTACAGGTGCCATTCCTGAAACTGGTCGGCGCCGCCTTGCTGCTGTGGATCGGCGTCAAGCTGCTGCTGCCACAAGATGAAGATGGGCACAACAGCATTCAGTCCAGCGACAAGCTGTGGGCCGCAGTCAAGACCGTCATCATTGCCGATCTGGTGATGAGCATCGACAACGTCATCGCCATCGCCGGTGCCGCCACCGGTGCGGGCAGCCAGCACGCGTTGCCGCTGGTCATTTTTGGTTTGCTGGTCAGCGTGCCAATCATCATCTGGGGCAGCCAGCTGGTGCTCAAACTGATGGATCGCTTTCCGATCATCATCACGGTCGGGGGCATGTTGCTGGGCTGGATTGCCGGCACGATGGCGCTCAGTGATCCCGCCGTGCAGAATTATTTGCCTCAGGCCATGACCTGGCATTACGGTTTTGGCGTGGTGGGCGCGCTAGGCGTTCTGGCGATCGGAAAAGCACTGCGCAAGCGCGGGCCGCTGCCTGTTTGAGTCGGCAAAGTGCCTATTGTCGAAGGGTGTGACATCTGCTACCGTAGCCGGGCGCTAAATCTCGGGGATTGAGATTTGTCGGGTTTGTGCGACGCTGACCGGGTTCAGCAGGAATGTGGATTAAAGGTGCCAAGTGGCCAAAATGTCATTGTCTAAATCGGGTTCTTTCTGGCGCAGCGACTGGTTCGTGGGTGTGCTGATTGTGCTGACGGTGCTACTTTGGCACCTGAGCAGCGACTTTATTGGCACGCTGGAGCGGCGCTTTTATGACTTGGCCAGCACCAGCACCTCGCGCCAGCCCTCTGACCGGATCGCCGTGATCGCCATTGATGACCAAAGCATTGGCAACATCGGTCGTTGGCCCTGGCCACGCGATGTTCATGCCCAGCTGATTGACAAGCTGGCAGTCGCCAAAGCGCGGGTGGTGGTTCACACCGTGTTCTTTTTTGAGCCCGAAGTTGATCGAGGCTTAAGTTTCATTCGCAAAATGAATGACGTTCTGCTGGCCAACGCCGAGCCTGCCAGCGCCCCTACTGCACGCAGCGAGCTGTTGGCCCAGGTGATTGCCGAGGCCGAGGCTGCACTCGATACCGATGGTAAATTGGCAGCGAGCCTCAAGAACGCCGGCAATGTGCTGCTGCCTTCGTATTTCAGCCTGGGCGAACCCCAAGGCAACGCCGACCAGCCCTTGCCCGAGTTTGCGCTCAAGAGCGCCCTGGACGAAAACAGTGGGTTCTCGCTGGCAGCGCTGCGAGTGCAGCAACCCATCGAAATCCTGGGTGCGGCCGCCGCCGGCATTGGCCACCTGGACCAGTTGCCCGATGTGGATGGTGCAGTTCGATTTGAGCCGCTGCTGATCAACTACTTTGGCAAGGCCGTGCCCTCCATGGCCCTGCTGGCCGCGACCAAAAGTCTCAACCTGAGTACCAGTGACATCAAGCTCAATGTGGGTGAATCCGTGCAAATCGGAAGGCTGCGCGTCAAGACCGATGAGGCGGCACTCATGTTGCCTCAGTTCTACAAAGGGCAGGGTGGCAAACCCGCCTTTGGTGTGGACTCTTTTTATGACGTGCTGAACGGCAAAATTCCGGCGTCCAAATACGCGGACAAGATTGTGATCATTGGCGCCACGGCGGCGGGCGTGGGGACGTCCTTTCCTGTGCCCGGCAACCCGGGCTTGTCGCCCGCTGAAACCATTGCGCACATCACCTCCAGCATCTTGAGCGAACACTTCATTGTGCAGCCCGGCTGGGGCGATGCGACCGCGCTGGCGGCACTTCTTCTGGTCAGTGCCTACCTGATCGTGGCCCTGCCGCGCCTGTCGGCCGGCATGGCTGCGCTGTCCACCCTGCTGCTGTTCACGCTCCTGTTGGGCGCCGAGTTTGGCCTGCTCTCTGGTGCCGCCCTGTGGCTCAAGCTGGTGTTGCCGGCCACCCTGCTGGTGGTCGGCCATTTGGCGCTCACGACCAAACGATTTTTGATGACCGAGGCGGGCAAGATCAAGTCCGATGAAGAGTCGGCTGAAACCAGCCGCATGATGGGCTTGGCGCTGCAAGGGCAGGGGCAACTTGACATGGCTTTTGACCGCTTCCGCCGCGTGCCGATGAACGAGGCGGTCATGGGCAATTTGTACAACTTGGCCCTGGACTTCGAGCGCAAACGCCAATTCAACAAGGCAGAGGCGGTGTACGAACACATGGCGGCCTACAACAAAGACTACAAAGACCTGAAAATCAAGTTGAACCGGGCCAAAAATCTCTCAGAAACCGTGATGCTGGGGGGCAACAGCGCACACCCCGGGGGCACCATGCTGCTTGACGGTGGCGCAATCGAGAAACCCATGCTGGGGCGCTACCAGGTCGAGAAGGAACTGGGCAAGGGCGCGATGGGCGTGGTCTATCTGGGAAAAGACCCCAAAATTGGCCGCGTCGTTGCGATCAAGACCATGGCGCTGAGTGAAGAGTTTGAAGGCGATGAACTGGTGGATGCGCGGGAGCGCTTTTTCCGCGAAGCCGAAACTGCCGGGCGCCTGCAGCACCAAAATATCGTGACCATTTTTGATGCAGGCGAAGAACACGATCTGGCTTATATCGCCATGGAGTTCCTTAAAGGCAAAGACCTGGTGGACTACTGCAAGGACGGACGTTTGCTGCCGGTGCCCACCGTGCTGTCGATTGTGGCGCGGGTGGCCGAGGCGCTGGCCTATGCCCATAAGCAGCATGTGGTGCACCGCGACATCAAGCCCGCCAACATCATGTACGAGCTTGAGAGCGACACCGTCAAGGTGACCGATTTTGGTATCGCGCGCATCACTGATTCGAGCAAGACCAAAACCGGACTGGTGTTGGGCACCCCGAGTTTCATGTCGCCCGAGCAGTTGGCGGGCAAAAAGGTCGACGGTCGCTCCGACCTGTATTCGCTCGGGGTCATGCTGTTTCAGATGCTGGCCGGTGTATTGCCTTTCCGGGGAGACTCCATGGCCGAATTAATGTACAAGATTGCGAACGAAGAGGCGCCCGACATTTGCGTCGTCCGCAAGGAGTTGCCAGCAGCGCTGGCGCGCGTGGTGGCGCTGTCGCTGAGCAAGCGCCCCGAGGCCCGCTACCAGGACGGGACCCAGTTTGCAAAGGAACTGCGGGCGGTATTATCGGCACTGACCGAGGAGGTTGCGCCGCAGGGTGCGCGCATGGGGACACCACCACGGCCAGGGCAGGGCTTAGCGGAACAGTTGCCGCAATTTGCGGCAACTGTTCCCGCCTCGCCGGCACAATTTGAAAAGACGGTCGTGTTGGACAGCCCGACCTTAAACCCGCGTAGTTCCAGCGCGGGCGGCCCTGACAACTAGCCTGGTAGCTCGATGAATTACACCTTTTGTGCGCAAACTGACCCGGGCCGGACCCGTGACAACAACGAGGATTCGGTGGCCTTTGATGCGGCCACCAACTTGGGGGTGTTGGCCGATGGCATGGGCGGTTACAACGCAGGCGAAATTGCCAGCGGCATGGCAACCGCCTATATCAAGTCAGAACTGGCGCGCTGGCTGTCCGAGGCGAACCAGCAGGCCAACGCGGGCGAGGTCAGGCGCGCAATTGAGATTTGTGTAGACAACGCCAATCGCGCCATTTTTGGCGCGTCGTGCTCGAACAACCAGTATGCAGGCATGGGGACCACCCTGGTGGTTGGGGTCTTTCAGGACAAGCGCTTGCTGCTGGGCCATGTCGGGGATTCCCGCTGCTACCGCTGGCGCGGGACAACGCTGCTGCAGATTACCAAGGACCATTCGCTGCTGCAGGAGCAGATTGATGCCGGCTTGCTGACGCCCGAGCAGGCCGCGACCGCCCCCAATAAAAACCTGGTGACGCGCGCACTGGGGGTTGACGATGTGGTTTTGCTGGACCTCAACGAACATCAGGTCGAGCCTGGTGATATTTATTTGATGTGTTCCGATGGACTTTCTGACATGATGCAGGACTCGGCGATTGCAGAAGTTCTCCAAAACGGCACATCATTGGCGCTCATGGCGGCAGAACTGGTGACCTTGGCCAACGAGAATGGCGGGCGCGATAACATTACGGTATTGTTGATAGAAGCGTCAACGACCCCGGAAAAGCGTGGATTGATGGCCAGATTACTTGGAAAATAACAGAAGTAGCGCATGAAAAACCCCATAATTAATTTCAGAAACAGGAGTCGGTCATGCCGAAAATGATCGTATCGATCGATGGCGTCGTCATCAAGGAAGTCCAATTGACCAAGGACCGTACGACCTTGGGTCGGCGTCCCTACAACGACATCGTGATCGACAACCTGGCAGTCAGCGGTGAACATGCCGTGGTTCAATTGACCGATGGCCAAGTTTTTTTGGAAGATTTGAACAGTACCAATGGCACCTATGTGAACGGCAAGGCGGTCAAAAAACAGTTACTGCAGGATGGCGACTCCGTCGAGGTCGGCAAATACAAGATCAAGTTTGTCAGCGAAGCGCGCGCTGAGTCCTTTGAAAAGACCATGATGGTCAAGGCGGGTGCGGGCGGTTTGGCTCCCGCAGTGGCACCAACGCCCTTGACACCACCGGCACCCACCAGTCAAGAAACCCAGGCCGGCACAGACACCTTGCGCGCTGCGATCAAGGTGTTGTCGGGGGCTGCGGCCGGCCGTGAGGTGCCCTTGACCAAAGTGGTTACCACCATTGGCAAGCCGGGCGTCGCCGTTGCGGCGATTACGCGGCGCCAGCGTGGTTTTGTCGTGCACCACGTGGAGGGCGCCGGTAATCCGACGCTCAACGGGGCATCCATCGGGGCGCAACCGGTGGCCTTGCGAAACGGCGACCTGATTGAGCTGGCCGGGACCCAAATGCAGTTTGTTCAGGCCTGAGCTGTGCCCGCATGACAGGTCGACTCGCGCCCCTGGGGTAGAGCGCTGCATGGGCGCATGTAGCGAGGCGTTATGAAATACCTTTCAAAGCATTGGCCTCGCATCGCGGTCACGCTCATTGCGCTGATTTTTGCCCTGCTGCACGCGGCCGATCTTGTGCCCTTGGGCGTCTTGCAGCGCCTGGACGCCATCATCTACGACGCCCGTTTGCGCGCAACCATGCCGCAGACGCTTGACGATCGCATTGTCATCGTTGACCTCGACGAGAAGAGTCTGGCAGAGGTTGGTCGCTGGCCCTGGAGCCGCAACAAACTGGCAGCCCTCACCGATGAGTTGTTTGAGCGGCAAAAGATAGCCCTGCTGGGCTTTGACGTGGTCTTTGCCGAGCCGGACCATAGTTCTGGCCTGCAACAGCTCACTGAACTGGCGCGCAATGAATTGCGCGATCAGCCCGGTTTTGTGGCCAGACTGGCGCAGGTGCGCGAAAGCCTCGACTACGACGCGGCTTTCGCCAGGTCCCTCAAGGATCGCCCGGTGGCACTGGGCTATTACCTGACCAGCGATCGCGATGCGCACACGTCGGGCGCCTTGCCGGCGCCCGTGATGGACCAGGCTGCCCTGAAAGGCCGCCAGATCAACTTCACATCCTGGACCGGCTACGGAGCCAATATTGACCCCCTGGCCAAAGCAGCCCCGATGGCGGGCTTTTTCAACATGGTGCCCGGCGTTGACGGCGTCGTGCGCTCTATCCCCTTGGTCGTCGAGTTCAAGGGGCAGTACTACGAATCGCTGTCTCTGGCCATGTTCCGGATGCTGGCCGGATTGCCCAAGGTGACGCCCGGCTTTGCGAAAGACCGGTTCTTGAATCGCAATTACCAGAGTCTCGAGAGTATTGTGTTGCAGCAAGGCGACAAGCGCCTTGCGATCAGTGTAGACAAGCAGGTTGGCATTCTGGTGCCGTTCCGGGGCTATGGCGGGCCCCGTGGCGGCTCCTTCAAGTATGTGTCGGCCAGCGACGTGTTGTCGCAACGGCTGGCGCCGGGCAGTTTGAGAGACAAAATTGTGCTGGTCGGAACCACCGCGCCAGGCCTGATCGATTTGCGCACAGCGCCGGTAGGGGAAGCCTACCCCGGCGTCGAAACCCATGCCAATATCATCTCCGGCCTGCTGGACGGCAAAGTCCTGGTGCAGCCGGACTACACAGTGGGCTATGAAGTGGCGCTGCTGACGCTCACGGGTTTGCTGCTGGCCCTGGCCCTGCCAGGTCTGAGCGCCGCGCGGTCGGTGCTGCTCAGCGCTCTGCTGCTGCTGAGTCTGGTGGGGCTGAATTTTTGGTTGTACTTATCCTTTGGCTTGGTGCTGCCCTTGGCGACGGCACTGGTCATGGCGGTGGCGGCCTTTGCGCTGAACATGAGCTATGGCTATTTTGTTGAAAGCCGCTCCAAACGCGAGCTGGCCCATCTTTTTGGCACCTACGTGCCACCCGAGTTGGTCGACGAAATGGTGAAGGACCCCGACAACTACAGCATGACTGCAACGAACAAGGAATTGACCGTCATGTTCTGCGACATGCGCGGCTTTACCAATTTATCCGAACGCATGGAGCCCTCCGAGTTGCAACACTTGCTCAACCGTGTGTTCAGTCAGTTGACCAGCGTGATTCGCAGCAACCGCGGCACCATCGACAAATACATGGGCGACTGCGTCATGGCATTTTGGGGGGCACCGGTCGCCACGCCCGAGCATGCGCAGCTGGCGGTCAAAGCGGCGCTTGAAATGAGCCAGGCCCTACAGGGGATCAACCAGGCGCACCGCGCCCAGGGACTGGCCGAGATTGGCCTGGGTATTGGCCTCAATACGGGCAATATGTGCGTGGGCGACATGGGCTCTGATATCCGGCGCAGCTACACCGTGATTGGCGACGCCGTCAACCTGGGTTCGCGGCTCGAAGGGCTGTCCAAGGTCTATGGGCTGGATATCGTCGTCAACGAGTCCACCCGGCAACTGGCGCCTGGATTTGCCTGGCAAGAGCTCGATAAAGTGCGCGTCAAAGGCAAAGTGCAAGCGGTCTCCATTTTTTATCCGCTGGGTCTGGCCGAAAGTTTGACGCCGGAGCAAACGCTGGAATTGAAAACCTGGGGGGCCCTGATCAAGGCATACCGGGCACAGGAATGGGACCCATGCGACCTGCTGATCGTCAACTTGTTGCGCATGAACCCGCAGAAATACCTGTACCAGCTCTACGCGCAGCGCATCGCCTCTATGCGCCTGTTGCCCTTCGATCCGGCCTGGGACGGGGCGACCAACTTTGAGACCAAGTAAGGATCCGTCATGAAAGTACGTGTACTGGGCTGCTCCGGCGCGATCGCCAAAGACTGCCGCACCACCTCGTTCCTGATCGACGCAGACGTCTTGATTGATGCAGGCACCGGGGTGGGCGACCTCACGCTCGATCAGATGTGCGGCATCGAGCACGTCTTGCTCACGCATTCGCACCTGGACCACGTACTGGCTCTGCCCTTGATGGTGGACGCCACGGCCGCCCGGCGCCGGGCGCCGGTGCATATCCATGCCCTGGCCGGCACCATTGCGGCCTTGAAAGCGCATATTTTTAACGACGTGATCTGGCCTGATTTCAGCCGCATTCCGACACCCGAGGCCCCATTCATCAGTTTTCATGAGATCCAGGTGGGCCAGACGCTGCAATTTGGTCGCAAATTGATTGAAGTGCTGCCGGCCGTGCATACCGTTCCAGCCGTCGGATTTGCCGTCACCGAGGGCAACGGCTGCTGGGTGTTTACCGGTGACACGGAAAGGAACCCGGCCTTCTGGGAGCGGCTCAACCAACTCAATGTGCTCATGCTGGTGATCGAGACCGCCTTCAGCAACCGCGAAAAGGAGCTCGCCCGGCGCAGTCTGCATTTGTCGCCGCACGTGCTGGCCGACGAACTCGACTGCATCGAGCGCGGCCACCGTTACCCAATTTACATCACCCACACCAAGCCCTTCGAGACCGAGTTGATCATGGCCGAAATTCAGCGCTTTGACGAAACCCAGGTCAACGGACCCAATGTGACGCACGACATTCGCTGGCTGCGCGCCGGTCAGGAGTTTGATTTATGAACACGGTGGTCAAACCGGCCAGTGGGGGTAGCAATTCCGAACAGGTTTTTTTTGAATCCCAGAAGCTCCCAAGCGAAAAGCGCGGCATGCTGTTTGAAGCCTTGTTTTACAAGCAGTTGCAACAGGTCACCACCCGCATTCATGAGACCGAGAACCTCGATCAAATCATGCTGGAGGCGAGCCAGGACATCTGCAAACTGTTCAATGCCGACCGTCTGACTCTCTATGCCGTCAATGAAGACCAGACGGCGATTGTCTCCAAGGTCAAGACCGGGCTCAACAGCAGCCGCGACCTCAAGCTGCCGATCTCACCGCAGAGCATCGCCGGCTATGTCGCCTTCAGCCGCCAACTGCTCAATCTGCCCGACGTTTATGACGACGAGGCGCTCAAGCAAATACACCCGGCCCTGACCTTCCTCAAAGAAGTCGACAAACGTTCCGGCTACCGCACCAAGCAGATGCTGGTCGCGCCCATTCTTGAAGGAAAGACGCTGTATGGCGTGTTGCAGGTCATCAACAACAAGAACGATCAGCTCTTTGGTGAGCTCGAAGTCGACGGCGTCTCACAACTGTGCAAAACCCTGGGAACGGCGATTCGGCAACGAATTCAGAAGGCCGAGGCGAGTGCGCGGCGCGTGGCAACCAAATATGACGGGCTGGTCGCCGATGGCGTGATGTCAGCGCAGGAGCTTGAGCACTGTCTGCAACAAGCGCGGGTTGAGGGCAAGTCGGTGGAGCAGGTCCTAATGGCGCATTACAGCGTGCGACCCAACCAGATCGGGCCCTCGCTGGCGAAATTCTTCGAGGTCCCGTATGAGCCCTTCAGCGCCGGGCGCATCCGCTCGGAGATGCTGCATGGCCCGCTCAAGCGCGAGTTCATTGAGCAGCAGGGCTGGATCCCGCTGGAGGAATCGCCCGACGGCCTGGTCATCATGTGCATCGACCCGGAAGCGGCGCGCAATTCGCGCGTGGTGCCCCAGGTGTTCCCGCGCATCGCCAAGTTTTCTTACCGGGTGACGACGCAAGCGGAGTTTGCCGAAACACTGGGTCAAATTTTCGGCATCGAAATGACCGGGGGTTCGATTGACGAGCTGCTGGCCGACATGGACGGTAGTGCGATTGACGACGGCAGCAATGACGACTCGCTGGAGTCAGCCGCAGCGGACAACGAACTTGTCAAGTTCGTCAACAAAGTCATCATTGACGCCTACAAGCAAGGGGTGTCAGACATTCACATCGAGCCGATGCCGGGTAAGCTCAAGACCGGCATTCGCTTTCGCATTGACGGCACGCTGCAGCCCTATATCGAGGTACCGGCCCACTTTCGACAGGCGATGGTGACGCGTTTGAAGATCATGTGCGACCTTGATATTTCAGAGCGGCGCCGCCCACAGGACGGCAAGATCAAGTTCAAGAAATACGGCCCGCTCGACATCGAGCTGCGCGTGGCCACCATACCGTCTGCCGGCGGCGTTGAAGACGTTGTCATGCGGATTCTGGCCGCTGGCGAACCGATTCCGCTGGACAAACTGGGCTTGACGCCGCACAACATGGACCGGGTGATCAAGACGATCGAGAAGCCCTATGGCTTGTTTTACGTTTGTGGCCCGACCGGTTCCGGCAAGACCACCACGCTGCATTCCATTCTCAAGCACCTGAACACGCCCGACACCAAGATCTGGACCGCCGAGGACCCGGTCGAAATCACCCAAAAGGGCCTGCGCCAGGTGCAGATCAACCGCAAAGCCGGTATTGACTTTGCGCTGATCATGCGCGCCTTTCTGCGCGCCGACCCCGACATCATCATGGTCGGCGAGTCGCGCGACAAGGAAACTGTGGCAATGGGCGTGGAAGCGTCGCTCACCGGCCACCTGGTGTTTTCCACCCTGCACACCAACTCGGCGCCCGAGTCGATCACGCGCTTGCTCGACATGGGCATGGACCCGTTCAATTTTGCCGATGCGCTCCTGGGCATTCTGGCGCAGCGCCTGGCCAAGAAGCTGTGCGCCTGCAAGGCGTCCTATGTGCCGGACTTGGAAGAAATGCGCCTGTTTGCCGCTGAATACGCCGAGGAACTGCGGCACTCGGCCGCCTGGACGGCAGACTACGAGGCTGAAACCAAAAAATTGATCGCCAGCTGGCACAAAGCTTACGACCAGGACGGCCAGCTCAGGTTTTATCGCCATGTGGGCTGCGACAAATGCCACAACACCGGCTACAAAGGCCGCGTCGGCCTGCATGAACTGCTCATTGCCAGCGACGACATCAAGAAGCTGATCCAGGAGCGCGCCCGCGTCGCCGAGATTTTCGCCGCTGCCGTCGAAGGCGGCATGCGCACGCTGAAGATGGACGGCATGGAAAAAGTCATGATGGGCCTGACCGACATCAAAATGGTTCGCTCGGTGTGCATCAAGTGACGCCCTGATGGCGCAGCGCCCGCAACCGGCCTGAACTGAGCGGCCAGCGATAATCCGGCCATGTCCACAGTACCCCCAGCACCCGGCGCCGAGTCGCTCATCATCTACCCGTCGCAGTTTCCGATCAAGGTGATGGGCTTGAAGGTGGAGGGCCTGGTGCACGCCATCACCCATATCGCCCATCAGTTCGACCCCGCTTTTGACGCCACCACGATCGAGTTGCGCGAGAGCAAGGGCGGCAAGTACCTGGGTGTCACCATCACCGTCACCGCCACCTCACGCGAACAGCTCGACGAGCTCTACCGCACGCTCTCGACGCATCCGATGGTGAAGGTGGTGTTGTAGATGGATGCGGGGCTGGAACTGCGCCACCTGGGTAGGGTGGCGTACGAGCCCACCTACACAGCGATGCAGGCCTTCACCGCCGCCCGCACGGCCGAGACGCCCGATGAACTCTGGATTTGTGAGCATCAACCCGTTTATACGCAAGGGCTGGCGGGCAAAGCGGAGCATATTTTCAACCCGGCTGACATCCCCGTGGTGCAGACCAACCGCGGTGGCCAGGTGACCTACCACGGGCCGGGGCAGGTGGTGGCTTACCCGTTGCTGGACTTGAAACGCCGGGGCTACTTTGTCAAGGAATTTGTTTTCCGGATCGAAGAATCGGTAATCCGCACGCTGCTGTATTTCGGCGTCACCGGCCACCGGGTGGCGGGCGCGCCGGGCATTTACGTCCGCCTGGACGACCCCGCATCGCATGCCATGCTGGCGCAGAGGCCGATGAAAAGGACCGACACCAAGGAGCCCGGAAACTCAAAGGGGCCAGGCCCCAATTTTGAAGGCCTGGGCAAAATCGCCGCTTTAGGCATCAAGGTCAGCCGCAACTGCACTTACCACGGCGTGGCACTGAACGTGGCGATGGACCTCGAACCCTTCTCGCGTATCAACCCCTGCGGTTACTCTGGGCTGCAAACGGTGGACCTTTCTACAATCGGCGTCTGCGTTGGCTGGGACGAAGCCGCCGGGGTGCTGGGCCACAAGCTCATGCGTTACCTGGCGCCTTGAGCCGGCCAGCAAGCTTATCTGCCCCCTTTACCTACGATTTGTCACCATGAGTCACAGCCCCGACGACCTTGCCGCCCCAGTCACCGCTGCGAGCGTGCTTGACGCTGCGCCGCCCCTTGCCTACGACGCAACGGTCAAACAGAAATCTGCCGCCAAGCTCGCGCGCATTCCGATCAAGGTGGTGCCGGGCGAGATTCTGCGCAAACCGGCCTGGATCCGCGTCAAGGCCGGCTCACCCACCACGCGTTTCTATGAAATCAAGGACGTGCTGCGCGCCAACAAGCTCGTGACCGTGTGCGAAGAAGCCAGTTGCCCCAACATCGGCGAGTGCTTTGGCAAAGGCACCGCCACCTTCATGATCATGGGCGACAAATGCACGCGGCGTTGCCCGTTTTGCGACGTCGGCCATGGCCGCCCCGACCCGCTGGATGTGAACGAGCCCGCCAACCTGGCCACCACCATCGCCCAGCTCAGGCTCAAATACGTGGTGATCACCAGCGTCGACCGCGACGATCTGCGCGACGGTGGTGCCGGGCATTTTGTTGCCTGCATCCAGGCCATTCGGAAGGCGTCGCCGCAAACCCAGATCGAAGTGCTGGTGCCTGACTTTCGCGGCCGCGACGACCGCGCGCTGGAGATTCTGAAAGCCGCGCCGCCTGACGTGATGAACCACAACCTGGAAACCATTCCCAGGCTGTACAAGGAGGCACGCCCCGGCTCAGACTACCAGTTCAGTTTGAACCTGTTAAAGAAGTTCAAGGCCTTATTCCCCGACGTGCCGACCAAGAGCGGCCTGATGGTCGGCCTGGGTGAAACCGATGAAGAAATTTTGACCGTGATGCGTGACATGCGCGCCCACGGCATCAACATGCTGACCCTGGGCCAGTACCTCGCGCCCTCCACTTCGCACCTGACGGTCAAGCGCTACGTCCACCCCGACACCTTCAAGATGTTTGAGGAACAGGCCTATTTGATGGGGTTCAGCCACGCTGCGGTGGGCGCCATGGTGCGCTCAAGCTACCACGCCGACCAACAGGCGGGCCATGCACTGAGTCAGCTGACGATCTAATTTTACTATTATTTATATAGCTGACATCGCAATGAAGACGTGGTCTAGCGCCCTATTTTATGAAAACTAATAGCGCAATGACCGGCCCCTGGTTTGGCACCCAGTCGCTGGCCAGCTCAATCGACCGGGCCACCTGGGACCGCGGTCTGACGCTTTACCTGACGCAAAAAGTGCTGTCGCTGGAAATCAAGCACATCGGCGACTACTGGCAACTGCAAGCCACCGTGCAAGGCAGCCAGCGCTGGCCTTACCAGGTGTCGATCGAGCTCACCTTCAACCCCAATGGCGAAGTCGCCAATTGGGACAGCGACTGCAGTTGCCCGGTCGGCTACCAGTGCAAGCATGGCGTGGCGGTGTTGCTCAAGGCGGCGCAACAGGGGCGCCGCCTGATGGACCCCAGCGTGGCGCTCAGCGCCTCGGCGCCGGCGGCACCCACACCAGAACAAGTCGAAGCGCTGCGCCAGGCGGCGCTGGCGCGCGCCGCCGATCAAGCCCGCCGCGAAGCCGAGGCGCCGCTCTTGCACTGGTTGCAGGAGTTGAACCAGGCCAGCCGCCACCGCGCGCAAGACGGCGCCGCCGCGCCCACCGTCTTCATTCACGAGCATTATCTGTACCTGCTGTCGGTGGCGGGCGCCAAGGGCCGCACACCCGAAATGCAGATGGACGTGGTCGTGTCCTATCCCAAAGTCAACGGCGGTTGGGCCAAACCCAAAGCGCTGCGCATTCCACCAGCGCGCGGCCAAAGCGCCTTTGACCAGGCCACCGAGGTTGATCAGGAACTGCTGCAACTGATGCGTGCCCTGCCCAGCGGCAGCAGCGGCTACTACAGCTACGGCTACAAAGCCAAGGTCACGTTGCATGGCAAGCTCGGCGTGATGGCGCTGCAGCAGGCAGCCAGCACCGGGCGCCTGCTGTTTGACAGCGGCAAAGGTCTGCCAGGCACCTCGATGCAATGGGGGCCAACGCAGGACTTGCGCTGGGAGTGGCATGAAGTCGCGAGCCCGAGCGGCGACGAGCCGACCTGGGCCTTGCGCGCCCGGCTGGCCAGCGCCGGCGCGCAATTGTGCCTGAACACACCGCCTTTGTACCTGGACGCGGCAAACGGCCTGTGCGGCCTAGTCCAGGCCGATGGCGTGCCTGCGGCGCAACTGGCGGTACTGCTCAAGGCGCCAGCGCTCAAACCCTCGGCGCTCAAAGCGCACCAGGGCGAACTGCTGCAGCAACTCGGCCCGGTGCCCGCGCCACCGGTGCTCGAGCAACTCCCCACGCTCTCAGGCATCACGCCGCGCGCCTGTCTGCACATCGCGCCGGTGCCGCCGCAATCAATTGCAGTGAGCGGCCTGTTGCAGGTGCAACTGCGTTTTGACTACGCGGGCCACCGCGGCTGGTGGGCCGGTCTGGGCGGTACCGTGCTGATGGATGACGCTCAGGGCCGGGTGCTGCTGCACCGTGACCTGGAAGCCGAGTTGGACGCCATCACCCGGCTGGCTGCAATGGGCCTGCGCTCGGGCGAGCAGGGCAGCTTCGGCATCCCCGGCCACGCCTCGCAGCAAAATTGGCTTCAATGGGCGGACGAGGGCTTTGCCGCGTTCAAGGCGGCCGGCTTTGAGCTCACGCTGGACCCCGCGTTGATTGACTGGATCAGCCACGCCGATGCGCTGAACGTCAAACTGCGGGGTCAGGGCGAAGACGACGACGGCACGCAGCACGCCCATGACAGTCACGCAGGCGCCCCTGCCGAGGGCGGCGAGGACTTTGAAGACGGCGCAACCTCGCCCTGGTTTGATCTGTCCCTGGGCATGGAGATCAACGGCGTGCGCCACAACATCCTGCCCTGGCTGCCGACACTGATTGCGCAGGCGGCGACGAGCCCGCTCGATGCCGACACCGGCCTGCCCACCCTGGCGCCGTTCATCTTTGTGCCCAATAGCACCGGCCAGGGTTTCATCCGCCTGCCGACCGACGCGCTCAAGCCCTGGATGGAGGCGCTACTGGAACTGGTGGGTGAGCGCAGCCATGATTTTTCAGGCGAGAGCCTCAAACTCTCGCGCCTGGACGCGATGCGCACCACCGCAGCCCTGGGTGAAGGCGCCGTGTGGGACGGCGCGCAGGCGCTGCGCCAGATGGTCAAGCAGCTCAGCGGCCACACCGAATTGCCCGAAGTGCCGGTGCCCGCCAGCGTGCAGGCCAGCCTGCGCCCCTACCAGCAGCAGGGCGTGAACTGGCTGCAGTTTTTGCGCCAGTACAGCCTGGGCGGCATCCTGGCCGACGACATGGGCCTGGGCAAAACGCTGCAGACGCTGGTGCACATCCAGATCGAGAAAGACGCGGGTCGACTCAAGTACCCGGCGCTGATCGTCGCGCCCGTGAGCCTGATGGGCAACTGGCAGCGCGAGGCCGCGCGTTTTTGCCCCGGTCTGCGCAGCCTGGTGCTGCACGGCAAAGATCGCCATGAGCTGGCCGACAGCCTGCATGACCATGACATTGTGATCACGCCGTATTCGCTGCTGGAGCGCGACCGCGAGCGCTGGCTCAAGACCCGCTGGCACGTCGTGGTGCTCGATGAGGCGCAAAACATCAAGAACGCCAGTACCCAGGCCGCGCAGGTGGCGAGCCAGCTGCGCGCACGCCAGCGCCTGTGCCTGTCGGGCACGCCGATGGAAAACCACCTGGGTGAAATCTGGAGCCTGTTCCACTTCCTGATGCCGGGCTTTCTGGGTAGCCAGAAGAAGTTTGGCGACCTGTTTCGCACACCGATTGAAAAACTGGGCAACCCGGAGCGGCTGGAGCAACTGCGCGCCCGCGTCACGCCCTTCATGCTGCGGCGCACCAAGGCGCTGGTGGCGGGCGAGCTGCCGCCCAAGATCGAGACCGTGATGCGCGTCGAGCTCAGCGGCAAGCAGGCCGACCTGTACGAAACCATTCGCTTAGGCATGGAAAAAAGCGTGCGCGAAGCGCTCGACACCAAAGGCATGGCCAAGTCGCAGATCACGATTCTCGATGCGCTCTTGAAGCTGCGCCAGGTCTGCTGCGACCCGCATCTGGTGACGCTGGCCGCCGCCAAAAAGGTGAGCAACTCGGCCAAGCTGGAGCGGCTGATGGAAATGCTGCCCGAGATGCTGGCCGAGGGCCGGCGCATCTTGCTGTTCTCGCAATTCACGACCATGCTCAAACTGATCGAGGCGGAACTTGAGAAGCGGGGCATCCTCTGGGTCAAGCTCACCGGCCAGAGCCAGAAGCGCGACTCGCTGATCGAGCAGTTCACCAGCGGCGCCGTGCCTTTGTTCTTGATCAGCCTCAAAGCCGGTGGCGTCGGCCTGAACCTGCCGCAAGCCGACACCGTGATCCACTACGACCCCTGGTGGAACCCGGCGGTGGAGAACCAGGCCACCGACCGCGCGCACCGCATTGGCCAGACCCAAAGCGTGTGGGTCGTCAAGCTGGTGGCGCAAGGCACGATTGAAGAGCGCATCCTGGGCCTGCAAGAGCGTAAAGCCGCGTTGGCCGAGAGCATGTACAGCGGCTCGGTCGGGCGCAAACAGCCGCTGTTTTCCGAGAGTGATCTGGCGGAGTTGCTAAAACCACTATCTGTTTAGGAGCTGCTTAAGCAAGTATCACGCGGGCTGAAGGGCTAAATTAACCATAAACCGCGTGGCTGACTGGTGCGCCGTGTCGCGCAAAAAAAAGACCACCCGAAGGTGGCCGAAAAATGTTCCCAAGGGAAGCTCGCTGAATTTTTTGATAGTCTCAAGGCCCGTCTATCAGCTGACTGGACTCCAGCATTTTTTCACTGTGACAGCAGTGGTGTCGACTTTAGCGGCCCTGTTTGTCATGGGGTATCCCCCATTTGGGGGATACAAGGTCTGTCGCAGCAGAAAAGTGTCGCTTTTTGCGACTTTTATCCTGCGCTAGCCGGCGAGAGCGGCAGCTTGATGACAAAGCAGGCGCCGCCGTCCGGACGGTTTTCACAAGACACGGTGCCACCATGGCGTTGGGCGATGGATTTCACCAGGGCCAACCCCAGTCCGACGCCGCCGTCGCGCTCGGTGGCACCCGGCAGCCGGTAAAAAGGCTCAAAAATGCGTTCCCGCAGCTCGGGCGGCACACCGGGGCCACGGTCACAGACGCTGATAACGGCCTGATGATCGACCAAACGCAGCGCCACCGTGATCTCGCCCGCAGCGTGGCGACGCGCATTCTCCAGCAGGTTGCGCACCGCGCGGCGCAGCAACTTGGTGACGCCTTGCACCGGCAGGTCGCTTGGACCGCCCGGCTCGGCTGTCGGATCACTCGCCAGTTGGACATCGAGCTCGGCATTGACCCGGGCACATTCCTCTGCCGCCAGGCCAATCAGATCAACCGACTCAATCGTGCCCAGGTCGGTTTCACGGGCGTCCAGTCGGCTGGCCAGCAAAATTTCTTCGATCAACTGGTCAAGCTCACTGATATTGCGTGATACCTCGTTCTTGAAGGTCGCAGAGGACGGTGCGCCCATCAGCTCGAGCCCCATGCGAATACGGGTCAGCGGCGAGCGCAACTCATGCGAGGCGTTAGCGAGCAATGACTTTTGCGATGCCAGCAGCGATTCCTGCGACTTGACCAGGGTTTCGATGCGCTGGGCCGCGTGGTTGAAGCGCGCACCCAGAAAGGCGACCTCGTCGGAGCCAGCCTGCGGCACACGAACCGAGAGCTCGCCTTCGCCCCATTTTTCAACGCCGTTTTGCAGCAATTCCAGGCGCCGCGTGAGCTTGCGGATGATCGGGTAGGTGGCGAGCGCCACCGCGATACCGACCAGGGACAATGTCCAGAAAAAACCAAAAGGCGCTCGACTCCAGGGTGACTGCGGTGGGCGTGGAAACTGCAGGTGAACCATTTCCCCGTCGTTCATTACCGCCACAAACTCAGGGTCGTTGCCATACTGGCTGTAGGGGCCAAGCCAGCGATCCTGCGGATCCGGCGCCCGGTCGCCGTGATATCCAAAACCAACGTCTGGTGGGCGCCTGATGCGGGAGTGCCCATTGCCAATGATTTTCCCGACATGGTCGCGGATGACCACGTTGCGCAGCGGCGGCTCAGCGGTCAGGCGCCAGGCCCAACCGACCAGCAAGGTCAGTACCGCCACGGCCAGCACCACGGCCAGCCAGATCCGCACATACAGTTTCTTGAAGATCATGCCCAAGGCCGGTTCGGAAGTAAGTTTTTACCAGCTATTCCTGAGCCCGTCTTTAATCTTGCTGGCGGGCGAAGACGTAGCCGACGCCGCGCACCGTGAGGATGCGCTTGGGGTCCTTGGCATCGAGCTCAATGGCGGCGCGGATTCGTCCCATGTGCACGTCAATGGAGCGGTCAAAGGCGTCGAGTTCGCGCCCGCGTACGGCTTCCATGATCTGGTCGCGCGTGAGCACCCGCCCGGCGCGCTCAGCCATAGCCACCAGCAGATCGAACTGGTAAGAGGTCAGATCGCAGAGTTGACCCGCCACACTCACAGAGCGGGCGTCGCGGTCGATCTCCAGCGTGCCAAAACGCAGCTGCGTTTCGAGCTTGGGGGCACCCTCCACATGGCGACGCAAGACCGCGCGAATGCGCGCCAGCAGTTCACGCGGCTCAAACGGCTTGGGCAGGTAGTCGTCGGCACCAATCTCTAAGCCGATGATGCGGTCCATCGGGTCGCCCTTGGCGGTCAGCATCAGCACCGGCGTTTGCGCCAGCACACCGGGCAGCGCACGGATGCGCCTACACACCTCCAGGCCGTCCATGTCAGGCAGCATCAGGTCCAGGATCACCAGATCAGGCGGGTTGGCCTGCAGGTCGGCGAGTCCGCTTTGGCCGGTCCCAGCATGGATCACCTCAAAGCCTGACTGGCCCAGGTACTCACTGACCATGCGGGCCAGGCGCGCATCATCTTCGATCATCAGCAGGTTTTGACTCATAAAACCAGTCTAGGGCCGGGCAGCAGCAAGCGCTTGAAGTGTCTGTAAAGTTTCGGTAAACAACCCAGCTACTGGAGCGGCGCAACGCCCCAGATATCCGTGGCGTATTCACGAATCGTGCGGTCCGAAGAAAACGGGCCCATACCCGCGACATTCAGAATCGCGCTGCGTGTCCAGGCCGCCGGGCGTCGGTAAAGCTCGTCCACTTTGTCCTGGCTGGCACAGTAGTCACCGTAATCGGCCAGCAACTGGTAGTAGTCTGATTCCAGCAGCGCATTGACCACGTCGCGGTAACGCCCGGGCTCTTCAGCCGAAAAAGCGCCTTGCGCGATGCGGTCAATGGCCAGCTTCAGGTCAAAATTGCCCTCATAGTAGCTGCGGGGCTGATAGCCATAGCCGCGCAGTTCGGTCACTTTGTCGGCGCGGTTGCCAAAGACAAAAATGTTGTCCAGGCCCACATTCTCGGCAATCTCGATGTTTGCGCCATCCCAGGTGCCAATGGTGAGGGCGCCATTGAGTGCAAATTTCATGTTGCCGGTGCCCGAGGCTTCGGTGCCGGCGGTTGATATCTGTTCGGACAAATTGGCCGCAGGGATGATGATTTCCGCCACCGAGACGCGGTAATTGGGGATGAACACGACGCGCAGCAGCGAGCCAATGAGGGGGTCGTTGTTGACGACGCGGGCCACGTCGTTGATCAGCCGGATGATGAGCTTGGCCATGTAATAGGCCGAGGCCGCCTTGCCGGCAAAGATCACGGTGCGTGGCACCCAGTTGGCGTGGGGCTGCGCCAGAATGCGGTGGTAACGGGAGATGACGTGCAGCACATTGAGCAGTTGGCGTTTGTATTCGTGCATGCGCTTGACCTGCACGTCAAACAGACTGTGCGGGTCCACGATGACGCCCGGGCAGCGGGCGATCAGCTCCGTCAGGCGGCGCTTGTTCTGCTGTTTGGCCAGGCGAAAAGCGTTTTGAAACTCCGGCTCATCGGCCAGATCGCGCAACTGGGCCAGTTCGTCCAGGTCACGCCGCCACTGTGGCCCAATGCGGCTGTCGATCAGGCTTGAGAGCGACGGATTGGCCTGCGACAACCAGCGGCGCGGGGTAATGCCGTTGGTCTTGTTGCAAAAGCGGTCTGGGTACATCCGCACAAAATCAGAAAAAATGGTGTCCACCATGAGTTGGCTGTGCAGCGCTGATACGCCATTGACCTTGTGGCTGGCCAGTACCGACAGATGGGCCATGCGCACCCGGCGCGCGCCACGCTCCTCGATCAACGAGATGCGGCGCAGCAAGGCGTGATCCTCAGGAAAACGGCCATGGACTTCAGCCAGAAAGCGCGCGTTGATGTCAAAGATCAAGCCCATGTGCCTGGGCAGCACGCGGCTCAGCAGGTCGACCTGCCAGGTCTCCAGGGCCTCTTCCATCAAGGTGTGATTGGTGTAGGAGAAGATGCGGGTGCATAAGCTCCAGGCGGATTCCCAGTCCAGTTGGTGCTCGTCCAGCATGAGTCGCATCAACTCGGGCACCGCCAGCGCCGGATGCGTGTCGTTGAGGTGAATCGCCACCTTGTCGGCGAGTTGTTCCAAACCGTGATGGGTCTTGAGGTGACGCCGCAAAATATCCTGCAGCGAGGCGCTGACAAAGAAGTACTCCTGGCGCAGACGCAACTCATGGCCGTGTTCGGTGCGGTCATCCGGGTACAGCACGCGCGAGACGTTTTCTGACTGGTTTTTAGCCTCCACCGCCTCGATGTAATCGCCCCGATTGAAGGCATCGAGGTTGACGCCGCCACTGGCGCGCGCCGACCACAGGCGCATGGTGACCACACTGCGCATCTGATGGCCGGGCACACCGGTGTCGTAGGCGGTGGCAATCACGTCTTCGGTATCCATCCACTTCGAGTGGCCGTTTTGCGGCACCAGGTGCCCGCCAAAGCGAACGGTGTAACTCAATTCAGGGCGCATGAATTCCCATGGATAACCATTGACGAGCCAGTAGTCGGGGTCTTCGACCTGCTGGCCCTGCACGATGCGCTGGGCAAACATGCCATATTCATAACGGATGCCGTAACCCATGCCGGGTAGGCCCAGCGTGGCCATCGAGTCCAGAAAACAGGCGGCCAGACGACCCAGCCCACCGTTGCCCAGGCCGGCATCAGGCTCCAGGTCAATCAAGGCGTCAAAGTCGGCACCCAGCAAGGCGCAGGCCTGTTTGACCGGCTCGTAGATGTCGGCCGCCATCATGGCATTGGTCAGGGCACGCCCGGTGAGGAATTCCAGCGACAGGTAGTAGACGCGCTTGGCGTCCTGCTCTTCGGCTTGGGCCAGCGACTCGCGCCAGCCATCCATGATGCGGTCGCGCACGGCATGAAACACAGCAAACAGCCAGTCGCGCTGGGTGGCCGAGCGCAGGTCTTTTCCGACCTGGTAAACCAGGCGGTTCGAGATTGAGCGGCGCAAGGCTGCAACGCTATTGGTCGGCTTGTCAAACTGAAAAATGGGGGTGGCGGGCATGGTCAAGGGCTCCCGAAGACAAGGGGGTTGATGGGACTTTTGTCGGACTGCAGCGACTGGTATATGGCCAGGTAGTGCTGCGCGGCAGTGCGCCAGTCAAAGCGCAGACTCATGCCGCGCTGCTGTACTGCTGCCCATTCATCTGGGCGTCGAAACAAGGCAAAGGCACGTCGCACGGCGCTGAGCAAGCCGTCGGGGCTCAATTGGTCGAATACAAAACCAGTGGCGCTGCCTTCGTCCAGGTTTTCCAGGGAGCAATCGACCACAGTGTCGGCCAAGCCCCCGACCCGGCGCACCAGCGGCAAGGTACCGTAGCGCAGCGCGTAGAGTTGGGTCAGACCACAAGGCTCAAACTCGGAAGGCACCAGCATCACGTCGGCACCGGCGACGACGGCATGCGCGCTGACTTCGTCGTAGCCGATGCGCACCCCTACCTGGCCGGGGTAGCGGATGGCGGCATCGACAAAAGCCTGCTCCAGCGCCGGATCGCCCTGGCCCAGCAAGGCCACTTGGCCCCCGCGCTGCACCAGTTCGGCCAGCACCTGGGGCAGCAGGTGCAGTCCTTTTTGCGCCGTCAGGCGGCTGACAACACCGAATACCAGAGCATTGGCACGCGGCTCCAGAGTGAACAAGGTTTGAAGGGCGCGTTTATCGAGCGCTTTGTTCTGCAGCTGCGTTTCGTCGTAACGGGCCGGCAACAAGGGGTCGGTGCCCGGGTTCCATATCTGGTCATCCACGCCGTTGAGAATGCCCGAAAGTGCGTTGGCGCGCTCACGCAGCAGTCCGTCGAGCCCGCAGCCTTGCGCTTCAGTGGTGATTTCACCGGCGTAGGTCGGGCTGACGGTGGTGATGCGATCAGCGTAGCGGATGGCCGCTTTCATGAAGGAGAGCTGGCCAAAAAACTCCAGCCCGTCGACGTCGAACCAGGACGCGGGCAGTCCCAACTGAGCAAATTCTGCGGCTGCAAACAGGCCCTGATAGGCCAGATTATGGATGGTGAAAATGGTCGCCGGGGTGGCTTGACGGGCCTGCGCAAAGGCGCGCACATAAGCCGGCACCAGACCGGCGTGCCAATCATGGCAGTGAATGACATCGGGCATCCAGTGCGGGTCGAGTCCCTGGCCCAGCGTTGCTCCGGCCCACCCCAGTGCCGCGAAGCGCCTCGCGTTGTCATGCCAATCCTTGCCGTCCGGCCCGAGATAGGGGTTGCCCTGACGCTCATACAAGGCCGGAGCTTGCAGCAGATAGACCGGCAGGTCAAAGCCGGGCAGCGTGACCAGCGTCACACTGGCGGGGGGCAACGCAGGTGCCGCGCCCCAGGGCATCTTTCCTTCAGGTAAGCGGGCAACGGCTTGCATGGCGAGGGCTTGCGCGATGAGGGCAGGGAACGCCGGCAGCAGCAAACGCACGTCAACGCCCAGGGTACGCAATGCCGGGGGCAGGCCGGCGCTGACATCGGCCAGCCCCCCGGTTTTGAGGAACGGAAACAGCTCGGTGCAAACGTACAGAACTTTCATGCCTGACCCAAGCGCAAGGCCTCCAGCATGGCCACTGTGACCAGCACCACGCCCTCGGGACTGACATGAAAACGCCGCGCATCGTCTTCGGCGTCAAAACCGATGCTCATGCCTGCGGGGATATGGCAGCCTTCGTCAACCACGACCTTGCGCAAGCGGCAATGCCGGGCGACGTCAGCGTCCGGTAACAGGACAGACTCTTCAACGCTGCTGTAGGAATGAAGGTGAACCCCTGTGAACAGCACGGATCGCCTCAGCAGCGCGCCCGACACAATGCAGCCGCCAGAGACCAGTGAATCAACCGCCATGCCACGGCGTCCCTCATCATCAAAGACGAACTTGGCCGGCGGCGAGGTGGGCTGGTAAGTCCAGATCGGCCAGTCCTTGTCGTAGAGATCGAGTTGCGGAATGGTGGCCGTCAGGTCGATATTGGCGGCCCAGTAGGCATCGACGGTGCCGACGTCGCGCCAATAAGACGGGCTCTCCGGGCTGTATTTGACGCAGGAAAGGTCAAAAGAATGGGCCATGGCTTCGTCGCGTGCCACCATGGCCGGAATCAGGTCTTTGCCAAAGTCGTGGTGGGATTCGGGGTTTTCAATATCGGCCTGCAGCGCGGCAAACAGGTAGTCTGCGTCAAATACATACACGCCCATGCTCGCCAGCGCGATTCCCGGTTGGCCCAGCATGGGTTGCGGCTGGGCTGGTTTCTCGTCAAAGCGGGTGATGTGGTGACTGGCATCGACCGTCATGACGCCAAAGGCGCTGGCTTCCGCCAGCGGCACCTCAATACAGGCGACGGTGCAGGGCGCACCCAGGGCGACGTGGTCTTCAATCAGGCTGGCGTAATTCATTTTGTACACATGGTCGCCAGCGAGGACCAGAATATATTTGGGATTGTGCTCGCGCAGGATATCGATATTTTGGTAGACAGCATCGGCCGTTCCCCGGTACCAAGAGGCCTCGTCAACGCGCTGCTGGGCCGGCAGCAAATCAATGAACTCATTGACTTCGCTGCGCAAAAAGGACCAACCATGCTGCAGGTGGCGCAACAGGCTGTGCGACTTGTACTGTGTCAACACGCCGATGCGGTGCAAGCCCGAATTGACACAATTGGAGAGCACAAAATCGATGATCCGGAATTTGCCGCCAAAATGAACCGCCGGTTTGGCGCAGTTTTCGGTCAGGTCCTGCAATCGAGATCCACGCCCGCCCGCCAGCACGAGGGCGATGGTTCGACGTACCGGGCGGTGATGAGCACTGTCTTTCATAAAAAAACCTCCAAGAATGGATTATTGAAAATTCGCTTGTCCCAATAAATTGCGGCCATGGGCGCGCGTCATGTCTGCCAGGCGCCGGGCCGGGGCATCGCCGACTTGGCGCCACTCAAAACGCCATTGCCAGCACCCCTGGGCCATGCCGGGCGTGTTCATGCGGTGCAAGCCGTCCAGCCCCAGCACATCCTGAAACGGGAAAATGACCGTGTTGGCTCTTGATTGCGAGAGCGACTGCATCATGGCCCAGTGAATCTCCAAGTCAGCCAGGGGGCCAAGGTAAGCGCGGGCGCTGCGGCGCTGCCCCGCACCGGCGGTCTGCCACCAGCCCAAAGTTGTGTCGTTGTCATGGGTGCCGGTGTAGGCCACCGTTTGGACGTCAAAGTTGTGCGGCAGGTAGGGGTTCCCCGCAGTGTCACCAAAAGCAAACTGCATCACGCGCATGCCCGGGAACCCGCAGTTCTGGCGCAAATCGGTGACGGCTGGGGTGATGATGCCGAGGTCTTCCGCAATGATCGGCAGGAAACTGCCGCCGCCGTGCTGCTCCCGCACTTTAACCAAGGCGTCAAACAAGGCTTGGCCTGGGCCCGCACGCCACCAGCCCGCGACGGCCGTGGGCTCGTTGGCCGGAATCTCCCAATAAGACTCAAAACCGCGAAAATGATCGAGCCGGATAACGTCGACGAGCTCAAGCAGGTGACTGAGCCGGTCATTCCACCAGGAGAACCCGTTTTCTGCCATGACGTCCCAGCGGTACAAGGGGTTGCCCCAACGCTGCCCGGTGGTGCTGAAGTAGTCGGGCGGCACGCCCGCCACCACCGTGGGTTCACCCTGCGAATCGAGCAGAAACAGCTCGGTATTGAGCCAGACATCGGCACTGTGATGGGCCACAAAAATAGGCGCGTCGCCCACAATCAAGACGCCATGCTGATGGGCGTAGTCACGCAAATGTTGCCACTGCACCATGAAGCGCCACTGGATGAAGCTAAAAAAGCCAAGGTCGTCTGCCATCGACTCGGCTACGCCAGCTAGAGCCGCCGGGTCGGCCTGCGACAGCCCGGCGGGCCACTGAGTCCACGGCTTGCCGTGGCGAATTTCCAGGGCCATGAAAAATGCGTAGCCTTCCAGCCAGTGCGCTTGTTGTACCCGAAAGCGTTCGAATTCTGCCCAGTCGCTCGCATGCGTGCGGTCCAGGAAACCTTGCCAGGCCTCCCGCAAACGCCGCATGCGGTAAGGCCCCACGAGCTCAAAATCACAGCGCCCCGGCTCAAAACTGGGCGGTTTCTGGGGCGACAACCAGCCGCATTGCACCAGCTCCTCCAGGTCCACCAGCAGCGGGTTGCCGGCAAAAGTGGCCGGACTGTGATACGGCGAATTGCCCGGCCCCGCCGGCGAGAGCGGCAGAATTTGCCAAAGCCGCTGCCCGGCAGACACCAACCAGTCAACAAAATGATAAGCCTCAGCGCCCAGATCGCCCGAGCCATGTGGGCTGGGCAGTGAGCTCAGGTGCAGCAGCACACCGCTGCTGCGCTGCGAAAAAATGCCCGCCGTGGCCGCTTGCGCCGGGCTCATGTTGGAGCCTCAAGGGGCGATACCGACGCACTCAGGTGCTGGACCAGCCCCAGCACGGTGCGCGGTGCTGCAATGACGGCCCGCTTGCAGGCCGGCGCTGCATCCCATTGGGCATCGGGCAAAACCCAGCCCGCTGCACTGTCCAACACCCTGTGCCAACGCCCTGGCGGCAGCGCAAAAGTCAAGGCCTCATCGCCCGCATGCAGCACAAGCAACCAGCGCAGCGGCGTTACTTCAGCTGCATCGGCGACTTCGATCAGGCCGGCAAAGCTGCGCGATTGCGGATCATCCCAGTCGACCCCTGCCATGGCGTTGCCGTCGGGTCGGCGCCAGGCGATGTCCGCTTCAGTGGCTGCGCCGTTGGCATGACCGGTGAACCAGTGCGGATGACGCAGTGCGGCATGGCTTTGACGCAAGTGAATCAGCCCGGCCACAAATTCGATCAAAGCAGGTTGCGCGCCCGGCCAGGCCAGCCAGCTGGTCTCGTTGTCCTGGCAGTAGGCGTTGTTGTTGCCCTGCTGGGACTGGCCCAGCTCATCGCCTGCCAGCAACTGCGGCAAGCCCTGCGAGCAAAACAGCGTGGCCAACAAGGCACGCTGCCACTGGCCGCGCGTGGACTGCACCGCGGCGAGATCGCTGGGCCCTTCCACTCCTGCGTTGGCGCTGAAATTCTGATCCTGCCCGTCGCGGTTGTGCTCGCCATTGGCCAGGTTGTGCTTGTGGCGGTAGGAGGTCAAATCGGCCAGCGTCATGCCGTCATGGGCGCTTAGCAGGTTAACGCTGGCCAGGGGGCTGCGTCCGTCATGGTGAAAACAATCATTGGAACCGGTGAGCCGGCGTGCCAATTGGCCCCGGGTGCCGTGATGGCCCAGCCAGAACGCACGGCTGGCATCTCGAAAACGGTCGTTCCATTCATGCCAGCGAGCAGGAAATTTTCCGAGTTGATAGCCGTTCGGACCCACGTCCCAGGGCTCGGCAATCAGCTTGATGCCGGCCAATACCGGGTCTTGGCCGATCGCCGTGAGCAGGCCAGACATCGGATGAAAATTATGATGAAGTAGCGGGTCACGCCCAAGAGAAGTGGCCAGATCAAACCGAAAGCCATCCACCCCAAAGGCCTGAACCCACCAGCGCAGGCTGTCCATCACCAGTTGCACGGTGCATGGCTGCGCCAAATCAAGGCTGTTGCCACAGCCACTGAAGTTGAGGTACTGACCCGCCTGGTCCAGCGCGTACCAACTGGTATTGTCCAGGCCGCGCCAACTCAATGTGGGGCCAAAGGTGTCGCTCTCGGCGCTGTGGTTGTAAACGACATCGAGCACCACTTCGAGTCCGTGCTGGTGCAACTGGTCCACCATGTGCCGGAATTCGGTGCGGTCGTTGGCGAACTGGCCACTCGCATAGCCCGGCTCCGGGATGAAATAACCCAGGGTGTTGTAGCCCCAGTAATTGCGCAAGCCCTTTTCCAGCAGATGCGCTTCAGTGACGAAAAGCTGCACCGGCAGCAGACACAGCGTGGTGATGCCCAGGCGCTGGTAATGCGCCAGCATCGGCGCGCTGACGACACCCGCGTAGGTGCCGCGCAAGGCGGCCGGCACGTCGGGGTGAAGCTTCGTGAGCCCTTTGACATGCGCCTCGTACAGGATGGTGTTGGCCAGCGGCACGTCGGGGCGCGGGCTGATGGCGGCTCCCGCTCGCAACTCGGCTGCCAGGTCCAGCACCTGGGCTTTGGGCATGCGGGTGGCGTTGTCATGCAGGTCAGGCGCAGCCGCCAGCA
This sequence comes from Rhodoferax sp., assembly GCA_013791765.1. GTDB lineage: Bacteria > Pseudomonadota > Gammaproteobacteria > Burkholderiales > Burkholderiaceae_C > Rhodoferax. Next base: position 95,008 of record VMTC01000107.1, read on the forward strand.
CGCCTTCATTGGCGACCGGTGCACCCAAGTAGTCACACTCTAGCGACAGTTGCTCGGTGGCGCCAACGATAGAACGCGCAAAGGGATCGATCAGCAATTTGGCCGGGTTAAAACGCTGGCCGCGCGAAGGCTGATAGGGCCCATGCGCACGCAAGCCATAGAGCTGCCCGGCGTGCAATCCAGGCAAAAAGCCATGCCAGACGCCATCGCTGTGCGCTGGCAAACGAATGCGCGCCGTCTCCAAAGCGCCTTGCTCGTCAAACAAGCACAGCTCGATCGCCTCGGCATGACGGGAATAGACCGCAAAATTAACACCCCCTCGACCATCAAGCGTCATGCAGGACGCGCCTAGCGGCCAGGATCGGCCGACAAGGCACGCCAAGCCGGGTGCGCTAACTGGACCGGAAACTGGCGCAGGTATATCGGGTCGGTTCATGACGCGGCCATCGGCTCGAGCCACAGTACACCCAAAGGAGGTAGAGACAGTAGCAACGAGTCCGTGTGCCCGTGACAAGCCATGGCTTCGCATTGCATGGCCGCGCCATTGCTCACGCCGCTACCCCCATAGCAGGCCAGATCGGTGTTCAACACCTCGCGCCACGGTCCTCCTTGCGGCACGCCGATGCGATAGCCATGCAGGACCACCGGTGTCAGGTTGCAGATCACCACCATTTGCTGCCCGGCGCTCGCGCCAAAGCGCACAAAACTAAAGAGCGAGCGGGCCCGGTCCTGCACATCAATCCAGCTGAAGCCACCGGTGTCATCGTCACGCGCATGCAAGGCCGGATGGGCGCGGTAGACCAGATTGAGGTCGCGCACCAGGCGTTTCACGCCAGCGTGATTCGGGTTGTCCAGCAGGCCCCAGTCCAGCTCGGCGTCGTGGTTCCACTCGCGAACTTGCGCCAGCTCGCTGCCCATGAACAATAGCTTGCGACCCGGGTGGGCATACATCAAGGCATAGAGGGCACGAAGATTGGCGCGCTTTTGCCAGTCGTCGCCCCACATTTTGTTGTACAACGAGCCCTTGCCATGCACCACCTCATCATGCGAGAGCGCCAGCACATAGTGTTCGGTATAGGCGTACATCATGGCAAAACTGATGTTGTCATGGTGGTGCGGCCGATAGATCGGGTCCAGCGCGAAATAGGCCAGCGTGTCGTGCATCCAGCCCAGGTTCCATTTGTAGTGAAAACCAAGTCCACCGCTCCAGGGTGGCGCAGTGACCCCGGGAAAGGCAGTGGATTCTTCAGCCACGGTGATGGCGCCTGGCGCTTCCTGGCCGAGCACATGGTTGACCTCCCGCAGGAAGGCAATCGCTTCGTAGTTTTCCCGGCCGCCATCCTTGTTAGGTATCCATTCGCCCTCAGCCCGGCTGTAGTCGCGGTACAGCATCGAGGCGACCGCATCCACCCGCAAGCCGTCAATGCCGTAGCGCTCGATCCAGAACAACGCATTGCCGACCAGAAAGTTGCGCACTTCATGGCGGCTGTAGTTGTAGATCAGCGTGTTCCAGTCGCAGTGAAAGCCCTCCCGCGGGTCAGCGTGTTCATACTGCGCTGTGCCATCAAAGCGGGCCAGGGCGTCGGCGTCGGCCGGAAAATGGGCGGGCACCCAGTCCAGCAACACCTGAAGACCGGCCGCGTGGGCCGCCGCCACAAAATCCCGAAATGCCTGCGGGCTGCCATAGCGGGCGCTGGGCGCATACAAGCCGGTGGGCTGGTAGCCCCAGGAGCCATAAAACGGGTGCTCGTTGACCGGCATGAGTTCAAGGTGGGTGAAACCCATCTCCACGACGTACGGCACCAGGGTCTGGGTCAGATACGGCCAGTCGGGCCATTCGCCGTTGGGCCGGCGCCACGAGCCCACGTGGACTTCATAGATGCTCATGGGCGCAGTCAACGCGTTGGCCCCGGCCCGCTGGCCGGGCGGAAGTTGCACCGGTTCTGGCAACTGCATCACGATGCAGGCATGGCCGACGCCAGGCTCGGTGCGCAGCGCATAGGGATCGGTCTTAAGGATCGACACGCCATCGGTCCCCAGGATCGAAAATTTGTAAAACGCGCCTTCACTGACGCCCGGCACAAAAAGCTCCCAGGCGCCGCATTCTGGCCGATGCCGCAGTGGGTGCGCGCGGGCATCCCATTGGTTGAAGTCCCCTACGACGGACACCCCGCGGGCATTGGGCGCCCAGACGGCAAAGGCGGTGCCTGTCACCCCGGCCTGTTGACAGGGATGCGCGCCCAGCTTCTCCCAAGGACGCAGATGCTTACCCGCTGCCAGTAGCCAGACATCGGTTTCTCCCAGCCAGGGCTCAGGGGTAGGCGAATTTTCGGTATGTGTCTGCATGGCGCTAAGGCGTGGTTGAAATTGGCGGCATAGTGCCTATCTGTGGGTTCCGGCTCCTGGCGGCCAGCCAGACCAGCAACAGCACGGGCAAGCCCAGCAGAGAGGTTCCAATGAAAAAATGCTGGTAACCAAACGCATCCACATACCGGCCCGAATAGCCAGCCAGGAATTTAGGAGCAAGTAGCATCATAGAACTGAATAATGCGTATTGGGTTGCGGAGTAATTGATATTTGTCAGACTGGAAAGGTAGGCGATGAACGCTGCCGAGGCGATGCCGCTGGCCAGGTTGTCAGCCGAGATCACAAAGATGAGTGCCGTGACATCATGGCCACGGGTACTCAGGGCCGCGAACAGCAAATTGGTGGCGGCACTGAGCACCGCGCCCAGCATCAGCACCCGCATCACACCGAACCGCATCGACAGCACGCCACCCACAAAAGCGCCGACCAGGGTCATGATGACGCCGAAAATCTTGGTCACCGCCGCCACCTCATCCTTGGTGTAGCCCATGTCCACATAAAACGGATTAGCCATGATGCCCATCACCACGTCGCTGATGCGGTAAACAGCAATCAAGGCCAGAATCAGCAGCGCCTGTTTGCCGTAGCGCTGCAAAAAGTCGGCAAAGGGTTCAATCAACGCGCCTCTGAGCCATTCACTCGCGTTTTTGGCGGAGGGCATGGCCCGGCGAATCGGTTCGGGCGACAACAGCACTGTCAACATACCCAGCAACATGCTGGCCGCCATCACCAGATAAGCCGTTTGCCAGGCGCCATGCTGATAGCCGATGACGCCGGCCACCTCAGCCCGAGCGGCGACCCACAGCACCCCGGCGCCGGCCCAGATCATGGCCAGGCGGTAGCCGGTTTGGTACGAAGCGGCCAGCGCTGCCTGGCGGTCGGTATTGGCAGACTCAATGCGAAAGGCATCCAGCGCAATATCTTGCGTGGCCGATCCAAAGGCCACCGCCAGTGCACCCCAGATCACGGGTTGCAGCGCTACCTGCGGGTCATTAAAAGACATGGCCACCAGCCCTCCCATGATCGCCAGTTGTGACAGCAACAGCCAACTACGCCTGCGCCCGAGCCAGCGCGTCAGCAACGGAATAGGCAGCCGGTCCACCAGCGGCGCCCACACCCACTTGAAGGCGTAGGCCAGGCCAACCCAGCTCAAATAGCCAATGGTGGTGCGGTCCAGGCCGGCCTCCCGCAACCAAAAACTCAGGGTGCCCAGCACCAGCAGCAGGGGCAAGCCGGCCGAAAAACCCAGCAGCAGCATGCGCAGCGTGGGTGGCTCCAGATAAACCTTGAAGGTGTCAACCCAAGTAGGCTTGATTTGTGGGGGATTCGCTGCACTTGATGTCATGCGGGAATAATACGCGGAGCCCAGTCACTCATTGAGACCCCTTATGAATAGTCCACACCACTGCCCACTGTGTCTGTCGCGCCGCTTGGCGCTGCAAAGCGTCGCCCTGACGCTGGTGTTGCCCGGCGCCACCTTACCCCTCGCGCTGGCACGCGAAGGTGTCGATGTCGGTGGCAACTCGGCCTTCAGCAGTCTGGTGCCCGCCGAAACGGTGGAGCGATCAGCCGGGCAGCAATACGCCCAGTTGCTGCAGCAGGCGGAAGCCCAGCGTGCACTCGCCAGCAAGGACCACCCCCAGGTGCGGCGACTGCGCGCCATTGCCAACCGAATCATTCCATTTGCCACCAGTTGGAACCCGCGCGCGAGCAGCTGGCGCTGGGAAGTCAACCTGATTGGCAGCAAGCAGATCAACGCGTTTTGCATGCCCGGCGGGAAAATCGCTTTCTACAGCGGCATCCTGGAGCAGCTCAAACTCACCGATGCCGAGGTGGCGACTGTCATGGGCCACGAGATGGCGCATGCGCTGCGCGAACATGCGCGCGCCCGCATGGGCAAGAACGCCGCCACCGGTATCGGCGCCAGCCTGTTGGGCCAAGTACTGGGTTTGGGTGATCTGGGCCAAACCGTCACTAATTATGGCGCGCAGTTGCTGACGCTGCAATTTAGCCGCAGCGACGAATCCGACGCTGATCTAGTGGGCATGGAGCTGGCAGCGCGTGCCGGTTTTGACCCGCGCGCGGGTGTCACGCTGTGGCAGAAAATGGCCTCCGCCAATCGGGGCGCGCCGCCGCAGTGGCTGTCAACCCACCCCTCGGGTAACACCCGCATTGGCGATATTGAACGCAACCTGCCCAAAGTGACGCCGCTGTTTGAGCGGGCCAGGCGGTAATAATGTCGGGTGACCGGTCCGGTGAAATAATCGGATTTTTCCTGCACTGAACAAGACCTGCCCCATGAACCTCACCGAATCCCTGTTGCACGCCCTCAAGGCGCACGGCGCCCAGCAAATTTTTGGCATCCCCGGTGACTTTGCGCTGCCCTACTTCCGCATCATCGAGCAGTCCGCCATTCTGCCGCTGTACACCTTGTCGCACGAACCGGGCGTGGGTTTTGCGGCTGATGCGTGCGGGCGCATCAATGGGGGTCTGGGCGTGGCGGCGGTGACCTATGGCGCGGGCGCCTTCAACATGGTCAATGCGGTGGCATCGGCCTATGCCGAAAGGTCGCCGCTGGTGGTGCTGTCGGGCGGACCAGGCAAGGGCGAGTCGCAATCGGGGTTCCTGCTGCACCACCAGGCCAAAACCCTGGACTCTCAGTTTCAGATTTTCAAGGAAATCACCTGCGACCAGGTTCGGCTCGACGACGCCGAGCGCGCCCCGGCCGACATCGCCCGGGCGCTGGCCAACTGCCTGCGCCATTCGCAGCCGGTGTACATCGAGATTCCGCGCGACATGGTGGCCGAGCCCTGTTTGCCGGTGATGGCCGAGCCAGCCCCGGCGGTTGACCCTGATGCGCTCGATGCCTGCGTGACAGAAATCTTGCAGCGCTTGGGCGCTGCAAGCGCCCCCGTGCTGATGGTCGGCGTCGAAGTGCGCCGCTTTGGGCTGGAAGCCAAAGTCGCCGAACTGTCACGCCGACTGGCGCTGCCAGTGGTCACCAGTTTCATGGGCATTGGCCTGCTGGCGCAAATCGAGGCCCCGCTGGTGGGCACCTACTTGGGCGTGGCCGGCCTGCCCGAGGTGACGCAACTGGTGGAGAACTCCGATGGTTTGTTTCTGCTCGGTGTGATCGTGTCGGACACTAATTTTGCCGTGTCGGAGAAGAAAATTGACATGCGCAAGACCATTGGTGCCCTGGCGGGCCAGGTCACGATGGGTTACCACACCTATTCCCACATACCACTGGTGGCGCTGGTGGACCGGCTGCTCGAGCGCGTGCCGGCCACCGACAAGAAATTTTCCGTCAAACGCCAGACTTTTCCGCACGGCCTGGTGGCGGACGCCGCACCGATCACGCCAACCGACATTGCCACGGCCGTCAATGATCTCATGGCTGTGCACGGCAAACTGCCGATTGCCTCTGACATGGGCGACTGCTTGTTCACCGCGCTGGACATTGAACACACCGCCTTGATCGCACCGGGCTACTACGCCACCATGGGTTTTGGTGTGCCGGCCGGGCTGGGCCTGCAAGCTGCGACCGGTGAGCGCCCGCTGATCCTGGTCGGTGATGGCGCGTTCCAGATGACCGGCTGGGAATTGGGCAATTGCCGACGTTACGGCTGGGATCCGATCGTGCTGGTGTTCAACAACGCCAGTTGGGAGATGCTGCGGACCTTCCAACCCGAGTCCGACTTCAACGACCTGGATCACTGGGGTTTTGCCGACATGGCCGCGGGCATGGGCGGTGATGGCGTGCGCGTCAACACCCGCGCCGAACTCAAAGCCGCGTTGGACAAAGCAATTACCACGCGTGGTCGTTTTCAGTTGATCGACATCACGATCCCGCGTGGCGTGCTGTCAGAGACGCTGTCGCGCTTTGTGGCGGGGGTCAAGCGACTCAGCGCTTAAAAATAGCTGGCGTGGCGACTTGATTTATATCAAATCAAGCTGCAGCCCACGTAGGCAGTGCGTGAGAAGCTATCAAATTAATTAATTTTGGCGGGTTGACGACCCGCCGCGCGTTACCAGTTGACCTCGCGCTCGGGAGTGGCGCTGATTCTGTGAATCGACAGATCTGCTCCGTCGTACTCTTCTTCCTGGCTCAGGCGCAAGCCCATGACGGCCTTGAGAACGCCATAGACCAGCAGGCCGCCCGCCACGGCCCAGGCGACCCCCATGGCGGTGCCGATCAGTTGTGCGCCCAGATTCACACCCCCCAGGCCGCCGAGCGCCTTGCTGCCAAAAATACCGGCCGCAATGCCGCCCCAGGTGCCGCACAGGCCGTGCAGCGGCCACACGCCCAGCACGTCGTCAATCTTCCACTTATTTTGCGTCAAGGTGAACATGCTCACAAACAGGGCACCGGCCACCGCACCGACCACCAACGCACCCAGGGGGTGCATCAGGTCGGAGCCAGCGCAGACGGCGACCAGCCCGGCCAGGGGCCCGTTATGCACAAAACCGGGGTCGTTCTTGCCGGCCACCAGCGCGGCCAGGGTGCCGCCCACCATCGCCATCAGCGAGTTCACCGCCACCAGACCCGAGATTTTGTCTAGCGTTTGCGCGCTCATCACGTTAAAACCAAACCAGCCCACCGTCAGCACCCAGGCGCCCAGCGCCAGAAACGGAATGCTCGACGGCGGATGGGCCGAAATGCCGCCATCCTTGCGGTAGCGGTTGGCCCGCGCGCCCAGCAAGATCACGGCGGGCAGCGCAATCCAGCCGCCCACCGCATGCACCACCACGCTGCCGGCAAAGTCATGAAACTCGGCGCCGGTCAGATTTTTGATCCAGCTTTGCACGCCAAAATGCTGGTTCCAGGCGATGCCCTCGAAGAATGGGTAGACAAAGCCGACGATGACGGCGGTGGCGATCAGCTGCGGCCAAAAGCGCGCACGCTCGGCAATCCCGCCGGAGATGATGGCTGGAATCGCGGCGGCGAAAGTCAGTAAAAAGAAGAACTTGACCAAGTCGTAGCCATTTTTGGCAGCCAACTGCTCGGCGCCGACAAAGAAATGGGTGCCATAGGCCACGCCATAACCCACCAAAAAATACACCACGGTCGAGACCGAAAAGTCCACCAGAATTTTGACCAGCGCATTGACTTGGTTCTTGCGCCGCACGGTACCAAGCTCCAAAAATGCAAAACCAGCGTGCATGGCCAGCACCATGACGGCGCCGAGCAAGATGAACAAGGTGTCGGCGCCCTGTTTGAGTGCTTCCATGAAAACCTCTTTTAAGTAAATTGCGAGTAATTGGTGCGTTTTTTGTGACCATGTTAAAAACGCACCAAATTCATGCAAGAAACGCGCCACATTGGTGTTGTGGGCTCGCTCACTACAATGGCGGCTGTCATTGGGGAGTAGCCGCCCTTCTTCATTGAGAGGGGCTTGCGTCAACAGACTTGTTTTGCCACCTGTGGCAGACATGGCGCAAGCAGGGTTCACACAGGTGAATTCTGGCGAGACCTTTGGCTGCACGCCTCCGTTTTTGGCCGGGGTTGCCGTGCAGTCATTGGTTTTATTTCCGGCCGGAGACCCCTCATGGAAGCCTTCTTAATCTCAACCGGCATCGTCGCTCTGGCCGAAATGGGTGATAAGACCCAGCTACTCGCGCTCCTGTTGGCGCTGCGCTTTCGTCAGCCCTGGCCGATTGTGCTGGGCATCTTTGTCGCCACCATCGCCAACCACGCCCTGGCCGGTGCCGTCGGCGCCTGGGTTACCACCGTGTTGGGACCGAATGTGCTGCGCTGGGTGCTGGGCGGCTCGTTCATCGCCATGGCGGTCTGGATGCTGATCCCCGACAAACTCGACGACGAAGAGACGTCGAGCGCGCCGCGTTTCGGCGTGTTTGGTACCACGGCAATCGCTTTTTTTCTGGCCGAAATGGGGGATAAAACCCAGGTTGCCACCGTCATGCTGGCGGCGCAGTACAACGCCTATGTCTGGGTGGTGGCAGGTACGACACTGGGCATGATGCTGGCCAATGCGCCGGTGGTCTGGCTGGGTGAACGCATGACCCGACTGCTGCCGCTGCGCGCGGTGCATGTCGTGTCTGCCTTGATCTTCTTGGGTTTGGGGCTGGCCGCCTTGCTCGGGTGGATTTAAACCCTGGCGCTCAGGCGACGGCACCGGCGCAAGGTGCGATGACGGCGCCGGGCTGTGAAGGCCGATCAGCCGCCTTTTTTGCAGCGTTTGCCGGGGTTCTTTTTGTTGTTGGTGGCGACGCCGCGCTCCAGGCTGCGCATCTGGCCGTGACCGGCGGTGTAGCACACGCCTTTGGGGGCGACAGGACGGGGGCTGGCTTTGCGCTCAGCTTCGGTACGAAATTCTTTGGCCATGAAATACTCCAGATAATTTTAAAAAACAGGCGATTATCCCCGCATTGGGGATCGGGCGGCGAGCCCGGCTTGGCTTGGGCTATTCGCGCTCGCCCTGATTCAGCGGCTCAGCACCGGCCGCACGCGTCGCACGGTGGCCGGGTTTGGCCAGCAGTTCCAGGTAGAACGCAGCGCCACCGGCTTGCGCGAGTGCATCAATCAAATCGGTGATGGTGGCGAAATGGACCACCGTGGCGCCGGCTTCGTCGGCGCCAAACTTGCAGTCAAAATCCCAATAGTCCACGCCTTCGGGCAGCGGCACACGCCGTTGGCGTTTGACGTACTTGCGGATCTCGTGCTTGGTGGCTTCCAGCACCCGGTCACGGTTTTTGCCTTCAATCTCTAACTTAAACGTCTTTTTCACGCTGGCCTTCTCAAAAATTAATGCGACACCGCCCCACCTGGGGCGTGATTCGCGAACCCTTGATTATGCGTTGACGGCTTTGGCGCGGTGCTTTTACGCGCGCTTCAGGCCTTTGCGCTCTTTGGCGTCGCGCGCGCGATGATCGCGGCTGCATCAATGCCACGCGCCAGGGTGCCGTAGTTGTGCTGACCGACCTGCCCCAGGCGCGACTGGCAAAACGCATCGCTCACGAAGGCCGGGGCGTGGCGCACCAGCAAGGAGGCCTGCAGCGCCAGCGCCATGCGGTCGACCACGTCACGCGCGCGGTACTCAAAATCGCGCAGGTCTTTGAGGTCGGTCGCCAGCGCGGCAATCTGCGCGTCCAGCAAGCCCTGGGCGCCGCGCGCCTGGTTCACTTCGGCAAAAAAAGCCTCCAGCACGGCGGGGGTTTTTGAGATGGCGCGCAGCACGTCCAGGCATTGCACATTGCCGCTGCCCTCCCAGATGGTGTTCACGGGCGCCTCGCGGTACAGGCGCGGCATCATGCTGTCTTCCATCACACCGCTGCCGCCAATGCACTCCATCGCCTCATAGGCATGGTTGGGCGTGCGCTTGCAGATCCAGTATTTGCCCACGGCCGTGACCAGGCGCACCAACAGGTCCTCCTGCTCATCGCTGCGGTTGTCCATGGCGCGCGCCATGCGCATCGTCAGCGTGGTGGCAGCTTCGCTCTCCAGCGCCAGGTCGGCCAGCACGTTTTGCATCAAGGGCTGCTGGTTCAGCACCTGTCCAAAGGCCGACCGCATCGAACAGTGGTGCAGCGCCTGCGAGGCCGCCATGCGCATGCCCGCGCTGGAGCCGATCATGCAGTCAAAGCGCGTCATGCTGACCATCTCGATGATGTTGCGCACGCCGCGCCCCTCTTCACCGACCATCCACGCCAGCGCACCGCGCAACTCGGTCTCAGACGACGCATTGGACGCATTCCCCATTTTTTTCTTCAAGCGCAGCACCTGCATCGGGTTTTTGCTGCCGTCCGGGCGCCAGCGCGGCAGCAAGAAGCACGACAGGCCGCCGGGCGCTTGCGCCAGCACCAAAAACGCATCGCACATTGGGGCCGACACAAAATACTTGTGGCCCACCAGTTCGTAGGCCTGGCCCGGGCCGCCACTGCCCAACGGGTAGGCCATGGTGCTGTTGCTGCGCACATCCGAGCCACCCTGCTTCTCGGTCATCGCCATGCCGATGGTCACGCCCTGCTTCTGCTCCACCGGCAGGTTGCGCGGGTCATAGACGCGCGCCGTGACTTTCGGCTCCCAGACGCTGGCCAAGTCGGGCTGCAGCCGCAGCGCGGGCACGGCGGCGAAGGTCATGGTGATCGGGCAGCCATGGCCCGCTTCCACCTGGCCATGCAAAAAGCTCTTGGCCGCGCGCGCCACATGGGCGCCCGGTCCTGGGGAGGTCCAGGGCGAGGCGTGCAGCCCATGTTCAATTGACGTCTTCATGAGCTGGTGGTAGCTGGGGTGAAACTTCACCAGGTCGATGCGATTGCCAAAGCGGTCATGGGTATCGAATTCGGGCTGGAACTTGTTGGCCAGGTTGCCCAGCTCCAGGTAGTCGGCCGAGCCCGTCAGTTGGCCAAAAGCGTTGAGTTCGCCCTCGGCCCACTGGCCACCCTCGCGCTGCACCCCCTCGCTTAGGGCAGCGTCCTGGCTGTACATGTTGTAGTCACACAGCTCGGTGGACAGGTTGCTCAGCACGTGGGTGTCGGCCAGGTAGAGCGCGTTGGGTGCGATTTCAAGACGAGAGTTCATGAGGGGTCTCCAGTTCAGCGGGTTGATCAGTAGCAGGGAAAGGGGGTGGGGTGTCGGCAATGGAGGCAAAAAAACGCTTCCAGATGGCACGGCCGGTGTCGTCAAATTGGTGCACAGCCTGGATGAACGCGTGGCGCTCGCGGCTGTCCACAAAGGGCTCGGGCAGCAGCGGATCAAACACCAGTTGGTGAATGGCTTTGCCGCCCAGAAGGAACGATTCGCGCGCCGCTGCCTCCAGCGGCAGCCGGTGGGCATTGGCCAGCCATTCTTGTAGTTCGACGCGCAGTTGCCGGTAGCTCTGCGTCAGCGCCTGGCCATCCCACAACTGCCGCACGCTCGATTCACGTGTCGGATCAAGGCCACTGGCCCGAAAGACCGCAGCGTCTCGGTCCAGTCCCCGTTTGTAGAGATGCTGGCGCACCTCGTCCAGGTCCGACTCAATGTTGTCGGGGCGAATGTACAGACCGCGCTCCAACAGCCGAAAACCCATCATTTGCAACGCCCGCTCACGCCGCTGGGGCGCAGCGCGGTCATGGCGACCCAAAGCGCCACAGTGCACGACGATGTAGCTGCCCTGCCACGCGCGCAGCCGCGATTCAAGCGTGCGCCAGCTGGCCACCTCACCGGCCAGATCGGTGGCCGCAGGCCCGAGTCGGTAAGCGCCGCGCTCGGCGGTCTCGATCAGTCCCGCCGCCGACAGGCGCGCCAGCGTGACGCGCAGGCTGTTGTCGCTGATCTGGAACAGGGCGCCCGCCAGGATCGCATCGCGCGCGATCAAAGGCTTGTCGCCAGCCGCCAGCATCAGATCGAGAATGAGATTTTTCGGATTGACCTTCATGCGCTGGGTGGGTCGCCGCAAGGCTGAACCCGTACATTACGATATTTGTAGATATTTACAATTTTTCGTAATGTAGCAGCTTTCAAACCTGGGGCCAAGCCCGCGCTGCGCAACGCTAAAGCGAGACGACTGCGCGCGCGGCTACCAGTCCACCAGGCTCAAGCCGATGCTCAGCACGGTGCGCCGGCGGTTGTAGTCGACCAGCGAATCGCCATAACCGCTGAACAATTGGGTATGAAAGCGCAAGGCGTCCTGGCTGCCGGGCAAGCCACTGGTGCTGAGCTGCTTGAGCCATTCCAGCCGCAGCGAGCCGTTGGCATCGGAGCGCAACGAGTGGCGCAGCGTGACGCCGTAGGTGTTGCTCGCGTCGGGCGTCCAAAAAGCCGCCACTTCAGCGCGCCCGATTTTGTCGATGATGTCGGGGTTGTCGTCGTTGTCCGCGCCTTCATTGACGCGCTTCCACCACTTGGCATCGACCCGGAACTGATTGCCCCGCTCCATGCCGGCCATCAGCACATTGCGGTTCCAGCTGCGCGACAGCGGCAGCGGCTGACCATTGGACTGGTGCACCAGGCTCAAGCCGGTGTAACGCAGGCGCCAGCCCAGCGGAAATTGAAAGTCGGTCGGGTAGATGTAGGTGGCTTCAGGTTCATGGTCGGTGGTGCGAAACGGGCGCGACAGATCGCCGCTGAAGATCTGCCAGTTGGACTGCTGGCTGTAGCCAAACCAGATCGAGTCGCGTTTGAGCGTCTGATTGCCGGTCAGCAGGCCCTGCGCGACCTTGGTGCGCACCGAGAGCTGAATGCGAACCTCGTTTTTTTCATAGTCCAGCGCCGTGGGGGCGGTATGGTCGGGCGCGGGCGAGCTGGGCTGGGTGTTGACGCCGTCGGAACTGATCCATGCCAGGCTGATCGGGTGAAAGCCGCGAATGCCAAAGGTACCGCAGTCGCTGCCCGCTTCGAGCTCCCAAAAGCGCGACAGCTCGGAAAACTGCTTGTTTTTGCAGTCATGCGCGGCCGGCGCCGTCATGGTGATCGTGACCGGGGCGGGTGCCACGGTTCTTGGTGCTGGCGTGGCCACGGTTTGCGCCAGCTTTGAGGCGCCCGGCGAGGGCGGGCGGATTACTGCAGCGCCGGGCTGCTGCTGCGCCCATTGATCAAAACAGGCCAAGCGCGCCGCGCTGTCCCCGGTCAGATCCGCGCACGCTTGCCACGCCTTGGGTTCTGCCGAAATATTTATGGCATTCTGGGCTCTAGCCCCCGTCGTTACTGCGCAAGCAGCTATTAATGCAGTAGTAAATAATGGTTTCATGGCGGGCTTGCTTGGGTGATCAACGTGGGTTGCTATTCTAGGTTTTAAAGCGGACGCAATCTCTGGCCGGGCGCGCTATGGGTCGGGGCGGCTTGCGCCTCTTGCGCCTTCTGCGCAAACTCGGCCCGCAGCGCGCGCAACTTGGCACGCGGGTCTTCGCGCGTGGTGGCTTGGTCCAGCGCCATCTCGGCAATGAAACGGCTCGGCAGCGCGGCCACCATCTCGCGGCCTTTTTTGCGCTTGCGCGTCCAGCTGACCGCCAGGCTGCGCTGGGCACGGGTGATGCCCACGTACATCAGGCGGCGCTCTTCCTGCAGGTGCGTGGCCGTGGCTTCAACCGCCGCTTCATGCGCCCGCTCGGAACCACCGACCGAGGCGGCGCCCGAGTCGGCGCTGTCGCGCAATTTGAACGGCAGCATGCCCTCGGTCACGCCGACCAGCATCACATGCGGCCACTCCAGTCCCTTGGCCGCGTGCAGCGTCGACAGCGTCACCACGTTCTGCTCGGTTTCACGTTCGCTGATGGTGGACAGCAACGACACCGTTTGCGCCACCTCCAGCAGCGACTTCAGCTCGTTGCTGGTGGAAACACCGGCGGCATCGTCCAACTGGCCGCCGCAGCGCGCGGCCATCCAGTCGCAAAAGTCCAGCACGTTGGTCCAGCGCGCCGCCGCCAGTTTTTCGCTGTCTTCGCCGTCGTACAAATGCTTTTCATAGCCGATGTCCTTGAGCCACTCCAGCAGGAAGGCTTTGGCAGATTCCGCCCCCATGGTGCGCCGGGCGCGGAACTCCAGGTCGTTCACATAGCGGCCAAATTCATGCAGGCTGCCCACCGCTTTGCTGCTGAGCAGGCTGCCCAGGGACGAGGAGAACAGGGCCTCGAACAGGCTGACCTTGTACTTGCTGGCAAACACGCCCAGTTGTGCCAAGGTCTGGTGGCCGATGCCGCGTTTGGGCGTGGTGACCGCGCGCAAGAACGCCGGGTCGTCGTTGTTGTTGATCCACAGGCGAAACCAGCCGCACAGGTCCTTGATTTCGGCGCGGTCGAAAAAGCTCGTGCCGCCCGAGACCTTGTACGGGATCTGCGCCTTGCGCAGCGCTTTCTCGAAGGTCTTGGCCTGGTGGTTGGCGCGGTACAGCACGGCAAAGTCGCGCAGCTCCTTGAACTGCGCTCCGCCGTGCGGCAGTCCGCTGGCGCGCAGGCTCTGGATGCGCGCCACGGTGCGCTCGGCCTCGTGCTCTTCGCTGTCAGCGTCCACAACCCGCACCGGCTCACCTTCGCCCAGATCGCTCCATAGGTTCTTGGGAAAGAGCTTGGGGTTCGGCCCGATCACGTTGTTGGCGGCGCGCAGGATGGCGCTGGTGGAGCGGTAGTTCTGCTCCAGCTTGATGACCTTGAGCGTCGGGAACTCGACCGGCAGGCGCTTGAGGTTGTCCAGCGTGGCGCCGCGCCAGCCGTAAATCGACTGGTCATCGTCGCCCACCGCCGTGAAGCGCGCCTGCGTTGGCGCATTGCCGCCCACCAGCAACTTGAGCAACTCATACTGCGTGGCGTTCGTGTCCTGGTACTCGTCCACCAGGATATGACCGGCCAGCCCTTGCCATTTCTGCCTTACCTGCTCATGATTTTGCAGCAACTTGAGCGGCAGGCTGATCAGGTCATCAAAGTCCACGCTCTGGTAGGCGGCCAGGCGCTCCTCGTAATGCGCCATCACGCGGGCGATGATGCGTTCGTTGTCATTGGCCGCCAGCAGCGCGGCCTGCTGCGCATTGAGGCCCTGGTTTTTCCACAGGCTGATGGTCCATTGCCAGCTGCGCGCCGTGGCCGCATCGACCGTGCCGCCCGCGTCTTTGAGGATGCTGGTGACGTCGTCGCTGTCCAGGATCGAGAAATTGGCTTTGAGCCCCAACGCTGCGCCATCTTGGCGCAGCAGGCGCACGCCCAGCGCATGAAAGGTGCAGATCACCACCTCGCGCGCGGCCTTGCCAATGAGTTCCTTGGCGCGCTCGCGCATCTCGCTCGCGGCCTTGTTGGTGAAGGTAATGGCAAAGATGCGGCTGGGCGCCAAGCCAGCCTGGATCAGCCGCCCAATCTTGTGCGTGATCACCCGCGTCTTGCCCGAGCCCGCGCCGGCCAGCACCAGACACGGCCCGTGCATGTAGTTGACGGCTTCCTGTTGCGCCAGGTTCAGGCCGGTGGAGGGGGGTGAAGGGGGAGAGCTTGACATGCGTGCAGCCGACGCGTGGTCGGCACTGTTGAGCCGCGCATCATACAGACGTGACACCTGGACTGGCCCAGCCCGCGATGCCGGACCGTTCCGGCAAGGCCTCCGAGCGGGTTGTGGTGACGCCGCAGCGCGAGCCGCTGTGCTGACACAATAGCCGCGTGCTGCAAGTTTTCTCCATCACCTTTCCGTTCTTCGCGCTGGTGCTGTGCGGCTACGTGGCGGCGCGCCGGCTGCTGTTGCCACTGGAGGCCGTGACCGGGCTGAACAGTTTCGTGCTGTTTTTTGCGCTGCCCTGCATGTTGTTCCGCTTTGGCGCCAACACGCCGCTGGCGCAGTTGCTCGATGTCGGGGTTCTTGTGACTTACCTACTTTGCGCGCTGCTGATGGTGGCGTTCACCGTGGCAGTCAGTTTGAGTCGGCGCATCGGCTGGAACGACGCCGCTTTTGGCGCGCTCGTCGCCGCCTTTCCGAACTCGGGCTTCATGGGCGTGCCGCTCTTGGTGGCGCTCTTAGGCGCGCAGGCGGCCGGGCCGGTGATTGCGACCATGGTGATCGACATGCTGGTGACCAGTTCACTGTGCATTGCGCTCTCCAGGCTGGACGGGGCGGACGCGCACGGCGCCCGCAAGGCTTTAAAAAGCGCGCTCAAGGGCGTGCTCGGCAACCCCTTGCCCTGGGCCATTGTGCTGGGCGCCTTGGCCTCGGCGCTGCAACTGGAGCTGCCCAAGCCGGTGGCGCAAACCGTCGGCCTGCTGGCCGACGCCGCCTCGCCCGTGGCCCTGTTCACCATTGGCGCGGTGCTGGCACGCTCGCAAATGCTGGCGGCCCGCCGCGGCCACGCGCCGATCCCCCTGGGCGACTACCTGCCGGTGGCGGCGTTCAAGTTGTTTTTGCACCCGTTGCTGGTGCTGCTGGTGGGATCAAGCGCAATCTGGCTGGGCCTGGCGCTGGACCGCTTTGCCCTCACCGTGCTGGTGCTGGTGGCGGCGCTCCCAAGTGCCAGCAACGTCTCCTTGCTGGCCGAACGATTCGGCGCAGACAACGGCCGCATTGCCCGCATCATTCTGGTGTCAACAGCGGCCGCTTTTGTGAGCTTTTCGCTGGCGGTGAGCTCGCTCACCTGAGCGCTTGCTGCGCCACCCAAGGGATGCCAATGTCAGCGTCATGCCAACCCCAGCAGACGCTCGGTCGCTCAACCATCGACGGCATGGTGAGCCCCTCTTCGCGAACCTGGGCACACTGTGTGTTGGCGGGTGTTGAGGCTTTGGCTTGCAACCAGCACCGGGTTGCTGTAAGGTCAAAAACTCATCGGAAAGCGACTTTTTTCTTATTCACTCCAAAGGAGACCACCATGGCACACCATCTGAACCCGCATGACAAACAGAGCCCTCAAACCGGCAAGGTTGAAAACGACAGCAACAAGCAGGGTGAGCAAGCGCCCACGCAGTTGAATCAGGGCCAGCGCACCCCGGACAGCCGCAGCGACCGCGAGTCGCATGTGGGTGGCAGCAATCAGTCACAGTCGCGACGCGGGCCAGTTGGCACCCCCAAGCGCTGACACCCCATCGCCGGTCTTTCTCACCCTTGACGCGGCGGATGCGGCAGCGCGATCTGCCACAGCGCGCATGCTGATGTCCCGGGGTCGCCCTGCCGCCGTAGGCAAATCGTCTACCACGCATGCACCTGGCGCCAGTTGATTGGCGCATGCCTTAAACGTTTGTCTGCAAATGACAAGAACACTTTGTTCGCCAGCGAATTCCAGGACAAGCCCTAAGAAAATCCCCGACTGAAATGCACGAAGCACAAATCCCCGCCGCGCGTCAGCCGCACCAGCAACCCACCGTTGTGGCTTTCAGGAACTGGCCATGAGCCTGTGGGCACTCGCCAGCAGCCTGGCAGGCGGCCTGGGCCTGTTCTTGCTGGGCATGACCATGATGACCGACGGTCTCAAACTGGCTGCCGGACCGGCGCTGGAGCGCATTCTGGCCGGGGCCACCCGCACACGCTGGCACGCGCTGGGTTCGGGGGTGATGGTGACGGCGCTGGTGCAGTCATCCAGCGCCGTCACCGTCGCAGCCATTGGCTTTGTCAACGCGGGATTGCTCTCGCTCGGGCCGGCGTTGTGGGTATTGTTCGGCGCCAACGTGGGCACCACCATGACCGGTTGGATCGTCGCCATGATCGGTCTCAAATTCAAGATTGAGGCGCTCGCGTTGCCCTTGATCGGCGTTGGTGTGGTGATGCGTCTCACCGGTCAGGGCCAGCGCCGGGGCGCCATAGGCTCGGCGCTGGCCGGGTTCGGCTTGCTGTTTTTCGGCATTGCGATGCTGCAACAAGCGTTCACCGGGCTGGCCGATCAGGTGAGCTTGCCCCAGGGCGAAGGCGCCCTGGCCGTGCTGGGGCAGGTGAGCGTAGGCGCTCTGATGACGGTGCTGATGCAATCGTCGAGCGCCTCCATCGCGATTGCACTCACCGCCGCGCAGGGCGGCCTGCTGAGCACACAGGGCGCGGCGGCAGTCGTGATCGGTGCCAACATCGGCACCACGGTGACCGCCATGTTCGCCGCCATTGGCGCCACGCCCAACGCACGCCGGGCGGCGGCGGCGCATGTGGTTTTTAACCTGATCACTGGTGTGGTGGCACTGGCGCTGTTGCCCTGGCTGATTGATGCCTTGGGCGTGGCCCGCGCCGCGCTCGGCCTGCCATCCGACCCGGCGGCCAAGCTGGCGCTGTTTCATACCATCTTCAATGTACTCGGGGTGCTGCTGATGTGGCCTCTGGCAGCACCCTTGACGCGCTGGCTGCAGGCGCGCTTTCGGGCGCGCGAAGACGACGAAGCGCAGCCCCAGTTTTTGGACGACAACGTGCTGCAGGTGCCATCGCTGGCAGTGGACGCCCTGACCCGCGAGGTGGCGCGCATTGGCCGTGTGACGCTGCGCATGGCGCGCGCGGCACTGACCGGGGCAGAGCCTCCCGCCCTCGCACGCGACCGGGCGGTGCTCATGCAACTCAATGCCGCGGTCGAAGCCTTCGTTGAGCGCATGAACCGCAGCGCCATGTCGCAACGCGCCAGTGAACGGCTGGCCCAGGTCCTGCGGGTGCTGCGCTACCACGAGACGGTGACTGAGCAGGTGCGGGTCGCAGCGCCCTTGCGGCCGTTGGTTGCAGCCGGCCCGACCCTCACGCTGCAGCACAACGCTTTTGTGCAGCACACCGCTGCCTTGCTGACCTTGTGCGATCCGCAGGTACCGGAACCCGGAGCAGCGGCGCTGGACGCTGCCAGCCAGGAGATGGAGTCCGCCTATGAAGCGCTCAAGAGCGCGCTGTTGGCAGCCGGCGCCGCCGGTGGTGCGCGGCTCTCCAGCATGGAAGAGGCGTTGCGCCGCTACAGTGCCCTGCGCCGCGCTGCGCAGCAGGCCACCAAAGCGCGTCGGCGCTGGCCAACCGCAGCTCCCCCGGACGAATCAAGATGATATTGCGTACCCTCAATATCTAGCCTCTATTGCAATGATATTGATAGCTAATGGGGCATATTTCTCGTGGGCTACGGGCTGAAAACACTTATTATTTCGTAGCTGTCCACCAGCCCAAGGCCGCGCGTGGGGTCGGCGCACTCAGTTTGAATCGCAGCCCGTCACACGCCCATGACCAATCCTGCTGATTTCTTGAGAATGGCCGGACAAGCTTGCCACGCCGAGTGATGGCTTCACTCGAATATCGCGTCTATTTTTTGGGCTCAAGCTCGTGCAGAATCAGCGGCTGTCTTTGCGGTCAGCCACTTCGGCGCACCCCACCGAACCAGGCACTACACCGGGTATCCACATGAGTATTTTTGATCGATTCTGGGGCTCCTCCAAGAAGCCTGAACCAGCACTCACCCCCGTGGTGGCTGCGCCAGCGACGGAGCGCCGCAACCGCAAGCGCAAAAACGCCAACCGGGGTGCCAATGCACTCATCATTGATGACTCGGCCACGGTGGTTGCCGCGCTGCGCAGGATGCTGCGTTCGGCCGGCTACGCGACCCGCGAAGCCGCAGACGCCGAAAGTGGGTTGGCGCTGATCACACAAGACCCACCCGACCTTGTTTTTTTGGACATCGTCTTGCCGGGCATGAATGGTTTTGGCGCCTTGCGGGTGATTCGCAAAACACCCTCTACCCAGCACATTCCGGTGATCATGATCAGCGGAAATGAACACGCCACCGAGCAGTTCTATGCCAACCGGATTGGGGCCGATGACTTCCTGAAAAAGCCGTTTTCCCGGTTTGAACTGTTTGCGCATATTGAGTCCTTGCTGGACGACAGCCGCATGCCGCGCCGAAAAGCGGATATGGCGGGCGCGAAAAGGCCCGCCAGCGTGGCCGCAGCGGTTGACGTTGTTGCGGATGCGGTGCGCGACACGGTTCCAGCGGCATTAACGGTGCTCACGCCGCTGGGGCCACAAGCGCTTGCACCTGCTGCAGCCGAGCGGTGGTCTGCGCTGGATGCGCGCAAGGCGCTCACGGCCATGGGCTTGCAATACTTCAACCCGGCGCATTTTTTTGCCGCCATTCGCCGCGATGACCAACTGGCAGTGGCGCTGTTCCTGAGCAGCGCAGCGGTCCCGTTGAACACACCCTTTGAGGGTGAAACCGCACTGGATGTGGCGCAAAAGACCGGCATACCCCACCTGATCAACCTTTTGCAGCGCCACGCCAGTCTGCCACAGCCCAATTTTTCGCCGAAGCCCTGAGCGAGTCCCTTGATTTTTGCTGAAACCCGCTGGCCGCTGCTTGGCTGCTTACGCCCGCCCGCCTCCCGGTTGCGCAAGCGCGCAGGGGGCAGCAACAAAGGCGTTGCCGTCAGTCCTGGAAGTACCAGAAACCGGCGTTCACCCATTCGCTCACCTGCTTGGCAAAGGCGGCGTCCTGCAGTGCGCTGTGCAGTTGGTCGTGGCTTAGTTCGTCGTGGTCACACAGCGCGATCACGGCGGCTTGCAGCGCCGGGCCAAAGGCGTAGCGCTCGCCGTCGACATAGCACACACCTTGCGCCACCGTGGCATCCACATAAAAGCAGCGCAGGCCACCGGTGCGCACCAGTGCTTGCTGTTGCAGCGCATCGGCCACCTCGGTGGCGGTCAATGGCTCGTCCAGCGCCTGCAAGTCCAGTGCACATTTGGTCTTGGAGAAGTAGCTGCCAGCAAAATCTGCGACCAGCAGCTCATCGTCCAGCAGGCTTTGCAGCTGCGCCTTGATCAAGGTGAAATCGCTGCTGTTGATTTGCCCCTGGTGCGTGTGGATTGGCCGTTTCGGGTCGGTCAACAAGGTTTTGCCCAGCTCCTTGTCGATCACATGGTCGGCCAGGCCGCTGAGCAGGTCGCTGGCGGATTTGGCTCTAAAGCCGACCGAGAAACTCATCGACTCTTCCAGCGTCACGCCCTCGTGCGGAAAGCCCGGCGGGATGTACAAGATGTCGCCCGGCAGCAGTTCCACGTCAATGATGGCCTCGAACGGATCGGTGTGCAAAAGCGCGGCGTGCGCCGCAAATTGCCTGTGCTCGCCCAAGTCACCCACGCGCCAGTGGCGCCGTCCCGAGCCCTGACAAATGAACACGTCGTACAGGTCAATGTGCGGCCCCACGCCGCCCCCGGGCGTGGCGTAGCTGATCATCACATCGTCAAGCCGCCACTTCGGGATGAAGGCAAAGGGTTTCACCAGTTCGGCCACTTCAGGCGACCAATGGTTGACCGCCTGCACGACCAGCGTCCAGCCGTCCTTGCCAAAACGCTCGTAGGACTCGAAGGGGCCGACTTCGGCCTGCCACTGATCATCCTTCTTGTAGACCAGGCGCGACTCGACTTCTTCTTCGCAGGCCAGTCCCGCCAGGTCATTGGGGCTGATCAGGTCTTCAAAATTCCCAAAGCCCTGGCGGATCACCACCGGCTTTTGCTGCCAGTAGTTGGCCATGAAGTGTTCGAGGGAGAAGTCAGTCAGATTGAGTTTGAGCATGGGGCGTAGGGTAAAAATGTGAGCTTTGAGTATCGCACCCGGCGCGCAACGTTTGCCTGCGGCTGGGCCCCTGTTGGTTCTCGATATCCATGTGATTTCGGAGTTTCGCCACGGCATGCCGCATCAATCACCCGAGGTGCGAGCCTGGGCTGGCGCGCAGCCTGCCAGCTGGTTTTAGCTGCCGGCCATCAACACCCTGGAACAAAACTGCGCCCGTGTGCGCGTCACTTCACATCCGCGATCCCCGCTCGGCGCGCGACGCGATGATTGCCGCCACCGCCATTGAGCACCGCTTTTCCGTTGTCACCCGCAACACAGGGGACTTTGTCAATCTCGGCGTGGCTCTAGTCAAACCATGGTTGGCGTGAGCCGTTGTCTGCGGACCAGAGTAACAGCAATGGTGCAACGGTTGCTCTACACTATGGCCCATGCCCACCTTGCACGGATTTTCTGAATCCCGCGTCTTGATGTATCTCGGGGACCATCCGCCACCGCACGTTCATGTCGTTCTGCGCGATGGCCGCGACTGCATTTTCGAAATTGAATCGTTGCTGGTCATTGGCAAGCTGGCCGGGCGCGAAATCCGCGATGCACTTAACTGGATAGAAGACGAGAAAACGTTTCTCTAAACCGAATGGCAGAGGTACAACCCATGAGTGAATTTTTCCACCCCAAACTCCAGGCAGTCAACGCGCTGGAGCCCTATCGCTTAAGCACCACCTGGAGCACTGGTGAAGAGCTTGAGGTTGATGTTTCGAATGTGATGCGCGGGCCAGCTTTTGCCGAGATTCGCAAGCCGGAGGTATTTTGCACGGTACACACCGATGGTTTCAGCATCGAGTGGTTGGATGCCGAGCTCGGCCCAGACAATGTCTATGCCTGGGCCAAAGAGCAGGCGGGCGAGGTCAGCCATGAGATGTTCGGCGGCTGGATGTGCCGCAACAAGCTGTCTCTTTCTGGCGCCGCTGAAGCGTTGGGCATCAGCCGTCGCATGGTGAGCTATTACCGTACGGCGCACAAAACGATCCCACGGTCCATTTGGCTTGCGTGCTTGGGTTGGGAGGTGACACGTCCCAAGGCGCGAACGCTTCCCCGTGAGCTGCCTACGGCAAGAGAATACGCAGCCGCCCACGCTTGAACGCCGACTGCGTCAATTAATCCGCAATTAATCCGAGCCTGGCCCGTTTGATTGCAGAGCGCGACGCGATGATGGCCGCCACCGCTATCGAGCACCGGTTGATCGTTGTGACCCGCAACACGGCGGACTTGGTTACTACCGGCGTGGCTCTAGTCAATCCATGGTTGGCGTGAGCCGTTGGCAAGCAAGGGATGGCAGCCTTTCTGCGATACAAATGCTATTAATAACGTAGCACAAGATTCATATCTGACATAGGCTAGAGCCTGATTTAATCAACAAGATCGCCGAGAATGGCATGCAAAATTGAGTGACAGTTCTGCAGCGATTCCGGGCCTTGGAGTAAGGCCACTGGACTACGGCATCGGGCCAGTTGCAGTCGGTCACGAATGACAGCTAACTGGCAGGCACTATCAGAGCTTTTCATGCCGCCAACCGGCACTGATCGGCAGGAAGCCGTTACACACCATGGCACCGCGAATGGACACAGCATGCCCATTGCTGACGCCGAGACCTGTCCGTTGAGTGGCTGCAGTCGAGCGTGAAGCGGCACATGATTAGCCCCGCCACTTGGTCTTAACATAACGCTCTATCGTGCTGACTCGCTGCTTGCTCGTTGAAAGCGATCAATTTGGTGTCGAGGGACAGTCGGTTTTGCTGCGTTGGACTAAACCGCTCGCGTGGTAGGTCGGACTGCGGTAGCCCGGGAGCAGCGAAGAACGGGCAGGCAAGTCTTAGCAAGACAGAAGACATGTCGTGTAAGCAAACTATTCCAGCCAAACGCGAGCCTCTCCGAACGCGCGTCATTCGACTGCGACCTTTTGGAATGTTGCAAGGTGATATTAATGATGTCATGCTTGACACTTAAATTTAGCACTGTTATGATTTGCATGTCATCATAAATATCATATTAAATAACACTATGCGATTCACCAAGACCGAAATGCAAGGAGAGCTCTCAAAGTTCCTGACCCTGTTTGGCAATCAAGTGACCGGCTTGTATGCGGTCAGCTCACCAGCTTGGGCCGCGAAGGATGCCGTGCAAACGTCACCCATCTGGGAGACTGTGAATGAGATGTACGACTACGGAGTCGACGGCCTTCCCGTCCCCGCAAGCCCAGAATCGACGGGCTCCGTCGTTGGTCGGCATATCGAAGTAGAGCGTTTCCTTCACGCTCTGAACACGTTGCCGATGAAGCTCTACCTGGACGGCCAGGGGAACACTCCGCCCCGCCTAGCCATCCTCGCCGCACAGTGCGCTGCCGCCCGGCTCGTCCTCGACGGGGACGATCGGCGCACCGACTATGCGATTGACGAGTTCGGACCGGGAGGCGGGGACTTCGGCTACCTTACCCTTGCTGAGGTCGCTTTGCTGGCCAACATGGACGAGCGCAGCGTCCGCAACGCCGCCAACCCGAAGCTGCCGAACCCCCTGACGACTGAACCGGTTGGCCGCCGTTCCCTGGTGCGCCCCGAAGAGGCGCGTCGATGGCTGGCGACCAGGAAGGGCTTCGTCGCGACTAAAGTTATCAACGAAGGCGATGAAGATCGCCTGCCGAGGTTCGACCTGCCCCCCTTGCCTCAGGCGTTCTACGACGACGTTGCCCGGGAAGCCAAGGAACTGGATATTCCGTTCGAAACAAATCTGATGAGAAAGATTCTCGATGCGTACAAACGCATTACCTTGACGGGAGATGAACAATGAATGCAACTACTCATGCCACTGTCAGGTGCCAGCAGCGCGGTGTCTCCCCCTTCGTGATTGATCTGCTCCTAAGGTTCGGACGACGCGAACACGACCACCATGGCGCAGAAATCGTTTTCTTTGATCGGCGCGCCAGGAAGGCGGTCGATAGTTACACGGGCGGCACTATCGGGAAACTCAACGAGCAAATGGACTCGTACGCCGTCGTGTCTGAAGGTTGTGTCATCACGGTGGGCGTGCGGCACCAAAAAATCAACCGCCATTAGAAAGTAATTTTTTGCAAATTAACCACTCGCAGTTAGGTAGGCATATATGAACCATCTCAACAATTTCAGCGGTCAACGAGTGGACAGTAGGGAGCACAACGACAACGCCCCTCCAAAATACTCTGCACCCAGCGCTTATTTCAAGGGGATACTGGCTGGCTACGCGAACCCGTATTGCAGTCGTTGCCGCGGCACTGGCTACATCAGCGGATTCAAGCATGTCTGCGCTGGCCGTTGCTTCAAGTGCATTCCGGAAAAGGTCTTCGAGCATGCGCAAGAGAAATTCGCTCAGACCTGTGAGGCAAGAACTGGCTGCGATGAAATGGCCGAGATCTATCTGGCAATGAATGGCGACAACAGTGGTGGCCCGGCCTATCTCAGCGACGGCATGTGGCTCACGCCTGACGGGCAAATATACGATGTGGCCGATAGCAGTGGGCCGCGTAGCAAAGGGCGTAGCGCCGCTTTTCGACCAACATGCTTGACCGCTTGACCAATGGCGACGCTCTACCCCGATCTCGCGAACATCGACAGACTGACGGTGCCGCCCACCGACGGTGAACGCCATCTGCTCAATGTTCTAAGCGACACGCTCGACGACACCTACGATGTGTACTTCAATCCCTACCTCGACGGTGACCGGCCCGATGTGATCGTGCTCAAGCCCGGCTGCGGTGCGTTGATCATCGAGGTCAAGGATTGGAACCTGAATCACTACCAGGTCGACATCAACAGTCGGTGGCTCTACGAGGGCAAGGCAATTCGCTCTCCACAACAGCAGGCCTTTCGCTACAAGGAAAACCTGTTCAACCTGCACCTTCCGGTTCTCGGCCTTCAGCACCTCACGAATCGGAATTTTTACAAACTGATCACAGTCAGCGTCTACTTTCACCGTACAAGCCGGGAACAGCTAAATCACCTTTACAGCAAGTCGCTAGACGAAATTCACCGGCAGAGCCAGCAGTTGAATCGTGACCGACTGCACATCGGCCAGGAGAAATACGATCAACACATGGATTGGTGTAACCGCGCACGGTACAAGCTCGACCGTGATCTCAGCATGTCTTGGAGAACCGACAATCTTGTCAAGAAAGTGCGCATGTTCGATAAGCTGGGCAAGAACCCGCTGTTCACCTCAGACATCCACGAGGATTTCGAGCGCAGATTGCGACCCCCCGTGCACACGCAGCAACAAGGGGTCGTGGTCGCGTTCGATGCGAAGCAGCAGGCGCTGACCACGAGCAAGCCGGGCTTCGAAAAAGTCAAGGGAGTAGCGGGGTGCGGCAAGACCACCATCCTCGCGCAGCGCGCGATCAATGCCCACGCACGCCACCGAGGTCAGGTACTGATACTGACCTTCAACATCACCCTACGGCACTACATCCGGGACACGATCAGCCGACTCCGGGGCGGTGGCGACCGGGATCACTACGAAGTCATCCACTACCACGCCTTCATCAGTAACCAGTTGAACAATTTCGGCATTGACCTCAAATCTAAACTGGAGCAATTCTCGCTGGATCAACGCGCCGACCTAAACGTTGTCTTCGGCATGAAGAGTCTGTTCGTCAACGTCGAGACGGAGAAGTATCCAACCATCCTCATCGACGAAGTCCAGGACTACGCACCCGAATGGATCAAGCTCGTGCGTGACTGCTTCTTGGCCGACGACGGTGAGATGGTTCTTTTCGGGGACCAGTCCCAGAACATTTACGACCGGCCAAGTGACGGCCGCGAGTCGCCGATCGTGCAGGGCTTCGGCAGGTGGATTCGACTGACGAAGTCCTACCGCTCTGAACGGGATGCACCGCTACTCCAGTTGTTCAGGAATTTCCAAATGCAGCACCTGATCCAGAAGTACACGGATTCCGAGATATTCGAGGCCAAAACGGGCCAGACCAGCATGTGCTACGACCTACTGAGCTACGAGATCTATGGCGCAACCTATGATTCGGCCGTCATCATCGAGAAGATTCAGCGCTACATCCGCAAATACCAGCTCCATCCCAACGACATCGCGCTGGTCAGTTCGAAGGTCGAATTACTGATGCCCCTGAATGAGGCATTGAAGCGGACCGAGAAAACTAAGGTCATGTTCGAGGAGACGTCAGAAGTCGAGGCGCTCGCTGCCAGGATGGGCCGGGACTCGCCGCAGTTTCGGGAAGAGATCGCTAAGATTAGGCGGTGCAAGAAGTGCTTTTTTATGCAGAACTCCGGCCTCATAAAGATATCTACCATACACAGCTTCAAGGGGCTCGAAGCGCAGACTGTGTTCTGTATCCTCGCGCCAGAGGACGAAGCCGAGATGGTCTACACCGGGATCACCCGCGCTCAGAGGAATATGGTGATCTTCGACTCATCGGCAAGTAGTTACAGGACCTTCTTCCAGACACACATAGCCGTGGTCGACGTGCCGCAGGTTACCGGGCAATAGCCGTGGCTAGCGGCTTGCTGTGAAGCCCCGGCTTCAATGACAGCTGTTGGGGCAGTACAAAATGTACTGGGCTATAAACTGGTATGGGCCGGATGACGGTATCGGCGGGACCAATCTGTAGGTCGGCTACCTGCCAGAAGCCTACCGCCACGGCGTCCAACAAACGGTCGTTTTGTTGGCACACCAAAAAAGCAGACTTCGACCTGCTTTTTTGACTTAGATTCGTCAACTTACTTGTTAATCAATCAACGTCCAGAAGACGTATGCGTGGTGTAGAGCATCCAGCGACCACCCACGCTGGATAACGTGTCCAAGCGCAATTGATCGTCAGGTGAAGTCCGCTTAGCAATTGAAACTCCCGGTGGTGGTCACCCGTGACGCCTGTGTATAAGCCG
This sequence comes from Rhodoferax sp., assembly GCA_013791765.1. GTDB lineage: Bacteria > Pseudomonadota > Gammaproteobacteria > Burkholderiales > Burkholderiaceae_C > Rhodoferax. Next base: position 122,215 of record VMTC01000107.1, read on the forward strand.
ATGAATGTCGGCTGTCAGGCGACCTTTTTATCGGTCGCTATGACTGCAACGGGTAACCTGTCGGCCAAAACGGTAGCCTGAGTGGCTCGTAAGGGTCTAAAACCGACAGGCACACCACGCTGCGTGCGTAAACCATTCACCATAGAAAACGCGCCCGAAGGCGCGTTTTTCATGCGGGAGAAAAGCAGCTTACTTGGCGACAACACGCACCATGTCCAGGCACTTGCTGGAATAACCCCATTCGTTGTCGTACCAGCTCACCACCTTGACGAAGGTGCTGTCCAGCGCCATGCCGGCGTCTGCATCGAACACCGAGGTGCAGCTTTCGCCTCGGAAGTCGGTGGACACGACTTTGTCTTCGGTGTAGCCGAGCACGCCCTTCATGGCGCCTTCAGAGGCCGCCTTCATGGCGGCGCAGATTTCAGCATAGGTCGCGGGTTTGTCCAACTCGACGGTCAAATCGACCACCGACACGTCAGATGTCGGCACACGGAAGGACATGCCGGTGAGCTTCTTGTTCAGCTCCGGGATCACCACGCCGACGGCCTTGGCTGCGCCGGTGCTTGAGGGAATGATGTTTTCCAGAATGCCACGGCCGCCGCGCCAGTCCTTGTTGGACGGGCTGTCCACGGTTTTCTGCGTGGCCGTGGCCGCATGCACAGTGGTCATCAGGCCGCGCTTGATGCCCCAGTTGTCGTTGAGCACCTTGGCCACGGGAGCCAGGCAGTTGGTGGTGCAACTGGCATTGCTGATGATGGCTTCACCCGCGTATTTGCTGTCGTTAACACCATAAACAAACATCGGGGTGTCGTCTTTGGACGGAGCACTCAAGATGACTTTTTTGGCGCCAGCGGTGATGTGCTTTTGCGCCGTCTCCTTGGTCAGGAACAGGCCGGTGGCCTCGATCACGATGTCGGCGCCGACTTCATTCCACTTCAGTTCCGCCGGGTCCTTGACCGCGCTGAGGCGAATCTTCTTGCCATTGACGATCAGATTGTTGCCTTCGACCGCGATGTCGCCCTTGAAGCGGCCATGCACCGAGTCAAACTGCAGCATATACGCCAGGTAAGCGGGCTCGAGCAAGTCGTTGATGCCGACGATTTCGATGTCCTTGAAGTCCTGAATGGCGGCACGAAACACCATGCGCCCGATGCGGCCAAAGCCGTTGATACCGATTTTGATTGTCATTATCTTTTCTCCATCAAGTTAAAAGTCAAAAATTGAAACTGGTCTACTTGCGCAAAACTTTTTCCACCGTGTCGGCCACATTTTCGGCTGTAAAGCCAAAGTGTTCAAACAACACCGGCGCGGGTGCGGATTCACCGTAGCTGTCGATGCCGACAACCGCCGCGCAACCATATTTCCACCAGAGCGCGGAAACCCCCATTTCAACCGCGATGCGTGGCACGCCAACGGGCAGCACGGCGGCCTTGTAATCACCACTTTGTTCGTCAAACGTGGTGGTACTCGGCATCGAGACCACGCGCACAGCTATCTTTTTAGCAGCAAGAATCTCCTGCGCCTTGAGCGCGAGCTGCACCTCGGAGCCGGTGGCAATCAGCACGGCTTGGGTCTTTTTCTTCAGGCCCACCTCTGACGGCTCGGCCAGGATGTAGGCGCCCTTGCTGATATCACCCAGACCGGCCTTGGGTGCGTAGTGGATGTTCTGGCGGCTCAGCAACAGTGCGGTCGGCTTGTTCTTGTTCTGCAAGGCCACGGCCCAGGCGACCGCGGTTTCTGCCGTGTCACCGGGGCGCCAGACGTCCAGGTTCGGAATCAGGCGCAAGGAGGCCGCGTGTTCGATCGACTGGTGCGTCGGGCCGTCTTCACCCAGGCCAATGCTGTCATGCGTGAACACGTGCACCACGCGCAGCTTCATCAGCGCGGCCATGCGGATGGCGTTGCGGCTGTAGTCGCTGAAGGTCAAAAAAGTGCCGCCGTAAGGGATGAAGCCGCCGTGCAGCGCAATGCCGTTCATGATGGCGGCCATGCCGAATTCGCGCACGCCGTAGTTGATGTGGCGCCCGCCCACCAGCACACCGTCGGCATTGGGCGTTTGCACCACGCCGCCAGTGAAGTCAAAACGCAGATTTGGCGTCGCTTTGGTGTTGGTCAGGTTCGAGCCGGTCAGGTCAGCGGAGCCGCCGAGCAGTTCCGGCAGCGCCGCAGTGAAGGACTCCAGCGCCAGTTGCGAGGCTTTGCGCGAGGCGACAGTTTCAGCCTTGGTGTGAGCCGCCACCGCCGTGTTCACTGCCACCTGGGCGAAGTTCTTCGGCAAGTCGCCCTTCATGCGGCGCAGCAGCTCTTTGGCCAGCTCGGGGTAAGCGGCCTTGTAAGCGGCAAACTGGTCGTTCCATGTCTTCTCAGCGGCGCTGCCGGCGGCCTTGGCATCCCATGCGGCTGCCACGTCTTTGGGCACCACAAAGGGCTTGTGCGGCCATTTCAACGCTTCGCGCGTGAGCGCAATTTCAGCGTCGCCCAAGGGCTCGCCATGCGCCTTGCTGGTGTTGGCGCGGTTCGGGGAACCGCAGCCAATGGCCGTCTTGCAGATGATCAGCGTCGGCTTGTCACTCGATTCTTTGGCTTGGACAATGGTGCTGGCCACCAGTTCGGCGTCTTGCCCGTCGATCGGGCCCAGCACGTTCCAGCCGCAGGCGACAAAACGCAGCGCGGTGTTGTCGATGAACCAGGGCGCCACCGGGCCATCAATCGAGATGCCGTTGTCGTCGTACAGGGCGATCAACTTGTTCAGCTTCCAGGCGCCGGCCAGTGCGACTGCTTCGTGGCTGATGCCTTCCATCAGGCAGCCATCGCCCAGGAAGGTGTAAGTGTGGTGGTTGACGACGCGGTGGCCGTCGCGGTTGAACTCGGCCGCCAGCAGCTTCTCGGCCAGCGCCATGCCGACCGCGTTGGTGAGCCCCTGGCCCAGCGGGCCGGTGGTGGTTTCAACGCCGGGCGTGACGCCCACTTCGGGGTGGCCGGGCGTTTTGGAGCCGAACTGGCGAAACTTCTTCAGTTCGGCCATCGGCAGCTTGTAGCCCGTCAGGTGCAACACGGCGTAAAGCAGCATCGAGCTGTGGCCGTTGGAGAGCACAAAACGGTCGCGGTCCAGCCAGTGCGGGTTGGACGGGTTGTGCTTGAGATGCGAGCCCCACAAGGCCACGGCCATGTCAGCCATGCCCATGGGCGCGCCGGGGTGGCCCGAGTTGGCTGCCTGCACCGCGTCCATCGCCAGCGCACGAATTGCGTTGGCCATCTCCAAGCGGCTGGCGCCAATGGGTTGTGATGCTTGCGCTTGTTCTGATTCAGCCATGGGTCAACTCCGGGAGTGAGGGGGGGGAGGGAAAACCGTCGATTTTACCGGCCTGAAAAACACAGCTCGCCTGGGCTATGCTTTGCGTTTCCAAACAAGCCCCGGAGGGACTGCCATGAGCCTGTTGTTTTCACCCCTGCACCTGCCCTCGCCACGCGGCGGTTTGAGCCTGCCCAACCGCATCGTGGTGGCCCCGATGTGCCAGTATTCGGCTCAGAATGGTGAGGCCAGCGACTGGCACCTCATGCACTGGGGCAACCTGTTCAACAGTGGCGCTGCGATGTTCACCATCGAGGCCACAGCGGTGCTGCCCGAGGGACGCATCACCCCGAGTTGCCTGGGGCTGTGGGACGATCGCACAGAGGCCGCACTGACCGATAAGCTGCAGCGCGCGCGCCAGCTCGCGCCACCCCTGGCAGTCTGCATTCAGCTGGCGCACGCCGGGCGCAAGGCGTCGAGCGCGCTGCCGTGGCAGGGCGGGCAGCTGCTGCCCGCAAGCCAAGGCGGATGGGAAACCTTTGGCCCGTCCGCGCTGCCGCAGTTGCCGAGCGAGGCACCGCCGACCGAGCTGACGCTGGCGCAGATGGCACAGGTCCGCGAGGCCTTTGTGGCAGCCGCCCAGCGCGCTGCGCGCATCGGGATCGAGGCGGTGGAGATTCACAGCGCCCACGGTTATTTGCTGCATGAGTTTTTGTCGCCCATTGCCAACCAGCGCCTGGATGCTTATGGCGGCAGTTTTGAGAACCGCATCCGCTTTCCGCTCGAAGTATTTGCCGCCGTGCGCGCCGCTTTTGACGGCGTGCTGGGCTTGCGCGTGTCAGCCTCGGACTGGGTCGAGGGCGGCTGGGACGTGGCACAAAGTGCCGAGTTCGCGAAGCAGCTGAAGGCGCTGGGCTGTGACTTCATTCACGTCTCGTCCGGCGGGGTCTCGCCGCAGCAGAAGATCGCCTTGGGTGCGGGTTACCAGGTGCCGATGGCGCGGGCCGTTCGTGCCGCCAGTGGCATGGCAACCACTGCCGTCGGTCTGATCACCGACGCCACCCAAGCCGAAGCCGTTCTGCAGGCTGGCGACGCTGACCTGATCGCCCTGGCGCGGGCCTTTTTGTATGAACCGCGCTGGGGCTGGCACGCCGCTGCCGCACTCGGCGGCGAGGTCGTGGCCAACCCGGTCTACTGGCGCTGCCTGCCGCGCGAGGCGCAGGCGGTGTTTGGCAAGGTTTCGATCGGCGGGCGCTAGCTCTGTTTATGAACGTTTTAACGCTCTAGCCCACGTCCTTATTGCACATAGTGCTATTTAATTAATAAGGCCATGTGCGATGACCGTCCCAAGCCCCTGGTTGCTGTAAGCATGTATTTAATCCGTCGTTGCGTCTTGCTGCTGATGGTTTTCGTCGGCCCGACGTTGGCTGCGTCCGCCGAACCCCGCGCGCTGCGCATCGGTGTACTGGCCTTTCTGGATGCCCAGGCGATCAGCGGCCAGTGGGAGCCTGTGCTCGAGCACCTCGCCACGGCGCTTCCCGGCTACAAGCCGGTTCTGGTCCAACTTGACCATGCCGCCCTGCACGCGGCCGTGGCCGCCCAATCGGTCGATTTCGTCATCACCAATCCGGGCAGCTACGTGGCGCTTGAAATGGAATTCGGCATCAGCCGCATTGCCACGCTCGACACCGCCCAAGCGCCTTCTCCCATGCGCGCGGTCGGATCGGCCGTGATTGTGCTGGCCGAGCGCAAAGACCTGAGATCGTTGGCCGATCTGGCAGGCAAGCGCGTCATCGCGGTGGGAGAAGACGCTTTTGGTGGCTACCAGTTGGCCTGGCGGGAGTTTGCGCAACTGGGCATGGACCCGTTGAAGGATTTCTCGAGTCTTGAATTCGTCGGTTTGCCGATGGGCCGATTGACCGAGGCTGTGGCAGCGGGTCGCGCCGATGCGGGCATCGTTCGGGCCTGCCTGATTGAGAGCCTGGCGCCGCAGCTTCAAGCACAATTTCGTGTGCTGTCGCCGCGCGTTGAACCCGATTTTCCGTGCCAGACCTCGACCCGCCTTTATCCGGACTGGCCGATTGCGACCTTGCGCAGTACGCCGCCGGCACTGGCCAAAGCAGTCGCCACGGCCTTGCTCACCATGGCGCCAACACTTGAGGGACTGTCCTGGACCGTGCCGGCCGACTACCAGTCGGTCCACGACCTGTTTCGCGAGCTTCGCACCGGCCCGTACAGCTACCTGCAGCAGAGCACGCTGCGCGCGACCGCGCTGCGTTACTGGCCAGCCGGTCTGGTGCTGGTCACGCTGTTGCTGGCATGGGCTGTTTACACCGTGCGGGTGGACCACCTGGTGCAGTCGCGCACGTTGGAGCTGCGCCGGGCACTCGAAGAACGCGAGGCGATCGAAGGGCGCATGCTCGCGCACCAGGAGCAGCTTGAGCATCTGTCGCGCCTGTCGATCCTCGGCGAGTTGTCCGGCACGCTAGCGCATGAACTCAATCAGCCGCTCGCGAGCATTGGCAACTATGCGCAGAGCCTGCTGCTGCGCGTCGACAATGGCCGGCTCACTGATGCCGCGGTGCGCGAGGCCAGCGTGGAGATTGCCGGCCAGGCCGCGCGGGCGGCGGGCATTCTGGGACGCATCCGCAGTTTTTCCCGCAAGCGTGCGGCCCTGCGGGAACGGCGCGTCTTGCCCGAGCTGGTGCGTGAGGCGGTCACGCTGTTCTTGGGCATGCTGTCGAGCCGGCCCCGCATTGACATCGAAGAAGGGGGGACCGGCGCTTACGTGGTGGACGTGGATCCCCTGCAGATCCAGCAAGTCATGCTCAACCTGTTAAAGAACGGGCTCGATGCGATGCAGCATCTGCCCGAGGCCGAACGTCGCCTGGACATCGTTCTGGACCAGGTCGGCCATGTGCTGCGTGTCGCCGTGCGCGATTACGGCCACGGCCTCACGCCCGAGGCACGGCAACAACTGTTTGAGCCCTTCTTCACCACCAAGCCCGATGGTTTGGGCCTGGGCCTGTCGATCTGCACGACCATCATCGAAGCGCACGGCGGCCGGCTGTCGGCGCAGGCGCCCGTTGACGGCCCGGGCTTGGTCATTTGCTTCACACTTCCTTGTCATGCCTGAACTCAATCAAAACCCTGTCGTCCATGTCGTTGACGACGACGCCGCGTTTCGGCGCTCACTCGTTTTTCTACTCGAGTCCCTGGGCTGGCCGGTCGTAGCGCACGCCTCGGCTGCGGAATTTCTCGCAGCTTGCCCCGTGCCCCCTGCGGATTTCGGCTGCCTGGTGCTCGACATCCGCATGCCCGGCATGAATGGGCTGGAGCTGCAGCAGGCCTTGCGCGCGCGGGGCTGGACGCCGGCCGTGGTGTTCATGACCGGCCATGGCGACGTCGAACTCGCGGTGCAGGCGATGAAGCAGGGTGCTTTTGATTTTCTGGAAAAGCCATTTCGTGACCAAGCCCTGCTCGATACGGTTGCGGCCGCCGTGCGCCATGGCAGCGCCGAGCGGATCACCACGCAAAGGCGCGCACAGGCCCAGAGCCTGCTTGAGCGCCTGACACCGCGTGAGCGTGAAGTGGCCCGTCTGGTCGCCCTTGGTGAACCCAACAAGCAAGTGGCGCGTGAGCTCGCGATCAGTGAGAAGACCGTGCACGTGCATCGCCAGCACGTCATGGAAAAGGCCGAAGTGGGCAGCGCGGCCGAGCTGGCGCGCCTGATGCTGCGCATCGACCCACGGGCACTCGACTGAGCGCCCCGCAAGCCCCCGGTCGCACCGGTTGTGGCTTGCACTGGCAACAGGTCAGGTCACTTCAAGCCCGGACCAGCCGGGCCGGCAGTCCGTTGCGAACCGCAGAGCCCGAGACCGCGTCAACCCACACCGATTTGCCGCTGCGGGTCGGGTCCGCCAGCCCCAGGTCGTTGAGGTTGATGCCCGCGCGCAGGGCCGGTTTGTCGGGCTGCTGCGTTTTGCCAATGCGGTGGGCGCGGGCGCCGAGTTCACGGTGACCGAAGCCGTGCTCGATCGCGATCACGCCCTGCATCACGCCCTCATGCACGATCACGGTCGTCTTGACGCTGCCCCCCGGTGTGCTGAGCTTGGCCGTGTCACCGTTCTTCAGGCCCGCCCGGGCGGCATCAAGCGGGTGCACCAGAGCCGGGTTGCTGGCATGAATGCCGGTCAGCCGCGTCGCGGCGATGCTGTAGGAATTTTGCAAGGCCGACTTGAAGCTGACCACCTGCAGCGGCCACTGCGCCTCGCTGTAGACCTTGCGCATCGGCGTGCCGTCAATGAAGGACGGCACCTGCACGCTGGCGCAACCGGTAAAGCGCTTGCCGGTGATGCTGTTCTTGCTGCCCCCGACCATGTCGCTCCAGAGCCAGAGCGGGTTCTTGAAGCGGTTGGTCTGCCACTCGGGGTTGGCCTCGTCCTGCGCATCCTTGGCCGGCTGGTAGCGGCCGCCGCGGGTGTAAAGAAAGGCCACCTTGCGCCATTCTTCGGGCTTGAGGTTGGCTTCGAGCAAGGGGCGCAGACGATCCACGCCGGACAGCGCGAGGTCCTCGTCGCTCGCATCGGGCACCGGCTCCTTGCCGAGCCAGGCAATGTTGGCGCCACCGCGCAGGTACCAGTGCTCGGGGCGCTCCAGCGGCAGCGGCAGACCCGCGGCATCGCTCATCGCCTGCGGGCCGAAGCCGGGCAGCGCCATTGCCTTGGCCAGCGCCATGAAGAAGGTTTCCATGCCGATGGCCTGGCCGTCCGGCGTCTTGGCCGCCAGCGGCTCAACCACCGGCCAGCGGGCCGTGGAAGCCTTGGTGGGTACGCCATTCCAGGGCGCGGCCCAGCCCCAGCTCTCGTACATCAGTGAATCGGGCACGATGTAGTCGGCAAACGCATTGCTTTCGTTGATCAGTGGATCAACCGAAATGATCAGCGGAATCTTCTTCGGGTCCGCCAGGTCCTTGTCAATCTGGGCGCGCAGGCCGGTGATGCCGTAGAGCGGGTTCGAGCTCCACAGGATCAGGGCCTTGATGCTGTACGGGTAGCCGCTCATGGCGCCGGTGAACCATTCGGTCGCCAGCCCCGGGGCGTTGGGAAACCACGGCGACTGCGCCGGGTAAGGCTTGCCTTGGGCTTTCTTGCGCGCGAATTCGCTGGTTTTTTCGTAAGGCGCGTTGCGCCCCAGCGGCGTGCCTTTGGGTTTGACGGCGCCAGCAAAACTCTCGAGGTTGTAACGCGGCCCTTCGCCGGCGTCCTTGAAGCCCCCGCCATTCATGACCAGGCCGCCCTTCCAGTTGAGGTTGCCGATCAGCAGGTTGAGCGTCATCACCGAGAAGGCGCTGTAAAAGCCGGCCCCCGACATCATGCCGCCGTGCGCAATGACGGCGGCCTTGCGGCCGTGGCGCGTGAATTCGTCTGCCAGGGCGCTGATCGTGGCCTCTGCAATGCCGCAGGCCTGGGCGCACTGCTCAATCGTCTGCTTCAGGATCGATTCCCTGAGCAGCAGCCAGGCGGTTTGCACCGCCAGCGGCTTGTCACCGAGTGTGAGCGTCGTGTTCGCGTCCAGCGGCGCCGGCCCGCTCGCCTGCTCGGCCAGCATCGGGCTGCCGTCGGCGCCCAGCACCAGGTAGGCATCGCCTTCCTTGTAGCGCTCTTCTTCGGCGACCACCAGCCCGATGTCCGAGCCGCGCAAAAAACGGCCCTGGCGCGGGTGGCCGGCTTCGGTGATGACCAGCCAGGTGGCGCTGGAGAAGGACGGCTCGCCCTGCTGCTCGGCCACCGCGAGGTTGGGGTTGGCGAGGTAGGCCATGTTGATGCGTTCGTTGTCGAGCATCCAGCGCATCATGCCCAGCGCCAGCGCGCTGTCGGTGCCGGGGCGGATCGGAATCCAGCGGCCGCGATCCGGCGCGGCGCGGTTGTCGGCGTTGGTCAGCACCGGGTCGACCACGACGTAGTTGAGTTTGCCGTCGCTGCGCCCCTTGGCGAGCAGGGCGCCGGTGCGCTTGAACGGGTTGCCAGCATTGCCCGGCGCGGTGCCGATGAAGATGACGAACTCACTGTTCGCCAGATCGGGCTTGGCGTGCGGCATCTTCTTCATGTCGCCAAACAGCGCGCCCGTGCCGGAGCGGTAGGCGCCGCCGCAGTAGGAGCCGTGGCCGACAAAATTGAGTGTGCCGTAGGCCTGGTTCCAGAAACGCCGGGCCAAAGGCTCGCGGCCATCGTTGACGCTCGACAGCAGCGCCACCTGGTTGACGCGGGCACCGAGTTCGGGCTGCGCCGCATCGATCGGCGTGGTCAGATCGCGCAGTGCCTTGAACCCGGCGACCGGTCCTTCACCGAACAGGTCGCCGCCGTCGGTCAGTTCCCGGATCAATTGATCGAAGGCGATCGGCTCCCATTGGCCCGAATTGCGCGCGCCCACACGTTTCATCGGTGTCAACACGCGAAACGGTGAACTCATCTGCGACAGCACCGCGTTGCCACGCCCGCAAGCAGTTGAGCGCCCCACCTGACCTTTGTTCTGGAAGCTCGACATGGCAATCAGGCTTTCCTTGACGGACGCCTTCATCGGCAGGTGCGGTTCGGTGGAGAGCGGGCTGTAGGGGTTGCCAGCGACGCGGATGACGCGGCCCGATGCCTTGTCGATGCGCACGCGCACGCCGCACTGGGTGGTGCACCCCATGCAAGCGGTGTAGCTGACTTGCTGCTCCGGGTTGGGCCGCAGCTGGCCCGTGCTCGCGTCCACCGTAAATTCAGGCGCAGCGGCGTTGCCCCAGACATTGTGTTTGGGCGCATCCTTGCCCATGACCTTGTCGGCCATGCGGCCCAGGGTTTGCGAAAAACCGGTGGCAAAGGCGGCAAGGCCGCCAGCGGCGATGAGTTGACGACGGGTGTTTTGTTTCATGATGGTTTCCTTGCGCTTAGGCGCTCTTGGCTGTCAGGCGCTCGAGCGGCAGCAGCGTGGTGATGGCGATGAACAGGAAGACACACAGGCCGGCCGTGCCGACGATGCCGAGCAGTCCGTCAAAGCCCAGGGGCAGTTGATACGGGTAAAAGCCGGCGCCGGACTTGGGCACTTGCTGACCGCCAATCAGGATGATCCAGCGCATCAGCCACGCGCTGTGCACGGCGAGCAGGCCGATCAGCAGCCCACTGCCAGGGCGCCGCAGCGCCAGCCACAGCGTCAGCGCGGTGCTGCCTGCCGCCCACAGCCCCGCCACTTTCCAGGCGCTAGAGGGTGCCAGCTGGGCCAGGGCCTCTGCATGAATCGGTGACAGAGCGGTCAAGCCCAGCAGCAGCCAGACCGCGCCGATCACCAGGGCCAGGGCCTGGGTGAGTGCCAGCGCCCGGGCCAGGCGTACGGTGTCATCGGCCGTGGGTTGGCCTGCCAGGCGTCTGAGGACCAGCGTGAGGCCGATGCCGCCAGCCAGTGCCGTGACCACGAACAGCAGCGGCAGCAACGGTGTATGCCACAGCGGGATCGCCCGCACCACCATCACCTCCATGCCGGTGTAAAGCGCGACCAGCGACGCCCCGACGAAGGTGAGCGCGGCGGCAGCAAACAGCGCCCCCCGGCTCTCGGATCCGCCCAGCAGCCGGCACAGCCGTGCCGTGAGCGGCGACAAGTCGCCTTGGCGCGCCTGCTGCGCCAGCAAGGGCCGCCAAGCGAGCCAGGCATAGAGCATCAGGCCACCCACATAGACCGGGATGAAGAAGGAGCCCCAGGACATCCAGGAGGTCGGCGTGAAATTCAGGTAGAAGTGGTAGGAGCGCCCCGGCTGGTGCAGATCGGCCAGCAGCGCAACCGGCGCGCTCAGGCCGCAGATCAACGCGACCAGCAGGGCCACGCGCGAAATCCCGATCCAGCCGCTGCGGCGCCAGACGATGCCGGGCAGAGAGAGCACAAAGGCGCCGTAGGACAGGCCGATGAGAAAGAAGTACTGCACTGCCCACGGCAGCCAGGCCACTTCACGAATGACATTGACGGTTTCAACGATGCTGGTGTTCATGATCAGACTCCGTGAGTTTTGGATTGCCACAGCGCGCCCTGGCCTTCAACCTTGCCCTGGAAGCGCTCGTCCAGGCCGATGTAATAGACATTGGGCCGGGTGCCCAGCTCGGGCTTGAGCACTTTGAGCTGGTCGCTGGCGGCGTTCATGCGTAAGCGCAATTCACCCTTGGGGTCGTTCAGGTCACCAAAGATGCGCGCGCCGCCGACGCAGGTTTCCACGCAGGCCGGCAGCAGCCCAGCCTCCAGGCGGTGGCCGCAGAAGGTGCATTTATCCGCCTTGCCGGTCTGGTGGTTGATGAAGCGGGCGTCGTAAGGACAGGCCAGCACGCAGTAGCCGCAGCCGACGCAGCGGTCACCGTCGACCAGCACCAGGCCGTCAGCGCGTTTGAAGGTGGCGCCAACCGGGCAGACCGGCACGCAGGGCGGCTCGTCGCAGTGGTTGCACAGACGCGGCAGCACGTAGGTGCCAGCCGGTTGGCCCACCTGGTCGTTCTGCTTGACGCTGTAGTTCGAGACGATGGTGCGAAAGCTGCCCTCGGGCACGTCGTTTTCATTGATGCAGGCAATCGTGCAGGCCTGGCAACCGATGCACTTGCGCACATCGATGAGCATGCCCCAGTGCGCGCCGGACGGCGCGGCCAGGGCTGCGGCTGGCAGGCTGACGGCGCCCACCGTAACGACGGGAATTCCGCGCAAAAACGCACGTCTGGAAGACGACACGATCGGGTCAGCGGGGCTGGTTGAGTCTATTTTCATGGCAACATTCCTCGGTTCAAGCTATGCCACGACGATAGGTTCAGAATGACCCGCCCGCAATTGGGGTGATAGGGCAGGCGCCTAGATGGTTTTACCTAGTCGGGTCGCCGCTCACACGGCGCGAACGCGCCCCACGGCACGGCGCCATAGCCCGCCCGGTTTGCCCTTGAACGCCGCAAGACATTCCCGCATTTCGCCGACCCACGACGAGCTCGTTGCGCACATCCCGGTGGGTTTTTGACATGGGTGTCGGGCAGTCTGGCGATTGGCGGGCGTTCGCCGGATTTGTGGACGTTATCGGGCTCTAGCCCACATCCTTCAAGCGCATATAGCTATTTAATTAATAGTACAGGAATAGATCGTTCGGGCTGCGGTGTCACGGTGAACATGCGCCTGATAGCGTGCGCCTGCTGCGCTTGGGCTTCAAGCCTGCACCTGTGCCAGCGCCGTTTGCAGCATGTCGATGAAGACCCGTGTTTTGACCGGCATCAGTTTGCGCTCGGGGAACACCGCCCACGCCGTGTGGCTGGGCAAGGACCAGGCGGGCAACACGCGGCGCAGCGCGCCCCGGTGCACATCAGGCTGGGCAAAGTAGTCTGGCACGGCCGCAATCCCCGCGCCGGCGCACGCCAGCTTGATCAGCAACTCGGGCGCATTGGCGCTGGCCCGGCCTGGCGGTACGCCCTGCCAGCGCTGCTCACCTTGCACCAGGGTCCAGGCGGCAGCCTCGCCGTTGGCGTGCAGCATCCGAATCGCCGCATGCCGCGCCAGATCATCCGGGTCAACGGGCTCTCCATGCTCGGCCAGGTAGCTGGGGGCCGCGTACAGACCAAAAGAAAAAACAGCCAGGCGCCGTGCTGCCAGCGAGGCGTCGTCGGGCAGCTTGCCAATGCGCAGCACCACATCAAAGCCTTCACCCAGCAGGTCCACCCGGCGCGGCGATAAATCGAGTTCCAGCTGGATTGCTGGATACAGCGCAATGAAAGCCGCCAGCGTCTCGGCCAACAGCAGGTTGGCAAAGTCACTGGGCATGGAGACACGCAAGCGCCCGCTCGGGGTGGCTTGGCGACGCTCGCTTAAAGCAGCCACCGCCTCCACCTCAGACACCACCTGACGCGCATGCTCGAGCAGTTGCAGGCCGAACTCGGTCAAAGACTGGCGCCGGGTGGTGCGCAGCAGCAGGCGCTCGCCCAAGCGGTGTTCCAGCGCAGCCAGCCGGCGCGAGACGGTGGACTTGGGCAGCCCCATGCGCTCAGCGGCACGGCTGAAGCTGCCCAGCTCGGCCACACTGGCAAAGATGAGCAGGTCGTTGGGGTCGATTGTTGCGTTTGATTGTTCCATCATGGGATCAATCATATCCATTCAAAGGGATTTTCAAAGCGATTGATGACAAATAGACTACCTCCATCGCAACACACTGAGTTCATCTCATTTTTTAAAGGAAACCCATCATGTCCAACGCCATTCAAAACCCCCTCAATCTGGCCGCCCGGCTGCTTATGGTCGCCTTGTTTCTGCCCGCCGGCATTGGCAAGCTCACCGGCTTTGCCGGCACCGTGGGCTACATCTCGTCGGCAGGCTTGCCGCTGCCCACCCTCGCGGCCGCCATCGCCGTGATCGTGGAAATTGTGGGCAGCCTGGCGCTGCTGGCCGGTTTTGGTACCCGCATTGCGGCTTTGGTGCTGGCGGCGTTCACGCTGGTGGCCAGCTTCTTCTTCCACAATTACTGGGGTGTGCCGGCCGACCAGGCGTTCATGCAACAGCTGCTGTTCTTCAAGAACATCGCTGTCGTCGGTGGCTTGCTGGCCATTGCCGCCAACGGCGCGGGCGCCTGGAGTCTGGATTCCCGCCGGGATTGAACCTACCCGCGCATAACGAACGAGCCCTGCAGGGTGTTGCCAAGCACCCTGCTGCAACAAGGAACTGCCCATGAACACCCCCCTCGACAAGTACCAGGTTGAAGTCGCACGCACCGTCGAGCGGCTGGTGGCAGGCCAGGCCACCTCGGATGGCGCTGGCGTCAAACTGACCCGTGTGCTGACCCAAGGCCTGCAGCATCGGCTCGACCCGTTCCTGATGCTCGATGCCTTTGGCAGCGACCAGCCCGACGACTACATTGCGGGCTTTCCCGATCACCCGCACCGCGGCTTCGAGACCATCACGTACATGATTGCCGGGCGCATGCGCCACCGTGACAGTGCTGGCCATGAGGGTCTGCTGGAAAACGGCGGCGTGCAGTGGATGACGGCGGGCAAAGGCGTGATCCATTCGGAGATTCCGCAGCAGGAAGCAGGCGTGATGGAAGGCTTTCAGCTCTGGCTGAACCTGCCCCAGCGCGACAAGATGAGCAGCCCCTGGTACCGCGACTTCAAGGCCGACGATCTGCCCAAATTTGTGACGGAACAAGGCGTGGCCGTGACGGTGATTGCGGGTGCAAGCCACGGCGTGAGCGGCGCCGTGACACGCGACAGCACGCAGCCGAACTACCTGGACCTGCACTTGCGCGCAGGCAGCAACTTCGCGCAGCCATTGCCCGCTGGCCACAACGCCTTTGTCTACGTGTACCGCGGTGAAGTCGGCATTGCGGGTAAGTCTGTGCCAATGCAGCGCATGGCCATCCTGGCCAATGACGCCCGGGCCGATGGTGTGGTGATCGAGGCCAGCGTGGACGCCAAGGTGCTGCTCATTTCAGGGCAGCCTTTGAAAGAGCCTATCGTTCAGTACGGCCCGTTTGTGATGAACACCAAAGATGAGATCTACCAGGCCCTGAGTGATTTCCGCGACGGGCGGCTGGGCGAATCGGCCTGATCAGCTGTGCCACACCGGCGGGCGCTCCTGCACCGTCTGCTCTTCGAGTTGCCGGCGCCCCTGTTTGACGACGGCAATCAGCTTGGCCCGGTCCTTGTAGTGGGGAACGGCCTGGTTGCGCATCCCAAATGGGATGCGGGCAAATTGGCGAGTCGTGGGCCTTAAGCAAATTTTTAAACGTTTTCAGCCTCTAGCCCGCGTCGACAAAGCGCTAACAGCTATAACTATAGTAGCCAATTAGAAGCATCGCGGGCTCGTTACGCCAGACAGCGACTGCCCTGCCAAGTGCCGCGCCGCGCCAGCTCGGCGGAGAGGCGCGGGGCCAGTTCGGACAGGCGCAGGTTCCATTCAGGCGCGAGTTTGAGAGACGGCGGCACTTCGCTGCCGATGCGCTGCAGCAGGATTTTGGGCGACAGGCGTTCGATGAAATCGACCAGTAAAGCAATGCAATCCGCTTCATCGAGCAAGGGCACCGCCGCCGGGTTGCGTTGCCATTCGCGCGCCAGCGCCGTGCCGCGCACCAGTTGCAATTGGTGCAATTTGAGCGCGTGGATCGGCAGGGCCGAGAGTTGGTGCGCACCCATCATCATGCTGGCATGGGATTCACCCGGCAGGCCCAGCATGACGTGGGCGGTGACGTCCAGCCCACGCGCCGCCGCGCGCTTGATCGCGTCCACGCTGGCGGCAAAATCGTGGCCGCGGTTGACCCGCGCCAGCGCCGCGTCGTTGCAAGACTCCACGCCGATTTCAAGTTCGATGATGTGGCGCCCTGCCAGCTCAGCAAGGTAGTCCAGCACGGCGTCGGGCAGGCAATCGGGGCGGGTGCCGATCGCCAGCCCGCAAATTTGCGGATGGGCGAGCGCCTCGGCATAGCAGGCGCGCAGCCGCTCAAACTCGCCGTAGGTGTTGCTGTAACTCTGAAAATACGCGATGTAGCGCTGCGTACCAGGGTAGCGCCGCTGCAAAAATTCCAGCCCGGTATCGATCTGCTCGGTGATGCTCTGACGCCGATTCAGGTAGCCCGGTGTGAAGCTGGCGTTGTTGCAAAAGGTGCAACCGCCGGTGCCAACCAGTCCATCACGGTTCGGGCAGGTGAAGCCTGCCAGCACCGAGACCTTCTGCACGCGCCCGCCATGGCGCGCTTTCACATGGTCGTTCCAGGCGTGGTAGCGCCGCTCGCCGAAGGGGGAACTGGCGGCAGGCGTCATGCGCTGCGTCATGGGCACGTGGCGCCAAAAAGGCAGGGTGAGCTGCGCACAGTAGATAACGCCATCGTGGGGTGCAAGTAAAAGAGCCTGAAAGCGCCATTTTAAGTAGCCGCGCTGCAGCCGCTGTCCGAAGCCACGCAGCAGGCGAGGCGCCGCTTAAGCCTGCTCTACAATTGATGCATCGCACCGGCTTCTCAGCCGGTGCGTAAACGCTAGGGGTGCTGGCGGTCGCAAGACCAAAGGCTGAGATAACACCCTGGAACTTGATCAAGGTAATTCTTGCGCAGGGAAGCGTGGCTGGATGCTGTTTGAGCGCCTTTTCGGGGTTCAAGCGCGTCCATGCACTCCCCCTGCCGTCGACTAAGGACTCTCGATGGCATTCCGTCAAAACTTCAAACTTTCTCCTACCGCCGCGGCCCTCGCCCTTTTTTGTGCGTTGCCAGCATCCGGGCAAAACGCTGCGCAACTGGCCCCCGTCACCGTCAGGGCCAAGTCAGCGCCTGTGCTCGACGTCGACACCGCCGACGTGGGGGCCTTTAGTGCGCCGCTGGCCAAAACGCCGCAAAGCATCACCGTGTTGAGCGCCGATCTGCTGGACGCCACCGCCAGCACCAGCCTGTCGCAGGCCATCAAGCTCGACGCGTCATTGGCCGACAGCTACAACACCACCGGCTACATCGAGAGCCTGTCGGTGCGCGGCTTCCTGCTTGAGCAGGGCAATAATTTCTCGCGCAACGGCCTGGCCGTGTCCAACTTCACGCCGCTGGCGTTGGAGAACAAGGAGCGCATTGAGGTGCTCAAGGGCGTGGCCGGTTTGCAGTCGGGCGTGGCAGCACCCGGCGGGCGCGTCAACCTCGTGACCAAAGTGCCGCTCAAGGATGCATTCACCTCGCTGACGCTGTCGGCCAATGAATATGGCGGCAGCAAGCTGCACCTGGATGCCAATACATCGCTATCTGGCGTGGGCATCCGCGTCAACCTGGCCTCCGAGGGCCTGCGCAACCAGTTCGACCGTGCCCAGGGCAGCCGAGAATTTGCCAGCGTGGCGCTGGCCGCCGCGCTGTCCCCCAACACCGCGCTCACGGCGGATCTGGAATACCAGCACAAGCAGCAGCCCTCGGTGCCGGGCCTGGGTTTGCTCGACCGCAATGGCGATGGCACGGGCGAGACACTGCCTGCGCCGATTTTTTCAAAGCTGAACCTGAACAACCAGAGCTGGTCCCAGCCCTTTGAGGCCAGCACCAGCACGGCGCAGCTCGCCCTGAACCACCGGATCAACACCGACTGGCAGGCGCGCCTGGCGCTGAGCACGCAGCGCAGCACGATCAACGACCGGCTGGCTTTTCCGGACGGTTGCAGCAGTACGACCCCTGCTGTCTACCCGGGCCTGTGTGCCAATGGGGATGTGGACATGTACGATTACCGCAGCGAGGGCGAAAAGCACAGCGCCAGCGCATGGGAAGCACGGCTGACGGGCAGAATCTCGGCCCTGGGGCGGCAGCACCGCGTGGTCGCGGGCCTGGGCGGACGCCGGCTCACGACCGACCTGGCGCCCACCCAAGCCTATAACTGGGTCGGCATCACAAACATATACAACCCAGTGGCCTTGCCCGCCAGCCCCACACCCAACGACCTCAACACCAACAGCCGCGAGCGCGCGTTGGATGCCTTCGTGTCCGTGAGCTCCGAGCTGACGGCGTCGCTGCAGTCCTTCGTCGGGTTGCGCGTATCCAGCCTGCAGCGCAGCAGTGAGCGCAGTGACGGCTCGCGCGCGCTCGCCTTGTCGCAGCCCGTGACCACGCCGTGGGCCGGCCTGGCGTGGTCGCCCACAGCCAACACCATGGCTTATGTCTCCTGGGGCCAAGGCGTCGAGTTGGAGACGGTGCCGAACCGTCCCAGCAAATTTGTCAACGCCGGCGACACCTTGCCGGCCTTCAAGAGCGAGCAAACCGAGCTGGGTCTAAAGTGGCAGGCCGATGAGCGCCTGCTGCTCACTGCGGCCGCGTTCAGCATCGACAAACCTTATGCCGACAGTCTGCCCAATGTGGCGCCCAAGCTGCTGGTGGCAGGCAGCAAGACCGCCCGCCACCGCGGCCTGGAATTCACCGCCACGGGCCGCCTGGGAAGCCAGTGGTCACTGCAGGCCAGCGCCATGCTGCTCGATGCCAAGTTCACCCAGGCGCTGGACCCTGAGCTGGTGAACCAGCAAGTCACCAATGTGCCACGGCTCAAGGCTTCGGTGTTTGCCGACTACAAGGTGGCGCTGCTGCCGGGGCTGTCGCTCAATGCGCTGCTGAGCGGCGAGAGCGGCAAAAAAGTCACTAGCGACGGCAGCGTCGAATTACCCAGCGCCTGGCAGCTGGACGCCGGCCTGCGCTACCAGACCCGGCTGGCCGGCCGATCAGCCCAGTGGAAACTCAATGTGGAAAACCTGAGCAATCGCAGCTACTGGCGCGAAGCGCCCACCACCTACTGGGGCGGCGTTTATCTCTTCCCCTCAACCCCGCGCACCGTGCGCGCCAGCGTGACGGTTGATTTTTAGGCGCCTTGGCTCGGCGCGCGGGTGGGCTGAGCGCGCTGGCCAGGTCAGCGGCGTTAAAAACTATATATTTTGATAGCGCACTACGCTTATTTCACGTGGGCTAGCGGTCATTTTTATATAAAAAACAACTGCTTGGCTTGGTGGAAGACAGGACATCAAGCAGCTCGACTTAGCGCAGCGTAACCCGGCCTACCGGACGACACGACCACGCCACCGAGACAGGCCCGGCTGGCGCCATTTAGCGCAAAGCCGCGCCGGTGAGCACCGGCAAGCCGGCCTGCTGCCAGGCCAACATGCCACCTTCAATGTTGGCCGCCGCGCTGAAACCGGCGGCTTCCAGTATCTCCGTGGCGTGCTGGGAGCGACGCCCGGAGCGGCAAATCAAGACCACCTGCGTGTTCTTGAAGGGCGCGAGTTCTTTCAAGCGCTGCGCCAATTGCCCCAGCGGGATCAGGGTGCTGCCGGGCGCGTGGCCTTGTATGTATTCATCGGCTTCGCGCACGTCGAGCAGCAGGGCGCCACTGCTTTGCAACACGGCAGCTTGTTTGACATTGACCGTCGGCTGGCCAGCGCTGGCAGCAGCGGCCAGCGCCAGCAAGGCGCTGGCCAGACCCGACTTGGCAAAATTGGGGCTCATCCGGGATCCTTTGGTTTGGGTGCTGCAGGCAAAGGGCGCAAGCATAGCAAGAGCGGCGCCGGACTGCGCCATTGCGCGGGTAATAACCCTGATCGCCCTGCCTCAGGATGCCTGCGCCGCGCGCGGCAATTTGAGCGTGGCGCACAGTCCACCTTGCGCCCGATTCGCCAGCAGCAGCTCACCGCCGTGCAGCAAAGCCACGTCTTTGGCTATGGACAAGCCCAGGCCGACACCGCCGGTGGCACTGTTGCGCGACGCATCAGGCCGGTAATAGGGCTCGGTGACGCGGGCGAGTTCAAGCGCGGCAATGCCCGGCCCGGCGTCTTCGACCATGATGCGCAATTCGGTCGCATCGTCCTGCACGCGCAGATGCGCACCAGCGCCATATTTAATGGCGTTGTCGATCAGGTTCTGCAGCGCCCGGCGCAGGTTTGACAAGCGCCCGCTGTAGGATGCCAGCGCCTGGCCCTCAATGCTGATGTGACGCCCGAGCACCAGCGCGTCCTCGCTCATGCTGGCCAGCAGCGCATTGATGTCGATCGGGCGCACCGCTTCGCTGCTTTGCAAGCCGCGCAGGTAGTCCAGCGTGGCATCGATCATGGCCGCCATGGCATCGAGATCAGCGCCCATCTGGTCCCGCAGTTTCTCGTCGTCCACCAGCTCGGCGCGCAAGCGCAATCGCGTCAGCGGCGTGCGCAGGTCGTGCGACACCGCCGCCAGTGCGCGTGAGCGCTCACTGACCAAGCCTTTGATGCGGGCCTGCATCCGGTTGAAGGCCTGCGCGGCGCGGCGCGTCTCCAGCGGACCGGCCTCAAGCAGGGCGGGCGCATCCAGGTCACGCCCGAGCGCATCGGCGGCGTGGGCGAGTTGCTTGAGTGGCTGAGTTGCCTGCCGCACCGCCAGCAGCACGACCCCAATCACGATCAGCAGCGTGACCAGCAGGCGCACGATCAGATCGCTGGGCAAAGCCGGGGTGACTGGCTCGCGTCCGCCCGAAAATCTTACCCATTGCCCGTCCTGCAGCCGCACATCAAAGCTGCGCGGCATGATATTGCCGCGCATCATGCCCATGCCGGCGGCACCGCCCACCGGGCGGATTTCACGCGCACTGCCGAGCCGCTCGTTGAACAGGTTGCGCATCGCGCCGCGTTGCGGGTTCGGTGAGACTTGATCCGCGCTGATCAGGCTCACCTGCCAATTGCCATAGGACAGCGTTTCAAGCGCAGCACTGCGCTGCGCTGGCGCAGTGGCCTCCAGGGAGCGTACAGCCTGCGCCATTCGGTCAACAAAATTTTGCCCGCGCGCTTGCGACACAACGGTGGCGCGCTCACCCCATTGCAACCACATGCTGACCCCTTGCGCCACCAGCAGCCCAAGCAGCAGGATCAGCGCCATGCGCACGAACAGGCTGGACGGCCAATGCCGCCAACTCAGGCGCATTGCGCCTGCCTCTGCACCGTGGCGGCCAGCACATAGCCTTCACCGCGCACGGTCTTGATCAATTGCGGTTCGCGGCTGTCGTCGCGCAGGCGCTGGCGCAAGCGACTGACCTGCACGTCAATCGCCCGATCAAAAGCCTCGGCTTCGCGGCCGTGGATCATTTCGGTCAACTGATCGCGACTCAAGACGCGGTTCGGGTGGTCCAGCAAGATGTGTAAGAGCCGGTACTCACCGCCCGACAAGGGTGTGACGACGCCGTCGGGCGCGGTTAACAGGCGCTCGGCCGTATCCAGGCACCAGCCGGCAAAGCACAGACAGCGCGCCGACTCGGGCCGCAAATTGGGCGGCAGCGCGCGTGTGCGGCGCAAGATGGACTTGATGCGGGCCAGCAGCTCGCGCGGGTTGAACGGCTTGACCAGGTAGTCGTCCGCGCCCATCTCAATGCCGACGATGCGGTCGGTCTCCTCACCCAGCGCAGTCAACATCAGCACCGGCAGGTTGGACTTGGCGCGCAGGTCGCGGCACAGCGTGAGGCCATCGGTGTCGGGCAGCATCAAGTCCAGCACCACCAGGTCAACAACATGGCGCTCCAGCATTTGCCACATCTCGCGGCCGTCGCGGGCGGCAACGGCCTCCATCTGGTTGCGCGTCAGGTAGTCGACCAGCAAGCGGCGAATTTCCGGCTCGTCATCGACGATCAGAATGCAATCTCGTTTTTCCATCTATTTTTCCTTGCACGCTTGGCACACGCCAAAGCCCCTGGGGATCTATTTTCAACGCGCTGGCGCCGGGTTTGTAACGCACTGTATCGCAAGGCGGGGCTGCAACGCTGTGATGCAAATCAGCCCTGGCGCGCAACACGCCGCTTACATCGTTGCGATCCAATGGTCTTCAAGGACGAAGGAGTCGCCGACGTCCGGCAGTAGTACAAAAGTGAAGGAACCATCATGAAAACATCAACACTCCTGAAAAGTATTTCTTTAGTCGCCGTGCTCGGCGCTACCCTGGCCCTGCCGGTGCTGGCACACCCCGGCGCGGGCATGGGTGGTGGCATGGGAATGGGTGGTGGCATGGGAATGGGCGTGGGCATGGGCATGCAGAACGGCCCCGGCACTGGCCCCATGGGCCCCGGTGCCCGTGGCATGGGCGTCGGCGCCAACCTGATGAGCCCGCAAGAGCGCACCGCCATGATGGTCAAAATGCGCGCCGTCAAGACCTATGACGAATGCAAACTGGTGCAAAGCGAGCAGCACAAGGCCATGCAAGCACGCGCCAAGGAGAAAGGCATCACCCTGCCGGAACCGCGGCAAAATCGCTGCGACATGATGAAAGCGCGCGGTCTGATTGGGTAGAAAAGTTGGGGGTGCGATTCGAAGTGATGTGGCACGCTGAAGAAATCAAGGCTTCACCTCAAGCCCGGCACCTTTTGAATTCCCCTTGCCAGCGCACCCAACCGCTCGCAGAATCAGTCGGGTGATACGCTTTGCGTAGGTCAAGGAGGAAAACGCGCAGCGGGCGCCGGGACACGTAGCAAAGCGTATCGCCCGGCTGATTCACCCACCACCGTGATATCAGCCCCGATCCAATAGACACACCTGAGTGCTTCGGAAAAGAACCATTAATCTGAAGCCCACATCACGTTGAATCGCACCTGCGGGCAAAGGCGGGCCCGCCCGCCCGCTTGGCTTGTCGTATGCTTATGCAATGAACTCCAGCACTCCAAATTCAGTCACCGGACTGAGTCAGCCGCCTGCCGCGGCACCCGCCGCAGCGCTTTTGCCGAACCGCAGCCCGGCCGAATTTTTGAACCAGGACTGCTTTTGTCGCACCCTGAACCAGACCCGCTTGCGCGAGCAGATTGAACGCGAGCCCAGCCTCAAGGGGCTGATGGCCAACATCAGCCAGACCCGGCCGCATCTGTTCTCGTCCACCGTTGTCTTTCTGGCTGACGAGATGGCCCAACAGATGGCCGCGACCATTGCCGCCATAGAGCGCGTTATCGCGCTGCCCCACTACCAGGCCCAGGCCTTGGCGCGCTCGCCCGCCATGGCACAGCACGCGTTCGGGCCGGTCGGCGCTTGCATGGGCTTTGACTTTCATCTGGGCGAGCAGGGGCCGCAGCTGATCGAGATCAACACCAATGCCGGTGGCGCCTTGCTCAATGTGGCGCTGGCGCGGGCGCAAGAGACCTGTTGCAAGGAGATGGACTGGGCTTTCGCCCCGAAAGCCTCGCCCGACAGGCTGGAGCAGACTTTTTTTGACATGTTCAGGCTGGAGTGGCAGCGCCAGCGCGGCGATGCCGTCCTGGGCTACGCCCTGATTGTGGACGACGACCCAAGCGCGCAGTACCTGGCGCCCGAATTTGAGCTGTTCCGGCAATTGTTCATTCGCCACGGCGTCGCCGCCAGCGTGGCGGACCCTCAAGAGCTGGTTTGGCGCGACGGCCAGCTCTGGCACGCGGACCGGGTGGTGGACCTGGTCTACAACCGCCTGACTGATTTCTACCTGAGCGAGCCCAGTCACCAGGCGCTCAAGAGCGCTTACGAGGCGGGTGCCGTGGTGCTGACGCCGCACCCGCGCTCGCACGCGCTGTACGCCGACAAGCGCAACCTGATCGCACTCAGCCAGGATGAGCTGCTGGCCACTTGGGGCGCCACCCGCGCCGACCGCCGCCTGTTGCAGGCGGGCGTGCCGCAAACCCAACTCGTCACCCCCGAGCGCGCCGATGAACTCTGGGCCCGGCGCCGCCAGCTGTTTTTCAAGCCGGTTGCCAGCTACGGCGGCAAGGCCGCTTACCGCGGTGACAAGCTCACGCGTCGGGTCTGGGGCGAGATTCTGGCGGGCGACTTTGTGGCACAGGCGCTGGTGCCGCCGGGCCAGCGCCTGATTGAAGTCGATGGCGTGCAGACCGACCTGAAGTTTGACCTGCGCGCCTACACCTACAACGGTGCCGTCCAACTGCTGGCGGCGCGCATGTATGCCGGGCAAACCACCAACTTCCGCACCGAGGGCGGCGGCTTCGCGCCGGTGATCGTATTGCCGGCGCAGTCTCAGGCCCCAGGGGAGCGCTGATGTGCGGCATTTGTGGTGAGCTGCGTTTTGACGGCGCATCGCCGGATCTGGCGGCGATTGAGCGCATGTCGGAGCAACTCGCGCGCCGGGGCCCGGATGACGCGGGCACTTACCAGAACGGTCCGCTGGCCTTGGGGCATCGGCGCCTGTCCATCATTGATTTGTCAACCGCCGCGCACCAGCCGATGGTGGACACGGCGTTGCAATTGGCGCTTGTCTTCAATGGCACGATTTACAACTACCGCGAACTGCAGGACGAGCTGCGCGCCCTGGGCTACACCTTCTTCTCCGACGGGGACAGCGAAGTCATCCTCAAGGCCTACCACGCCTGGGGCGAGCAGTGCGTCCAGCGCTTCATCGGCATGTTTGCCTTTGCCATTTGGGACCAGCACAAGAGCGGGCTGTTTCTGGCACGTGACCGCTTTGGCATCAAGCCGCTGTACCTGAACCAGACCGACCAGCGCCTGCGCTTTGCGTCGAGCCTGCCGGCGCTGCTGGCAGGCGGCGGGGTCGACACCACGCTCGATCCGGTCGCGCTGCACCATCACTTCACCCTGCATACGGTGGTGCCAGCGCCGCGCACGGTGCTAAAGGGCGTGCGCAAGTTGCCACCAGCCTCGACGCTTCGGCTCGGGTCGGACGGCACGCGCACCGAGCAGGTCTATTGGACGCTGGACGCCACCCGGCCCGATCAACCCTTGTCCGAAGACGACTGGCTCGCCGCCACACGCGCCGCTTTGAGGCGTGCGGTCGAGCGCCGGCGGCTGGCGGCCGACGTGCCGGTCGGCGTGCTGCTGTCGGGGGGCCTGGATTCAAGTCTGCTGGTCGCGCTGCTGGCGGATCATGTGCCTGAGCTTCGCACCTTTTCAATCGGTTTTGAAGACGTGGGCGCCGACTCTGAAAAAGCCGACGAATTTGAATTCTCGGACCAGATTGCCCAGCACTTTCACACCCGGCATCAGCAGTTCAGCATTCCCAACCAGGAGGTGATGCAGCGACTGCCAGAAGCCGTTGCACAGATGACCGAACCGATGGTCAGCCACGACGTGATCGCGTTCTATTTGCTCAGCGAGCGCGTCTCCAAAGAAGTCAAAGTGGTGCTGTCGGGCCAGGGGGCTGACGAAGTGTTTGGCGGCTACTTCTGGTACCCCAAGATGCAGGCCGCACAAGGATCAGCACTGGAGCGCTTCAGCCAGCATTACTTTGACCGCGACCACGCCGAATACCTGCAAATGATTGCACCAAAGTTTCAGGTCGGCGACGTCAGCTCCGATTTGATTGCCGGCGAACTCGCAAAGCCGCACGCCGACACCTTCCTGGATCAGGTCTGGCGCCTGGACGCCACCACGCTGATCGTGGACGACCCGGTCAAGCGTGTGGACAACATGCCGATGGCCTGGGGCCTGGAGGTGCGCGTGCCCTTTCTGGACCACGAGTTGGTGGAGCTGGCGGCGCGCATGCCGCCTGAACTCAAACTCAAGGAAGGTGGCAAGTTCCCGCTCAAGGCGATGGCACGCGGGCTGATTCCAGACACGGTGATCGATCGGCCCAAGGGCTATTTCCCGGTGCCGGCACTCAAGTACGTGCGCGGGCCGTTTCTGGAACTCATGCGCACGATCTTGATGTCAGACGCCTGCCTCAAGCGCGGGCTCTACCAGCGAGACTACGTGGACCGACTGCTGGCTGACCCGGAAGCGCCAGCGCACTTCACCCGCATCAATGGCAGCAAGCTGTGGCACCTGGCGCTTCTGGAATGGTGGCTGCAGTTGCATGTTGACACATTCAGCGTGAATCCAGATTAGAATTTTGTCGGCGTTCAAAAATAAGAAGTACAGCCGCGGCCCGTTTGACAAGTAAAACAAGCCCACCAGCCAGGTTGACAAGGGAGAAAATAAATCAAGCATCCTGCCGAGCCGCTGGCGCACGATGGCGACAGCGCTATCCGTCTGATCGCGGGGACGCCGTCGCTCACACTGGCCAAATATGTTGTCGCAGCCATTGCACTGGGCGCGGTGGCTACCTTGGTGCAACTGGCTTTCGGCGGGCTGGCCGCGAGCCTGCGAGTGGCCGGACCACTGATATTGCTCTCGGTGGCGACCACGGGCTGGTATTTTCTTTCTCGCGGCAGGATCGAACTGGCTTTCCGAGTCGTTGCATTCGGTCTGTGGATCGCGATCACCGCCATCGCCATCTTCACAGGCGGCGTGCGGGCGCCTGTGATCATCGTCTACCCGGTGCTGATCTTGATGTCGGGCTGGATGATCAATGCGCGGGTCGCGCTGGTATTGACCGCCCTCACCGTGGCCGCGACTAGCGGTCTATTTCTGGCCGAGCTCTGGGGGCTACTGCCGCCTGAACTGGCTTCACCCCTGACGTTTTACGCTGGCGATCAAATCCTGGTCTATTTGCTGTCGGCCGTGCTGGTGGTTTTTGTCTTGCGCGCCTACCAGAGTCGTTTGCAGCAGCTGCGCCAAGCCAGCAGCGATCTGGCGCAGCGCACCTTGGCGCTGGAGGAGAGCCAAGCCGAACTGCACCGCGCGCAAGCGGTCGCCAGGGTGGGGAGTTGGGTGTACGACATCGCGGGTGATCGCTTACGCTTGTCGGCCGAGACCTGTCGTATTTTTGGGCTGCCTGAAGGCACCGGTGCCACTCATGCAGACTACCTGCTGCGGGTGCATCCGGCTGACCGGGGTGACGTGGAGCAAGCCTGGCAGCGTGCATTACGCGGCGACGACTTTGACCATACGCACCGCATCCTGGTCGGCAAAACAGTGCGCTGGGTGCGTCAAAAGGCTGAATCGCGCTTTGCCGACGATGGCCTGCGACATAGCGCAGTCGGCGTGACGCAAGATATTACCGAGCTGAAGCAGGCGCAGGCCGCCATGCAGGAAAGCGAGCAGCGCTACCGCACCATGATCGAATGGACGCCGGAGTCGATTCTGGTGCACCGGCGCGGACAGATTATTTATGCCAACCCGGCGGCGATCAAGTTGTTTGGCGCAGTCGATGCAGCGAGCTTGCTGCGCAAACCCACGGCGGAACTGATTCACCCCGACGACTTGCAGGCCCAGACCGAACGCATGAAAAGCATCTATGACCAGGTGGCCATCACACCCATGGTGGCTGCGCGTTTTCTCAGGCTAGACGGCAGTGTGATCGATGTTGAGGTTCAAGGCACCGCCATCACCTACGATGGCGCGCCAGCGATCCACGTTTGCATTCGCGACATCAGCGCACGCAAACAGTTGGAGGATCAAATCCGCCAATTGGCCTTTTACGACAACCTGACCCAGCTGCCGAACCGGCGGCTGCTGACCGACCGCTTGAACCAGGCCATGACCGTCAGCAAGCGCAGTTCTTGCTATGCGGCCCTGCTGTTTCTGGATCTGGACAACTTCAAGCCGCTCAATGATCAACATGGGCATGCGGCAGGTGATTTACTCCTGGCTGACGCCGCTAGGCGACTGCTCAATTGCGTGCGCGAGGTGGACACCGTGGCGCGCTTTGGCGGCGACGAATTTGTGGTCTTGCTCACCGAGCTCGAACAGGGCGAAGCCCCATCCAGGGTGCAAGCGACCATCGTGGCGGAAAAGATTCGAGCCAGTCTCTCGGAACCCTACGTGCTGGCCGTCAAGACGGACGAGCAAAACACCCGGCAGATTGAACACCATTGCACCCTCAGCATGGGCGTGGTGCTGTTTAGGGGCCACGAAAGCCACCCGGACGATGTCCTCAAATGGGCGGACAGCGCCATGTACCAGGCCAAGCAGGCCGGTCGTAATTCAGTGCGCTATTACGCCCATTCCCAGGCCAAGGGGTGAGCATTGAATTCAGGCCCCAGCGGCCGCACAGAAATGCTCGCCATCGCGCCGCCCCAAGTCAAAAGCGCACTGCACGGCCGCCTCGTTGGTGTAGTCCCAGGCGCCGACCGGAACCGGCTGCGACGGCTGCACATAAGTGCGTCCGGGCACTGAGGGCAACCTGCTAAAGGGGCGGGTCAGCAATACCAGCGTTTCACCTGCGTTTGGGTCGACGCCTTCGATCGGCACGTTGCTGACCAGGCTCCCGTCAAGTAGCGCGATGCCATTACGCCGTGCCTGTGGCGTCAGCGGCGGCACGCACGATGACGCAATGATCAGGTCGGCCAGCGCGCCAGGTGTGGCGCACTCTTGCACCGAGACGTAAAGCGGCCTGAAGCCGACACGCTGGCCCATTGAGGAGTGAACTGCGTCTTTATGCCACGCTTTGATGCCGAACGCGGCCATGCCAAGCAGCACTGCCAGTTGCGCACCCGCCCAGTGCGGCGGGTTAGAGATCAGGATTTTGATCATGGGCCCCTGGTGCAGGCGTGACAGCGCTTGCGCGTCGATGCTGGCGAGCAGGGCCTCGCGGTAAATGTCGCCATGCGGGAAAACCGGTTGCGAACGCAGCAGATTACGCAGATAGAGGTTCCGCGCATTGTCGGCAACCGCCTGCTTGTAGAGCGCAAAACACGCCTCGAAGATGCCGGCAAACAGCGCGCAGGCCATGGCAGAACCTGCGCTGACCGCCACCACTGCGGAAGGCGCCAGATTGAGCTCTGGCGCCGCAACCGACCAGAAGCCGGCCTGCCAAAAACAGCGATTGCCGCCGCCAGCGAAAACAACATTCTCAAAATGTGGTGGTATTTGGCTTGCACCGGCGCGTGCGGGTTGCGTTTGGCTGATGGCTTGAGTCGGCACGGCAATTCTTTCAGTTGGAAACTGTGGCCCGCTGTACCCGATGCAGGGCGGAGCAATTGACAGCCTGCTCCGATCAAAACCCGGCGCTGGGCCAGCGCGTTTGCGAAATCTCAACACGCTGCGCGGCACCTCGTTCTAAGCTCAAGGCGTTGTCTCGGTTGGCGAGCAAGGGTGGCACAACCAGGCCCCCTGAAACTGCCCCTTTTCTTTGGGGAAACGGTCTTTTGAGTGCTTGGCAAGCACCCTCTGCGCGGCGCATTGGGACTGGTTCCGTCGTACTCAAGAAAGGCTGGTAGATCATGAAAAACTCAACAAAAATTGGTACTCTTGGCGCCATTGCCATCGCGGCTGCGGCAACTCTGGTGGTCTCATGTGGCGGGGGTAGCGGCGGCGACACGCCCGCAGCAATCGGCACGGCCACCACACTCGATGCAGCCAGCGTGACCAAGGGGATAGCCATGGTGGCCACGCTGCTTCCGGTTTGTAGCAGCCCAGGGGCAAGCCAGACGGCAGCCCTTCAAGGCAATCTGGCACCGGCCAAAGTCGTCTGGCTGGCGAAAAAGTTTGCGCTGAGTCAAAGCCCGCAACGGCGCATACTGGCCCTGGGCAGCGTGCCGCCGGCCGACTTGCTGGGCGGCTGTGGCGGGCGCTTGACCTACCCGGCCTCGGCCTATTCCCATCTGAACGGCGTGACCACCGCAACCCTGGCGTTTGAAAACTACTGCACCGTCAACACCGACAACAACACGCGTCTGGTCCTGAACGGCAACCTGGCTTTTGTGGACAACGGCACGCCGAGCGCGAGCGGTCCGATCCGGAACTGGATCAGCGCTGACAGTCCTGCGGGCGTCACCATTGCCACCCAGGACGCGAGCGGCGTGGCGATCGACTCCATGCTCCTGAGCTTCAGCAACTTCCGCTACACCGTGGGAGTTCCGGGCGACGACCCCACAGCGGCCAGTCCGGACCGATTCACCCTGGGTGAGTTGGCAACCACCACCCAGAGCACGGGCAAAACCTACCGGGCAACGGGGTTCAGCGCCGAGATGTTTGCCACGCCCTCTGGTGGCGAACAGTTCACGGTCAGCGGGCGTGCTTACCGCTCCAATGGTGAGTATTTCGATGTAACAACCTCGACGCCCTTGGTGCTTGATGTAGACGGCAACCCGACCGCAGGCGCGATCACGTTTAAGGGCGCCAATGATTCGACCGCAGTCGCGACCGTGGTCCCCGGCACCGTGATGCAGGTCACGATGACGGTCAATGGCACGCCACTGGCGGGGATGCCAGCTTGCCAGTAAGTCCATCGATCCGCCCGGGCATGGGCGGGTCGCTGAATGACGATGGGCCAGGGAAGGCGCCATGATTTTCCTGCGCAACGTGTTGCGCGCCCCGGCGCGCAGCTTGATGACCGCGCTGGGCATTGCCGCCGGGGTGGCCCTGTTTGTCGCCATCACCGCCATCACGCTGGACCTGCGCCAGCAGATTGATGGGGTGACCGGCGCCTACCAGCTTGAAGTCGTGGTGTACGAGCGCCGCGCCACGTCGCCCATGTCTTCGCGCATCGGCGCGCCGCAGATGGCAGAGCTGCAAGAGCGCTACGGCGCCGCGCTGTCGCCTTTGGTCATCGGGACGCTCAATGAGACATGGAGCGCTTACGCCTTGGTCATGGGCGTGACACCGGAGTTTTTGCACAGCATGGCACTAAACAGCGGTGCGCATTTCGCCGCAGGCTCAGGCGATGCAATGATTGGCGAGATCGCCATGCGGAAGCTCGGGCTGCAGCCGGGCCAGTCGGTGGCGCTTGACGGGCGGCCAGTTCGCATCAGTGGTGTCTTTCGCACCGGTAGCCGCATGCTCGATGGCGGCGTCATGGTGGACATTGCGCAGGCCCAGGCGATGCTTGCGCGCGAAGGCGCGGAGCCCCAGTACACGCTGGCGCTCTTGCGCGGCGGGCAGCAGGACGCGGCCGCCGCCCTGATCAACGAGATCAATAGGCTGTATCCGTCGCTCAAGGCGATTCCCGGCACCGAGTTCTCTGGCTCGATGCGGCTGCTCCGCGTGATAGAAGCATTTGTGACCACCATTTCGGTGGTCGCGCTGGTCGGCACCTGCCTGGTTGTGAGCAACACGCTGCTGATGGCTGTTGCCGAGCGCACGCGCGAGATCGGCATTCTCATGACGGTTGGCTGGACGCCCTGGCTGGTGCTGCGCATGCTGTTTTCTGAGAGCCTGATGCTCTGCGCTGTGGGCGCGGCAGTGGGCAACGCCTTTGCGCTGCTGCTGCTGCGGGTCGTC
Source organism: Rhodoferax sp. (assembly GCA_013791765.1). Classification (GTDB taxonomy): domain Bacteria; phylum Pseudomonadota; class Gammaproteobacteria; order Burkholderiales; family Burkholderiaceae_C; genus Rhodoferax. The sequence continues at coordinate 153,011 of VMTC01000107.1, forward strand.
AACAGCATGGAGTCGATTGGCTTTGGCTGGATTCCGCTGCGCTACCCTTTGACCTTGGCGGCGGTTTCATTTGGCATGGCACTGGCGATTGCGCTGATCTCGCTGGTTTGGCCGGCGCTTGTGCTGTATCGGCTGCAACCACTGACCGCACTGCGCCATGAGTGACACGACCATACTGCTCGCCGTCACAGAAGTCAGCCGGCACCATGACGGTGGCGCTGTGAAGGCGCTCGACGGCGTCACTTTCGAGGCTCGCGCTGGCGAGGTATTGGCGCTCACCGGTCCATCGGGCTGCGGCAAGAGCACGCTGCTGTCTCTGATTGGCCTGCTGGACCAGCCGACCTTTGGCAGCGTCTGCATTGCCGGTGAAAATCTCGCCACGGTGCGCCAACCTGCAAATTTCCGGTTACAGCACATCGGATTCGTGTTCCAGTTCCATCACATGGTGGCCACCATGACGCTGCTGGAAAACGTGGCGGCGCCCTTGGTCGCGCTGGGCCTGCACCGCCGCGAGCGCCGCGCACGCGCCAGCGAGATGCTGGCGCAAATGGACCTGTCGGCCCGGGCCAACTTTTTGCCGGCCAAGGTATCTGGCGGGGAGCGCCAACGCGCTGCCGTCGCACGGGCCCTCATCACCCGCCCGCCGCTGCTTCTGGCCGACGAACCCACCGGCAACCTTGACAGCCACAACAACACGCTCGTGGTTGAGCTGCTGATGGCGCATGCGCGCGCGCACGGCGCGCTGGTCTTGATCGCCACCCATAACCCCGAGATTGCCCGCCTGGCAGACCGGCGCCTTGAGCTGTGTGATGGCCGCCTGAGGGCTTGATCCCGCCATGTTCACTAGCCTGACTTTGTGGAGTAGGTGCTGACCGCGCTGATCAGCCACTGCGCCAATCCGGGGCTACTGTTTCAGCCGGCCGGTGCCGCACAAGGCAAGCCACGCCGGCGAAGAGCGCAATCGGCAGGCGTCAAGCCCACCCTTGCCAGCCCTTGGAGCGGTTCACCAGCCAGACCAGTGACAGCATCACCGGCACCTCAACCAACACCCCTACCACGGTGGCCAGCGCGGCGCCGGAGTTCAGTCCAAACAGTGAAATCGCCACCGCCACCGCCAGTTCAAAAAAGTTGGAGGTGCCGATCAAGCAGGCCGGCCCGGCGATATTGCGTGGCAATTTCAGCAGCCGAGCGCCCCACCAGCTGATGAAGAAAATGCCATAGGTTTGCAAAATGAGCGGGATCGCAATCATGCCGATGACCAGCGGTTTGGCCACAATGGTTTCTGCCTGAAAACCAAACAGCAACACCACGGTGGCTATCAAGCCCACCACCGACCAGGGTTTGAGGCGTGCCACAAACTCGCCCACAGCGCGCTCTGACCTGCGCGCCAGCATGTGCCGCGTGGCCATGCCCGCAACCAGTGGCAGCACCACATAAAGCACCGTGGACAGCAACAGCGTTTGCCAGGGCACGGTGATGTTGGTCACGCCAAGCAAAAAGGCGGCAATCGGAGCAAACGCAAACACCATGATCAGGTCGTTGACCGAGACCTGCACCAAGGTGTAGTTGGCGTCGCCCTTGACCAACTGGCTCCAGACAAAGACCATGGCGGTGCACGGTGCCACACCCAGCAATATCATGCCGGCGATGTATTCGCTGGCTGACTGCGGGTCAACCCAGGGCGCGAAAATGTAGTGAAAAAACAGCACGCCCAGCGCTGCCATCGTGAAAGGCTTGATGAGCCAGTTCACCACCAGTGTCAGCGCCAGACCGCGCGGCTTTTTACCCACGTCTTTCACCGCCGACCAGTCGATCTGGATCATCATTGGGTAAATCATGACCCAAATGAGCACCGCCACCACCAGGTTGACATGGGCAACTTCCAGCGCAGCAATGCCCTGAAAGGTGCCCGGCATCAGCAACCCCAAGCCAACCCCTACGGCGATGGCAAGTGCCACCCACACCGACAAATAACGTTCAAACACACCCATTGACGCGCCAGCCGACTGTTTTGATTTGGTGCTCATCTTCACGCACCTTGCTCTGAGAGTTGTTGCAGCCGTTGCATGCCAATTGGCTCGTCTTGCAACAGCGGCACCAGCGCATAACGTTTGGCGTGGCGGGTGGCAACCGCTTCAATTTCGCGCAGCTCGTTGTGGGCGCGAGCTTTGAGCAGAGGTGAGCTGACTTGGGCAGCGGCCACGCTGTTGTTGATGACCCAGGCCCAAGGCTCAATGCCGGCGCGGCGTAAGTCGGCCTGTAAATTGGCCGCTTCGAGCACTGGCGTGGTTTCTGCCAGCGTGACGATCAGCACCTTGGTTTGCTTCGGGTCTTGCAGCTGCATCATCGGCGTGGTGAAGTGGACGCCCGCGCCCATCTGGCGCGAGATGTCACGGTGGTAGGCGCCGGTGGCGTCCAGCAGCAGCAGCGTGTGGCCGGTGGGGGCGGTGTCCATCACGACAAACTTTTTGCCGGCTTCGCGAATCACGCGGGAAAACGCCTGAAACACGGCAATTTCTTCGGTGCAGGGCGAGCGCAGGTCTTCTTCCAGCACGGCGCGGCCAGCAGCATCGAGCTTGGCGCCTTTGGTGGCCAGTACTTGGGCGCGGTAGGCCTCGGTGACTTCATGCGGGTCGATGCGGCTCACGGTCAAATGCGCCAGCGTGCCGTTCAGCGTTTCCATCAAGTGCGCAGCGGGGTCGGAGGTGGTCAGGTGCACTTCATGGCCACGGCTCGCGAGCTCTACCGCGATGGCTGCAGCCAGCGTGGTCTTGCCGACGCCGCCCTTGCCCATGGTCATCACCAAGCCATGGCCTTCAAGCGCGATGTCATCGACCAAAGAGGCCAGGCTGGGGGCGTTGATTTTGGACGCCTCAAGCGGCACAGCTGGCGTAGCCGACACAGTGGTCTCAGTCTCGAGCAACTGCTTCAGCGCCGCCAGTCCAAACAGGTTGAAGGCCTTGAGATCGATCTGGTCGGTGGGTAAATCGCGCAAGACCTCCGGCAAATTCGCCAGCACCGCCTGTTCGCGCTGGTAAATCGCCTGCGCCAACGGGTCGCTGGCTGCCTCAGCCTCGGGAAACACACCGTTGATCACCAGATATTGTTTGCTCAGGCCGATGCCTGCCAGCTCGTCATGGGTGCGCGCTGCTTCATTTAACGTAGCGGCTTGCGCCCGTGCCACAAGGACCAGGCGGGTTTTTTGTTCATCTGCCAAGGCATCGACGGCGGCCTTGTACTGGGTGCGTTGCTTTTCCAGCCCGGCCAGCGGGCCCAGGCACGAGGCATCACCTTTGCCGTCTTCCAGAAAGCCGCTCCAGGCGCCGGGCAACTGCAACATGCGGATGGTGTGGCCGGTGGGCGCGGTGTCAAAGACGATGTGGTCGAAATCTTCGGTCAAGGCACCGTCGATCAGCAAAGCGGTGAACTCGTCAAACGCGGCAATTTCGGTGGTGCAGGCCCCTGAGAGTTGCTCCTCAATGCCCTTGACCACCGAATCCGGCAGCACGCCGCGCACCGGGCCAACGATGCGGTCGCGGTAGGCCTGGGCGGCGGCTTGGGGGTCAATCTCCAGCGCGCTTAAGCTGGGTACATCGGTCACAGCGGTGACCTGATTGCCAATACTGATGCCAAAGACCTGACCGACGTTGGACGCCGGGTCGGTGCTGACCAGCAGCACGCGTTTACCTGCTGACGCCAACACGATGGACGTGGCGCAGGCGATGGATGTTTTACCCACGCCGCCCTTGCCGGTGAAGAACAAGAAGCGCGGCGGGTTCAGAAGAAATTTCATGGAGACGGTCTCAGGGCGGATTCGGTTGATGTGTTAATTTGATTTCAGCAGCATTTGGCAGAGGGTTTGGCGCCATCCGATGCCGTAGCACCGCAGCAGCCAGCGCTCGGTGCGGCCTCTTTAACGGTTGGCGCTGCAGCTTGCAAAAATTTCTGCGCCAGATCAAGCACTGATTTGGCCGGGCTGTCTTTGACTTGCTGCGCCAGATGGACCGCTTGGAGCATGTCGGCATCGCTCACGCCAAGTTTGCGTGCCGCATCAAAATGGTATTTGAAGCAGGGTTCGCAGTTGGACGCAATCGCCGCTCCAATGGCCACCAGCTCGGCCACTTGGGCGCTGAAGATAGACGGCGCAAGGGTGATGCCCAGCCACTGCGCCAATACCTCACGCGTGGGGTAACTGCCAGAGAGCATGAGCTGGCCATCCACCAGCAGCACCGGCAAAGCGGCCTCACCAGATTTTTGCAGCAGGTCTTTGACCGCGGCATTGTCTGCAAACGCCATCGGCTGCTGCGCCAGGTTGAAACGCTCGATGCTCGCACCCTGCTGTTTGGCCCAATCGACGTTGGCCGAAAAATCGACCAATTTCTGGTCAACATCGGTGCCGCAAACGCCGCTGCTGCAGCACAGGGCGGGATCAAAGACTTGGATTTTTTTCATGATGATTTCCTTGGTAGTGAGAGGGGTTCAATGAGGCATCAGCGTGCCGATGAGGTCAAGTTCGGCTTTGAGCTTTTCCGGCGTCTTTTGCAATTCAGCCAACGGCAGTGCCAGAAAGGCTTCAATGCGTGCCCGCAAAATTTGGTATGCAGTCATAAACGCTGCATCGATTTCGGCATCTGTGCCGGTGGCATGCGCCGGGTCTTCCACGCCCCAGTGGGTGCGCAGTACCGGGCCCAGATACGCGGGACAAGTTTCACCGGCGGCATTGGCGCAGACGGTGACCACAATGTCGGGCGTGTGCGGCAAGTTGTCCCAGGATTTGCTGCTGACACCCTCGGTGGCAATGCCCTCGCGCGCCAGCAGAGCCAGCGAGCGCGGATGCACGTAGCCGCTGGGGTGGCTGCCTGCGCTCATGGCCTGCCAATTCTTGGGTGCCAGGTGGTTGAAGGTGGCCTCGGCCAGGATCGAGCGGCAGGAGTTGCCGGTACACAAAAAGAGAATATTCATGGTGTGTTTGTGATTAGGGGGAAAGGTAAAGGGGGAAAAAGTAAAAGCAAATTTCCGCGCTTCAGGCGCAGATCGGCTCCAGCCCGATCCCGGCGCACTGCTCGGGGTGCCCGGCGCAGCACTCTGCGGTCAGATAGGCAATGAGTTCCTGCATCAACACCAGATTGGCGCGGTAGCGTTGATAGCGGCCTTCCTGCACCACGGACAGCAACTGCGCATGCGTCAAGGCCTTGAGGTGAAACGACAGATTGGTGGGCGGCACGGCCAGCGCAGCGCCAATTTCTCCGGCGACCAAACCCTGTGGCCCGGCTTTAACCAGCAGCCGGTAAATGTCCAAGCGAACGCCCGAGGCGAGTGATTCAAAAATGGGAATAGCGATTAATTTATCCATGCTGCAATGATACAAGCTTTATTGAAGTGTAAAACATAGGAAGGGGGAAGGGGTGCGATTCAAAGGGTCATGCCTTTGCGCCGCAGCTCATGGTGCAGACGGGCGTAGTCGGGTGCCACAAAGCTGCTGGCGCGCTAGGGGGGTACCATCAAGCGGCTGTGCAGTGCCGTCTCGTCCATAGCCTGGATTTGCGGCCAATGCAAGCCAGCGGCACTGGCGAGCTTGACATATTTGGCGACCACGCCTTTGGAAATGCCAAGAGAGGCGGCGATGTGCTGGTGCGAGTGGTGCAGTTCGAGTTTGAGACGCAGGACGTCTTTGATTTGACGCATAGTGA
>VMTC01000026.1 GCA_013791765.1 Rhodoferax sp.
ATCCGCACGACGATAAACGGCCTGCGGCGCAAAGTCGGCTTGGATCAGCGCATCCTGGCGGTGTTCGAGCCGCGCAGCAACACCATGAAGCTGGGCACCATGAAAGCGCAGTTGCCGTGGAGCCTGGAGGAATCCGACCTGGCGTTTTGCCATAACGGAGGGCTGGACTGGGACGCCCGGGAGGCCTTGGCCAGCATGGGCGCCAAGGCCCAGGTGAGCGACACCATTGATGAGTTGGTGGCCCAGGTGACGGCACAGGCCAGGGCCGGCGACCATATCCTGTGCATGAGCAATGGCGGCTTTGGCGGCATTCACCTCAAGCTGCTGCATGAACTACAAAATAAATAGCTACTTACACAATATGGACGTGGGCTAGAGCCATAAAACACTTATATTTTCAGGCCAAATCAGCCTTGGAATTTGCCACTGCTCAAGGTTCATAGGCCGCCAGACGGCGACGCTCGTCCGGGCTGAACTGTGACTGCTGCAACTGCGACAACGCCTCCTCGCGCTGGGCTGGCGGCGCATCGGCCTGGGCTTGGAGCAGTTTGCTGCGCTCATTCAAGTAGCTCGCGATGCGACTTTTCCAGGCGCTTTCTTCACGGTCCACCTCGGCCAGTCGTGCCGCTGCCTCAGGGTTCATTTCCTTGGAGCGCATGCGGTAGATGTCATCCTCGCTGGCGCCTTGGGCGCGCAGCGTCTGCGCCATCTCTTCGAGCTTGAGCACCACCCGAGGCGCCTCGCGTTCCTCGCGCAGCACGGCTGACTGACTGGCATCTAGCGCGGCCAGTTGCTCTGCTTTCTGCTTGGCGCTGAGCGCCGGGTTCTGGCTGACTTCCAGCCGCGCCACTGCATCCTGGTCGTAATCGTCCTCAAAACCGAACATACCCTGGGTTTCTTCAGCACTGAAGAACTGGGAGCGCAGGTCTTGCATGGCGAGCAGGCGCTGGCGGACCGCTTTGACGTCGGTACCTGCCAACTCTGGCTTTTTTTCCAGGTCGACCAAGGCCAGCTTGAACTGCAGATACAGGGCCAACAGGCGCTTGGCAGCGGGCAGTTGATCTGGCGCTAGTCGCCGGTCCAGATCACCCGCAATTTCTTGCGTGATGGCTTCAATCGTCTGCTCGCCCACCGCACTCAGGTAATAGTCGAACAGGCGCTTGAGTTCCGCATAAGGCAAGGGGCCGATGGCAAGCGCAGGGCCTGCGCCGGGCAGCGCTCGTAAATTGCCATCGGGCACGGTGTCCTGCATGGAGTGCACAAACGGCGCCCCAGCGGCGCCAGGCGCCAAGGCCGGTGCGGCCTGACGGGTAGTGGTGACAGCGTGCGGCCACCAAAACCAGGCAGCCGCAGCCAGAGCCAGAGCGGCAGAGCCCCAGACCAGGCGCGGAGCCGGCAACTTCAACAAGGCGCTACAGGCCCAGGTTGCGCAAGCGGTTTGCTTGCTGACGGTACAAGGTGACCGGGTTGGTTTCAAACAGGTTAACCAGGCCGATGGTCTGATTGACTTCGTCCAGATGGTTGAACGAATAGTTGTCGCGGATCACCCGGCCCAGACGGCTGGAGCAGCTCGCGACCAGTCCATCGTTATTGGCACCCTTGAAGGCCAGCGAGGTCAAGGCCAGGGCCGGATCCATGATGTCGAACACATTGGTGTAAGGCTTGGCGCCGCTCCACGAGAAATAGGACACACCGCGCACCGCGTACGCACCTTCGCCACACGCGGTGGTTGGCACACCTGCGGGGTGGGCCTGGTTGAACTTGAGCGAACCCGCTGTGCTGAGCGATTTAACCGCCGCCAGTGAGTTCTGCGACAGACCCGAGCCGCCTGACAGGAAACTGATGACAGTACCCAGGCCATTGGTGACGGAGGTCAGCACCGTGTTGGAGAGCGAGCCGGGAGGCGCCACACCGAGGATCACGTCGGCCACAGCCGAGCCTTTGTTGACACCACCGACCGAGGTAACCGAGGCCACCAGGTCAGGGCGCACGGAAGCGACGTAGCGAATGGTCGGGCCGCCATGGCTGTGGCCGATCAGATTGACTTTGGCAGCGCCCGTGGCGGCCAGAATCTGCTTCACCTGCGTCAGCAATTGTTCGCCGCGCACTTCGGTGCTATTGGCTGCAGAAACCTGGGTTGTGTAAACCTTGGCGCCATCGGCGCGCAGGGACGAGCTAATGCCGTAAAAGTAGTCCACTGGCCCAATGTTGTCAAAGCCGAACAAACCATGCACCAGCACGATCGGGTACTTGGTTTGGGTGTAGCCCGCAGCCCAGACGGAAGCGGGTAAAAGGGTAAGCGCCAGCAAGAGGGCACCGAGGCAGGTGTTTAGAATTTTCTTCAAGATTGTCTCCAGCAGGACCGCAAGGTCGCTTGGTTTATGAATTATGTTTGACTTAACTGTGCGACCTCTGGGTGGGGCGCTGTCGCTTGTTGGCCCCCTGCTGATCGATCGTGTTGATCAGCTTGAGCTCAAATAGCACGCCTGTGCTATTTCTAAATGTTAGGACGCAGCGCAAGGTTTGTCATGATGGAAAACCCGCCCGCTGGTAAACCCTGCCTTGGATCGGCTCGGCGCGCGGCGGCGACCCGCGCCGCGCTGCATGCGCCGGGCACCTCATGGCACAATCACGATTGGCGAGTCACTACCCCAACCAGCAGGGCCACTTACTGAAACTAGGAAACCGACCCGGCGCAAGGCGCTCTAGTCGGTTTTGATCTTGACCACTACCTACACATCCCATGGCACGCTACAACACTCCTTTTGAAATCCATGTACATGGCCAGGTGAGCTTGCGCCCCGATGTTGTTTTTGAGCAGCTGCAAGATGCGCTCAAGCCGCTCTGGAAATATGCCGGCGCGCGCTCGTTGGCGGACGCGGCCGAGAGCTCCTATGAAGATGAGCCCGGCATTAAATTTGACCCTCAGGAACATCTGCTGCAAATGTGCTGGACCGTGGCCGGCGACGATGATTTTCGCCAGGTGCTCGATGAAATGTGCATGAACCTCAACGACGTGGCGCAAAGCGGTGCTGCCATTGAAGTCACTTTCTATGACGCCGAATTTGACGATGAAGACGAAGATTCGGACGCCGAGTCGCGCGACGACTTCATCATGCTCTTCGTCGGGCCTGACCCGGCTGCCATCATGCAGGTGCAGCGCGACCTGCTGGTGCAGGACATGGTGAACCTGATGGAGCGCCATTTTGACGGCGCTGAACTGGTGGGCGTGGTCGCTGAAGTCGACAAGTTGTTCAGCCAGCGCTTTGACGATCTGGTGAATTCACTGCAACTCGGGCGCCCCCCGCGCGGCTCCGGTGGCGGTGGCCATGGCGGCATCGGCCATGGCGGCGGGCGCAAGCCGCGGCATTTGCACTGAGCTGGTGCGAATTGGCCCAAAATTTATATTAAATATGGCTCTAGCCCACGTGTTCATTGGGTAGCACGCTATTATTTTTATTACTTAACCGGGACTGATCAAAACCATGGCAGTAGCTTCTTCAGCGCAGGCCCGCTCACTGCCCACGCCGGGTCGGCCTGAGAAGCTGCGCCTGGGCGACGTGCTGGTGCAGCAGCGCCTGATTTCACAGGAGCAGCTGCAAAAAACGCTGGAGCTGCAGCGCCAGACCGGCAAGAAGGTCGGTCGCTTGCTGATTGAAACCGGCGTCATCACCGAAGAGCTGCTCGCCAACGGCTTGGCGCGGCAGTTGCGCATTCCCTTTGTTAATCTCAAGACCTTCCCCTTTCGCAACGATGTGATCAAACTGCTGCCCGAGTCGGCGGCGCGGCGTTTCCGCGCGCTGGTGCTCGAAGACAAGGGCGACACCCTGCTGGTGGCACTGGGCGACCCGCTGGACTTGTTTGCCTTTGACGAATTGACGCGCCTGCTCAAGCGCAACATCAGCATTGCCGCCGTGCCCGAAACCCAGTTGAACCTGGCGTTCGACCGGCTCTACAGGCGCACCGAAGAAATCAGCGGCTTGGCCCGAGCCCTCGAGAAAGACCTGGGCGACGCCGTTGACTTTGGCGAGCTCACCGCCTCGGCCGGCATTGAGGGCGCGCCGGTGGTGCGCCTGCTGCAGTCGCTGTTTGAAGACGCGATTCAGGTCGGTGCCTCCGACGTGCACATTGAACCGCAAGAGGCCGGCCTGCAAATCCGGGTGCGGGTCGACGGCGTGCTGCAGACCCAGACGCTGGCCGACAAACGCATCGCCGGCGCGCTGGCGCAGCGCCTCAAACTCATGGCCGGACTCGATATTTCCGAAAAGCGCCTGCCGCAGGATGGCCGTTTCAGCGTGCGCCTGAAGGACCAGACCATCGACGTGCGCCTGTCCACCCTGCCCAGCAGCTACGGCGAATCGGTGGTGATGCGCCTGCTGATCCAGGGCGCGGGAATGCGCCGGCTCGACAGCCTCGGCATGCCCGACGACATGCTGGCGCGCTTTCGCGAGATACTGGGGCGCAGCGCTGGTCTGGTGCTAGTCACCGGGCCCACCGGCTCTGGCAAGACCACCACCTTGTATGCCGCGCTGGCCGAGATCAACGCCGCCGAACTCAAGGTCATTACAGTGGAAGACCCGGTCGAATACCGCTTGCCCGGCATCACCCAGGTGCAGGTCAACGACAAGATCGACCTCACTTTTGCGCGCGTGCTGCGCGCCACGCTGCGCCAAGACCCGGACGTGATCCTGGTGGGCGAAATGCGCGACGCCGAAACCGCCGAGATCGGCCTGCGCGCGGCCATCACCGGGCACCTGGTGCTGTCCACCCTGCACACGCGCGACGCCATCAGCACGCCGTTTCGGCTGCTGGACATGGGCGTGCCGCCCTTCATGGTGGCGACCTCCCTGCAGGCCGTGATTGCGCAGCGGCTGGTGCGGCTCAACTGCGTTGACTGCGCCGAGCCGCATGAACCCAGCCCGCAGGAGCAGGCCTGGCTCGACAGCATGTTGGACGCAGGCGATGCCCTGCAGCCCCAGCGTGGGCGTGGATGTAGCGCCTGCAACGGCACCGGCTATGCCGGCCGCCAGGGCATCTACGAACTACTGGAAATGGACGCCGGCTTGACCCAGGCCGCCTCGCGCTCCGACCCGGCCAGCTTCATGAAGCAAGCGCGCGAACGCCTGCACGGCCACACGCTGGCGCACCATGTGCTGGCGCTGGTGCGCCAAGGCAAGACTTCACTGGCCGAGGCCTTGCGCATTGGTTTCGATGTGGACGACGACGTAGACGCGTCGGCCTAAACCCGCATGGCAAGCTATGCATGGCGCGGCCGCAACGGCCGGGGCGAAGCGGTTCAAGGGCAGTTGGAGGCCATGACCGAGAGCGGCGTGGCCGACCAGTTGATGGCGATTGGTGTGGCGCCGATCCACATTGCGCTGGCCGCGCCCAAGGTTGAAAGCAGTGCCGACAATTGGTTCACGCGGCTGAACCGAAAGCCGGTGGTGGTCGAAGACATTTTGGTGTTCTCGCGCCAGATGTACACCCTGAACAAAGCCGGCGTGCCGATTCTTCGGGCCTTTGCCGGGCTGGAAGCCTCCGCCACCAAACCGGCCATGGTCGAGATGCTCAAGGACATCCGCGCCAGCCTGGACCAGGGGCGCGAGCTCTCCGCCGCCATGGCGCGGCATCAGGACATTTTTGGTGCTTTTTACATCTCGATGATCCGCGTGGGCGAGATGACCGGACGCCTGACCGAGGTGTTCTTGCGCCTGAACGAGCACCTTGAATTTGAGCGCGACGTGCGCGAACGCATCAAGCAGGCGATGCGCTACCCCATTTTTGTGCTGATCGCCATGGCCATCGCGATCGTCATCCTCAACATCTTCGTGATTCCGGTGTTTGCCAAAGTGTTTGCCGGCTTCAATGCCGAGCTGCCGCTGATCACGCGCGGGCTGCTCGGCTTTTCGGCCTGGATGCTGGCCTGGTGGCCGCTGCTGGTGGTGGGCGCGGTAGGCGCCACCGTGTTGATCCGCGGCTACCTGAAAACAGCGGCCGGGCGTTACCGCTGGGACGCGCGCAAGCTCAAATTGCCGATCGTGGGCGACATCGTATTGAAGGCGACATTGGCGCGCTTTGCCCGCAGCTTTGCGCTGTCGAGCCAAAGCGGCGTGCCGCTGGTGCAGGCGCTCACGGTGGTGGCGCAGACCGTGGACAACGCTTTTATCGGCAGCCGCATCGAGCAGATGCGCGACGGCATCGAGCGCGGCGAAACCATCACGCGCTGCGCCGCCGCCACCGGCGTCTTTACCCCGGTGGTGCTGCAAATGATTGCAGTGGGCGAAGAAACCGGTGAGCTCGACAACCTGCTGTTCGAAATTGCCGGCATGTACGAGCGCGAAACCGACTACAGCATCAAGGGTCTGTCGGCGGCGATCGAACCCATCCTGCTGGCCGTCATCGCCGTGCTGGTGCTGCTGCTGGCGCTGGGCGTGTTCCTGCCGCTGTGGAACCTGGGCTCGGCCGCCATGGGCAAAGGCGGCGGCTAGCCGTGGCGAACGATCGACTCCAACCGGGCCCGGCGCCTTTCTTGAGCCTGCGCATGATCGAGTGGTCGCTGGTGGCGGCGTTGATCGTGGTGCTGGCGCTGGTGTTCATGCACAAGGTGCGGGTGCTGCAGGGCCAGGCCGAGTTATCAAACGTCAAGACCACGCTGGGTGCGTTGCGCACGGCCTTGGTGCTGGACCATTTGCAGCACAGCGTGAGTTCGCGCGGCACCGATTTGGCCTTGCTGCAACGCAATCCCTTTGAACTGCTGCAACGTCGCCCCACCAATTACCTCGGCGAATTGAGCCGCGCCCAAGCCGCTGCGGCGCCCGATGGCAGCTGGATGTTCGACCCGGTGTGCGTGTGCGTCGGCTACCGGCCGCTCTACGCCGAATGGCTCGTCAGCCCCAGTGGCGAGCCGCTGGCCTGGTACCAGCTCAGTGGCGACGCGGGGCCGTGGCAGTTGACGGCCAAGGAAGCCTATATCTGGCAGGGGCAGGTGATGAATTAGCTTTCAGGCTGGGCTTGCGCAATGCCGTGTCTTGGCACAAGCTCGAATCCTGACCGACTTGCAATTCTGTAGGAGAGCAGGAGCTTGCTTTGTAAAGATGCCTCTTTTTGAAAGGCCCCGCCTAAAATGGTTTTGTCACCGAGACGACCCGCGGGAAGCATCGGTGGCAAAAAGTCTGAATTGATTTTCGGACCAGGTTTTTAAATATTTCCAAAAGGTAAATGACATGAAGAAAATACAACGCGGCTTTACGTTGATTGAGCTGGTGATGGTGATCGTGATTCTGGGCGTGCTGGCGGCAGTGGCGCTGCCGAAGTTTGTGGATTTGAAGGGGGATGCTGAGACTGCTGCTGTGTCGGGTATGGCCGGTGGATTGGCATCAGCCAGTTCGATTAATTACGCTGGATGTGCTGTAAAAAATCAGGCCGTTACAACTGACAAGTGCGTCAAGGTAGCTAAGTGCTCTGATGTCGGTACTTTGTTGGTGCCCACTTTGTCCTTAACAACGACGGCCAGTGATACTGCCTACTACCTCTTGGCGGATACAGCAGTTGCTACCAATGGTGCGACTGCAACTTGTGAACTACGTAAATTGACATCGGCAACGGCGACGACCTTTTATAAGGCATCCTACGGAGCAGTTGGCGCAGCTAACTGATAGCTTGGGAAATAGGCGGCTAGGCGCGCATTGCTTCGCCCAATCCTATTCCCCAAAAAAAGAGGCGGCCTTGTGCCGCTTTTTTTGACCTGTACCCTTGAAAGTAGAAGCATCCAAACCCAGACTCAGCCGCAAATTTTCAGCCAAATAAGGCTGTAGCCCTCGCGCAATAAGCACATACAGCTATCACATAGAGGGCGCAAAATTCCCGTAATTCTGACCACTCGTAAGAAAAGGGGCCAGACTCGAATTAACTTCGGGGCGCAGTCTGAAGCAATATTTATATGGCAAATCAAGCTGTAGCCCCCGTCAAACAAGCGCAAGCAGCTATCAAATACAGATTACCCTGGGCACAGCCTGAACAGGCAGCAACCTGCTGACCAATCATCACCCGACTGATCGTCGGCGCCGCGCTTAGAGCAACCAGCGGGCCATGACAACCAGCAAGTAGAGACTGGCGGCCAGCAGCAGCCAGCCCACGCCTTGCGCATGCTGCGCCACAAACACATCGACCTGCTGGTGCGTGACATCAATCACCTTGGTCGCCTTGCGCGACGAGACCCATTGGTTGGACCGCTTTTCAAGGCCGCGCAGCAGGCTCGGGCGCACCCAGTAAACCACGCCGATCAGCAGCGCCAGCACCGCGCCAATGAGCGCAAACAGCAGCAGCGCCTGGAGCAAAGCGCTGGCCAGCGGCGCATTCGCGACATAGCCCATGAGGGCGCGCAGGGCGGCAGCGCGGTCCAGCAGCCAGCCAAAATACAGCAGCATATAGCCCGCGCCCAAGACCACCAAAGGCCCCATCACCAGATGGTGGCGGTAAAACCAGCGCTCGGTGCGGATACTGCGGTCCATGAACTGGCTGATGTGCCGCGTCGACACCCAGTGGTTCGCCACGCGGCTGATGCGCTCAAGCCACTGCGGCTTGAAGATCAGCAACAGCGCCGTGGCAACGCCCATCAAGGCGCCGATCATCAAAAAAATAGCGAGCGAGCGCCACAATAAATCTGCCACGATGGGGTTTTGCATGGGATTTTGGTCCGGGGTTGTGGCGTTGGTCGACGGGCTTGAAGTTTACGTTAAGCAAGATTCCCAATGACCCCATTGACAGGCGTCTTACAATTTGGGAAATAAATAACCAATTTGTAAAAATGATTGCACGTCATGCCACGGCCACTTTAAAGAGTCTCGCTCGGGGTTACCCGATTCTGGCGATTACCGGCCCGCGTCAGTCTGGCAAGACCACGCTGGCGCAAAGCACTTTTCCAGACAAGCCCTACGTGTCGCTCGAAGATCTCGACACCCGTGCTTTTGCAGATGAAGACCCGCGCGGGTTTTTGGCGCGTTTTCCTGAAGGCGCCATTTTGGACGAAGCCCAGCGCTGCCCGGCGCTCTTTTCTTATCTGCAAACCCGGGTTGACAAAGACAAGCGCATGGGGGAGTTTGTGTTGACGGGTTCCCAGCAGTTTGGTCTGTTGTCGAACATCACCCAGACCCTCGCCGGGCGGGTCGGCCTGGTTCAGTTGCAGCCGTTTTCACTGCAAGAGCTGCAAAGCAGCGGCTCGGCACCGGGCAGCCTGGATGATCTGCTGTGGCGCGGCCTGTATCCGCCGCTGCACGACCGCGACCTCGCGCCCGCGCAGTGGTTTTCCAACTACGTGATGAGCTATGTGGAGCGCGACGTGCGCCAACTCATCGAGGTGCAAAACCTGAGTCTGTTTCAGCGCTTTCTCAAAATGTGCGCGGCGCGCTGTGGACAATTGCTCAACCTGTCTGCCCTGGCGAACGACTGCGGCGTGACGCACAAGACAGTAGCTGCCTGGTTGTCGGTTCTGGAGGCGGGCTATGTCGTGTTTTTGCTCCAGCCGCATCATCAACATTTTGGCAAACGATTGGTCAAAACCCCCAAGCTATATTTTCATGACACTGGCCTAGCCAGCTATCTGATGGGCATTCAGGACGCGCAACATTTGGCGATTCACTCGGCGCGCGGCGCGCTGTTCGAAAACTGGGTCATCAGCGAACTCCTCAAGCGTCGTTACAACCAGGGGCTGGCGTCCAACCTGTATTTCTGGCGCAATAACACGGGAGAGGAAGTGGACCTTGTACTTGAGCAGGGTGAAAAACTGCTGCCCCTGGAAATCAAATCCGGCCAAACATTCAACAAAGACTACCTAAGCGGCTTGAACAAATGGGCACGTTACGCGGGCGATACCGCCTTGCCGGCTCACTTGGTCTACGGTGGCGACGACAGCTTCACGCGCAGCGGCGTGGCGGTTCATTCATGGCGAAATATTCCAGGACTTTTGCCAGAAAAGGGGCCAGAGCTGAATTGATTCACGAACGAATTCAGTTCTGACCAGATTGCCAATGCTTACAAAAAATCAAGCCGTAGCCCCCGTCAATCATGCGTGAGCAGCTACTAAATGCATAGTTAATTACCACTCAGACCGGCAACGCCACCTCTTGCTTCAAGCACCTCGCCGCGCAGCGTGAAGGTGCGCGTGTCTGTGATCGTCACATCCACCATCTGCCCGATCAGGCGCGGCTGGCCGACAAAATTGACCACCCGGTTGCACTCGGTGCGCCCCATCAGCTCAGAAGCATCGCGCTTGGAGGTGCCTTCGACCAGAATGCGCTGCACCGTGCCCAGGCGGCTCTCACTGATGCGCTTGATGCTGTCGTTGATGACGGTTTGCAGGTGCTGCAGGCGGCGCAGTTTGACCTCATGCGGGGTGTCGTCATGCAGATTGGCCGCCGGGGTGCCCGGGCGCGGGCTGAAGATGAAGCTGAAACTGTTGTCAAAACCCACGTCGTCGATGAGTTTCATCATCTTGCC
>VMTC01000105.1 GCA_013791765.1 Rhodoferax sp.
CAGGTCGGCGTGACGCTGCCACGTGCCTGAAACCAGCGCGTACCATCGGCGTCCTATGCCTGCGATCCTCTTGTTCCACTAGCGCGCCATGAACGCCTGGCTCCATCCCTTACTTTGGGTTCATCTGGACTGGGTTTTGGTGGTGGTGGCAGGCTGGTTGTTGATCGGGGTGCTGGGTGTGTTTGCGCTGCGGCGCTTCCGGCTGGTGGCGGTGGTGCTGTTCCCGGCGGGCGGGCTCTTGGCTTTGCTGCTGATGGGGGTGGGCATCAGCGCCGCATTCAGTGTGCCCGAGGTGGCCATTTTGCCGATCGGCTTGCCGCAACTGCCTTTTCATCTGCGCCTGGACAGTCTGTCGGCCTTCTTCCTGATCGTTATTGGTGGTGTGTCTGCTGGCGTGTCGGCCTTTGCCGCCGGTTATTTCCGCCAGGGTGAGGGCACGCCACCGGGCTTGATCTGCCTTGAATACCATATTTTTCTAGCCAGCATGGCCATGGTGGTGATTGCCGACGACGCCTATGCCTTTATGGTGGTGTGGGAGACGATGGCCTTTTCCTCGTTCTTCCTGGTGATTGCCAACCACCGCATTCCTGAAATCCGCTTTGCCGGCTACCTGTACATGCTGGTGGCGCACATCGGCGCACTGGGCATTCTGCTGTGCTTTGGGGTGCTGCAGGCCAATACCGGTGACTACACTTTTGCCAATATGCGGGCGCAGCATTTGTCGCCGTTCTGGGGTTCGGTGGCTTTCGTGCTGGCGGTGCTGGGTTTTGGCGCCAAGGCCGGCATCTTGCCGCTGCACGCCTGGTTGCCCGAAGCCCATCCGGCCGCGCCGTCGCCCATGTCCGCCCTGATGAGCGGCGTGATGCTCAAGATGGCGCTGTACGGCATCTTGCGCGTGTCCTTTGACCTGCTGCAAACCAAAATTTGGTGGTGGGGCGTGATGCTGATGGCCATCGGCTTGTCCACGGCGCTGTTCGGCGTTATTTTCTCCACGGTGCAGGTGGAAATGAAACGCCTGCTGGCCTACTCGTCGATTGAAAACGTCGGCTTGATCTGCGCCGGCTTTGGCTTGTCGCTGCTGTTCTCAAGCTACGGCATGCACGCGCTGGCTGCATTGGCGCTGACTGCGGCCCTGTACCACCTGCTGAGCCACGCCTTTTTCAAGAGCCTGCTGTTCTGCAGCACCGGTGCTGTGCTTCACGCCACGGGCGAGCGCAGCCTGGGCAAATTGGGTGGTTTGATGCGCTACATGCCCTGGGTCGCCTGGCCGACGCTGATTGGCGTGCTGGCCTGCGCCGGCCTGCCGCCTTTTGGCGGCTTCATCGCGGAGTGGCTGCTGCTGCAGAGCTTTTTGTTCACCTCCGGCCTGCCCAGTTCGGTCCTTAACATGCTGGTGCCGGTGATGGCCGCCCTGATTGCGCTGATTGCGGCTCTCTCGGGCTACACCATGGTCAAGTACTTTGGCGTCATCTTCCTGGGGCAGCCGCGTGAAGAAAAACTCGCCGGGGCACACGACGCCGGCCCGTGGGAGCGGGCCGGTATGCTTTGGCTCATGGCGGGTTGTGTCGTACTGGGGCTGTTCCCGAACCAGGTGATTGCCCTGATTGACCCGGTCACGCACTTGCTGGTGTCGGCGGGCCTGGCCAAGACGGTGGCGGCCAGTGGCTGGCTGCTGGTGCCCGTGAGCGTTGAGCGCGCCAGCTATGCGCCAGCGATCTTTTTGCTTGGTGTGATGTTCTTCTTTGCCTTGACTTACCTGCTGGTGCGCCGCGTCTACAGCGGCCGGATTCGGCGCGCCCCGGCGTGGGACTGCGGTTACCCGTGGCAAGACGCCCGCATGCAGGACTCGGCCGAAGGTTTTGGTCAGCCGATCCGGCAGATTTTTGAGCCCATGTTCCGCATGAAGCGCGAGTTGCCAACGCCCTTTGACGAGCAACCCAGCTACCGCGTGACGGTGGAAGACCCGCTCTGGTACTGGCTCTACCTGCCGATCGCCCGGCTGGTGGAGCGCATCTCCAAAGTCATTGGCATGTTGCAGCAAGGGCGCATTGCGGTTTACCTGATGTACAGCTTCATCACCCTGATCG
Organism: Rhodoferax sp.; assembly: GCA_013791765.1. Lineage (GTDB taxonomy): Bacteria > Pseudomonadota > Gammaproteobacteria > Burkholderiales > Burkholderiaceae_C > Rhodoferax. The sequence continues at coordinate 2,088 of VMTC01000105.1, forward strand.
TGGTGCTGTTGGTGGTGAAGCAATGAGCTGGCTCGGCCTGCTGTCGCAACTGATGGCGATCGTGATGGCGCTGGTCATGGCGCCCCTGCTCTCGGGCTGGGTGAACCAGTGGCGCGCCCGCTTGCAGAACAAGTCGGCGCCGGGCCTGCTGCAGCCCTACCGGGTGTTGCACAAGCTGTTTAACAAGGAATCGGTGCTGGCCGAGCACGCTTCGGCGCTGTTTCGCATGGTGCCCTACATTGTTTTTGGCTGCATGCTGCTGGCCAGCGCCATCATCCCGACCTTGTCCACTGATTTGCCCTTGTCACCCGCTGCTGACGCGATTGCGCTGGTCGGCTTGTTTGCCCTGGCGCGGGTGTTCATCTCTCTGGCTGCGATGGATGTCGGCACTGCCTTTGGCTCTCTTGGTGCGCGCCGGGAAATGTTAGTGGGTTTTCTGGCTGAGCCGGCCTTGCTGATGGTGCTGTTTTGTGCCTCCATGATCTCGCGCTCGACCTCGCTCACCACCATTGTTGAAACGCTGGCGCATCGCGAGTTGGCCATTTACCCGAGCCTGCTGGTGGCCGGGGTGGCGTTTGCCATGGTCTCACTGGCCGAGAACGCGCGGGTGCCGGTGGACAATCCCGACACCCATCTGGAACTGACCATGATTCACGAGGCGATGATTCTGGAGTATTCGGGGCGGCACCTGGCGCTGCTCGAATGGGCCGCCAGCCTGAAGCTGTTCGCCTACTCCTGCATTGGCCTGGCGCTGTTTTTCCCGTGGGGCGTGGCCGAGGCTAACGCGCCACTGGCGCTGTTGCTGGCGCTGCCGGTGCTCATCATCAAGTTGGCAATCGGCGGTGTGTTCCTGGCCCTGATCGAGACCTTGAGCGCCAAGATGCGCATTTTTCGCGTACCTGAGTTTCTGGGTACTGCCTTTTTGCTGGCGGTGATCGGGCTGCTGGTCAACATCTTGCTGGGGGTCGGATGATCAAGCTCGCGCCCCAGTTGATCAATCTGTTTGCGACCCTGATCCTGATGCTGTCGTTCGCCATGATCTCGCAGCGGCGCGTTGTCTCCCTGATCAATCTGTTCACCATCCAGGGCGCTGCGCTGGTGGCAGCGTCGGTGCTGCTCGGTTATGTCACCAATCAACCCGATCTTTACGTCTCAGCCGCCCTGACGCTGGTGCTCAAGGTGGTTTTTATTCCGTGGATGTTGCACCGCGTCATCCGCAAGCTCAACGTGCGTTGGGACGTTGACACCCTCATCAACATACCGACCACCATGCTGGTCGGTATTGCGCTGGTGATTTTTTCCTTCAGCCTGGCCCTGCCGATCTCGCGTCTGTCCACTTCGATGGCGGGCGGCTCGCTGGGCATCGCGCTGGCCTGCGTGCTGCTGGCGTTTTTGATGATGATCACGCGCTCCAAAGCGGTGCCGCAGGTGATCGGCTTCCTGTCGATGGAAAACGGCCTGATCTTTGCCGCCACCACGGTGACCAACGGCATGCCGATGATTGTCGAGTTTGGCATTGCGCTTGATGTGCTGGTGGGCGTGCTGATTCTGGGGGTGTTCATGTTCCAGATTCGGGAAAAGTTCGACAGCCTGGACATTCACAACCTCGAAACCCTCAAGGAAGACTGACCGTGTCCACCTTGTTTTTTGTCTTGGGTTTCCCGTTGCTGGGCGGCGCTGTGCTGGCGCTGGTCGGGCACCGGCCGTATGCCCGCGACATCAACGTGGCTTTTAGCCTGGGCACCTTTGTGGCGGCCTGCGTGCTCACCGCTGAAATCATTGCGGACGGCCCGATCCTGGTCTGGCATGACCAGTTTTTCATCGACCCGCTCAATGTGTTCATGGTCACGCTCACCGCCTTTGTCGGCATGACAACAGCGATATTTTCGCGCCCGTACATGCGCATCGAGCAAGACCACGGCAAGATGACACCGCCGCGCATGCGCCTGTACCACAGCATGTACCAGCTGTTCAGCTTCACCATGCTGCTGGGCTTCACCACCAACAACCTCGGTATTTTGTGGGTGGCGATGGAGGCGGCGACCTTGAGCACGGTGCTGCTGGTCAGCGTGTACCGCACGGCGGCGAGCCTTGAGGCGGCCTGGAAATACTTTATTTTGTGCGGCGTGGGCATCGCGCAGGCCCTGTTTGGCACGGTCTTGCTCTACATGGCGGCCGAAAAAGTGCTCGGCCCGCACGGGGCCACGCTCTTGTGGACCAATCTGGATGCGATCAAGGGGCAACTCGACCCGTCCATCATCACGCTGGCCTTTGCTTTTTTACTGATCGGTTACGGCACCAAGGTCGGCATGGTGCCCTTGCACAGCTGGTTGCCCGATGCCCATGCCGAAGGCCCGACACCGGTGTCGGCGGTGCTGTCGGGCTTGTTGCTCAATGTGGCGATGTACGCGCTGTTGCGCTGCAAGGTGCTGACCGACGGCGCCTTGCAAAACCAGCTGGCGGGCCAGCTCATGATGGGTTTTGGCCTGCTGTCGGTGGTGGTGGCAACCTTCTTCATCTCCAGGCAAAAAGACGTTAAACGCATGTTTTCTTATTCTTCGATTGAGCACATGGGTTTGATCACTTTTGCCTTTGGCATGGGTGGGCCGGTGGCCAACTTTGCTGGTTTGTTGCACATGACGGTGCATTCGCTCATCAAGTCGGCGATCTTTTTTGCAGTGGGGCACGCGACGCAAAAAGCCGGCACGCAGGTCATGAGCGAGATTCGCGGCCTCATCAAGGTCAATCCGACCATCGGTTGGGGCCTGATTCTGGGCGTGATGGCGATTCTGGGGATGCCGCCGTTTGGCGTGTTTGCCAGCGAATTCTTGATATTGACCACCGCCATGCGCGAGCAGCCTTGGGCGGCGCCCTTTCTCTTTGTGTCGCTCGGTGTGGCCTTTGCCTCCATGATGATCCGGGTCTTGCCGATGGTGTTTGGCGAGACCACGCTCAAACCACTGGCGCACCCGCCAGCCCTGGTGCCGGTGTTTGTGCACCTGGGTCTGGGTCTGGTGCTGGGCTTGTACATTCCGCCATATCTGAACGCCTGGTATGTCGAAGCCGCGCGCATGCTGGGAGGCTAAAGCTGATGAAGATTTCTGGCTTCGATGTCGAATTGCAGCGCTTGATGGCCCCGGTGCCAATCTGGCATGCGCGGGTCAGCGTGGACGAATGGCGTGCCGGCGCTGCCGCCGCGCGCGAGGGTGGCGGGCGTTTGCTGGCAATGTGGGGTGGGGCCGGGCTGGCCGATGCGCCGCAGCCGGTCGCCTGCGCCGCCTATGTCGTGCTGGAGGGCTTGCTCTGGCTGGAGTTGCCTCTGGACGACGAACAACCGACTTACCCCGACTTGCTGCCTTTCTTTCCCGCTGCGGCCCGAATGCAGCGCGCTTGCGCTGACCTGTCGGGCATTCTGACCAAGGGCAGCAAAGACCTGCGCCCGTGGCTGAATCATGGCGCCTGGCCGCTCGATTATTTTCCGCTGCGCGACGGCGTGGCCGCACCAGGTGCCTTTGCGGATGCTGCCTTGGTCAATTACCCGTTTGTGCGCGTCGAAGGCGACGGTGTGCATGAAATTGCCGTCGGCCCGGTTCATGCGGGCATCATCGAACCGGGGCATTTTCGCTTCTCGGTGGTCGGTGAAAAGGTGCTGCGCCTGGAGCAGCGCCTGGGCTACACGCACAAGGGCATCGAGCAGCGCATGACGCAGTTGGACCCGCTGCTGGCCAGTCGCCTGGCCGGCCGGGTCTCGGGCGACTCAACCGTGGCTTACGCCTGGGCCTATTGCATGGCGCTGGAATCGGCCAGCGCCTGCGCTGTGCCAGCGCGCGCCTTGTGGATGCGCGCTTTGATGCTCGAGCGCGAGCGTATCGCCAATCATCTGGGCGATCTGGGTGCCTTGGGCAATGACGCTGCCTTCGCCTTTGGCCTGGCGCAGTTCTCGCGCCTGCGGGAGGACTGGTTGCGCCTGTCCGAGGAGATGCTTGGCCACCGTTTGATGATGGACTGTGTTGTGCCCGGCGGCGTGACGCAAGACATTCAGGGCGCCCATATTGACCCACTGACGCGCCAATGCGATGCGGTGGCGCGTGAGGTGCAGACCCTGCATGCCATCTATGAAGAGCATGCGGGCTTGCAGGATCGTTTCATGACCACCGGCTGCGTCACGCCGGCGCTGGCAGCCCAACTGGGCCTGACCGGTCTGGCGGGAAGAGCCAGTGCGCAGGCGTTGGACCTGCGCTGCGATCATGCGGCCGCGCCCTATGACCTTTTGCAGGTCAAGATGGCCACGCACCGCAATGGCGATGTGGCAGCCCGGGTTTCGGTGCGTTTTGACGAAGTGCTGGAGTCGCTGCGCTTGATCAAACTGATTCTGGCGGGGCTGCCGGTCGGCCCCTTGCGCCAGGAGCTGGTCTTGCCCGCGCAGCCCAGCCGTGGCGTGGGTTGGGTCGAAGGCTGGCGCGGCGAAATTTTTGTGGCGCTGGAGCTCAGCGATGCCAGCAGCGAGCAGCGCATTCGCCGTTGCCATTTGCATGACCCATCCTGGCAAAACTGGCCGGTGCTGG
>VMTC01000025.1 GCA_013791765.1 Rhodoferax sp.
CCGCCCGCGCCCAGCTTGGCCTGCAAGTCGTCGTTGCTGGCAAAAATATCGTAGACCACGCGGATGTTGTGCTCTTTCTCAAAGTCTTGCAGCACGCTGGGCTCGATGTAGTCGGGCCAGTTGAGCACGCGCACCGTGGCCTTGGCGCCGGTACCCACGCCGTTCACCGCGCGGCGCAGGTTCATCAGCACCGTGGCGGTGATCAGCCCGTCCACCGACACGGCCTGCGATTCCTGAAACGCCTCGGTGGCGACCTGGGTTTGCGGGCCAAAGGTGCCGTCCAGCGGACCGGCGTTGAAGCCCAGTTTGCCCAGCAGGATTTGCGCTTCGCGCAGGCCGACCGCGTCCACCAGTTTCTCGCGCCCCTTGTAGTTGCCGCCGGACCAGTTTTGCGTCTGCCAGATGACCCGGCGAATCGAGTTCAGCAGGGCGTCGGTGACCTGGTTGCTGGGCGCCAGGCCGTGTTGCGCGGAGAAAGCGCGAATGGCCTCTTGCGTGGCCGGCGTCAGCGTGCCACTGGGGGTTTCGCGAAACAGCCCCATGCGGGCCAGCAGTCGCTGGGCGGTTTCGACCTTGGCATTGCGCGCGCCAGCCGGCGCTGCCGCCTGTGGCTTGGCCGGGTCGGTGCCGAAAACGAAGCCTTGCGCCTGCGCTGCGCCCATCATCGAGGCGCTGCTGACGAGAGCCGTCAAGAAAGCAATAGTGCGAAGTTTCATGGTTTGGTCCTGCTAAAAGTCGATGTTGCGTCTACTTGCCCGAGGCAAAGCAAATGATGTTGCGCGACTGTGCCAGCTGGAACAGCGCGGCCGATTTTTCCTGGTTGGCGGCTATGCCCCCCTGGCCCTTCAGGGTCATTTCGCCCAAGTGGCAGGCGGCACCGCCATCGCCGTCCTTGACCGCTTGTTCCAGGTGCACACGGGCCTGCGCAAAGTCGCCACTGTCGAGAAGTTTGCGCCCCAGTTCGGCATTGTCGGCAGCCGACATGGCGGCGACTTGCGCGCTGTCTGGCGCTGGCGCGGCAGCGGGCGCCGGGGCTGCGGCCGGTGGCGATGCCCATGAAGAAGACTCTTGCTGTGGTGCCGGTGTGCTGGTTGCTGCTGGTGCGGCTTCGGTGCGGGTGGCAAAGCGTTCCTTCAGGCCCAGGTGCCACACGGCGGAGGCCATGGCGCCGACCACGGCCAAGCCGATCAGCCCTTTGGAGAGAGGTGTCAAACTGGCCATTGCATTATTCCTGTGGGGTGGAGGCTGGGGTGCCAAACTGCACGGCCAGGCCTCGCAGCCGTTGGCTGAACCGGGAAATTTCTTCAAGTTCCCGCGCTGTCTGGTCTTTGGCGGCTTTGAGGCTGGCCTCTTGCGTGGCGGTTTCCTGCGCCGCGCGGGTCAGTTCGCGGGCGACGAGCGCTTCGAGTTCGGTGATTTGTTTGCGGATGTCGCCCACGACCTGCTCGCGCCGCGCCGCCACCGCGTCCAGGCGGGTTTGCGACTCCGCCTCCAGCGCCTGCAGGGTGAACTGTAGGTGCTCGGCGTGAGCCCCCAGTGCCCTGACTTTGGCCGAGGCATCCGTCAGCGGGTCATCAATCGTCCACGACTCGTCGGCCGCATCCATGGCCTTGATGGCCATCGCGCGCGTGGCCTCATCCATGGCACTGAGTCCATCGACCAGGCGCAACAGCCGTTCAGCCGGGTAAACCGCCCCGGTGATTCCCGCGTTGGCGTAAATGTCGTCCAGCTTCAGGGTCGCACCCGCAGCCGGGGTCGCCATGGGCGTGACCACCTCGGGACTGGGGATCGCGTTGGGCACGCTGTGGCTGACGGTGGCGTCTTGCTGCGCCGGCGCGTCTTTCCTGACAAGTCCTGCTTTTTCCAAAAAATCCAGCATTCCCTTCATGGCTTGTTCTCCACCCTGATATTGATTGCAATGCCTGTTTTCGGACCGAAGTCCAGCGCAGGGCCAATACGCTTCGCTCAAAGGAGTTTAATGCCAATCCTGCGGGATTCCGGGTTGCAAGGGCTGTGTGAAATGCCCTGGCCGCAGCGGGTTGCCAACGGGTCGGTGCTGCGGTCTTAGGGCCCGGCCCGCTTGCGGCTTGAAATCCCTGGTTCGCCAGCGCACAGACGGTCACATCAGTCAAGACTATGCTGAAAATTGACTCTAAATAAACAAAAATGAAAACGCAACATTTATTCGCCATGCTCATTGCCAGCGCAGCTGGTACATCATCGATGGCCGCTCAACCCTTATCCCCCGACTCGCTCAGTGAAACTGAACGCGTCCAGCCGGTTGGCCAAAAAAAGCAAGGCAGCGCCGTGCTGCGCGCACAAGTTTTGCTGGACCGGGCGCATTTTTCATCCGGTGAAATCGATGCGTTTTACGGCCAGAATCTGCGCCATGCCATTCGCGGTTACCAGAAGGCCAACGACTTGAAGAGCACGGGCATCATTGATGCGCCCACCTGGGCCGTGCTGAATTCCGATACCGCACCCATCCTGGTGACTTACACGATTCTGGACGCAGATGTTGCAGGTCCGTTTCTCCCGATCCCGGCCAATTGGGAGGACAAAGCCAAGATGAAGGCACTTGGCTACACCAGTGCCAAAGAAGCACTCAGCGAAAAGTTTCATGTCAGCCCCAAACTACTGGTGCGACTCAATCCCGGCAAAAATTTTGAAACGGCTGGCGAAGAAATCCTTGTGCCCAATGTGGCGGACACCAAAAAATTGCCGAAAGCGGCGCAAATCATCGTCGATCAGTCGGACCACACCTTGTCCCTGGTCGATGCCAATGGCAAAGTCATGGCCCAGTTTCCGGCCACGACCGGCAGCAAATATGATCCGCTACCACTGGGCGACTGGAAGGTAAAGGGCGTCGCCCGCAACCCCGTATTTCACTACAACCCTAAATTGTTTTGGGACGCCGATCCAAGCGACACCAAGGCCAGGATTGCGGCCGGTCCGAACAATCCGGTTGGCGTCGTCTGGATCGATCTGTCGAAAGCACATTACGGCGTCCATGGCACACCAGAACCATCGACGATTGGCAAGACCGAATCCCATGGTTGCATCCGCTTAACCAACTGGGACGCAGCTGCGCTTGCACAATCGGTTGTCACCGGTGTCGAAGTTCTATTGCAAGAATAAATGGCGATGCCACCATGAAATGGATCACTACGTTTTTAAGCGGCGCGCTGGTTGGCGCGCTCGGCATCTACTTCTTGGGCATAGGCTTGCCCAGGCCGGTGCCAGTCGTTGCAAGCCGCGACGCAGTCATCGCACCAGCGCTTCCTTGTGTGCCAGTGGCCGCAGTCGCAACGTCAGAGCCCAGCGCCATCGAGATGCCCGTGTCCGAACCCTCCACTGCGCCCCCGCCAGTGCTCGCGAGCCCGGCCGTAACGGCATCTGAGGCTGCAGTGCCAGCGGCAGATCAACTGCTGATCCCGGTTGTCGGCATCAATGCCAGCGAGCTTGAAGACACCTTCAATGACGCCCGCGGCTCCGAACGCCGCCATGAAGCCATCGACATTCTGGCCCCGACCGGAACGCAAGTGCTTGCTGTAGCGGACGGAAAAATTGCCAAGCTATTCAACAGCAAACTAGGCGGGCTGACTGTTTACCAATTCGACACAAGTGAAAGATTTGCGTACTACTACGCGCATCTGGATCGGTACGCGGTCAATCTCGCCGAAGGGATGACCCTGAAACGCGGCGATCTGGTGGGCTATGTTGGCATCAGTGGCAACGCAGACCCGAAAGCCCCGCATTTGCACTTTGCCATTTTTGAGCTTGGACCTCTAAAGCAATGGTGGAAAGGCAGCCCAATCAATCCTTACCCACTGTTGGGAGGGGCCACGCGTCCCTGATTGCTGACGATTAACTCTTTTTGGGGTATCCAGAATTCGTTGCTTTGATGGATGACTTGCAACAGAACAAGAGAGGAGAACAAGAGGGGAGAACAAAGACAGGGATTCCCACTGGATACTGCCCCCGCGCTCAACAATCTTGACTCGGTGCACAGCCTTGCCATTCCAGGGTTGACCCGAAAAAATGATGTGTGGGGCCCGTGACATGGCGTTGAAATGACCCGGCACCTCTGTATTTCCTTCCATCTATTCTTACAGCGCCGGTCAAGGGCGACCCCTTGACCGCGTATTCGCCAAAGTCAGGCCAGATCGAAGCGGTCAGCGTTCATGACCTTCGTCCATGCGGCGATGAAGTCGTGGACGAACTTGTGCTTGTTGTCATCTTGCGCATAGACCTCGGCGTAGGCGCGCAGCACCGAGTTTGAGCCGAACACCAGATCGACACGGGTGGCAGTCCACTTGGCGAGCCCGGTCTTGCGCTCGCAGATTTCGTACAAGTTGCTCCCGACTGGCTTCCAGGTAGAGGCCATGTCGGTCAGGTTGACAAAGTAATCGTTTGTCAACGCGCCAGCGCGGTCGGTGAACACGCCATGCTTGGTGCCGCCGTAATTGGTGCCCAGCACGCGCATGCCTCCCACCAGTACGGTCATCTCAACCGCCGTGAGGCCCAGAAGTTGGGCGCGGTCGAGCATCAACTCTTCGGCGCTGACGACATAGTCCTTCTTCATCCAGTTGCGCCAGCCATCGGCCAGCGGCTCCAGCGCATCGAAGGATTCGACATCGGTCTGCGCCTGGGTGGCGTCGCCACGGCCAGGGGCGAAAGGCACGGTCACTTCAACGCCCGCCGCCTTGGCTGCCAACTCGACGCCAACATTGCCAGCCAGCACGATGACATCGGCCACGCTAGCCCCGGACTGCGAGGCAATACCTTGCAGGATGGCCAATACCTTGGCCAGACGCGCCGGTTCATTGCCTTCCCAGTCTTTTTGCGGTGCCAGGCGGATCCGGGCGCCGTTGGCGCCGCCGCGCTTGTCCGAGCCCCGAAACGTGCGGGCGCTGTCCCAAGCCGTGGACACTAACTCATCGATCGTCAGACCGCTGGCGGCGATCTTCGCCTTGACGGCAACGACGTCATAGTCCTTGCGGCCTGCGGGCACCGGGTCTTGCCAGATCAGGTCTTCCTTAGGTACATCCGGGCCAATGTAGCGTGCCTTCGGGCCCATGTCGCGGTGGGTCAGCTTGAACCAGGCACGCGTGAACACGTCGGAGAAATAATCGGGATCCTTGAAGAAACGTTCCGAAATTTTTCGATACTCAGGGTCCATCTTCATGGCCATGTCGGCATCGGTCATGATCGGGTTGTGGCGGATTGAAGGGTCTTCCACATCAACCGGCTTGTCCTCTTCCTTGATGTTGATGGGCTCCCACTGCCAGGCACCCGCCGGGCTCTTTTTTAGTTCCCAGTCATAGTTGAGCAGCAGCGTGAAATAGCCGTTGTCCCACTGGGTCGGATGGGTGGTCCAGGCGCCTTCAAGGCCACTGGTCACGGTGTCACGACCTACGCCACGGGTGACGTGGTTGTTCCAGCCCAGGCCCTGCTCTTGGATCTCGGCGCCTTCCGGGGCGGGGCCCAGGTTGGCGGCGCTGCCATTGCCGTGGCACTTGCCCACGGTATGCCCACCTGCGGTCAGGGCCACAGTTTCCTCGTCGTTCATGGCCATACGGGCAAAGGTCACGCGCACATCGTGTGCGGTTCTGAGTGGATCGGGCTTGCCGTCCACGCCTTCCGGATTAACGTAGATCAGTCCCATCATCACGGCAGCAAGAGGATTCTCCAGATCCCGCTCGCCGGAGTATCGGCTGTTAGGGCTGTCACTTGGGGCGAGCCATTCCCTTTCAGAGCCCCAGTAGATGTCCTTTTCCGGGTGCCAGATGTCTTCACGGCCAAAGCCATAGCCGAAGGTCTTCAGGCCCATCGACTCATAAGCCATGTTGCCGGCGAGAATGATCAGGTCGGCCCAACTGAGCTTGTTGCCATACTTCTTCTTGATCGGCCAAAGCAAGCGCCGGGCTTTGTCCAAGTTGGCGTTGTCGGGCCAAGAGTTCAGTGGGGCGAAACGCTGATTGCCCTTGCCACCACCGCCACGGCCATCAGCGATGCGATAAGTGCCTGCAGAGTGCCACGCCAAACGGATCATCAAGCCACCGTAGTGCCCCCAGTCCGCAGGCCACCATTCCTGGCTATCAGTCATCAAGGCTTTAAGGTCAGCCTTCAGTGCTTCGACATCGAGCGTCTTGAGCTCTTCGCGGTAGTTGAAGTCAGGCCCCAACGGATTGGTCTTGCTGTCCTGCTGGTGCAAGATGTCGAGATTCAGTGCCTTGGGCCACCACGCCATGGTCGACGTGTTGGCCGATGTGGCACCACCGTGCATCACGGGACATTTGCCAGCTGAATTTGTATTTTTTTCTTCCATCTCGCGCTCCTTTGATTGCGTTGTTAACTGAAAGGGTCATACGACCGAATAGAACCGATCATGCAACTTTCTTGCAGATACTGGGAAAGTATTAGTTCTTGCCACTGTATTCCTGAATCAAGCACTTCGGAATGGCCTGGAGATAAATTTCGATCAAGACAAATCAATCACGACGATAGGAAAACATCATCAAGGAGCGCTTTGAACGCCGGCAGGCCTGGGCCACCTAAAATGCCAGACTGTCCCCTTGAGCCGCCAATGAGCAAAAATTCTCCTTCTACCAGTGGCCACGTCACGCCCGCCCAACTGTGCATCGGGATGCATGTGCAACTCGACCTGCCCTGGACGGATCATCCGTTTACCTTCTCGAGTTTCAAGATCAAGAATCTTGAGCAGATCGTCACCTTGCAGGCACTTGGGCTTGAAAAGATTGCCTACAACCCGGCCAAGAGTGACAGCGAACCCTTGAAGATGCCGCCTGATTTTGCCTCTGCCGCGTTGCCCGCAAAAGCACTTGAGGACGATCCCCTTTATCTGGCCAAGCGTGCCCGCATCGAGCGACTATTGACGCAGCAGGCGCGGGTGGCCGCGTCCGAGCGCGAGTTTGTGAGTTCGGCGCGCGCCGTCAAGTCCATCAACCAAAACCTCTTTGCCCGGCCCGAGCAAGCGCGCCAGGAAGCCGAGGGGTTGGTGCAAAGCATGGCCGATTCGATGCTGACCGAGTCTGATATTGCGATCAACCTGATGAAGGACCAGATGGCCGGCGAGGACGTCTATTTCCATTCGCTCAATGTCACGCTGCTGTCGATGATGCTGGCCAAGGAGCTCAAGGCACCGGCCGAGGCGATCCGCGTGATGGGCATGGGCGCCATGTTTCATGACGTGGGCAAGCTTGACATTCCCGACCGCATCGTGCGCAAGACCGAAGCCCTGAGCAAACCCGAGCTGTCTTTGCTGCAACAGCATTGCGCCTATGGCGTCGAGACCGGGCGCAAGCTGGGCCTGCCATCCGGGGCGCTGCTGGTGATTGCGCAGCATCATGAACACGTGGATGGCAGCGGCTACCCGAAGGGCTTGAGCGGGGCTGACTTCAATCTGCTGGCCCGTATCGTCGCCATCGTCAACACCTACGACAACCTGTGCAACCCGGTCAAATTGTCGGCGGCCCTGACGCCGCACCAGGCCCTGTCCTTGATGTATGCGCAACAGCGCGCGAAGTTTGACGCTGCCGCTCTGACCGCCTTTGTGCGCTGCATGGGTATTTATCCACCCGGCACCATCGTGGTCTTGTCCAACGACAGCGTCGGCATGGTGGTGTCGGTCAACAGCGCCAAACCGCTCAAGCCGACCGTGCTGATCTATGACCCGCAGGTGCCGCGCGAGCGCGCGATTCTGGTCGAGCTTGAAACCGAGCCGGAGGTGTCGATCAGCCGCGCGCTCAAGCCTGATCAACTGCCGCAGCCGATCTACGACTACCTTTCGCCCCGGCGGCGCGTGACTTATTATTTTGACGCGGATTCAAAGCGAAGTGGCGCGCCGTAGTAATCGCAAGTGCTCAAGTGCGCTCGCTGACCGTCAGAGGATGGGTATGGCAAAGCCGCTGGCGTCCATGAACACGACTTGCCCGTTGGTGTCAACGCTGAAGCTGCCGGCGCCAAATTCCTGACGCAGCCGCGCTTTGAGCTTGCCAAAAAGAATATCGGCCGCGCCGACGACGCCAACGTCAACCTCCACCCGGGCAGCGCGACCCAGCGCGATCTGCTTTTCGAGTTCAGCCAGTTCCACCAGGGATTTCCCCCAGGCCTGAACAGCGTGCGCGCGGGAGGCCTTGACACGCTCCAGCAGCCCTTTGGGGTCGCCTGTGGCGGTCAGTTGCTTGGCGATTTTTTCCAGATTTTCTTCAACCAGTTTTTCTTTTTTGATGCGCTCCTGCAATGCCAGATACGCCGCGTCCAGCGCCGCGTTCCCGCCCAGCACCAGTTGCGTGACACCCGCCTGAGCCGAACCCAGCAAGGGTGTCTTGATTAGCATCATGGCCGTGGCCGAGCCACCGATCAGGCGCCCGCGCTTGGGGGAGGCGGTGCCGATGATGATCTGGTTGAGCGAGCGCAATTCACATTCCAGCGCCATGTCTTCAAGGGCAATCACCGTGCAGGCATCAATTTTGGCGCCTTCGGCAAAACGCGCGCTGACTGCGCCGCCGGCGCTTAAGCGCGCGTGCGCGATGACGCCGCCGGTTACCTTGATGTCGCCACCGGCCTGCAGGAGCCCGCCGTCGACCATGCCCTTGACCACAATGTCGCCGCTGGCCTGCACTTTCATGCTCTGCAGAACGTCGCCATCAATATGCACGGTGCCGTCATAGTGGATATTGCCGGTTGTCATATTGACTTCGGCGACGCGCAGGATCGGCTCAATCATGATGCCGGACTTGACTCGCACGGGCATTCCGCTTACAGCGGCCTGAAGTAAATTGGGGTCGTTGCTGGCCACCTTCGCGCCGGCCAGTGTGGCAGCAAAAGGCTCGTCATGCCCGGCGTGCGGTGCCAGCACGCGACCCCGGATGCTGTGGCCGACCACGCCCGGCGTCGGCGGAATGCGCCGCATCAACGGTGCACCGGACTGCACCATGGCAATGCTGCCATGCTCGCGGTAATCGATCAGGCCATTTTCATCGAGCTTGGGGGCGCGGTCGATGGTCTCGGGGATCAGTTCTTCAAAAACAGTGTCAATCCCGTCTTCGGGGCTGACCCCACGTGCCACCCGCACCGGCCCGGCGTCTACGCCGCAAGCCCAGGCCTGTTGTAGTGCTGCTTCGTCAACGCCGAACAACACGCCCGCTTCGACCAAGGCTCGCATCAGGTCTTCCATGGCGAGTGCTTTGCCCCCATGGGCCGATGTGAAGCTGATGTCTGCCGCCATTTCGTCGGGGGCAATCTGGACCTGGATCGCCGCGTCACTGCGCTGTGCCACCAGGCGCTCGAACGGTTCCTGTGTGTTGGTGCAATCGCGCGCGGCGCTGGCAATGGCTTCTTCGTGCAGCAGCAGGTCGCCAAAGCCCGCCAGTATCAGCAGGGTTTTTAGCGCGGCGCTGTCAACCGGCGCTCGCTCCAGCGCGGGTTCGCAGCGCAGGAACACCTGCCCATCGGTCTCACTGAAAGAGATGCCGGGAAGGTCCATGGACTGTCACTTGCACGAATGCGTCATTTAAATGTTGCTTTCCTGTCGATCCAGTGCTTTCATCGGCGCATTGTTGTGGCTTCTTGAATTTTGGCCAGCTAGACGCAGATTGACGCGATTGTGACCTATGCCAGCCGCACCCGCTGCCGCGCAATCTGCAGGCGTACCTGATTTGGCGCCGTGCCGCCCAGCAGGTCGCGCGCATTGAGCGAACCGCGCAGACTCAAAGATGCGTACACATCCTTTTCGATGCTCGGGTTGAACTCCTGCAGCACCTTTAAGGGCAAATCCGATAAATCGACCTGGTGCGTGATGGCGGCCTTGACGGCGTGCGCCACCACCTCGTGCGCGTCGCGGAAGGGTAGGCCGCGTCGAACCAGGTAGTCAGCCAGATCAGTGGCGGTGGCATAGCCTTTGAGGGCGGCGCGTTCCATCGCCTCTGGGTTGACCGTGATGCCGCCTTCTTTCAAGCCAGTGGCGGGGTTGAGCTGGCCGCCGATCATTTCGGCAAAGATGCGCAGCGTGTCCTTAAGCGTGTCCACGGTGTCAAATAGCGGCTCCTTGTCTTCCTGGTTGTCCTTGTTGTAAGCGAGCGGCTGGCCCTTCATCAGCGTAATCAGGCCCATCAGGTGGCCGACCACGCGCCCGGTCTTGCCGCGCGCGAGCTCGGGCACATCCGGGTTTTTCTTCTGCGGCATGATGGAACTGCCGGTGGTAAAGCGGTCGGCAATCTTGATGAAGCCAAAGCTCTGGCTCATCCACAAAATTAGCTCTTCGCTCATGCGGCTGATGTGCACCATGCACAGGGCGGCTGCCGCAGTAAATTCGATGGCAAAGTCGCGGTCACTCACGGCGTCCAGCGAGTTCTGGCAAACCTGCGGCTGGCCTTTGTCATCGACCATGCCCAGAGTCATGGCGACCCGTTCGCGGTCCAGTGGGTAGCTGGTGCCTGCCAGCGCGGCGGCGCCCAGCGGCAGTCGGTTGGTGCGCCGGCGCACCTCCAGCATGCGCTCCGCGTCGCGGCTGAACATTTCCACGTAAGCCAGCATGTGGTGGCCAAAGCTGATGGGCTGGGCCACTTGCAGGTGGGTGAAGCCCGGCAGAATCACCTCGACATTTTTCTCGGCCACGTCCAGCAGTGCTTTTTGCAGCTCGGTCAGCAGCGCGCCAATCAGGTCAATCTCGCCGCGCAGCCACAGGCGCACGTCGGTGGCTACCTGGTCGTTGCGTGAACGCCCGGTGTGCAGGCGCTTGCCGGCAATGCCAATGAGTTGCGTCAGGCGCGCCTCGATGTTGAGGTGCACGTCCTCGAGGTCCAGCTTCCACTCAAAAGCACCGGACTCGATCTCGGTCGTGATCGTCGCCATGCCGCTTTGAATCGACTGGTGGTCCTCCAAGCTGATGATTTTTTGCTGGCAAAGCATGTCGGCATGGGCTAGAGAGCCGGCAATGTCAGCCTGCCACAGCCGCTTGTCAAAAAACACGCTCGCGGTGTAGCGTTTGACCAGATCGCTCATCGGCTCGGAAAACAGCGCAGACCAGGCTTGCGATTTTTTATCAAATTGGTTGTGTGACATGGGGCGGGTTTGTGCGGGTGGGGCTTGCGCCAGAGAATCATCAATAATCAGCCCCAAGCTGGCCTCAGCTTGCAACCTCATGGATCAATGAAAGATTCTCAAATTTTATCGACCTTCCAGGAGCTCGCCCCGCAGCATCCTGCGCCGGCCGCCAAAGCTGCTGCCGTGCTGGTGTTTGATGCCTGCCATGTGGGCGTGATGCTGCGCGCCGTGTTGTTCGTTGAGGTGGTGGTGTCGGTGGGCGCCATGTTTGGTGCCGCGACCTTTCTGGACTGGCTCACGCGCCTGTCGCTGATCACGGGCGGTGCTCTGCCGGCCACGCTGGTCTGGCTGATTGCGGCGTGCAGCCTCAAGAAAATGCTGGCCCGCCTGAGCAGCGCTGCCCAGCAACTGGCGGGCGTTGTGCTGGGTGCCATCGCGGGTTTGTATGGCTGCGCCGTGCTGTGGTTGGTGGGCTTGCTGGAGCCGACGCCCTGGCTGGCCAGCGCGGCCAGCGGTGCCTTGTTGTCAGCTGCGCTGGTGGCGGCGCTGGTGTTGCGCGCCAAGGGCCAGACGCCAGCGGCCACGGCGGCGCGCCTCTCCGAGTTGCAGGCGCGCATTCGCCCGCATTTCTTGTTCAACACACTCAACACGGCGATTGCGCTGGTGCGCGCCGAACCGGCCAAGGCCGAGACCCTGCTGGAAGATTTGAGCGACCTGTTTCGCCATGCGCTGATGGACCAGGGCAAATCGGTGACCCTGCTTGATGAGATCATGCTGGCGCAGCGCTATCTGGCGATCGAGAAGCTGCGCTTTGGCGAACGTATTCAAGTGGAGTGGGCGCTCGACCCGCACGCCGCAAGCGCCAAGCTGCCTCCCTTGCTGCTGCAACCGCTGGTGGAGAACGCCGTCAAACACGGGGTGGAGCCCAGCGCGCAAGGGGCGCAAATCAAGATTTCAACGCAGCGCCGAGGTTCCAGCGTTGTCATCAAGGTCACCAACACCGTGCCGGTGGGCCACAGTGTGCCTGGCAGCGGCCTGGCACTGGCCAACGTGCGTGAACGAATCCGCCTGCTGCACGACGTGCAAGGGCAGTTTCAATATGGGCTGAAAAACGGCGTGTTTCAGGTTCGCATCGAGGTTCCGCTATGAGCTCGGGGGCGCTGGCGCCATGACCCTGAAGGTATTGATCGTCGACGATGAAGCGCTGGCCCGGGCCCGCCTGCGAACGCTCTTAGGCGATTGCACGGCACCAGCAGCCCGTGTGGAGGCCGAGGCCGCCAACGCGGCCCAGGCGCTGGCATGGCTGCAGCACCACCAGGTCGATGTGGCGCTGATCGACATTCACATGCCG
>VMTC01000005.1 GCA_013791765.1 Rhodoferax sp.
GACGACGGCTAATTTCTAGAAAAGCATTGATTTCATTGCACTATTTCTAATGAATGCCATTAGAAATTTTTCAAAAAAGTGAGCGCTCATTGTGCAGCAAAAATCCGGAAAAGTTCTAATGGACAATCTCGGTTAAAGTCAACTTTCTCGACAAGCTTCGTCTTGAAGCCAAGTTCGATGATTTCACGGTGGTGGCTGACCAGCCAATCCGCTACAAGGGCGATGGTTCGGCACCAGGCCCGTTCGATTACTTTCTGGCCTCCTCCGCCTTGTGCGCGGCTTACTTCGTGAAGTTGTACTGCGACACCCGCCATATTCCTACCGAGAATATCCGGCTGTCGCAGAACAACATTGTTGACCCGGAAAACCGCTATCAGCAGATTTTCAAGATTCAGGTTGAGTTGCCGGCGGATATTTCTGCCAAAGACCGCCAGGGCATTTTGCGTTCCATCGACCGTTGCACGGTCAAAAAAGTGGTGCAAGCCGGGCCCGAGTTTGTGATTGAAGAGGTCGAGAATCTAGATGCCGATGCGCAGGCCTTGCTGACGTTGAATCCGGGTTCAGAAGCAAGCACCTATATCGCCGGCAAGGATCTGCCACTTGAGCAAACCATCACCAATATGTCGGGGATTTTGGCGGACTTGGGCATCAAGATTGAAATCGCGTCGTGGCGCAATCTGGTGCCCAACGTGTGGTCACTGCATATCCGCGATGCGCACTCGCCGATGTGTTTTACCAATGGCAAGGGATCGACCAAGGAAAGCGCGTTGGCGTCGGCGTTGGGCGAATATATCGAGCGGCTCAATAACAACCACTTCTACGCGGGTGCGTTCTGGGGCGAAGATATCGCCAACGCAGCGTTCGTGCATTACCCGAACGAGCGCTGGTTCAAGCCTGGCCGTAAAGACGCGCTGCCGACTGAAATTCTGGATGCGTACTGCCGGCAAATTTACAACCCCGATGGCGAACTACGTGGCTCGCATCTGGTCGACACTAACTCCGGCAATGTGCAGCGCGGTATTTGTTCGCTCCCCTTTGTGCGGCAGTCGGACGGCGCGGTGGTGTATTTTCCATCCAACCTGATCGAAAACCTGTTTGTGAGCAATGGCATGAGTGCCGGCAATACGCTGGCTGAAGCGCAGGTGCAATGTTTGTCAGAAATTTTTGAACGGGCGGTCAAGCGCGAAATTCTTGAAGGTGAAATCGCATTGCCTGATGTGCCGCACGAAGTGCTGGCGAAATATCCCGGCATTCTGGCCGGCATTAAAGGGTTGGAAGAGCAAGGCTTTCCGGTGCTGGTGAAAGACGCGTCGCTGGGTGGGGTGTACCCGGTGATGTGCGTCACCTTGATGAACCCGCGCACCGGCGGTGTGTTTGCGTCATTCGGAGCGCATCCAAGACTGGAGGTGGCGCTGGAACGTAGTCTGACGGAATTGATGCAGGGTCGCAGTCTTGAAGGCCTCAACGACCTACCTCAGCCCACCTTCAACAGCAACGCCGTGACGGAGCCGAATAACTTTGTTGAACACTTTATCGACTCCAGCGGCGTGGTGTCGTGGCGCTTTTTCAGCGCCAAAGCGGATTTCAATTTTGTTGAGTGGGACTTTTCTGGCAAAGGTGAAAACTCCAATGCCATTGAGGCCGCGACCTTGTTCGGAATTCTCGAAGACCTGGGCAAAGAGGCGTACATGGCGGTGTATGACCAGCTGGGCGCCACGGCCTGCCGCATCTTGGTGCCGGGCTATTCGGAGGTCTATCCGGTAGAAGATTTGATCTGGGACAACACAAACAAAGCACTGTTGTTCCGCGCTGATATCTTGAACTTGCATCGCCTGGACGATGCGAGCCTGGAAGCACTGCTTGAGCGTTTGGACAGCAATGAGCTGGACGACTACTCCGACATAGCCACATTGATCGGCGTCGAATTTGACGAGAACACGGCTTGGGGCCAGCTGACCGTTCTGGAGTTGAAGCTGCTGATTCATCTCGCCTTGCAGCAATTCGAGGCGGCGCACGAGCAAGTGGGTGCCTTCCTGCAGTACAACGACAACACGGTCGAGCGCAGATTGTTTTACCAGGCCTTGAATGTGGTGCTGGAGGTGTTGCTGGCCGATGACCTGGAACTGGGTGATTACGTGGTCAATTTCCGCCGGATGTTTGGCAACCCACGGATGGACGCGGTGATCGGGTCGGTGGACGGCAGCGTGCGCTTCTTCGGCTTAACGCCGACGAGTATGAAACTGGAGAAGCTCGACAGGCACCAGCGCCTGATCGACAGCTACAACAAATTGCACACGGCACGGGCCAATGTGGCGGCTATGTCCAGTTAGGGTTGCGTGTAATGCCGGCACTTGATGAGGTTCATGCCGAAATTGCGGGGTGGTTCAAACTCGGGTAACTCAGACGTCAGAATTGGTCTTTCAAAAAGTTCAAGATTGGGTGGCTAATTGGTGAATTGACGCAGGCGTGTTTGCCTCCATTGGATCTAGCCCGCAGAGGCTACGGTAGTCCAAGTCTGCAGTGTGAAGTATTGTTGACCTACAAAGGCAGGTCTGAACGGCCGGGAATCACAAAAAAAGCGGCCTCAGCCGCTTTTTTCAAGATTCCTGCAAGGCTTATTCGATCTTGGCCTTGGCGCGCAGATCTTCCTGGTACTTGGTCATTTTTTGTTGCTGCAGTTGTTGTCCAATCTGTGGCTTGACATCGTCAAACTTGGGCAACTGGGCATCACGCACATCGTCAAGCCGGATGATGTGGTAGCCAAACTGTGACTTCACAGGCGTGTCGGTGGTCTGACCCTTGCTCAGCTTGGTCAGGGCTTGCGAGAACTCGGGCACGTAGTTGCTGGGGTTAGCCCAGTCCAGGTCACCGCCGTTGGCGCCAGAGCCAGGGTCCTTGCTGGACTTCTTGGCGATGACGTCAAATTTCCCCCCTTTTTTCAGCTGGGCAATGATGGCTTTGGCCTCGTCCTCTTTTTCAACCAGGATGTGACGCGCGCGGTATTCCTTGCCACTGTTGGCCGCGGCAAACTTGTCGTATTCGGCCTGGATGTCGGCATCGGTCACTGGGCTGGTTTTCTGGTAGTTGGCAAACAGCTCGCGGATCAGCAGCGTCTGGCGCGCCAGTTCCATCTGGTTTTGAAAGTCTTCGGTGGTGTCAAGGCCTTGCTTCTTGGCTTCTTGCATGAAAATTTCGCGTGCGATGACTTCTTCTTTCAGTTGCGCTTGAATCTCGGGCGTCATCGGGCGCCCGGAGCGGGCCACCTGTTGGGCCAGCGCATCGACACGCGCTAAGGGCACGGCTTTGCCATTGACGAT
This sequence comes from Rhodoferax sp., assembly GCA_013791765.1. Lineage (GTDB taxonomy): Bacteria > Pseudomonadota > Gammaproteobacteria > Burkholderiales > Burkholderiaceae_C > Rhodoferax. The sequence continues at coordinate 3,318 of VMTC01000005.1, forward strand.
AGCCACGTTTTGCGCCATTACCGTCGGTGCCAGGGTGCTTAACAGTGCGGCAGCGGCAATGACGGACAGAAATTTCATTTTCATTCAGGATCCCTGGTTAACAAAGTAAAAAGACATTCAAACAGTGGGTACTTGGGCTTCAATGGCCAGCGCGTGCAAGCCGCCTGCCATGAAATCGTGCAGCGCATCATACACAAGGCGGTGTCGCATCACGACCGGCTTGCCCGTAAATAAGTGTGAAGTGATACGCACCCGAAAATGAGTGCCAAAACCGCTGCCATTGGCTCCGGCGTGGCCGTGGTGCTGACAGCTTTCATCGATCACCTCCAGCGCGCTGGGTTGCAGGACGTCACGCAAACGCTGGTCAAGCAGTTGCGCGGTGGGGGCGGTGGGGCGGGTGTCTGTGGCGTTCATGGGTTTGGCTGGCAGGTTCAATCGGTTCAGGTATGGGTCTCGTCGGTCTTGAGGTAGCGTGAAATATAAAAGCCCTGACCGACGATGAAGACCAGCGGAAAGGCATAGCCCCAGAGCTTGAAATTGACCCAGGCTTCGGTGCTGTAGTAGGCGGCCACGTAGGCATTGATCAGCGACATGAAGAGGCAATACACCACCCACACCAGGTTGAGTCGCATCCACACCCGATCAGGCAATTCCATCTGGCTGCCGAGCATCAACTTGAGGAAGTTTTTCTTCCAGACCCAGACCGCCAGCGCCAGGGCGATGCCCATGGCGGCGTAGAGCACGGTGGGTTTCCATTTGATGAAACGCTCGTCCTGCAGCACCAGGGTCAACGCGCCAAAGATCAGCACCAGCGCCAGCGTGATCTTGTGCATGACCGTGAGTTTGCGGTCCAGCGTGTAGATCAGGCCCATCTGGATCACGGTGGCGGCCATCAGGACGGCGGTACCAACATAGATGTCGTAGACCTTGTAGGCGCCAAAGAACAGCAGGATGGGGAAGAAATCAATCAGTATTTTCATGTGGGGGTGAATTTTAACGAAGCCGAATTGATGCAGTAGCGCAGGCCCGTGGGCGCCGGGCCGTCTTCAAACACATGACCCAGATGGGCGCCGCAGTCCGGGCAATGGACCTCGGTGCGTTGCTGCCACAGTTTGCCATCAACCTTGGTCGCCACGGCCGCCGTGTCAATCGGCTGGAAATAGCTGGGCCAGCCGCAATGCGATTCAAACTTGGTGCTGGCGTCAAACACCGGCTTGTCACAGCAAATGCAGCTGTAAACCCCCGCCGCTTGTTCGCCTTCGAGACGGCCGCTGCCGGCGCGCTCGGTGGCTTCATGGCGGGTGACCTCAAAGGCCAGCGGCTCGGCGCCTTTGGCGGCCAGCAGGGCTTGCCACTGGGCGTCGGTTTTTTCGATTTTGTAGGTCATGGGGCTTGTTGTTCCTGAAATGGGCCTTTTGTAGTGGCCCTGGATGGCACGGTGAGTTGAAAAGGCTCAAGAGCTGCAGCTGATTTCGATGCTGCTGGCCCAGTCGGGCGCAAAGCCAGCGAAGTCATCGAAACCAGGATGTTCTTCATAGGGTGATTCAAGCAGCATCAGCAAGGTGTCGACTTGAGAAAAGTCCTTTTCTTTCGCGGACTGGATGGCTTGCTCTCCCAAATGATTGCGCAGCACAAATTTCGGATTGTTTTTCAGCATCAAATCGGTCGCTAGCCCAGGTGGAATAATCGCCATTCGCTCTGAATAGCGTAGCAACCATGCCTCTGCCGCAGTCCGATCTACAAACAAATCACGCACCGATGACGCGTCAGTGCCGGCGCTTGCATGGCTCAGGCGGCGCCAGAAAATGGTGTAGTCCACTTTTTCCTTGGCCAGCAATTGCAAAAGATCCTGCAGCAATGCCCGATCCAGGCTGGCGGTGCTGGCGCTGGCATCGGCCAGCCCCAGTTTGTCAAACATCCGCCGCTCAAAGGCGGCCGGAAACACCGTCTTGTAGGATTCCAGTGCCGCGAGGGCGAGTTCCTGTTCGCCGATCAGCGGCAGCAGTGCCTGCCCCAGGCAAAACAGGTTCCAGTAGGCAATGTTGGGTTGCTGGTTGAACGCGTAGCGGCCTTGGGTGTCGGAGTGGTTGCAGATGTGGCTGGGGTCAAAGCCATCGAGAAACTGGAACGGCCCGTAATCGATCGTCAGACCCAGAATGCTCATGTTGTCGGTGTTCATGACGCCGTGGCAAAAACCCACCGCTTGCCACTGTGCCACCATGTCTGCAGTGCGCTCGCTCACAGCCTCCAGCAGGGCCGCGTAGGGGTTGCCTGCAAAATTTTCACTGTTGCGACACGCCGGGTAGAAGCGGTCAATGACGTGATCGGCCAATATCTTGAGCTGCTCTGGCTGGTCATGGTGAGAAAAGTGCTCGAAGTGGCCGAAGCGGATAAAGCTGGGCGCGACCCGTGTCACCACCGCTGCGGTCTCCATGGTTTCGCGCCGTATCGGGGCATCCGAGCCAATGACGCACAGGGCGCGCGAGGTGGCGATGCCCAGGCCGTGCATCGCTTCACTACACAAGAACTCGCGAATGCTTGACCGCAATACGGCACGCCCGTCGCCCATGCGCGAGTAAGGTGTAAGGCCCGAGCCTTTGAGCTGCACTTCGAGGCCGGCGGTTTCCCCCAGCAAAATGGCGCGACCATCACCGAGTTGCCCAGCCCACTGGCCAAACTGATGACCGCTGTAAACGCTGGCCAGGGGCTGCGTGCCGACCAGCGGCTGGTTGCCAGCCAGTACCTCCAGCAGTTCGGGTGAGTTCAGCCATGCCGCGTTAAGCCCCAGTTCCCGGGCCACTGAGCTACTTCGCCCGACCCAATAGGGCGTGGGCAGGGGCCAGGGCGCCAGCGGCGTATAAAAGCGCGGGCCCAGCTGGGCAAAGCTGTTGCGCCAGTCCACGCCGAGATCGAGCGCGGTCAATTTTTGTGAGGCCAGGGTCATGGCCGAATTGTGTCGCAGAGCGCTCTTGCACAGAGTCCGCAGGGTTATCGAGGAAGCTGCCGTGGCGCGGTTCAGGGCGCGCGCAAACTGGTCTTCTTTTCGGGCGTTGAAAAAATGAAACGCATCAAAGCGTCATCGTCGCCAATATCGACACGCCCAAATTCAAGCGTCACCAGCCCGCGTTGCGCCAAGGCCTGCAAGGCCCGGTTGGCGGTCTGACGCGAGATGCCGACCAGACTGGCCAGTTCGTCTTGCGACAGACTCAGTTTGCGTGTTCGGCTCCAGAACTGGCTGCTCAGGGACAGCGCGACACGCTGCTCGGGCGTGCGCAGACGCGTGGCTTCAATGAGCGCCATGGCTTGGCTGACCCGCAGATTAAGCTGGGTCACCAAAAATTGGTTGAACTCGATGCTGGTGGCCCGAAGCTGTTCAAATTCGGTCAGCGGCAGGCACAGCAATTCGGTATCGCGCAAGGCCATGACTTCGTAGCGGCGCGGCTCGTCCTTCAGGGCTGAGCCTTCGCCAAACCATTCGCCGCATGCCACCCCCACAAAGCTCGACGAGCGCCCCTTGACGGGAACGGTTTGTATTTTGATCAAGCCCGACAAAACCGCGTAGCAGCCTTCGATTTTTTCGTTGGCGTGCAGCACCACATCACCGCGGCTTGCGCTCATGCGCAAGATGCTTTCATCGACGCGAATCTGAGTCAAACGCGGCAGGCGGGCAAACCAGGGTTGCGCGGCAAGAAAACGGGAGCTTGATGAAGTTGAGCTGCTGAACATGGGTGCAGGTCCATTGCGGTGAATGTGTCGTCGTGAAGCATTGTGCAGGCAAGATTGCATCAAGGCACAGGCAGGCTAATGGGCAACTCAATGAGACTTTGTCGCGCGCGCGACAAAGCTTGCAAGAGCCCGGCAACGGTAGCAGACTCAAAAGATCAAAACGAAGCTGGTGCATACGAAATGCAAGGGTGCCAATGCCCGCGCAGGGTCGTGTTGCGGCGTCTATTCGATTTGAAAACCGCAGTACCATGCGCTCGGATCGTTAAATCAATAAGCTTACATAGAGGAGAATTTTCATGCTCGGGTTGATGCAAAGCCACCAGTTGTTGATTTCGTCGCTGATCGAATTTGCGCAGCGCCACCATGGCGAGGGCGAGATCGTGTCGCGCAGAGTGGAAGGCGACATTCATCGCTGTACCTACAAGGACATAGCGTCGCGCTCACGCCAGGTGGCCAATGCGCTTGACGGGATGCAACTGCCGTTCAGCGAACGGGTGGCCACACTCGCCTGGAACGGCTACCGTCACCTGGAACTGTATTTTGGTGTCAGTGGCTCGGGTCGGGTGTTGCACACACTCAACCCACGCCTGCACCCGGACCAGATTGTCTGGATTGCCAACCACGCTGAAGATTCGGTACTGTGTTTTGACATGAGCTTTTTGCCGATTGTCAAAGCCATTCATGGTCGGTGCCCCACCATCAAACACTATGTGGCGATGTGCGATGCCGACAAACTGCCCTTGGACAGCGGCATTGACGGTCTGATTAGTTATGAAGCCTGGATTGGCGCCCAGACCTCCAACTACCAGTGGCCCTCGTTTGATGAAAATTCGGCCTCGAGCATGTGCTACACCAGCGGCACCACGGGTAACCCCAAGGCCGCGCTGTACAGCCATCGCTCTACCATGCTGCATGCGCTGGCCGGGGCTCTGCCCGACGCCTTGAGCATGAGTGCGCGTGACACCGTGCTGCCGGTGGTGCCCATGTTCCACGTCAACGCCTGGGGTTTGCCCTATTCCGCGGCCATGACGGGGGCCAAGCTTGTATTTCCGGGTCCGGCCATGGATGGCAAATCGATCTTCGAATTGATTGAGAGCGAGCGCGTGTCGTTTGCGGCTGGCGTGCCCACTGTCTGGCAGATGATGCTGAGCCACATGCACAGCGGCGGTCTTCGCTTCAGCACGCTCAAACGCACGGTCATCGGGGGGTCGGCCTGCCCGCCGGCCATGATCACGGCGTTCAATGATGTCTATGGGGTGGAGGTGCTGCATGCCTGGGGCATGACTGAAATGTCGCCCCTCGGGACGGTTTGCACACTCAAGAACAAGCATCTGGCCATGACGAGTGAGGAAAAGATGAAGGTCCGACTCAAGCAGGGTCGTGGTGTCTTTGGCGTGGACATGAAAATTGTCGACGGCAATGGGGATGAGTTGCCGTGGGACGGCAAGGCCTACGGTGATTTGCTGGTCAAGGGCCCCTGGATCATCAGTGACTATTTCAAGGGCGAGGGCGGCTCGCCCCTGGTTGATGGCTGGTTCCCCACTGGCGACGTGGCGACGATTGACGCCGATGGCTACATGCAGATCACCGACCGCAGCAAGGACGTCATCAAGTCGGGCGGCGAATGGATCAGCTCCATCGACGTCGAAAACATTGCCATGGCGCATCCGGCCGTGGCCATGGCGGCTTGCATTGGCATGAAACATCCCAAGTGGGACGAGCGACCCATCATTGCCGTGATGAAGAAGCCGGGCGCGGAAGTCTCGCGAGAGGAGTTGTTGGCCTTCTATGAAGGCAAGACCGCCAAATGGCAGATTCCCGACGATGTTGTCTTTGTGGACGCGATTCCACTCGGTGGCACCGGCAAGATGCAAAAGAGCAAATTGCGTGAACTACTCAAGGAGTACAAGCTGCCCGACGCCTGAGTCTTGAATAGCTGCCTGTCACATGGGTGATTCACCCTACGGGAAATCCCTTATGGGGGCCTGCACCATTGCTTGTACGCTGGCCGGGTGTTGATCAATCGAACCTCAGGAGATTTTTTTATGAAATTGGTGATGAAATTTGTCGCTGGAACAGTTGCCGTTTTGTGCGTCGGCGGCGCCTTGGCGCAAAGTGGGACAACGGTCAAAATTGCGTTTATTGACCCGCTGTCGGGTCCGTTCGCCAATGTGGGGCAAAACCAGCTCAAAAGCTGGCAGTTTGTGGCTGAGCGCTTGAGTGGCGCCAAGAACCCGGCGGGAGTGAAGTTTGAAGTCATGGGTTTTGACAACAAGGGTTCGCCCCAGGAAAGCCTGAATTCACTCAAGGCGGCCATCGACCAGGGCTTTCGCTATGTGACGCAGGGCAACGGCTCGGGCGCCGGCCTGGCAATTTCTGATGCCGTGTCCAAGCACAATTCGCGTAATCCAGGCAAAGAAGTCGTTTATCTCAATTACGCCGCTGTTGATCCGTCGATGACCAACGACAAATGCGATTATTGGCATTTCCGCCTGGATGCGGACACCAGCATGAAGATGGAAGCCTTAACCACCTTCATGAAAGACCAGCCAAGTGTCAAGAATGTGTATTTGATCAACCAAAACTACTCGCACGGGCAACAGGTTGCCAAGTATTTCAAGGATGGCATTGCGCGCAAGCGCCCTGATGTAAAAATCGTCGGCGATGATCTGCATCCTATCGGCCAGGTCAAGGACTTTGCGCCCTATGTTGCCAAAATCAAGCAGTCGGGTGCCGACGCTATCGTGACTGGCAACTGGGGTGCCGATTTGACACTGCTGGTCAAGGCGCTCAACGATGCCGGCCTCAAATTGCCGATGTACACCTATTACGCTCAGGTCACGGGCACGCCTACCGCGCTCGCGGCGGCGGGGGGTGAGGGCGAGGTCTATGTCATTGCCTATGGCCACGCCAACCACACGGGCGAGGCTGGCGCTATTGTGGCTGATTTCAAGAAAAAATTTAATGACGACTACTACACCATGGCCACTTACAACGGCATCAACCTGATGGCTGCGGCAATTGCCAAAGCCAAGTCCAGCGATCCGGTCAAGGTGGCGGCCGCTCTGGAGGGTTTGACGGTCAAGAGCTTTGCGGGTGAAGTTCAAATGCGCAAGTCTGATCACCAATTGCAGCAGTCCATGTTTGTGACCAAATGGCAAAAGGTGGACAAGAAATATCCGTACAGCGTTGAGAACACCGGCTACACCTTCGTACCGGTCAAGCAGATGGATGCCTTCATTTCCAGCACACCGACCAGCTGTCAAATGAAGCGTCCGAGCTAGACCGGGCGAGCATCCGAACCCCGGGGTGACCTTGGCGGTCACCCCGTCGTTGGCTGCCGGCGCAGGATGGCCGGCTTTTTTTTGAGTCAGCCATTGAGTTTTCTGCTCTGGCTTCAATTCACCATTTCACGAGTACTGCATGGAGTTCTACACCATTTCCCTGCTCAACGGCATCAGCTACGGCATGCTGCTGTTCATGCTGAGTTCCGGGCTGACGCTGATCTTCAGCATGATGGGCGTTCTCAACTTTGCCCATGCCTCTTTCTACATGCTGGGCGCTTACTTTGCCTACACGGTGACCTCGGTGCTGGGTTTCTGGGCGGCTCTGTTGGTGGCGCCGGTCCTTGTCGGCCTGGTCGGCGCTGGCTTTGAAAAATATTTCTTGCGTCGGGTTCATAAGTTTGGGCACGTGCCTGAGCTGCTAATTACATTCGGCCTGAGCTACATCATTCTGGAACTGGTGCAACTGGTATGGGGGCGCAGTTCGGTCGATTACCGGGTGCCGGTGGCGCTCGATGGCCCTTTGTTCACGCTTTATGGCACCCAATTTCCCATGTACCGGGGTTTCATGATGGCAGTTGCCTTGTCGATGCTGATCTCGATCTGGCTGTTGCTGACCCGCACGCGCATTGGATTGGTGATTCAGGCAGCCTTGACGCACCCGGAGATGGTGGAGGCGCTGGGGCATAACGTGCCGCGCGTCTTTATGTTGGTTTTTGGCGGCGGCTGCGCGCTGGCGGGCCTGGCGGGTGTGATCGGGGGCAACGCCTACGTGACGGAGCCGAGCATGGCCTTTTCGGTGGGTGGCGTCATTTTTGTGGTGGTGGTGGTCGGTGGAATGGGATCGCTGGCAGGTGCCTTCTTGGCCTCCATCCTGATTGGCGTGTTACAGACTTTTGCGGTGGCCATTGATGCGTCTCTGATGTCGGCCTTGCAGACGGCGGGGGTGATGCTGACACCTGAGACATTCGGTTATGCCTTATGGAAGCTCAAGCTCAGCCAGGTCGCACCGATCTTGCCCTATCTGTTTCTGGTACTGATCCTGATCTTCCGGCCCAAGGGTCTTCTTGGCAAGCGGGAGGGCTGACCCATGAGCAGCAAGATTTATGAATTCAAGCCGTTCAACGTTGGCCGGGTGGTGATCTGGACATTGTTCGCATTGGTGTTGCTCGTGGCGCCGCTGGTGTTTACCAGCAGCCTTAGCCAGACCATGCTCAGTCAAATGGGTATTGCCATCATTGTCTGCCTGAGCTACAACATTCTCCTGGGGCAGGGCGGCATGCTGAGCTTTGGCCATGCAGTCTATTCGGGCATGGGTTCGTTTTTGGCGATTCACACGCTCAACCAGGTTAGTGGAGGCTGGCCCTTGCCTGTGAGTCTGGTGCCCATTGCGGGTGGACTCTCAAGCATGCTGGTGGCCATCTTGTTGGGCTGGGTCACCACCAAGAAGGCAGCGACACCGTTTGCCATGATCACGCTCGGCATTGGCGAACTGGTATGGGCCATGTCGTTGATGTTCCCCGAGTTTTTTGGCGGTGAGGGCGGCGTATCGGGTAATCGCGTGGCGGGTGCCAAGACCTTTGGCATCACTTACGGGCCGCAGATTGAGCTGTATTACCTGATTGCTGTCTACACCTTTGTCTGTACCGGCCTGATGTTTGCGTTTACCCGCACGCCACTGGGGCGCATGCTCAATGCCGTGCGCGACAACCCCGAACGTGTGGAATTTGTTGGCTATGACACGCAAAAGGTACGTTATTTCGCGTTCATCATCGCCGCCTTTTTCGCTGGCGTTTCGGGTGGATTGGCGGCCCTGAACTTTGAAATTGTCACCTCGGAGGTGGTCAGCGGCTACCGCTCCGGCGCCTATCTGCTTTTCACTTTCTTGGGCGGGGCCACGTTCTTCTTCGGGCCCATCCTCGGTGGCATTCTGATGGTGCTCGCTTTTGTGCTGTTGTCGGAGTTCACCAAGGCGTGGCTTTTGTATCTAGGCCTGGTTTTTCTGTTCATGGTGATGTATGCACCGGGCGGCGTCGCCTCGCTGCTCATGATGAACTTGCGGGTGGCCAAGTTTGGTCACTTGCGAGAATTATGGGTCAGCTACCTGGCCTTGGGGCTGACAGCTCTGGTTGTGCTCTTGGGGGCGGCGGCCATGATCGAGATGCTCTATCACCTGCAGCTCAACGCGGCCCTCGGACCAGAGCTGAGCTTCCTGGGTGGCACCTTGAACTCGAAGGGGCTGAACAGCTGGTTTGGCTCTGCGTTCATCATGCTGACGGGGCTGGGTCTGTTTGAACTCTGCCGCCGCCAGTTTGCGCGCGAGTGGGGGCAGATTCAAGAGAGTATCGAGAAAGAGATCAAACGGATGGAAACGCTATGAGCTTCGCTCTGGAACTCAAGGACTTGCGCAAAAGTTTTGGCAAGACTGCCATCATTCGCGGCATCAATCTGGCTGTGCCGCAGGGCGAGCGTGTCGGCATCATTGGCCCCAATGGTGCCGGCAAATCGACCCTGTTCAACCTGATCAGTGGCCGTTTTGAGCCCACCAGCGGCGATGTACTTCTGAATGGTCAGCGCCTCAACGGCAAAAAGCCGTTTGAGATCAACCGCATGGGGTTGAGCCGCAGTTTCCAGATCACCAATATCTTTCCCAAACTTAGCGTGTTTGAGAATTTGCGCTGCGGCGTACTCTGGAGCCTGGGCTACAAGTACACTTTTTTGAAGTTTCTGGCCGATCTGGATGACGCCAATGAGCGCGCCGATGAACTGATGCAAATGGTCAAGCTGGACAAGAAAAAAGACGTGCTGGCCATCAACCTCACCTATGCCGAGCAGCGTGCGCTGGAAATTGGCATCACCATCGCCGGGGGCGCCAGCGTCATTTTGCTCGACGAGCCCACGGCCGGGATGAGCAAGTCAGAGACCAGTCGCTTCATCTCGCTGATCAAAGAAGTGACGGTTGGAAAAACGCTGTTGACGGTGGAGCACGACATGGGCGTGGTATTTGGCCTGGCTGACAAGGTCGCGGTGGTGGTTTACGGCGAGCTGCTGGCCTACGACACCCCCGACGCAGTGCGCGCAAACGCGCTGGTGCAAGAGGCTTACCTCGGCTCTTCCGTGGCCGACATGCAGGCAGGGGGGCATTGAATATGTTGAAAATTGAAAATCTGCATGCCTTTTACGGCAAAAGCCATGTGTTGCATGGTGTTCACTTTGATGTTGCGGCCGGTGAAATTGTCTCTCTGTTAGGGCGCAACGGGTCCGGGCGCTCCACCACGGCCAAGGCCATCATGGGTCTGGTCGATTGCGAAGGTTCGCTCTTGTGGCGCGGGCAGGAACTGCTGGGCAAAAAGACCTTTGAGATCGCGCATTTAGGTCTGGGTTACGTGCCCGAAAGCCGTGACATCTTCCCCAACCTGACGGTCGAACAGAATTTGTACCTGGGGCAGAAGAATGCCCGTAAGGCGGGACGCTGGTCGTTGGAAGACATGTACCAGATGTTTCCCCGGCTTAAAGAAAGGCAAAACATGCTGGCCGGCGTGATGTCCGGTGGCGAGCAGCAGATGCTCACGCTGTGCCGCTCCCTGATGGGCGACCCTGATTTGATCATCATCGACGAGCCCACCGAAGGTCTGGCGCCCAAAATTGTCGAACTGGTAGCGCACTACCTGAAAGAGCTGAAAAATCGGGGCATTTCGGTGCTGCTGATTGAACAGAAACTGACCATTGCCATGGATATTTCTGATCGCTGCCTGGTCATGGGCCACGGCAGCATCGTGTTCAGCGGCACGCCCGATGAGCTGCGCAAAGACAGCTACACCCGCAAGGAGTGGTTGGAGGTGTAGGCGTTTTGTCCCACCTGCGACAAAGCCGAGGTGGACTCCTGGGTATAGTTGACAACTGCAACTTATCGCACGATCGTTCTATTTTTTATTACCGAGGAATGCAAGCATGACCGCTGACTACCAAGTGCATGGCGACATCGCCGTGATTACGCTCAACAACCCGCCCGTCAATGGCCTGGGTTATGCCACCCGGGTGGCACTCACGGATGGTTTGTCCAAAGCCAATGACGATGCAGCGGTGAA
>VMTC01000061.1 GCA_013791765.1 Rhodoferax sp.
ACTGTATCACAACATTTACCACGCATAAATTCACTAAGCTAGCAATTCACGCCATTACAAAAATGTGATTTCAAGAGCGAAGATCGTTGATTTCATTGGGCGCCGACGTGGTTGGGGGTGAATAGCTGGGGAACCCGGGTGCTCCGTCCACCACTAAGAAATATGTACGAAAGAGTGATTTGCGGTGTGCGGCGTATACCGGGCGCAGAGCTACTCATGCTGCGCATGTGAAACGCCGCTTCGCTACGTCACCAACTGATGGGCTGATCTACCTCGTAGTCCGGTGCGGTTTATGCCACCAGATGCCAGTGCGGCTCGATTTGCGCCCCATCATCCATCTGCGCATCACCACAGTTCTCCCACAGCGGTGGCCTGCGTGCCGGGGATATGTCTGTTTCAATGCCCGGTTTGGGGGAAGCAGATCGCCGACGACTACTACCGCTGTGTGTCTTATGCAGTAGTAGAAACACTGGCTTTGGTGCACAGTTTCAGTCTCAGCAGCATGACTTTTTTGTGAGCGTTTCTGTGGTGCGACATTCACTGCGGGTGCTCAGCCGCCATCATCGCAAGTTATAGAGCCTGGCCTTGAAAGTGGCGCCAGAAATCGAAGGCACCGCACCCACTGGGCTTGGGTTGGTATTCATCACGCCAAAACGATCCAGTGAGCTGTTTGACAAGGCTGCATGCGCGATTGGCGTCACCAGGCCATGAAAGTCAACCAGAAACAGCCTCTTGTCGTTCACTAATTTGATAGCTTGTCACGCACAGTCTACGGGGGCTGCAGCCTGATTATCTATAAATCAGGCGCCGCCTTTAACTTGCAACAACAACCAAAGCCATTCGCGCCGAAGGCGCCACGCCAACACCGTCAGCTTCAGCGTCTGACGCGGGCACCAGTCGAAGGCGGTATTGTTGGCGCTGCGTCGCCGCGAACGGCTGTTGGGGCTTGCGGCTCAGCCGGTTTGAAAGATCACACCGCTGCCAGCGCCTGCTCCAGGTCTTCCAGCAGATCGTCAAAGTGCTCAATACCGATTGACAGACGCACCATATCGGGCTTGACACCGGCTTTGGCCAGTTCTTCGGCGTTGAGCTGGCGGTGAGTGGTGCTGGCCGGGTGGCAGGCCAGCGATTTCGCGTCGCCAATGTTGACCAGCCGCGTGAACAATTTGAGCGCGTCCTGAAAGCGCGCACCCGCCTGCAAGCTGTCGCTGGCGGTGAGACCAAAGGTGATGATGCCCGAGGCGCGACCGCCCAGGTACTTCTGCACCAGCGCGTGGTCCGCATGACCGGGCAGCCCGGCGTAGTTGACCCAGCCCACTTTGGTGTGTGCTTGCAGCTGCTGGGCGATGCGCAGGGCGTTGTCGCAGATGCGGTCCATGCGCAAGGCCAGGGTTTCAATGCCCTGCAGAATCTGGAAGGCGGCCAGCGCGCTCAGGGCAGCGCCCATGTTGCGCAGCGGCACCACGCGGGCGCGGCCAATGTAGGCGGCTTCGCCCAGCGCCTCGGTGTAAACCACGCCGTGGTAGCTCACATCGGGCTCGTTCAGGCGCTTGAAACGCGCTTTGTGCTCGGCCCACGGGAACTTGCCTGAATCCACAATGATGCCGCCAATGGTGGTGCCGTGGCCGCCCAAGTACTTGGTGAGCGAGTGCACCACGATGTCGGCGCCGTGCTCGAACGGGCGGCACAGGTACGGGCTGGCGACTGTGTTGTCCACAATCAAGGGCACGCCATGGGCATGGGCCACTTGAGCCAGCGCGGCCAGGTCGGTGACGTTGCCCAGCGGGTTGCCAATGGTTTCGCAGTAAACCGCCTTGGTGCGCGCGTCGATCAGTTTGGCAAAGGAGGCCGGGTCACGGTAATCGGCAAAGCGCACTTCGATGCCCATCTGCGGAAAGGTGTGGGCAAACAGGTTGTAGGTGCCGCCGTACAGCGTTGAGGCCGACACGATGTTGTCGCCCGCCTCGGTGATGGTTTGAATCGCGTAGGCGATCGCCGCCATGCCGGAGGCCACTGCCAGTGCACCAATGCCGCCTTCCATGGCTGCTACGCGCGCCTCGAGCACGCCGCAAGTCGGGTTCATGATGCGGCTGTAGATGTTGCCCGCTACTTTCAGGTCAAACAGATCAGCGCCATGCTGGGTGTCGTCAAACGCAAAGGCGACAGTTTGGTAAATCGGCACCGCCACCGCTTTGGTGGTGGGCTCGGGCGTGTAGCCGCCGTGGACGGCGAGTGTTTCGATTTTCATGAGGGGCTTTCAGGTGCAAAAAAATGAAGGCACATCTTAAAGCCCGCTGGGGACCCGCCATAGACCGAGTTCTCATATCCATATACCGGGTTTTGCTATATTGCCTGCGGATAAACCCGATTCAGGCAGCGGAGGCGATTTCGCGCTAAACGCGGGGATACTCGGGGTGACACCGCCACTTTTATTGTTGATTTCAATCTAGATCAGGAGCATTGATGAGCCAGCAGACCAAATTTCTTTTGAACGAAAACCAGATGCCAAAGTTTTGGTACAACCTGCAGGCCGACTTGCCCAAGCCACTTCCCGTCGTGCTGCACCCTGGCACCATGCAACCGGTCGGCCCGGATGACCTGGCACCCCTGTTTCCGATGGCGCTGATTCAGCAAGAGGTGAGCCTGGAGCGCGAGATCGAGATCCCCGAGCCAGTGCGCGATGTGTTTCGCCTGTGGCGGCCAGCGCCGCTGTTTCGGGCCCACCGCCTTGAAAAAGCGCTCGGCACCCCGGCCAAGATTTACTACAAATACGAAGGCGGCAGCCCGGCTGGCAGCCACAAGCCCAATACCGCTGTACCCCAGGCTTTTTTCAACAAAGAGGCCGGCATAAAGCGGCTGGTGACCGAAACTGGCGCTGGTCAGTGGGGCACTTCGCTGGCCTTTGCCGGCTCGCTCTACGGGATGGAAGTTGAAGTGTTTCAGGTGCGCGTGTCCTACGACCAAAAGCCGTATCGCCGTGCGGTGATGGAAACCTATGGCGCGCGCTGTGTTGCGTCTCCCTCCAACGAAACCGTCTATGGCCGCTCGGTGCTGGCCAAGAACCCGAGCCATCCGGGCAGCCTGGGTATTGCGATCTCGGAAGCGGTGGAACTCGCCGTGCAGCGCGACGACACCAAATATGCGCTGGGCTCGGTGCTTAACCACGTGCTGCTGCACCAGACCATCATCGGCCTGGAGTCCATGCAACAAATGGAAATGGCCGATACCTGGCCCGATGTGGTGGTGGGTTGCACCGGGGGCGGCTCCAATTTTGCCGGCATTGCGTTTCCGTTCATCGGGGACGGCCTGCGCGGCGGGGCCAAGCCGCGCATCGTGGCGGTCGAGCCCGCAGCCTGCCCGTCGCTCACGCGCGGCAAATACGCCTACGACTTTGGCGACACCGCCGGGATGACGCCACTGACCAAAATGCACACGCTGGGCAGCCAGTTCACGCCCCCGGGCTTTCATGCCGGTGGCCTGCGCTACCACGGCATGGCACCGCTGGTGTCGCACTGCAAGGAATTGGGCCTGATGGAGGCTGTGGCCTACAACCAGGTGGAATGCTTTGAAGCCGGTGTGCTGTTTGCCCGCCATGAAGGCATCGTACCCGCGCCCGAAGCCAATCACGCGATCAAAGGGGCGATTGTGGAGGCGCTGCGCTGCAAGGCTGAAGGCAAGTCAGAGACCATCTTGTTCAACCTGTGCGGCCACGGCCACTTTGACATGACCTCCTACCAGAAGTACTTTGCCGGTGAACTGACTGACGAGCACTATGACGAAGCCGAACTGGCGATGGCGCTGGCGGGCCTGCCCAGCGTGCCCGAGCCGGTGTAAAAGTAACAGCGCCCGGTCAGGGTTGGAACAGCTCAAGCAAGCGGTCCAGCCCGCCTGACTCGATCGACACATTGGCCGACTCGCGCACCGCGGGTTTGGCGTGAAAAGCCACGGATAAGCCGGCCTCGCGCATCATCAAAAGGTCGTTGGCACCATCGCCGACCGCAATCGCCTGTTGCGGGCTGATGCCCAGCAACGCGCAGGTCTCTAACAGCATGGTGCGTTTTTCAGCACCATCGCAAATGTCGCCCCAGGGCTGATCGACCATGCGGCCGGTGAGAACGCCGCCTTTGATTTCAAGCACGTTGGCGCGGGTGTAATCAATGCCCAGACGCTGCGCCACGCGCTCGGCGAAGTGGGTGAAGCCGCCCGAGACCAGCAGCACCTTGAGCCCGGATTTCTTGCAAGCTGCCACCAGCTCAAAGGCGCCGGGGTTGAACTGCATGCGCTCCTGGTAAATCTGGTTCATCTGCACCTCAGTTACCCCCTTGAGCAGCGCCACGCGCTGGCGCAGGCTCTCTTTGTAATCGGCGATGTCGCCTTGCATGGCCGCTTCGGTGATGGCGGCCACTTCGGCCTTGCGGCCGACTGCGTCTGCAATTTCATCCACACACTCGATGTTGATGAGGGTGGAGTCCATGTCGAAGGCGATCAGCTTGAAGTCGCTCAGACGCAGCGGGGGGGTGAAGCCTTGAATGATCAGCCCGGGAGCGATTTCAGTAGGGTGCATGAGGGAAAAATTAACTATTGTTTTAATAGCTGCTTAGGCAAGCAGAACGAGGGCTAGACGACAATTTTATGTTAATGACAAGTTAAGTGCTCGTCTCATTTTCCGATCCGGTATACAGCATTCAAAGCATCATCCGCCACGCGGCGCCATGCGGTCGTGAGTTGCTGGCACCCTTTGGCGCCATGGGCATCAAAGCTTTGTTCAAGAAATGTGATGTGGTCGGTCTCAAAACGCACGATGCTGCAGGCCCGGGTGCCGTAGTCGGGCGTGGCGATGAACGCGGCCGAAAGCGCGCGCTCGAATGCCAACGGCAGGCCGGTGGCGGGCAGGTCAGCATCCAGGGCAACGCACGGGTTGTGCAACAACGCCAGCAACTGCTCGTCGGTGGGGTCCTCTTGCACCAGCAGCGATTGGAGGCCGTCCTTGAGCTGCGCCAGCTTGGGCCAGGGCGTCAAAAAGTCCGCGTTGGACACGGCGCCCAAGCCTGGCTGCAGGGCGACGATTCTGGCGTGGCGACTCTCCAAACCGAGCAGGCTGGTGCCGTCAAACACCAGCAAGTTAAAGGGGTTGTAGTCACCGGCGCGCCCGGCCAGTTCCGTCAGGTAGTCCATCGCGCTGGTATCAGCCTGTAAGTAAGCGCTAACAAGTTCACCGCGTGAGGGCGCCTCTGCGCGCATGGCGGTAGGGTCCCTGTAGTTGGTCAAGGCCGCTAACCTGCCGCTGCGGCTGACGCCCAGCCAGGTGCCGCCCGCCTGCAAATCGCGCCCTGCCAGGATGGCTGCCTCGTTCCACCAGTGCAGGGCTGCCGTCGGGCGCGCGTAGAACTCGTCGCGGTTGGCGATCAGCAGCAGTGGCGTGTGGCTGGCGGGTTGCCAGTTCCAGGCGATCAGGCACATGACGCCAAGGATTTACTGACGCAACAGTGACCCCTGTCGGCTGTACCCGCTACTTTGCTACTGGTCCATCCGATCACGCCAATAGCCAGGCTCTCGCCGTTGATGTGCAATTGCCAATATTTGCGGCCCAAGCGCTTCATTGTCTTCATAAATAACCGAGTAGGGGAAACGATCAAAGTGATAGACGCGCAACCCATCATCACTTTTAGCGCCACGATGTTGGTTGTCAACAATCAAGTCAAGAACCCGTTCAAATTCATCCAGGAAGGCGGCGGCGATCACTTTGCTGGCACGCTCAGCGTAAAACATCGCAGCGTCAAGCAATTCAGCCTCGGCATCCGGGTGAATTGCGTAGGTCATGCGATCCGGGCTCTGACGCGTTGCAGCGCGACACGGCCAGGGACCATGGCGACCTTTCCTTCAATAACTTCTGCACGCCGAGTTAGTGCCAGCTTCGTCCAGGCGTCTTGGTCCCGCGACTTCGGCTCAAAGCTATGGATCAGCAATTCAAGGATTTTGGCGCGATCTTCTGCCGGCAGGTCAAGCACTTCTTCCGCAAGTTCGTGAACAGGTGTTGACATGTGGACTCCTGGTGAGTGAGTTGAACGCGTTTCGGTGAGGATGTGATGCTAACAAATTCAGGCTGCTGCGCCGGTCTCAAGTACCGGCTGCCCCAGATTCTTCAGCACATCGCGCACCATCTGCGCTCGGTCTTTGACTTCGGGCAGTTCCCGCTCGATCCGCAGCTTCTCATTGCCCGCCAGTTTGATGTGCTTATTCTTCTGGATCATCGCAATGATCTTCATCGGGTCAATCGGCGGGTTCTTCTTGAAGGTGATGGTGATCACGCCGGGCGCAGCATCGACCTTGAGCACGCCAAAGGGTTTGGCCAGAACGCGCAGGCGGTGCACGTCGATCAGGGTTTGCGCCTGGCTCGGGAGCTTGCCAAAGCGGTCCACCAGTTCTTCCAGCAGCGCATCAATCTGCTGCGTGGTATTGGCGGTGGCCAGTTTTTTGTAGAACGACAGGCGCAGGTGCACGTCGCCGCAAAAATCATTGGGCAAGAGCGCCGGGGCGTGCAGGTTGATGTCGGTGCTGACGTTGAGCGGGCTGAGCAGGTCGGGCTCGATACCGGCCTTGAGGCAGCGCACCGCCTCACTGAGCATTTCGTTGTAGAGCTGAAAGCCGACCTCTAACATGTTGCCGCTTTGGCTTTCCCCCAGCACCTCGCCGGCACCGCGAATTTCCAGGTCGTGCATGGCCAGGTAGAAGCCGCTGCCCAGTTCTTCCATTTGCTGGATGGCGTCCAGCCGCTGCTGCGCCTGCTTGGTCAGGCCTTCCAGGTCCGGCACCATCAGGTAGGCGTAGGCCTGGTGGTGGCTACGTCCGACGCGTCCGCGCAACTGGTGCAGCTGCGCCAGACCAAACTTGTCGGCCCGGCTCATGACGATGGTGTTGGCGGTGGGCACGTCAATGCCGGTCTCGATGATGGTGGAGCACAGCAGCAGGTTGTAGCGCTGCGCCACAAAGTCGCGCATCACGCTCTCCAACTGGCGCTCGGGCATCTGGCCGTGCGCCACCGCAATGCGCGCTTCGGGCAGCAACTCTTCCAGTTTGGCGCGGCGGTTCTCGATCGTCTCGACCTCGTTGTGCAAGAAGTACACCTGGCCGCCGCGCTTGAGCTCGCGCAGCACGGCTTCGCGGATCACGCCGTTGCCCTCAGAGCGCACAAAGGTCTTGATCGCCAGGCGGCGTTGCGGCGCGGTGGCAATCACGCTCAGGTCGCGCAGCCCCTCTAAAGCCATGCCCAGCGTACGCGGGATCGGCGTGGCGGTGAGCGTGAGCACATCCACTTCAGCGCGCAGCGCTTTCATCTGCTCCTTGTGGCGCACGCCAAAGCGGTGTTCTTCGTCAATGATCAGCAGGCCCAGGTCTTTGAAGTGGGTGTCTTTGCTCAGCAGTTTGTGGGTGCCGACCACGATGTCGATGGTGCCGTCACTCACGCCCTTGAGCGCAGCGGTGATTTCCTTCGCCGACCGGAAGCGGCTCATTTCCGCCACCTTGACCGGCCATTTGCTGAAGCGGTCAATGAGCGTTTGGTAGTGCTGCTCGGCCAGGAGCGTGGTCGGCGCCAGAAACGCCACTTGCTTGCCGCCGGTGATCGCTATGAAGGCAGCGCGCAGGGCGACCTCGGTCTTGCCAAAGCCGACGTCGCCGCAGATCAGCCGGTCCATCGGACGCGGGCTGATCATGTCCTGAATGACGGCGTGGATGGCGGCGCTCTGGTCGGCGGTTTCTTCAAAGCCGAAATCGTTGGCAAAGACTTCGTAATCGTTGGGCGAGTACCTGAAGGCGTGGCCTTCACGCAGGGCGCGCCGGGCATAAATGTTGAGCAGCTCGGCAGCCGAGTCGCGCACCTGCTCGGCCGCTTTGCGCTTGGCCTTGTCCCACTGGCCGGAGCCCAGTCTGTGCAGCGGCGCTTCGTCCGCGGCCACGCCGGTGTAGCGGCTGATCAACTGCAACTGGCTCACCGGCACATAGAGCGTGGCCTGGTCGGCATACTCCAGGTGCAAGAACTCCTGCACTTCCGGCTCGCCATTGGGCAGCTTGTTGCCCAAGTCCAGGTTGATCAGCCCTTTGTAGCGGCCAATGCCGTGCGCCGAGTGCACCACCGGGTCGCCGATGTTGAGCTCGCTCAGATCCTTGATCAGTGCTTCAACGTCGCTGACCTGTTCCTGCTTTTTGCGCCGTCGCGTGGGCGGGCCGGCGGCAAAAAGTTCGGTTTCCGTCACAAAATCGATGCCCGCTTCCAGCCAGCCAAAGCCCACGCTTAAGGTGGATGTGGCGATGCCGATCGGCTCATCGCTGCGCTCGAATTCGGCCAAGGAGTCAAACGACGGCGGGTCGAACTGGCTGCCGTGCAAAAAGTCCAGCAGGCTGGCGCGGCGACCCTCGCTCTCGGCCAGCACCAGGGTGCGCTGCTGGGTATTGCGGATGTGGGCTTTCAGCCGGGCGAGCGGGTCTTCGGCGCCGCGCACCACAGAGAGTGGCGGCAGCGCTTCAAACTCGGCGTAGCTGCTCGCCGTGTCAACGTTGGGCCGCAAAGCCAGTTGCGCATGCTGGTTGACCCGCTCATAGAACTGCTCGGTGTTTAAAAACAGCGCGCCCGGCGGCAATACGGGCTGCTGCGGGTCGCCCTGCACCAGCCGGTAGCGTTCGCGCGTGTCTTGCCAGAAATGGGCAAAAGCCGGCTCCAGGTCGCCGTGCAGCACCACCGTGGCGGCCTCACCCAGATAGTCAAACACCGTGGCGGTCTCGTCAAAAAACAGCGGCAGGTAGTACTCGATGCCGGCGGTGGCCATGCCGGCGCCGATGTCCTTGTAAATGCGGCTGCGCGTGGGGTCGCCGTCAATCAGCTCGCGCCAGCGGCTGCGAAAGCGCGCGCGCGCCTCGTCGTCCATCGGGAATTCGCGCCCGGGCAGCAGCCGCACCTCGGGCACCGGGTACAGGCTGCGCTGACTGTCGGGGTCAAAGGTGCGGATGGAGTCGATCTCGTCGTCAAACAGATCGACGCGGTAGGGCACGGCGCTGCCCATCGGAAACAGGTCGATCAAACCGCCGCGCACCGCGTATTCGCCCGGGCTCAGCACTTGCGTCACGTGGCTGTAGCCGGCCAGCGTCAGCTGCGCCTTGAGTTTGGCCTCGTCGAGCTTTTGCTTGACTTTGAAATGAAAGGTGTAGCCGGCCAGAAAAGACGGCGGTGCCAGCCGGTACAGCGCGGTGGTGGCGGGCACCAGCACCACATCGGCACCCGTTTCCTTGTCGCGCTGGCTGATGCGCCACAAAGTCGCCAGGCGTTCGCTGATCAGGTCCTGGTGCGGTGAAAAGGTGTCGTAGGGCAGGGTTTCCCAGTCGGGGAACAGCACACAGCGCAGCTCAGGCGCAAAAAATGCCATCTCGTCGATGAGGCGCTGCGCGTCCAGCGCATCGGCGGTGATGATGGCAGTGACCTTGTGCTGGCTCTTTTCGCGCAAGCCCAGTTGGGCCAGTAAGAGGGCATCGGCCGAGCCGACCGGGCGCGGCAGTGTGAAGCGCTTGCCGGGGATGAGTTTGGGTAATTCCATGAATGCAGGGCCGGTGGTGGCCCAAGGGCCAATGCGTGACAAAAACGCCAACACCCTGCGCTTGTCAAGCCAGGGTGATTCAGGGAGGATTCTAGAATGCGGGCCACACCATGCTAGATACCCCCGCACTTATTCCCCCATGCGACCCGGCGCCTCGTTGCTGGGCCTTGATTCCTTGCGCCGGCACCGGATCGCGCGCCGGGGCGCTTGGTCCCAAGCAGTACCAGTTGCTGGCCGCTCAGCCGATGGTGCTGCACACACTGGCAGCCTTTGCGGCGGTGCCGCGGATTGCTCAAACGCTGGTGGTGGTGGCGCCAGAGGACCTATTTTTTGCCACACAAGCCGTCGATGCAGCTCATGTTTTAGTAGCTTCTTGCGGAGGTTCCACGCGGGCTGCGAGCGTATTGAATGGATTGAATTTTTTGCTCGCGCACGGTGCGGCCAGCCGCGACTGGGTGCTGGTGCACGATGCGGCGCGCTGCTTGATACGCCCCGACCAGATCGATGAGTTGATCGATGCCTGCTGGCAGGACGAGGTGGGCGGTTTGCTGGCCCTGCCTTTGCCCGATACCCTGAAGCGTGAATCCGCGGGCCGGGTGGCCGATACCTTGGCGCGGGGTGACAAGTGGCTGGCGCAAACGCCCCAGATGTTTCGCGTCGGTGCCTTGCGGGACGCGCTGGAACGCGTTGGCGACCGCGTCACCGACGAGTCCAGCGCCCTGGAAACCATGGGGCTGAGCCCGAAGCTGGTGCCCGGCAGCGCCCAGAATTTCAAGGTCACTTACCCGCAAGACTTCTCTTTGGCTGAAGCGGTGCTGCAGGCGCGCTCGTTCAGTGCCGCTGCGCTGCAGCCGTCAAGCAACGCTTCAAACAAGGTCAATGCCATGAATTTCAGAATCGGTGAAGGGTGGGACATCCACGCCTTGGTGGCGGGGCGCAAGTTGATTCTGGGCGGCGTCGAGGTGCCCTTTCACCTCGGGCTGCTCGGCCACTCGGACGCGGACGTGCTGTTGCACGCCATCACCGATGCGCTCTTGGGCGCCGCCGCGCTGGGGGATATTGGCACGCACTTTCCGGACACCGATGCGCGCTTCAAGGGCTTTGATTCGTTGGCGCTGTTGACAGAAGCAGCGCAGCGGGTGCGCGCGCAGGGTTTTGAAATCGGCAATGTCGACAGCACCGTGATCGCGCAGGCGCCCAAGTTGATGCCCTATATCGCCGCCATGCGCGCGCGGATTGCGCTGGCGCTGGCGCTTGACGTCGATCAAGTCAACGTCAAAGCCAAGACGGCAGAAAAGATGGGTCCGGTGGGACAGGGGCAGGCGATGGAAGCGCGCGCCATGGTGTTGCTGCAAAAATTTATATAAAAACGGGCTGCAGCCCGCGTGGCATAAGCGCAAGCAGCTACTAATTCGGGAGTGTATGCAGGGGGATGTCTTTGTCCCTGGCCAGCGCGTCGAGCGCCTGGCAGTTCATGCCGAGCAGGTAGCCGGCAATGGCCGCATGCGTGTCGGGCGACAACAGGGTCAGGATATTGGCGTACGGCACACTCGCGGCCGCGCACAGGGCCTTGGCAAAGTGCGGCTCCAGGGCGGCCAGCGCCACCCGGCCATCTTTGCAGGGATAAACGCGGTAACCGGCGTGACCACCGCCAACGGCCGCGCCGGGCTGGGTCAGGCCCCATTGGCGCGGCAAGGCCAGATAGCCCGCGGCGCTTGAGAGCGCGACTTCAATCAGCCGACCTTTGCCTTTCTTTTGCTGCATCAGCACCGCCGTGAGCACGGCCTCCGAGCTCATCAGCGAGCCGCCCATGTCGGCATACAAGGTGGGCGGCAGATCCAGAGCGCTAATGAGGTCGTTTTCTGCCAAATAAGTCAAATCATGCCCGGGCTCTTCGGCGCGCGCGCCGGGGGCGCCCACGATGGCCACCTGCGACAGTGCCGGGTAACGCTGGTGCAGGGCTTTCCAGTCCAACCCCAGTTTGCTCAGCGCTGATGGGCGAAAGGACGTCAGCAGCACATCGGTTTTGGCCAACTCCCGGTGCAAGGCCTTTTGCCCCAGCTGCGTCTTGAGGTCGGCGACTTTGATGCGAACGCCCTGGTGCAGCACGTCGTAGGCCTTGCGGTTGTACAGGCCCATCGGATCGCCCGACGCGCCGGGTGCCGCGCCAACCGGTGCTGGCGGTTCGAGCTTGACGCAGCTTGCGCCCATTTGTTGGCAGCGCATCAAGGCGGCCGGGCCGGGCAGGTTCAGCGCAAGACTGAGAATGCGCACGCCCTTGAGCGGCTGCAGGGGTTTGGGGGATGACGTTGCCATGCGGGTCGATGCCTTGCTGAAGGTTGCGATTTGACAGAGGGATTTTGGCGCCCATCTTACGTGAACGCTGGAGGATCAACGGCTCGCGCGCGACCCGGGCCCAGGACGGGGCGAGCGCCTGGCCCGATGGCCTGGGCCAAGCACTAGAGCTGAAAAGGGTAATTATCAAACCGGCAGATTTGAGAGGGCAGGCGGGTAGAATTCCGGGCTGACAGGACGATGTTGTCTTGCGACTTTCAGCTTCTCCTTTGCCCTTGGGGTCCACGTTCAGGACGGGTGCCCGAGCTGCTGGAGTCCCCCCGAGGATGCTCATGAAACGTGTTGATGATTTCCGCCTCAAGTTCGGAAAAAAAGAGTATGTCCCGATCATGGTCGGCGGCATGGGGGTTGATATTTCAACCGCCGAACTGGCCCTGGAAACAGCGCGCCTGGGCGGCATCGGCCACATCTCCGACG
The DNA here is from genome assembly GCA_013791765.1 of Rhodoferax sp. Classification (GTDB taxonomy): domain Bacteria; phylum Pseudomonadota; class Gammaproteobacteria; order Burkholderiales; family Burkholderiaceae_C; genus Rhodoferax. The sequence continues at coordinate 12,357 of VMTC01000061.1, forward strand.
CGATGGTGCCCGACGTGTCGGATCGGCGCTTTGACACCAGTTTCGTCAAAGACAAGACCCGCTTTTACAAGGCCAACATCGACAACGCGGACAAGTCCATCATCAAGTTTGATCTGGGCGTGCTGGCCGAGGCCACCCGGCGCCACGTTGAAGCCACCATGCATGCCAAAACAGGCGAAGGCCTGGTCTTTGTCAACTGCATGGAAAAGTTGACCATGAACGGGCCGCGCGAGACCTTGCAGGTGCGCATGGCGTCCGCCCTGGATGCGGGCATTGATGGCATCACCCTGAGCGCCGGTTTGCATCTGGGTTCGTTCGGCCTCATTGCCGACCATCCGCGTTTTCGCGACGCCAAGCTCGGCATCATCGTGTCGTCGGTGCGCGCGCTGCAATTGTTTTTGCGCAAGAACGCCCGGCTCGATCGCAAGCCCGACTATGTGATCGTTGAAGGCCCGCTGGCGGGCGGGCATCTGGGTTTTGGCCTGGACTGGGCGCAATACGATCTGGCCACCATCGTGGCCGAAGTGGTGCAGTTCATGAAGACCGAGCAGCTCGACATTCCGGTGATCGCCGCCGGTGGCATCTTCACCGGCAGCGATGCGGTGTCCTTTCTTGAAGCAGGCTCTAGCGCGGTTCAGGTGGCGACCCGGTTTACCGTGGCCAATGAGTGTGGTTTGCCCGCCGATGTCAAGCAAGATTACTTTATAGCCAGCGAAGAAGACATCGTGGTCAACACGATCTCGCCGACCGGCTACCCGATGCGCATGCTCAAAAGCTCGCCGGCCATTGGCTCGGGCATCCGGCCCGGCTGTGAGTCGTACGGCTACTTGCTCGACGGCAACGGCAACTGCGCCTACATCACTGCCTACAACCGCGAACTGGCCTTGCACCCCGATGGCAAAAATATCGTGGTGATGGACAAGACCTGTCTGTGCACCCACATGCGCAACTTCAAGCTCTGGACCTGCGGTCACACCACCTACCGGCTCAAGGACACGACGCGCCGTTTGCCCGACGGCAGTTACCAGACCTTGAGTGCCGAGCACATTTTCAAAGACTATCAGTTCAGCGTCGATCAGAAAGTGGCTTTGCCGGTTTAATGAAGGGGCTGCGCCGGTGGCGTCGTTGGACTTTCGTCAACCGGGAAGGCGGCGCAAGTCGATTGTTTTGCGCCGGTACGCCGGTCGATCGGGGTCGCCACGTGGCGACACGCTGCTGGCTGAAGATCTTCCCGCATGGTGAAAACGCAATTTTTCAATGTGAAAAATAGAATAGTGCAGCGCAGCAATTTTTTTCATTGTAAAAAATTATGTTTCATAATATGAATTGCTTGCGTTAAGTAATTGATTTCATTGAATTTAAATAATGTCTTCTATAAGACATAAGATTGTATTTAAGTCTTATAGAAGACCTAAAATAAGCCCATGCCGAACAGACCCTGCTAAGCGCAGGTGCAAGCCGTTTTATCAACTTTAGGAGTGATCTCATGCCACAGACCATCAACGAGCAATTGAGCCGCGAACAACAAATCGCCGCACTGGAAAAAGACTGGGCCACGAACCCGCGCTGGAAGGGTATCAAGCGCGGTTACAGCGCTGCCGACGTCGTGCGCCTGCGCGGTTCGTTCCAGATCGAGTACACCCTGGCGCGCCGCGGTGCTGAAAAGCTCTGGAACCTGCTGCACACCGAAGACTATGTCAATTGCCTTGGTGCTTTGACCGGTGGTCAAGCCATGCAGCAGGTCAAGGCTGGCGTGAAGGCGATTTACCTGTCGGGCTGGCAAGTTGCTGCTGACGGCAATAGCTCGATGTCGATGTACCCGGATCAATCCCTGTACGCGGTCGACTCGGTGCCCACCATGGTCGAACGCATCAACAACGCGTTCCGCCGCGCCGACGAGATCCAGCACTCGCGCGGCATTGACGCCGGTGACACCGGCTATATCGACAATTTTGCACCCATCGTGGCCGACGCCGAAGCCGGTTTTGGCGGTGTGCTCAACGGTTTTGAGTTGATGAAGAACATGATCCGATCGGGCGCTGCGGGCGTGCATTGGGAAGATCAACTGGCATCGGCCAAGAAATGCGGCCACATGGGCGGCAAGGTGCTCGTGCCCACCAACGAAGCAATTCAAAAGCTGATTGCAGCCCGCATGGCCGCTGACGTCTGCGGCGTGCCCACGCTGGTGATTGCCCGTACCGATGCCGAAGCCGCTGACCTGCTGACCAGTGATTACGATGAAAACGACAAACCCTTCCTGACCGGTGAGCGCACTGCCGAAGGTTTCTACAAATCGCGTAAAGGCCTGGACCAAGCCATTAGCCGCGCCATTGCTTACGCTGATTACGCTGATTTGGTCTGGTGCGAAACCGGTACGCCTGACCTCGAATTTGCCCGTCAATTTGCCGAGGCCGTGCGCGCCAAGCATCCGGGTAAATTGCTGGCATACAACTGCTCGCCGTCGTTCAATTGGAAGAAGAATTTGGACGACGCCACCATTGCCAAGTTCCAGAAAGAACTCGGC
>VMTC01000029.1 GCA_013791765.1 Rhodoferax sp.
ACTGTATCACAACATTTACCACGCATAAATTCACTAAGCTAGCAATTCACGCCATTACAAAAATGCGATTTCAAGAGCGAAGATCGTTGATTTCATTGGGCGCCGACGTGGTTGGGGGTGAATAGCTGGGGAACCCGGGTGGCTATGTGACGGTTGGGCGCATAGCCCAGATTAGGGTGGAAAACTTGTTTACAACCAGTGGGCTGCTGTCGACGGTGGCGTTTTTGGCCACCACCGCCGCCTGCGTCGACTGCAACCGGGTATTGAGGCGCTGCTGCCCAGCGAGTTCGCACGGCACCGAATGGCGGTTGCGGGCCACCACTGCCATGCATGCAAGGGCTGCTGACCCGTGTCAGTCGCTCGACGTAGCCGTCAATGGGTATTCCGGTCGACCGTGACCGGTCATTCCGGTTTGTCGTGACCGGCGATTCTGGTTTATCGTGACCGCTGACTCCGGTTTATCGTGACCGATGTCTGGGGCCGGTCTGAGCGGGCCGTCATGACGCTGTAACAGGCGCTCGTGACACCATCACAGGATCGACCAAGCGGCGTGCAGGAGCTGCGCATATTTATCCCAACCCATGTGGGCTAGTCTTCTTCCCTGATGGCCACCCCAAACTGCCCCACTTATGGCCACCCAAACTGCTCCACCCTGGTGGGTCAAATCTTTTACTTTTAGTCAGTCTGGTTCTGCCTTGCTGGCATGGCAATTTCCCCCCTGATTTTTGAATTTTTTTATAAAAAGGCTGTTTGGCAAGCGCAGCGCGTCAGGCCGAAGGCGAAACGCCGGGGAGCGGTGGGCAACTGTCGCATCGGTGCGCAGCACCGACTGACCACAGGCTCGCCCTGTGGTCAGGACAGTTGTCCACGGCGGGCGAGTGCCCCACAAACCTGTCAGATTTTGGTTTTATGAATCAGTGGGCGCTGGTGCGGCCAGGCGGTCGAACTGTTCGGGCTCGCGGTAGCGCAGCCGGGCTGTAAAGCGCTTGACGGCGTTGTAGGCACCCGCAAAGCCGAAATGATCGACCAAGTCCTGATAGATGGCCATGGCGTTGCGTTTGAGGCGCAACTGGGCCTCAATGTAGTCGCGGTAGGGCTCGCAGATGGAGGCGCCGGTCAGTTGTTCTGCTTGTGCAGTCGGTGGGGTCGGTGGCCAGGGTGGAGCAGTTTGAATTGGCTCGTTGGCCTGATCAGCAGACGCGTCAGGACTTTGACTATCGAACTTCTTCTTGTAGGCCCGTATCGTGTGGCGGGAAATGCCTGTGGCGCGCTCAATCTGGCGCTGGGTAGACCCGGCTTTAAGCAGGGTCCAAATGGTGGTTTGCAAGTGCAGTTTCAAGACGTTCACTCCGGTTAATCCCTCAAAGTTGGGGGGGTTGACCGTAACGTCCTGCCAGTGGCTTGCGAGCCACTGGTGTGATGGGGTTAGCTCCTCAAGTTATAGCAGTCAGGGTGGAGCAGTTTGGGTGGCCACAAGTGGAGCACTTTGAGTGGCCATCAGGGTCTTCTTCAGTTTTTTTAATGGAACCGACATGCCCGATACCCGAAGGATCACTATGCGTCAAATCAAAGACGTCCTGCGTCTCAAACTCGAACTGCACCACTCGCACCAGCACATCGCCGCCTCTCTTGGCATTTCCAAAGGCGTGGTCGCCAAATATGTCA
>VMTC01000071.1 GCA_013791765.1 Rhodoferax sp.
CCACGCCTTCGGCGATGACCTGGATGCGCAAGTTATGCGCCAGGCCCGCCATGGCGGCGGTAATGGCCCTGTCATCGGCATCGGTGGTGATGTCATCAACAAAGCTCTTATCGATCTTGAGCTTGGTCACGGGCATGTTTTTAAGCTGCGCCATGGAGGAGTAGCCGGTACCGAAGTCGTCGATGGCAATGCCGATGCCGCACTGGCGCAAACGCTCGAGCAGAGCCAGGGTCTTGCCGCCGTTTTGCATGAGCACACTTTCCGTGATTTCGAGTTCCAACTGCTGCGCCGGGCAGCCGGTCTCCATCAGAATGGCCAGAACTTCGTCCGCGAAACTGTCGTGCAACAGTTGCCGCACGGAAACGTTCACCGCAACTTTGAGGCCCTCATGCCCGCCGCGTGACCAGGCCGCAATCTGCTGACAGGCGCTGCGCAATACCCATCCGCCCAGCGGCCGAATGAGCCCGCATTCCTCTGCCACAGGAATGAACTGCACGGGACTGATGTAGCCACTCTCGGGATGATTCCACCGCGCCAGTGCCTCCATCCCCACGACCTCCCCCGTGGCCAGGTCAATCTGCGGCTGGTAGTGCACTTCGAACTGGCCCGTTTCCATGCCGGCGCGCATCTGGCTTTCCAGCGTCAAGCGCAGCGTTGTCCGGCTGGCCATGTCGGGATCGAACCGGCGCCAGGTGTTCTTGCCTGCCGCTTTGGCCGCATACATGGCGGCATCGGCAAAGCGCAGCAAGCCCTCGGGGTTGTCGGCGTCGTCGGGGCACACGGCGACGCCGACACTGCCGGTGACCACCAGGTCGTGGTTATCCAGACGTAAAGGCTGAATCAGACTCTGGATCATCTTTTCCACAATCGGTTCAATCTGTTGCGTGTCCACCAAGTTTTCCAAAATGATGGCGAATTCGTCTCCGCCCAGACGGCACACCACATCGCTTGCGCGCAGTGCCTTGGACAGGCGATCTGCCACCGCACGCAGCTGGTCGTCGCCGATGTCGTGCCCGAAGGAGTCGTTCACCAGCTTGAAGTTATCCAGATCAACGAACAGCACCGCCATGATCTTGTCCAGCTGCAGACTTTGTTGCACAGCCATTTTCAGACGCTCGTTAAAGAAGCGACGGTTCGGCAAATGGGTGACGGTGTCGTAATGCGCCAGTTGATCCAGCTTGTCCTGCGTACGTTTGCGTTCGTCAATTTCGGTGTTCAGATGCAGGTTGTGCGCTTCCAGCGCGCCCAGCATCGCATTGAAACCGCGGGCAAGCTCGCCGATTTCGTCGTCGCTGACGACGTCCGTGCGCTGGCCGTGCGTACCGTCGTGTTCTACCGCGCGCATCAGGGCCGTCAGGCTTTCGATCGACGCTGTGACCGACCGGCTCAGGCGACGAAACAACACCAAAGCGGCAAGCAGGATCACAGCACCGATGCCGGTGCTGGCAACGAAGATCAGCAGTGTCTCCTGATTAAGTTCTTCCAGGCTGGCCACGAGCACCAGACGCGCGGGTGCCTTGCTTTGGGGTGCAATGGTCTGCGCCACACCATGCTGATTGAGCCCGACATAGCCGGTTTGTTTGGCATCCGTCAGTAGCTGATCCGGTTCCACTGCCGAGCCAGTCGGCGCATAACGAGCAAATTCCTTGCCGTCCGACAGGACCACGGCCGCCATGCGAACATTGGGATAGTGCTGCAGCGCCTGCAAAGTCTGCTGGGCGAAAACGACATCGCTGAAAACCAAAGCGGATTCAAGATTGCCCGCCATCGCCACGGCCTGCGTGGTGAGATTTTTGTGCGCGACGCTGCGGGCGTGCTGGTAAAGGTAAATTTGCGAAATCAGACCACTGCTCAAGAGCACCAGAAGCGCGACGACGCGGTAGATGCTGGTGAGTTTGGCTGTGACGGTACGCATCATGTCACTGTGGGTCTGGCACCCATTGGGACGCCTAGGTACTGCCGTGAAAAACCGAGCTTGAGCGAAACCGGCAGGTTCCTGGCGCCCGGCCTAAACAGGGTCAACCGCGCCAGCCAAGCGGACGGTTCTGGTGGCTCAAACATGCCCACTGCTCCCATTTTGTAAAAATGTGTGACAAGGCATCATATCAACAGTGGCCGAAATAGGCACAACAAAAGTTGATTTGGGTCATCTCCCTGACAAATTGACTATATCAATCTCGAGAACGGATGCTCAGTTTTCCAGGGCGACACTTAATCACATACACAAGTCGTGTCGAATTTGCGTTGACGGCGATCGAACGGCACAAGAATGATGGATCCGTGAGTGAACGGTTGTTCTTGGTCTAGCTCATTTGCAGGATGACCAAGCGATACGGCTCACTGGCATTGACGAGTTGCTGTTGGTATCGCGCTGGCTATTGGCGCCGGTGCGGGAACTGTTGCTTGGCTCAATAATGGCGCTAATCATGAAACCTATAAATCTGCAATATTTTGCCCTCGCCGGAATAATGGCGCTGGCGGCGCTGGCGGCGCTGCCCGGCCACGCCCAGTTACCCAAGCGAGACCTGATTGTCCAAGTGCGGGAGGTGAATGTAGGCGAGGGCGGCGCCTACAGCGTGGGCACCCAGGTTGACAAGGCCTTGCTGGCACCGCAGCAACTGCGCGTGCGCAACGGTGAAAAGGCCAGCCTGAGCGTGGGCCGGTCTATGCCCGTGCAGCGGGTTGAATCAGCTTCAGTCGTCAACTTGAGCTTGTCAACGTCATCTGGCCCGTCGGCCAGCAGCAGCAGCGCCAGCGTGACCAACGCCGTGAAATGGATGGACGCTGGTCAGGAAATCAAGCTTCAAGCGCAGTGGCCCGGCGCGCGGCAGCCCGTGAAAGTGGCGCTTGAGATTGAGTCAGCCAGCGTGCAAGGTCAAACCGGCGCCGACCTGCCAGCGCAGTCGAGCAGTCGGTTTGCCACTACGGTCAGCGCGCCTTTGGGGCAGTGGGTGTCGATTGCTTTCACCGGACCAAGCCGCCAAAGCGGTGTCTACGGCAGCGAGCCGGGTAGCGATCCGAGGCGTGTGCTCCAGATTCGGGTGCTGGCGCCTTGAGTCGGTGCGGGGTCCGGGCCCGGATTTGAGAGTGCCCGCAGCCCGCAGCCAGTCGTCATGCGGGTGCCGACCGTGACAGCTTTTATCTCTACAAAATATAAAAATAATAACTTTTGGAGCTGATAGGGCGCGGGCTACAGGCTGATTTACTATAAATTTTGCTTGGTTTCGTTGTGTGCCGTGTCTTGGATTGTTGATCCGCCTCAAATCACAGCATGCACCTTGTGGCCTGCGCGCATGCGCATCAGCGGCGGCACCACGATCATCGCGGCGGCGATGATCCACAGCCCCTTTGAAATGGGGCTCTGAAACAGAATGCCAAGCTCGCCGTTGGTGATCGACAAGGCGCGGCGCAGGTTCTGCTCCATCATGTCGCCCAGCACAAAGCCCAGAATCAGCGGCGCCATCGGCACGCCCTGCTTGCGCAGCAGGTAGCCCGCCACACCAAAGGTGGACATCAGCATCAAATCAAAGGTGGTGGCATGCACCGAGAACACCCCCACGGTGCTCACGGCCAGAATGCCTGGCACCAGCGCCCAATTGGGCACGCGCAGCACGCGGGTGAATACGCCCACCATCGGGATATTGATGCACAGCAGCATCACGTTGGCGACGAACAGCGAGGCAATCAAACCCCACACCAGTGTTGGGTTCTGCGAAAACAGCGCCGGCCCCGGGGTGATGTTGTACAAGGAAAGCGCGCCCACCATCACCGCGGTGGTGCCTGAGCCCGGCACCCCCAGTGTCAGCATCGGCACAAATGAGCCCGCGGCCGAGGCGTTGTTGGCGGCCTCGGGCGCCGCAACCCCGCGGACGTCGCCTTGGCCGAAGTGGCCGTCTGGGCCAGCCATGCGCTTTTCCATCGAATAGGCCATGGCGCTGGCGATCGTGGCACCGGCACCCGGCAACACACCGACGATGAAGCCCAGTACGGCCGAGCGCACCGTGCCCCACCAGGTCAGGGCCAGCTCCTTCAGGTTGAACAGCGCGCGGCCGGTCTCCTTGATGATGCCTTCGCTCTTGTGGTGCTGCTCCAGCATCAGCAGGATTTCACTGATCGAGAACACGCCGATCACGACCACGATGAACTGGATGCCGTCGGACAAGTGCAGGTTGTCGCCGGTGAATCGGTAGACGCCGGAGTTCGAGTCCAGTCCGATGGTCGACAGTGACAGGCCAATGATTGCCGCCAAGGCCGCCTTCATGGGTGCGTCGCCCATCAGCCCGGTGATGCAGGCGAAGGCAAAACACATCAGCGCAAAATATTCGGCCGGTCCAAAAGCCAGCGCCCAGCGCGCCAGCAGGGGCGCGAACAGCACGATGCCGATGGTCGCGATCAGCGAGCCCATGAAAGAAGCCCAGGCCGAAATTGACAGCGCCACGCCGCCCATGCCTTTCTTGGCCATGGGGTAGCCGTCCAGCGCGGTCATGATGGCACCCGCGTCGCCCGGCACATTGAGCAAAATCGACGAGATGCGACCGCCGTATTCACAGCCCATGTAGACCGCAGCCAGCAGGATCAGCGCAGTTTCAGGCGGGAGTTTGAGCGCAAAGGCCAGGGGCATCAAAATAGCCACGCCGTTGATCGGCCCCAGACCCGGCAGCATGCCCACGATGGTGCCGATGAAGGCGCCGATTGCGGCCACCATCAGGTTGGTGGGGGTCAGCGCCACACCGAAACCGGTGAGAAGATATTGCAGCGTCTCCATCAGCGCCCCCCAAGAATGAACGACAACACGCCGGTTGGCAGAACGACATCGAGCAGCTTGTCGAACAGCAGGAACAGCACCAGCCCCAGGCCAGCGCCAGCGGCCAGCGACTGCTTCCAGCTACCACCGAAGGCCATGCCGACGGGCAGTGCCATGACCGTGGTGGCGAGCGTAAAGCCCAGCCATTCATACAGCGCTGCGTAAATGAACACGGCCACCACAGCAAAACTGATCGGCTTGAGATGATCGCGGGCGAGCCCAAAGCCATGGGGCCCAGGGCGCACCACCAGCCAGGCACCGGCGCCGGCCATCAAGCCGGCCATCAGCAGCGGAAAGGCGCGCGGGCCCACCGGTTCATACGATATAGGGGCGGCATAGCCGTGGGCGGCCCAGGCCATGCCTGCGCCCACGACCACGCACACCGCGCCCAAAATGCGGTCACTCATTGTTCTGTCTCCTGGAAGGTTGGCGACCGGGCGACGGGCCCGGTCACGCGGTGCCAATTACTTGGCGACGTTCAGGCCGAAGTCGGCGGCCAGGGTGCGGTAGAAAGCTACGCGCTGTTTGACGTAGGTCGTCAACTCGGCGCCGGTCATGGCGAATTTGAACAGGCCGCGCTCGGCGCGCAGCTTGTTGAACTCGGGTGTTGCCATCATCTTGTTGAAAGTGTCGACCCAGATTTTGTAGTCAGCATCACTGACCTTGGGGCCGACGTAGTAGCCGCGGATGATGGGCCACTCGACATCCATGCCCTGCTCCTTGGCTGTGGGCACGCCTGATAAGTTGCCTTCCAGGCGCTTGTCGGACATTACCGCCAGCACCCGAATCTTGGCGCCGGCCTTGATCTGCTCTTCGGCCTCGGAAGCATCGCCCGAGTAGACTTGCACGTGGCCGCCTTGCAGCGCCGTTATAGCCTCGCCACCGCCTTCAAAAGCGACGAATCGCATCGATTTCGGGTCCAGGCCTGCGGCGCGTGCGGTCAATGCGGCCTTCATCCAGTCCTGGCTTCCGACCGAGCCGCCCGCGCCAAAAACCACCTTGGTGGGGTCGGCCTTGATCGCGGCGACCAATTCCTTGAGCGACTTGAACGGCGAATTTTCAGCAACGATGACGGCGCCGAAGTCGCTGCCCACGGCGGACACCCAGCGCACATCGTTCTCGTTGTAACGGCCGAACTTGCCCTGTGCAATGTTCAAGAGCGAACCGCCCGAGTAGGCGACCAGGGTGTTGGCCTCGGCCGGGCGCTGCGCAATGATGGTGTTGTAGGCCACTGCGCCAATGCCGCCGGGCATGTAAGTGATGCGCATTGGGTCGGACACGTACTTGCCTTGCATCAAGGCCTGTTGCACCAATTTGCAGGTCAGGTCAAAACCGCCACCGGGCTTGGCTGCGGCAATGCACTCGGTTTTGTCGAGCGCTCCGGCCGTGCTCACGGCCGCAATGCCGGCCAGAATCACTGAAAGAAGGGGTGACTTGAATTTCATGGTAGCTCCAGTAGTTTTTGGGTGACGCCTCCTGACCTGGATGACCTATGGCGAGGAGTGAGCGAACTTTAGCGAGACCGGGCTTTCAGCGTGCTTTCAGCACAAACACCAAATCATCAGGGAAAACCCTTGATTTAGCCGGTGCTGCGTATGCGAGGCAAAACGATGGCGACGGCCAGACCCTGACCATTGATACCACTGTGCACGCGCAGTTGACCGCCATGTCGCTCGGCAATGGAGCGCACGATGGCCAGGCCCAGACCTGTGCCCGGTTGGGACGCATTGCTGCCCCGAAAGAAACGATCACCGGCGCGGGTGCGCTCCTGCGGGGGCAGGCCCGGGCCGTTGTCGACCACGGTGATCAAAGCCTCGGAGTTGCTGTGGGTCAACTGCACCGTGACCTGTCCGCCCCGGGGCGTGTAGCGAATCGCGTTATGCAGCAAATTGGACAGTGCTTCTTTCAACATCGCGGCGTCCACCAGCACGCGCAGGGGCTCGGTATCGCTATCGGTATCGGGCTCAAATCCCAGATCAACCCCGTGTTCGCGCGCATCTGGCCACCATTCGCGCGTCGCCCTTTCCACCACCTCGGAGGCATCCACGACTTGCGTCTTGAGCCCGGCGCTATCGACGCGCGCCAAGGCCAGCATTTGGTTGGTCTGCCTGACCATTTCTTCAAGCTGGGTCTTGATGGCGCTTAGCGCCTCGCGTTGGTGGGCTGGATCTTGTTCACGCAAGGCAAAGCCCACTTGCGTGCTCAGGGTCGCCAGCGGCGTTCTCAACTGGTGCGAGGCATCGTCCACAAAACGCTGGCGCGCCTCGGTTTGCTGTCGGCCGCGCTCAATGTGGTGGTTGATGGCCTGCACCAGCGGTTGTACATCGGCGGGGACACCCGTGGCCACGATCGGCGTCAAGTCCAGGGCTGAGCGGGCTTGCACTTCATTGCGCAGTCGCGCCAGGGGCAGGAGCGCCCAGCCGACCGCTAGGGTCATCAAAGCAATGGCCACGATCAGCAAGAGCAGATCGCGTGCGACCGCTTCCAGCACCAGCGTGCGCGTGAAGGCCTGGCGCGACTCGAGCGTCTCCGCGATCTGAATGACCACGCGCTGGCCCATGGCTTGCCCTGCCAGCGGTGGGTCGAGCAGGCGCGCATAGGAGCCCACGCGCACCGCGTCACCATAATAGCTGGCATCAATGAACTGAGGCCGTTCGGTGACCAGCACATAGGGTGGGGGCGGCAAGTCGGCATTGCCAATTTCAACCAGGCCGTCTTCGGTGGCGACCCGGTAATAAACCCGCCCATTGGCGGTCAGCTCGAAGAACTCGAGCAGGCGATAGGGCAGCTCAACGCCCAGGCCGCCGCTGGCTGTGGAAATATTGGCATCCATGGCCTTGATGGCGCCGAGGAGCGAGCGGTCGTAGGCCGCGTTGGCGGCGCCCACAGCGGTGCGCCAGGTTTGCCACACCCCGGCGGCGCCCACCATCAACAAGACGGGAATCAGCACCAGCAGCAGCGTGCGCCGCAGGCTCAGGGCGTGCAAGGCGTTCAGGTTCAAAGTCTGCATTCCAGGACGTAACCCAGGCCGCGCAGGGTCGTGATGCGAACCGGGCTGTTGGCGAGTCGTTTGCGCAGCCGGTGCACCAGCACTTCAATCGCTTCGGGATGCACGTCCTGCTCGTCGGAGAACACCCGCTCCAGGATGTCCTGCTTGGACAAGGGCTCGCCGCTGTGTTGAATCAGCGCCCGCAGCGCGGCATGCTCACGCGGTGTCAGCGTCAAAGGCTCGTGATCCAGGGTGAACTGCTTGCTGGCGGCATCAAAGACCAGTGGCCCGCAGGCAAAGCGGGGATGCTCGCTGCCGCGGGCGCGGCGGATGAGGGCGATGAGGCGTGCCTCCAACTCGGCCAGTTCGAACGGTTTGGCCAGGAAGTCGTCGGCGCCCTCGCGCAAGGTGCTCACGCGTTCGATCAGGGAATCGCGTGCCGTCAGGATCAGCACCGGCAATCGATGGTCGGCTTCGCGCAGGTCGGCCAGCACGTCATGGCCGCCCAGGCCGGGCAGGCCCAGGTCAAGGATCAAGGCGTCGTAGCGCGTGCCTTTGAGGGCGCTGCGAACCAGGCGGCCATCATTGACCCAGTCGACCTGGAAATCGACCTGCTGCAGCGCACGAACCAGCCAGTTGGCGAGTTCGCTTTCGTCTTCAGCCAGGAGGATGCGCACGGCTTAATCTCTTGAAAGTAAAGGATGAAGTGAAATCATCGGTCGATGCGAGATTGTGTCGCAACAAACTTCGACACGCGCGGCCCCAACATCAGTACCATGAGAAAGCGTGCCAGTTGCATTGCCATCACGAAGCCGGCGTCAACGGCACTGGTGGCGGCGATGATGGCCACAGAATCGGCACCGCCCGGGCTGCTGGCCAGATAGGACGTCAACGGGTCATAACCGGCCCAATAGGTCAGACCCACGGCAATGACCAGCCCTACAGCCATCAGCGCAAAGATCGACCCCAACACCGCAGGCAAGGCGCGCAGGGCATGCAGCAAAATGCTGCGCGTGAAGCGCAGGCCAATGCTCCAACCAATCACGGCATAGGACACGGCCAGCAGCGCCGGCGGCAGTTCAATCACCAGCCAGCCCATGGCCTGCAAGGCCGCGCCCAGGATCAGCGGGGCCACCATCGCGCCGCCCGGAATGCGCCGCCAGCGCGCTAGGCTTGACACGGCGAAGGCGAGCAGCAGCGTCCAGCCCAGGTTGCGCTGGCTTGTGACCGCAAACCAATGCACTTCAGCGGCCAGTGGCGCGCTTTGGGTAGTCCAAAAATGAGCGACCAGCGCGGCCACCGCCGTCACCACCGCGACGCGCAGATACTGCATGAAGGCCACCAGCCGCACGTCGGCGCCATAGGACTCAGCCATCACCACCATGGCCGAAGCTGCACCCGGGGCCAGACCCCACACCGCCGTCGTGCCCGGGAATACCTGGCGGCGCATCAGGAGCCAACCCAAGCCCGCGCTCGCGGCGATGATCGAGACCGTGGCGATCAGAAAGAGCGGCCAGTCACCGGCCACCTTGAGCAGCGCTGCTGGCTGTAGGCTTCTGGCCATCAGGCAGCCCAGTACCCCTTGCGCCAGCACGAACAGCGGGGACGGCACGCTCAGGCGAATATCCCGGGACGACAACACGATGCCCGCCAGCATGCAGCCGAGCAGTACCCCGGCGGGTAAATGGAGCGCGGTCAGCGCCCAGGCCAGGATGGCGCTGATGAATAAAAGAACGCTCCACCACAGGGCTGGTTTCAGGCGGACGGGGCTGGCAAACATGGGCTCCTAATGTGCCACACATTCTTTTGTGCTCAGCTGTTTAGCCGGTGTTTCGCAGCGCCGCTGCAATGCCGTTGATCGAGATGTGAATGCCGCGCTGCACGCGCTCATAGAAATCCGAGCCTGGCCCCTCTATTTCGGGTGCTGGGGCCATGACCCTGAAGGTATTGATCGTCGACGATGAAGCGCTGGCGCGGGCCCGCCTGCGAACGCTCTTAGGCGATTGCACGGCACCAGCAGCCCGTGTGGAGGCCGAGGCCGCCAACGCGGCCCAGGCGCTGGCATGGCTGCAGCACCACCAGGTCGATGTGGCGCTGATCGACATTCACATGCCG
>VMTC01000033.1 GCA_013791765.1 Rhodoferax sp.
AACTATGGCCAGATGCAGCGCGATTTCACTTTTGTCGACGACATCGTTGAAGGCGTGCTTCGGGTGTTGGACCGTGTGGCCAGCGCCAGCCCGGTTTACGACCCGGCGCTGGCTGACCCTGCGACCAGCAACGCGCCCTACCGGGTGTTCAACATTGGCAACAACAAGCCGGTTGCGCTGCTCGACTTCATTGCCTGCATCGAAAACGCACTGGGCCGCACGGCCGAGAAGAACCTGTTGCCCCTGCAAGATGGCGATGTGCCCGCCACCTACGCCAACACCGATGCCCTGAACGACTGGGTCGGTTTTGTACCCGGCACGCCGATCGAGCAAGGTGTTGGCCGTTTTGTGGCTTGGTACCGGGACTACTACGGGGTCTAGCTCGTTGCCCAATGTCTTTAGGCTTTCTGGCCTCTAGCCCTCGCGGAATAAGGGTGTGTAGCTACTATTTTTATATTATTGAGGAATCCCGGATGATCGACTTCACCCGTGGCCGGCCGGTGCTGCTGCGCCCATGGCCTCTGACACGCTGGTGGGTGAATCAGCCGGGCGATACGCTTTGCTACGTGTCCCGGCGCCCGCTTCGCGTGCTCCTCCTTTACCTGCGCAAAGCGTATCACCCGGCTGATTTTGCCAGCGCTTGGGTACGCCGCAGGGGAAAGTCAAAAGTTGCTTGCGTTGTATATGGCACGAGTTGATGTGCGCCGTTTGCTGCAGAAATTCTGACTTCGACGGCGTTAGGCCCGGTGATTGGGCTATGCGACCGGGCCCCAAAACCGCATGCACATGGCCCAGTCGCCGGGCCGGGTTTAACACGCAAAGCCGGGTTTGACGTAATGCCTTGATTTCTTCCGGGTGCCACATCACTTTGAATTGCGCCCGTCACCGTCACCACTTCTGACTTGAAGTCGTGAATCTGTAAAAGATTGCCGTCTTACCTTCATAGATTTTGGATTGCCAATGCAAACTACCAAAATGTCCAGCAAGGGGCAAATCATCATTCCGAAGGCCATGCGCGAATCCCGTCACTGGCGCGTTGGCACTCGGCTTGCGGTCTATGACACGGCTGAAGGGCTATTGCTGAAGCCGCTCGTCGATGGCGACAAGGTGCCGCTGGCGCAAGGCTTGGCATCCATTCGCCAGCGCATTGCATACAAGGGTTCTTGCGTCAGCATTGAAGACATGAATGCAGCCGTGCTGGATGAAGCAGCCCGCAGGAATCCCCCGCGCTGATGGCTGCGCTTGACACCAATGTGGTGATTCGCCTCATGACTGGCGATGATCTGCGACAGGCTCGGGCAGCCTAAAAATGGGTCGCTGGCGAGCCCTGTACGGTGTCGATGTCGGTTTTGCTGGAGTGCGAATGGGTGTTGCGCGCTTGCTATGCCCTGCAATCGTGCGACATTGAAGCCAGCTTTCGGGAATTTTTGAGACTGGAAAACATCAGTGCCGCAGACAAT
>VMTC01000039.1 GCA_013791765.1 Rhodoferax sp.
CCACGAACACACCCAGATTTTGCAAGCACTGACGATCAAGAAACCCACCCTTCCCGCCCAGTTGACCCTTTTGTAGTGGCGCGTTTGCAGCGCACCCCTATATAGATCAACACGTTACAAATTTAAGTGGGGAACTCGGGCGGGCTCGAGCTACGGATTGCTCATGCGGTGGCCCAACCCGTCTGCAGTTGTTCTCTGATCCGCCTGGCTTCTGGCAGCCGAGCATGGTCATGCGCGGTCAACGCGGTGCTCAGGTGCACCCACGCATGAAAAACAACAGCAACAGGATTGGGACCGGGATTCCCACGAGCCAAAGCAAAATCCACCCAATCTTTCCTTCTTCTTTGTTACGCATAGCAACTTTCCTTTCTTTCAAGCCAGGAATTTTTCCTGGCTTTGTGCATTGCCTGTATGCCAAGGCTCAACCGATTTTCCCGTTGCAACTGGCGTGTGATGGCCGCCAGCGCTCAGACAGGTGCGAAGCACCGCCTAATGGACAATCTCGGTTGAATGGTCAAAGCCCCCGGTCGTAGCCAAGGGCCCGGCAACCCGCATCGGCAAGCGCCATCGCCTGTTCATCCCAGCTGTCCGATGACAGCGGTCACCCGTGAATCAGAATCACGTCTCAACCCTCGCCTCAATCCTGGATACAAAGCTCGGTTTGGTCGGCGGATGATCGCGCTGCCGCGTGCTGGGACGACGGGGCTTAGTTTTTACCGAATTTGGCTTTGGCGGCTGCCACGCAGCTGGTCTTGGCATCAGCTGTCAGGGCGTCGCATTTTTCGACGGCGACCTTGTAGTTGGCATCGCTCTTGTCATCAGCCGCCTCTTTCTTGGCTTCACCGATCTGCTTGCCCAGCTTGGCGTCCGCCAGGGCCTTGACTTCTACCGCCTTGGCTTCCTTGACGCAGACATCTTTGGGGTTGCCGGCCAGGTCGTCGCACTTCTCTTTGGCAACAGCATAGGCCGATTTGGCCTTGGCTTGCAACACCTTGGTCATGTCAGCTGCTTTGCCGGTGTAGCTGTATTCCAGCTCGGCGAGGGCCACTTTTTCCTTGGCCTTGGCTTCTTCGACGCAGACATCCTTGGCGTTGTCCTTTAATGTGGCACAAACTGCTTTGTCAGCTTTGTAGTCAGCGCTGATGCGGGTTTTTTCGGCCTTGTATTCGGGCTTGGTGAGGGTGGCAGCCTGGGCTACCGAGAAAGACAGCAGGGCCGCAACAACGAGTGAGGCTTTGAAGTTGAAAGATGTGCTCATGAAAATCCTTGGTAAGTGCCAGCAATTGAATGTTCGAGGCGGTTGCCTCTCGCCACGCACGGGCCCAATGGCCGCATGTGAGATGTGACGTGGATTGAGAATACAAAGACCCATGACGTGGGTCTGTGCGCTGGCCCACGCAGACCCGTTGATGGTTTGATAACTCGCAATCATCGTGCACACCGACATGGAATGCTGGAGGCAATCAAGCCCGCCTTGATCGCTTGGCCACGCGCCCCCACGAAGCAGATCAAGTCAGTGCGCACGTCAGCGATCCGGTCGTCAATGCCGCCCACCAGTGACAGCCATGGCAACAGCCGTGACTCAAGATGGGCAGGCCAAGGTCAATTCACGCTTACGGAAGTTCAGTCATACCCAAGACCACCGCCTTGCAGCCCAGCTGCACGACCTTCGGGATCGGTCGGCTGGCGGTGCGGTCACTGATGATGTTGCGCCCTGACATGCTCCAGCGCCTCGGCGGCACGGCTGGCAGACACGCGGGTTTGCATCTGCAAGCAAGGACTGACTGGGCCGACCGCGGCCATGCGGTCGGTGATTGAACTTAGAGAACGGCCTGTTTTGGCCCGTAGCTCTCGTCCAGAAAGCGTCAAATGCTATCTGTTTTTTGAATAGCGTTCCTTGGGGTTTTACCAATCCTCCTTCACCGCCAGCACGGCGTCTTTGCCTGCTGCTGCGCGCCCGGCCAGCCAGGCGGTCACCGTGCCGGCCAGCACCACGGCCAGGCACAAGAGCAGCAGGCGGCCCCAGGGCAGCATCAGCTCCATGGTCCAGTGAAAGCTCTGCGGGTTCACCACATGCACCAGCACCACCGACACCGCCAGCCCCAGGCCGAGCCCGGCTATGGCGCCCACGCTGGTCCAGGCGCTGCCCTCCAGGGCGACCAATTGCAGAATCTGGCGCCGCGTCAGCCCCAGGTGCGCCAACAGGCCAAACTCCTTGCGCCGCGACAGCACCTGGGCGCTGAAGCTGGCCGCCACACCGAACAGGCCAATCGCAATCGCCACGGCTTGCAGCCAGTAGGTCACGGCAAAACTGCGGTCAAAGATGCGCAGCGAGGTGGCGCGAATCTGGCTGGCGGTACCAAATTCGAGCAGCTCGCTGGTGGCGCCGTTGCGCCCCGAAATGGCGCTATCCGTAGCACCCGTAGCTGCGCCATTGGCCATGCCAACGCCCTGATCGGCCAGTGCGCGCACGGCTTGCTGCACCGCCTCGGCCGCGCCCGGTTTGTCAAGCCACAGCGCCAGGTCGTTGGCGCGCCGGTCGCCGGTGAGGCGCTCGAACACGCGCTGGTCGATCGCGATGGCACCACTTTGGCGGGCATAGTCGCGCCACACGCCTGCTACATAAAAAATAGCTGATTGCGCACTATCGACGGGGGCTAGAGCCTGAAATGATGCTGAAAGTGGGGCAAAGACCGTGCCCAGCCTGACGCCCTGCAGATCGAGCATCGCCTCGCTCACATAGATGCCAATCTGCCCGGGCGGCACCGCCAAAGCATCGCCCACCAGCGGCAGGCTGCGCGCGGGCTCCAGCAGGTCGCGCGCGATCAACGCCACCGGTGGCTGCGCCGGGTCCAGCTTGAGCGACACCAGGCGTTGCGACTGCAGCTTCTGGACCCCCGGCAGTTGCGCGACTAAGCGCACAAAATCAGGCGTGAAGTACACCGTGTCGCTGGCGCTCAAGCTTCGGGCGCTGCGAACATACAGGTCAGCGGGCAGTATGCGGTCCAGCCACACCGTCACCGATTCTCTAAAGCTCGCCACCATCACCGTTAGCGCCACCGCCAGACTGAGCGAGGCCACCACCCCGCTGACCGCCACCGCCGCCGACTCGCGTTGCCGCCGCGCGCGCTCCACCGCGAGCAATGGCAAGGTGTGACGCGCCACGCGCGGCGCCAGCCGGTCCAGCAGCACGCCAATCAGCCACGGCAGCGCCGTGATGCCGCCCAGCAGCAGCAAGCCGACCGATACATAGGCCGCCAGTGGAATGCCAAAAACGGCCGGAGCCCTCGTCAACAGGGCGCCAGAAGCTATTAAAAAAATACTGATCCAGTGGCTGTGGCGGACGCCCTGGGTGCTGTCCAGCCCTTTAAGCGTTTGTGCCGGCGGCAGGCTCTGCGCCCGCCTTGCGGGCCACCAACCGCCCACCAGCGCGGCGACCAGCCCCAAAGCGCCGTAGCCCAGCGCGGCCCAGCCGCTCCATTGCAACTGCGGTGAGCCTCCGGCAAAAAAACCGCCACCCAGGTCGCCGCCGAGCAGGCGCAGCGCCAGCGCCGCCAACGCCGTGCCCAAGGCAATGCCGGCCGCGCTGCCGACCAGGCCCAGTGCCAATGATTCCCACAACACCAGCGCCAGCCGCTTGCGTGCGCTCAGGCCCAGCACCGCCAGCAAGGCAAACTGCTGCGCGCGCTTGGCCACGCTCAAGGACAGCACCGAGAACACCAAAAATGCCCCGGTGAACAGCGCAATCAAGGCCAGCACGCTGAGGTTGACGCGGTAGGCGCGCGACAGGTCCTGCGCCTGCGTTTGCGCGTCACCGGGTGGGCTCAAGCTCAGGCCGGCCGGCCAGTCGGGCGCGGCCTGCAGCGCGCGCGCAAGCCCGAGCGCATCCACGCCCGCTTGCAGCCGCAGGTCGATGCGCGTGAGCTGGCCCTGCTTGTCAAACAGCTCTTGCGCCGCGCCAATGTCCATCACCGCCAGCGCCGCACCGCCCGCCCGCACCTTGCCCGCGACCGTGACTGTGTGCATCTGCAGGCCGCTTTGCAGGCGCAGCGTGTCGCCCTGCACGAGTTTTTGCGCGGCGGCGTTCAGGAACACCGTGTCGGGGGCAAATAGCGCCAGCCGGTCGGCGGCTTTTGAGGGCAGCGGCATCAGGTCGGGCGCCACAAAGGGAACCACCAGCGCGTCGACGCCCACCACGCGCACGGAAGCGCGGCGTCCGTCAGGTGCCAGCGCATAGCTGCCCAGCTCCAGTACCGGGCTGGCGAGTTGAACCTGAGGGTGGCGCGAGACCCCGGCAAACAAGGTTTCATCAAAACTGCCCTGCACACTGCTCAGCTCCAGGTCGGGCTGGCCATTGACCGAACGCACCGCCTGAGAAAATTCGTCCAGCGCCGAGGCGTTGATGAGTTGCACCGAAAACGCCAGCGCCACCCCCAGCATCACCGCCACTACGGCCGCCGCATTGCGCCACGGGTGCTGGCGCAGCTCTTGCCAGGAGAAGGTTTTCAGAAGGTCAAACATCATTCATACATTGAAAGGGCCAGGCTCGGATCAATTCAAGCCTGAATTGATTTTGATGGGTTCGAGATTGGGTTGGGCTTGGTTTGCCCCTGGTTTAGCCCCATTTTTGCATTCATTTTCTGGATTCACCCAAGCGTCCACCGCGGCCCGTCTATTTGCCCTGTTTCTTGACAAAGCTCAAGCGCGCGGGTGGGGTCTGCTTCCAGAATCGGCGCTAACTGATGGGCTTCTGTCCATCTTTGTATTTGTCACACGAGGCAAAAAAAGGGAGAAAAAAAATGGGTGAACGATTAACCACCGGCGAGATATGCACCCGCAACGTCAGCATCGCCTTGCGCGAAACGACCTTGCCGGGTGCAGCCCGCCTGATGCGGGAGAACCATGTTGGCTGTCTGGTGGTGGTCGATGAGGTGGCGGGTAAGCGCGTGGTGGCCGGCTTGCTGACCGACCGCGACATCGTCACGGCGGTCATCGCCGCTGACATTGACCCGGCCACGCTGCGGGTCGAAGACGTCATGAGCACGGATTTGGTCACCGCGCGCGAGGATGACTCGCTGATTGACCTGATGCACACCATGCGCCGCAAGGGCGTTCGGCGCATTCCCGTGGTGGGCGCCCAGGATGAGTTGGTCGGTTTGGTCACGCTCGACGATGTGCTCGACATCCTGGCGCAAGAACTGGGGCTGCTGGTGGCCACCATCGACAGCGAGGGCCAGCGCGAACGGCAGTTGCGCAAGTCAGCTGCCGCTTGAGCGGGCCAGGCTCGGCCAAACGCAGGTCCTTAGGCCTAGGCAGGATCGCCCAGCGCCGCCAGCACCTGCTCTGGCATGCGCCGGGGGCGCAAGCTGGTGGCCTGAACACAGCCCACCCGAATCAAGCCTGTCGCCAGCAGCGTGTCGCCGCGCCAAGCTTGTTGCTCCAGTTGCATCGACGCCTGCCGCTGCGCCACCACCTTGACAGTCACCTGGATCAGGTCGTCCAGTTTGGCTGAGGCCAGATAACGCAATTGCACTTCAGCCACCACAAAAATAGCGCCGGTTTGCGCTTGCAGGACGCTTTGCTCGATCCCGAGAGCGCGTAACCACTCGGTGCGGGCACGCTCGAAGAATTTGAGGTAATTGGCGTAAAACACCACGCCGCCAGCGTCGGTGTCTTCCCAGTAGACGCGTAGGTTGAAGGGGTTACAGCGTTCAGGCACGGTTTTCAAATTGACGGACTCGGTTTGCGGGTGGCCACAACGCCTGCACCAGCTCAAGGGGCCCCTAATGGGCCTGCGCCGTTGCGCTTTGCACGATCATGAAGATGACGGCGTTGCGCATGTCGGTGTCGCTCAGGTTGTTCAGACCTGCGCGCGCCGGCATTGACTTGTGGCCGCTGACGGCAGAGCGTGCCAGGGCTTCAACCCCGACTTGCAGACGCGGCTTCCAGGCCGCGAAATCATCGGCCCGGGGCGCGCCCGCTTTGCCGTCACCGTGGCAGTTCAGGCAGTGGCTTTGCACCAGCTGCTCTGGGTTAATGGTGCGCGGCGACGCATACGGCTTGGTGGGATCGACGGCATGGCCAAAACTGACCATGTAGGCAATGGCGCGGCTGATTTCAAGGTCGCTCAGGGCGGGTTGCCCGCCGTGGGCCGGCATGTTGCCGAGCCCTGAAATGGCGTGCTCCGCGAGCTTGCCCAAGCCCTGCTTGGCATGCTGCGTCCAGGCCCCGACGTCGCCGATCATGGGCGCGCCATCTTTGCCCGTGGCGTGGCACGCAGCGCAAACCTGTTGCACCACCTCGAGCCCGGTCTTGTCTGCCGCCATTGCGCTTGAAACTCCCAGCATCAGCACGGCAAGCATGGTGCGCGCGCTGTGGCTACGTGAACATTGATTATTCAGCATGTCGCCTCCGGTCGGTTCTGGGTGGTTACCCAATCTCGCAAATTATAGGCAGCGCAGTTTGTTTGTCTATTGATTGAACGCATCGAAGGCGCGTCGGCGCTGGCCCCATGGCGCCAACCGGGTCGCGCTGACGTCGCGGTCTGAATACTGGGCCGGCGCGTTGAGTCAAAAAATTCCGGATGGCAACGCCATGCTGGTCGCACCAGGCGGAGATGTTGGGTAATTGACAAATCAATGAGGGCGGCAGGAGTGAGATAAAGCAGATGTCAACCGACGCGCAATCAGTGGCCTGCGATCATGCCGAGCCTCAACGCGCCAAGGGGATTAATCCATCGGCCCCCAGCCGCAGTACCCGGTCAGCGCGGGTCGCTGCGGCTTGCGAATGGGTCACCAGTACCAGCGAGGCGTGCTGTTGGCGGGCCTGCTCGATCAAGGCGTCCATCACGCGGGCGGCGGTGCTGGGGTCCAGGTTGCCGGTGGGCTCGTCGGCCAGCAGCAACTTTGGGCGGTGCACCAGGGCCCGGGCAATCGCCACGCGCTGCAACTGGCCACCACTGAGCTGCTGCGGCAAGCGCGCGCCCAAGCCGTCCAGGCCGACGGCCGTCAGCATGGCTTGCACCCGGTCGTCGTCGTGCTGTCCCAGCAGCATCAGGGGCAGCGCCACGTTTTGCGCCACATCCAGATGCGGCAGCACGTGAAAGGCCTGGAAAACAAAGCCGATCTTCTCGCGCCGCAGGCGCGCCAACTGCTCATCGTTCAATTGGCTCAGATCAAGTTCGTCAAGTACGACGGACCCGCTGTCCCACTGGTCCAGCCCGGCCAGGCAATTGAGCAGGGTTGATTTGCCCACACCCGACTCGCCCACGATCGCTACAAACTCGCCATCGGGCACAGTCAACGACACGTTCGCAAACACCGGCACGTCGCCGTAGTGTTTACTCAAATTGGACACAACCAGACTCATGGATGACCTTGCAGCTTGTTGGTTAGGGATTCGAATTCACGCGCCAGCGCCAGCACCTGCGCCAGCGCATCGGGTGCGTCGCAGGCCACGACGCGGCGCTCTGGCATGGATCGCAGCCAGGTGATCTGGCGCTTGGCCAACTGGCGTGTGGCGCAGATGCCTTTGTCCGACAGCTCATGCATCGGCCACAACCCGTCCAGCGCCTGCCAGGCCTGGCGGTAGCCGACGCAGCGCATCGCGGGCAAGTCGGCGTTCAGGTCGCCGCGTGCGCGCAGCGCTCTGACTTCGTCCATGAAACCACTGGCCAGCATGGCGTCAAAGCGCAGGGCGATGCGCTGGTGCAGCCAGGCCCGGTCTTGCGGTTCGAGTGAAATCAGCAAGTGCGCATTTGTCTCAAAATTTATATCATTTCGGGCTCCAGCCCACGTCTTATCTATGTTTGTAGCTATCAATTTACTGGTATGAAAGGACGACAATGGCTGCCCTGACAGCCGGTATACCTCCAGCGCGCGGCCAATGCGTTGCGAGTCTGCCGGGTGCAGGCGCTTGGCGGTGATCGGGTCCACGTCGGCCAGTGCGGCGTGCAGCGCGGGCCAGCCTTGCTCGGCTGCCTCAAGCGCAATCGCGGCGCGCGTGGCCGGGTCAGCCTTGGGCATCGGGTCCAGACCTTCCAGAAGTGCTTTGAAATAAAGCATGGTGCCGCCCACCAGCAGCGGCAGTTTGCCGCGTGCCGTGATGTCGGCGATCAGCGCGCGCGCATCCGTCACAAACTCGGCGGCGCTGTAGGCCTGCAGCGGGTCGCGGATGTCAATCAGGTGATGCGGCACTGCCGCCAGTTCGTCGGCGCTGGGTTTGGCCGTGCCGATGTCCATGCCACGGTAGACCAGGGCCGAGTCGACGCTGATGATCTCCACCGCATGCTCGCGCGAAATCGCCAGTGCGGCAGCGGTTTTACCGGCGGCGGTGGGCCCGGCAATCGCCAGATAGCGCAATGGGCGCAGGGTGCGGTCAGTGTTCGTCATGGTGGCCTTGTCGTTGCACCAGCGTCCACGCCGCCAGCGCGATCAACACGCTCCAGAACCACACGCCCAGCGCCAGCGGCAGTACCGTGCCGTCCATGTGGGCACCAAGCCATCCGCCCATGCCAAAGGCGGCGACCATCATCAGGAATCCGTTCAACGCGGATGCCGCACCAGCCGCTTGCGGGAACGGCCCCACCGCGCCGCTCTGACTGCAGGGCTGGTGCACGCCGTGGCCGAGCATGAACAGGTACTGCGGCAGCATCAGGGACCAACCGCTCTGCAGCCCGGCCAGCGCCATGACGCCCATCAAGCTGCCCCCGCTGAGCGACAGGCCACCTGCCAGCGCCACGGCGCGGCGCACGCCAAAGCGCGCCAGCCAATAGCGGCACAAAAAAGTGCCCAGCAAATAGGCCAGGGCGTTGCTGAACATCAGCAACCCGTAGGCACTGGTGCGCCAGCCCAGCACCTGAATAAAGACAAATGAAGATGCCGCCAAAAACGTGAACAAACCCGCATAGGACGCTGCTGACAAGGCTGAAAACGCCACAAAAGTCGGGTTGCGAACAATCGTCAGCCAGGTGCGCCCCAGGGTGCCAGGCTGCAATGCCTGTGGGTTCTTCTGCGCCAGCGTCTCGGTGAAACGCCAGGCGATCAGCGCCAGGCAGAGCGCACCAAAAACGGCCAGCGCCAGCAGTGCCATGCGCCAGCTGAACCACCCTGCCAGCAGGCCACCCAATGGTGGGCTCAAGCAGGCGATCACGCCCAGCCCGCTCAAGCCCTTGGACATGACGCGCGCACCCGCAAGCGGCGTGTAAAGGTCACGCACGATGGCGCGCGCGCACATCACGCCCGCGCCCATGGCTGCGCCTTGCACCGTGCGCCAAAAAATCAACAGGGCCATGTTGGGGGCGAGCGTGCTGGCCACGGACGCGAGCACATAGGCGCTCATGCCGATCAGCAGAATAGGGCGCCGGCCAAAACGGTCCGACAGCGGCCCCCACACCAGTTGCGACAGACCGAATGCCAGCAGCAGTGCGCTGAGCGTGAGCTGTGCCTGCGCCATCGGTGCGGCAAAACCAGCGCTGAGCGCGGGCAGGGCAGGCAGGTACAAATCGGTGGTGATGGGCTGCAGCCCCAGCAGCAAGGACAACAGCACAACGACCAGGCCGGGCGGCATGGCAGTGACGACGGGTTCTGGGGCGGCGGGTTGGGCAGGCATCAGGCTAAGCGTAGCAGATCATCTTTGAGTGCTATCGATAGCGGCGCCGCAAGGGTGCGATTCAAAGTTATGTGGGCTTCAGATGAATGGTTCTTTTCCGGAGCACCCTGGTGCGTCTATTGGATCGGTGCAGACATCACGGTGGTTGTTGAATCGGCCGGGCGATACGCTTTGCTACGTGTCCCCCGCCCGCTTCGCGTGCTCCTCCTTTACCTCCGCAAAACGCATCACCCGACTGATTCTGCGGGCGGTTGGGTATGCTGGCAGGGGGAATTCAAAAGGTGCCTGCGGTGCGGTGGCGCGAATTGACGTGCGGCCTTGATTTCTTCAGCGTGCCACAACACTTTGAATCGCACCCGCGCCGGAATAAAAGGCGTGCGGCCCGGCCTGATCACGTTGCCATCCGCGCGCGGCAGCAGCGCGAACGGGCAACCCGGGTGAAAGCTAGCTCACACGGTGACAAACCACGCACAAAACGCAGTCTGCCCCCGGCTGCGTCAGTGAATTTCCAGTTTCTTTGCTTCTGTGGTGGCCTTTTTGGGCAATTCGAGCGACAACACACCGTCTTCGTACTTGGCGACGGCCTTGGCTTCATCCACGTCTTGCGCCAGGGTGAAGCTGCGCGAGACCGAACCATAGTAGCGCTCGCTGCGCAGCACTTTGCCGCCCTCGCCCTTGAATTCTTTTTCACCCTTGGTCTCGGCGTCAATTTGCACCAGATTGCCGTCAATGCGCACGTTGATGTCTTCTTTTTTTACACCGGGAAGGTCGGCGCGCACCAGGTAGGAGCCGTTCTTTTCGACCACATCGACCCGGATGTCCAGGTCGTCCAGGGTGCGGTCGCTGCGCATGGGCGCCACAAAGCGCCGCAGCATGGTGTCAAAAGGATCGGTGAGGGGGGAGGGTTCAAACAAGCGTAAGCTGGCCATAATGGTTCCTTTCTGTGGAGGGTTTGCACAAGGGTTTGTGCGTCGCGGCCGCCACGGCGCTGGCCGCAGCGCAGGCAACGAGACAAGGTTAGTCATGGCAGCGTCCGTTGGCTTGATAACTCGCAAGATTGATTTAAATAGTGGGGCGCCTGCCCCGGCGGGCGATTAGGATGGGGTGCGTTTCATGTAATACTTTGTAAGCACTTTGTGGTTGCTTCATTCACTCTCATCACTGCGACTTTTCAAGAACACCATGGCTCCCATCCAACGCATCAAGACTGACTGAAGTTGCGCATGGACACGCCTCTTTCTTTAGATACCGCACGCAAGCTCGACGTCGGCTATCGGCTGCTGTTCGAGAAAAATCCGCTGCCGATGTGGGTTTATGACGCGCAATCTCTGCGCATGCTGGCGGTCAACGAGGCCGCGCTGGCGCAGTACGGCTACAGCAAACAGGACTTTGTGGGCTTGAGCGTTCTGGACCTGCATCTGCCAGATGACGCTGCGCAAGCACAGCAGCAGCTGCAACTGGCTTGCGGGGAGTCCGTCACGCAGAAGCTGTGGCGGCACCGGCTGGCCGATGGCGAGGTGATTGACGTGGAAGTGGTAACCGAATTTGTCGAGATCGATGGCATCCAGGCGCGTCTGGCGCTGGTGCGCGACCTGACGGCGCAACGGCGTGCCGAAGAAGCGCAGCGCGAGTTGACCGAGCGCCTGACGAACACCCTCGAGAGCATCACCGACGCTTTTTTCATGGTCGATGACGATTGGTGCTTTACCTACGTGAATGCGCAGGCAGGCAAGCTGCTGCGCCGGGCACCGGGTGAATTGCTCGGGCGCAATGTCTGGCAGGAATTTCCGCAGGCGGTGGGCACCATTTTTCAGATAGAGGGTGAGCGCGCCGTGCGCGAGAAGACTGTCGTGACCTATGAGGCCGTATTTGCCCCGTATGACGAATGGCGCGAAGTGCACGCCTACCCTTCAGAGCGGGGTCTGGCGGTGTACTTCCGTGATGTCACCGAGAAACACTTGGCCGAACAGCGCTTGCGCGAGGAGCACCAGACTCTGTCTGCCGTGATGGATTCCACCACTGACGCCATCATCAGCATCAATGTTGATGGGGAGATCAGGATGTTCAGCCCCGGGGCCGAGCGCATTTTTGGCTACAGCGGCGCGCAAATGGTGGGTCAAAACATGGCGCTGCTGTTGCCCGAGCGCTACCGCGCGGCGCATCCGCAGCAGCTGCGCTCATTTGCCGATTCGCAGGCGACCAGCCACATGATGGGCATGGGGGTGGTCAAAGGCTTGCACTTTGACGGCCGGGAGCTGGACCTGGAGGGCACGCTCTCCAAGGTCAAGATCAACGACGCCCAATTGCTGATTTCGTGCCTGCGCGATGTGACCGAGCGTGCCGTCTCGCAGTGCCAGCTGCAGCAATCCAGGGCGCAACTCTCGGAGCTGACGCAGCGGCTCATGACGCAAGAAAAAACGCTGGTCAAGCAATTGGCCAAGACGCTGCATGATCAACTAGGCCAAACCTTGGCCGCGATTCGCATGTCCAACGAGACCATGCAGGCCCTGCAGCCCAAGAAGGGTAGCAGCCCCGCCTTGCAGCGGCAACAGGCGCAATTGGGCAAGCTTGTCGACCAGGCCATTCGCCAGGTCAGGCAGGCGCTGCTTGATTTGCGCCCGCCCTTGCTGGAAGATCAGGGCCTGGTTGCCGCACTCGACAATGAGCTGCGCAACCGCTCGATGACGCACCCGCAGCTTGATTTCTCAATTGACGTGCCGTGTGGGCTTGAGTCGATGCGCTGGCCGAGTGAGATTGAATACGCCGCTTTCATGGTGGCGCGCGAGGCGCTGGAAAACGCCTTGCGCCATGCCCGCGCCTCGGCCATTGCGGTGCAATTGAGCGGCACGGCGACCTTATTGCAGTTGCAGCTGGTCGACAACGGTGTCGGCATCGCGGCCGGTGCCGTGGTGCCAACAGGCCACCTCGGCATGTTTGGTATGCACGAGCGGGCGCAGGCGGTTGGGGCGAGCGTGACCGTGGGCGCGGGCGAAGACGGCGGCACCTGCGTCAGCTTCACCTGGCAGCCCGAGTCCGGCTCGAATTGGTGTCCTCTATGACCCGCATTTACCTCGTCGATGACCACCAAATCATGCGCGAAGGTTTGCGCGCCCTGCTCGAGGCCAAGGGCCACAAGGTAGTGGGCGAGTCTGCCGACCCGACCGAAGCCCTGGCCGACCTGCTGCGCCTGCGCCCCGAGGTGCTGCTGCTCGACCTGAATCTGGGCGAGCGCTCGGGCTTTGAGCTGCTGGCAGAAGTGCAGCGGCGTCACCTGCCCACGCGCTGTGTAGTGCTGACCATGTCGGCGCAGCCGCGCCACGTGGCCGAGGCGCTGCGCATGGGGGCCAGCGGCTATGTACTCAAGGGTTCGCCCGGCAGCGACCTGATCTGCGCCATTGACGCGGCTGTACACGGTAAAAAGCATCTCGGTGCCGACGTGGCCGACCTTGCGCTGCAGGTCTTCACGCTCAAAGACGAAGACCCCTTAAGCACGCTGTCTCCGCGTGAGCAACAAATCATCATCATGGTGGTCAAGGGGGCTTCAAGCTCGCAAATTGGCAGCCAGCTGCATTTGTCGCCCAAAACGGTCGCCACCTACCGCAGCCGCCTGATGGCCAAACTCGGCGTCAGTGACGTCCCGGCCCTGGTGCGGCTGGCTGTGCGTCACAAGCTGATCGATGCCGAAGAATTCGCCAGCCGCAGTCGTCGCGCTTCAGACGGTCAGTAGTGGCCCCCAGCCGCAGCGAATGTGGCTGCCCCATCGCACTCATAGTCCATGCCTGCCTGCGCAAGGCGTCTAACTCTCCCTACAGACGAGGCGTAGTGCGCTGCTTACAGTTGGTTGCAGAAGTTGGCTCAGACGCCCACCGGGCGCGGCCTCCGGCAGGAGAGTAAATCGACATGATGAATGTACAAACACTACCGAGTCCGGCTCGCTGGCATCAATCTTTCAGTCAACCCGTTCTCAAGCTTGAGAGCGACGAGCGCTGGTCCGATTTTGATGAGGTGCTCAAGCTGCTGCGCTTTGACGGCCATGTGCAGGGTCTCAATGACACCAGCTTGTTTCGGCGTCGGCGCCTGAAGGCCGGCCAGACCGCCTTGAGCATGGGGCAGGCCTTCGACGGGCTTTATGTGGTTCGGCTGGGGGCCTTGAAGACTTCCATGACGCATGTGGACGGCGCCGAGCATGTCTTGGCTTTCCCCATGAAGGGCGACCTGCTGGGTTTTGACGGCGTCTGCAAAAACAAGTACCTCAGCGAAGTTACGGCACTGACCGACTGCGATCTGATCAAAATTCCCTCGACCGAGTTGTTTTCACCGGGGCGCAGTTGCAATGACATTGAGCGCATGGCCTATTGGGCCATCAGTCGCGAGATTGTTCAGGAGCAGGCCGCCTATGCCTCCTACCATTCAACCAAATCAGAGGCACGGGTGGCGCGCTTTTTACGCATCCAGTCGGAGCGCTTCAACACCATGGGCTACTCGCCCAACCGCTTCACCTTGCCGATGACGCGCCGCGACATTGGTAACCACCTCAACGTGACGCTCGAGACAGTGAGCCGGGCTTTTTCCGCGCTCGATCATCTGGGCATCATTGCGGTGGAGCGGCGAGAAGTCAAGATCCTCTCGCTGGACGCGCTGCGTAAATTTGAGCATTAGCCATCATGGCATCGAGCAACGTTGTGCCGCTGCAAAGGGACGGGTCCAAATTTGAGTCGATTTTGGTTCCGGTGGATGGCTCTGCCCTGTCAATGGCGGCAGCAGTCAAGGCGGTGGAGTTTGCACAGCGTCTGCAGGCGCGCATCATTGCTTTCAATTCGATCCCGGTTTACCAGTACCCGGTGTATGTGGGCGGCATTCCCTTCGAGTACCCGTCGGAGGCAGATTACGAGGCGCAATGCCGCGCCATCGCAGATCGCTATCTGGGTCTGGTGGCCGACACCGGCAGTGAGCACGGCGTGCCCGTGGATACGCGGGTCGAATTCAACGGCAGCCCGGCGCAAGCGATTGTGGAGGTCGCCCAGCGCGAACGCTGCGGCATGATCTTTATGGGATCGCACGGGCGGGGCGGTCTGTCCAGCGCGTTCCTGGGCAGTGTCGCGTTCAAGACGCTGACGCAGGCCCATATTCCCGTCATGGTGGACCACCCGACGGATGAAGAAGTCGCCCGCGCGGAAGCGTTGATGCGCGAACACGCCATAGAACCCTGATCTGTGGGTCTGAAGTGTGTGGTGGCGGTGGCGGTTGCGGGGCCGGTTAGCATCGGGCCACCCGCCATCACCAGGAAAACACCTTGAGCAGAAGTGACAGAGAAGAAAACAAGTCGGTCGCACTTTATTGGGACTTCGAGAACCTGCACGCCAGCCTGTGCGAGGCGCGCTTGGGCGAGGGTGCTTACAACAAGCCCGACGGTCGCTTCAAGGCGCAGGAGCCGCTGGTGGACGTGCAGGCGATTGTGGAGCTGGCAGCCTCTTTTGGCCCGATTGCGATCAACCGCGCCTACTGCAACTGGCAGTATTTTGGCCGCTACCGCGATGCCCTGCTGCAGGGCGCGGTGGAACTGATTCAACTGTTTTCCCCCGGTGCGTCAGCAAAAAACGGCGCAGACATCAAGTTGTGCCTGGATGCGGTAGAAGACATCAGCCGCTTTGGCCATATCGGCACCATCGTGATTGTGGGCGGCGACAGTGACTTCATGCCGGTGTCACAAAAGATCAAGGCGGCCGGGCGCACGCTCATTGGCGTGGGCGCGCGCAAGTCAACCAACCGGCATTGGGCCAAGAGCTGCCACGAGTTTCGCTACTACGAAAACCTGGTGGAAGCGTCGGCCCCAAGCGATGGTTTGCAGCCGGAGCTGCCCGTGCCAACTGCACCGGCGGAGCCGCCCAATGCCGCCGCCGAGATATTCAAGCGCGCTGTTCGCCTGCTGGCCGAGACCCAGGGCGATGCCTGGGTCAACAAGGGGTCGATCTGGCACATGATCAAACGGCTCGACCCTACTTTTGACACCAAAGACCATGGCTACGCCAGCTTCTCTGCGATGGTGAAGGCGCTGGAGGCGCTGGTGGAGATTCGCAAAGGGGAGTCGGACCAGGTGCTGCGCTTGCGCTGAACGCTGGCGTGTGCTGGTGAGGGTTTCATTAATCCGCTAAAAATAGACAAGAACCGACAGGAAAATCGATGAAATTCAAGATGCCCCCAAACTCGCTGTTTGCGATTCTTCTGCGCTCGCGCTGGTGGGTCAGCTTGCTGGTGGTGGCTGCGATCGTGCTGCTGTCAGCGGCCTTGTTGCCCGGGCCTTATGTGCCGTTCGGCGTGGTGGGCGCGCTGCCGTTTCTGGTGATTGCGCTGCTGGCGGCCTGGCGCCAGCGCCACGCGCCCGATCCGGCGCGCGTGGCGGCGGTACTCGCCCAAACGGCTTCAATGTCATGGCGTGATTTCGCCGCGCTGCTGGAGGCGGCTTTTCAGCGCCAAGGTTATGGGGTCACGCGGCTTAACCAGCCCGGCGCGGATTTTCAGTTGATCAAGGGCACGCGCACCACGCTGGTCAGTGGCAAGCGCTGGAAGGCGGCCAACACCGGGGTGCAGCCGCTGCAAGCGCTCTCCAACGCCCAGAGCGCTTTGGGCGCCAGTGCCAGCACCTTCATCAGCCTGGCACCGGTGAGCGACAGCGCTCAGCGCTTGGCCAAAGCGCAGGACATCCACCTAATGAGCCTGGCTGAATTGGCGCAACTGCTTGGTCCATAGGGAGAACGCTGATGTTTGAATCAGCGAGAGGTCGGCCAAGCGAGTCGGTTTGGGCCCTAAATGCCCGATCTGGGCGGAGCTTTAAAACACTGAAAAATCTTAAGCAAATAATTGCTGTAGCCCACGTATCCATTGAGAATGTAGCTATCAAAATAATTTAAATTTAGCAGACAGCAGACAGCAGACAGCAGACAGCAGACAGCAGACAGCAGACAGCAGACAGCAGACAGCAGACAGCAGACAGCAGACAGCAGGTGGCGGGCATGTCATTGCCTGCACCGCGTGGCCGGCAACTGCTGAACAACGCGGCTGGCAAGCCATGGCTTGATTTCTAAATATGGGTTTTTTGGTCCGTTGGCTTGCTGCAAAAATTGATTTATCCATCAGAACTTTGATCCATGCGTGATGCCGGGCTGATAAGCCCTTTTTTTTTGACATTGAATTTCCTATACTGAAAATTGGCTATCAGCCGAGCGGCTCAACTGCTCGTCTGCTGTTTTGGGGTCGGTGTTAAGCCACTTGCCTGTTTGTAGGCCGGAGAACCTCCGGCAAGCGCCGTGCGAGCTTTCCTGCCGGGTGCTCCCAAGGCGCCGGGCAGGAGCTTTCATCGATTCAGTTTTTAGAGCCGGCTTGACGGCCTGCTGCAGCGCGCGCAGGTGATCGGGCTTGGAACTTGAGATCAATTGACAACTCACGGACGCACACAGCAAGATGAATACCAACAAGGCCAAATACCCCGGCATCCCCAATGTGATCCACGGCAACGGCGCGGTCGCCTACGTCATGAACCATGTCTGCAGCGGTGTAATCGGTTACCCCATCACCCCGTCGACCGAAATTGCCGAGATTTACGAGGCCTTCCGGGCCGAGGGCGGTATCAATGTCTGGGGCAAACACCCGTTTTTCTTCGGCCCGGAGGGCGAGCATTCGGCCCAAAGTGGTGCGCTGGGGGCCGCCTTGACGGGTGGGCAGTTCATTTCCAATGCCTCGTCGAGCCAGGGCATCTTGTACGCGCTTGAATCGCATTACGTGACCGTCGGCAAAAAGGTCGGTGGCTTTGTGCTGCAGGTCGCCGCGCGCGTGGTGTCCAAACATTCGCTCAACGTCATGGCCGGTCATGACGATGTTTATGCGTTGATGTCCTCGGGTTACACCATTTTGTTTGGTGCCAACCCGCAGGAAGCGGCCGACCTGGCGGCCATTTCTTACCGCGTGGCCTCGCTGTCGCTGATTCCAGTGGCCAACGCCATGGACGGATTTGCCACCAGCCACATGCTGTGTGAAGCGCTGATGCCCGAGCCCGAACTGCTGGCCGAGTATCTGGGCGACCCGGCCGGGCGCATCAAGGCGCCGACGCTGGCACAGGAAATGCTCTACGGTGCCAGAGGCCGGGTGGCCCAGTTGCAGCAGTACCTGGCGCGCCGTCAGGCGGACTTGACGCCGGAAAACTTGGCCAAATTGCAGGTCTATCTTGACACCAACGCCGCCGAAGTAGAACAAGACAACGCCGGCCAACTCGTCGCCCGGACGCTGGGCTGGCTGCCCGAAGAATTGCACGGTCAATGGCAGCGCCAGTGGGTCAACGCCTTCGAGAAAGGCACGCGCCAGTTGGTGCCCGCCCTGGTGGATGTGAACAACCCGGGGCTCACCGGCGCGGTGCAAAATCAGGCCGACTTTCAGGCCGGTGCGGTCGATCACCGCACCCACTTTGTCAACGCGGTGCCTGGCATCGTGCGCCAGGCGATGGACGAATACAGCGCATTAACCGGGCGCCAATACGCGCCGGTGCAGACCTTTATGTGTGACGATGCCGACACCGTGATGGTGGGCCTGGGCTCGGTCACGGACGACGTCGAAGCGGTGGTCAGCCACCTGCGCGGCTTGGGCCAGAAGGTGGGCCTGATCGCCATCAAAATGCTGCAGCCCTTCCCGGAAGGCGAGCTGGTCGCTGCGCTGCAAGGCAAAAAGGCGGTCACCGTGCTGGAGCGCTCGGATCAGACGGCGCTCACCGGCCTGGTGACGCAGGCCTTGTTCAAGGCGCACGAAAACGCCGTGCAGTTGCGCCACCCGGGCATCCCGGCATTGAGCGCCAGCCCGCTGCTGACCACGGCGATCTTTGGTCTGGGCGGCCATGATTTGCAGCCGCGCCATTTGATTGCGGCTTTCAAGAGCATGCAAGACGGCAAGGTGGCGCCCTTGATCTATCTGGGCTCGCAGTTCTTTTCGCAAACGGCAACGCCGCGTGTGGCTGAACTGCAGGCCCGCCTGAAGCTGGCTTACCCTGAAACCGAGCTGATGGCGCTTGAAACCGAGGCCAATCCGAAGCTGCTGCCCGATGCCGGCTTTCGGGTGCGCTTTCACTCGGTCGGCGGCTACGGCACCATTGCCTCGGGCAAGCTGCTGACCGATATCCTGGCCGGTGTGCTGGAGATGCACTCCAAGTCGGCGCCCAAATACGGCTCCGAGAAAAGCGGCGCACCGACCAACTACTACATCACCCTGAGCCCGGAGCCGGTCAAGATCACCAACGCCGAACTGGAGGATGTGGAAGTCGTCATCGCCCCGGATCACAAGGTGTTCAGTCACACCAATGCGCTGCTGGGGCTGGTCGCGGGCGGCACTTTTATTCTGCAGTCGAATGCGACAGCCGAAGAGGTCTGGCAGGAGCTGCCGGCCCAGGCGCGCAAGACCATTCGCGCGCGCAGCATCAACTTTTTCATTGTGGATGCCTTTGCCGTGGCCAAAAAGCACGCGCCAACGCCGGAGCTGGCGACCCGCATGATGGGCATCGCCTTTATCGGCGCTGTCGCCGGTCACGTCAGTCAGGTCTCCAACGGCGCCGCGCCGGAGGTGATCCTGGAGAAAGTCCGCCAGCAAATTGCCAAGAAATTTGGCGGCAAGGGCGGCGCGGTGATGGAAGGCAACATGGCGGTCATCCGCGAGGGCATTGAGGCGACGCAAAAGGTGGATTACGCGCTCGATGCGTTTGCGCGTATCGACGCCAGGCCCGCGCCAATTGCGATTCACGATGCGTCGCTGTCGGCGTCGATGTGCCAGAGCGCAGGCAGCTCAAGCTGCGCAGGCATGTTTGACCGTGAATACTACGACGACATGGTGCTCAACCCGTTCCGCGAAGGCACCATTGGCGAAGCCCCGGTGCTGCCCGGCACCGGGCTGTTCATGCCCGCGGGCAGCGCAGGCGCCAAGGACAAAGGGCTGTTTCGCCGCAGCGTGCCCGAGTTCAAGGCCGATTTGTGCACCGGCTGCATGGAGTGCGCGCTGGTCTGCCCGGACGGTGCCATTCCTAACAGCGTGCATGACATTCATGAGCTGCTGCTCACGGGCATTGGCCAACTAGAGCTCCCACCGGCCCAGCATGAGGTCATGCGCGGCCATGTCTATGCGCTGACGGAAGGCGTGCGTGAAGCGTACCGCCAGAGCAAACAAGCGCGACCGTTCCATGAGCTGGTGGCCGAGGCGGCGACCAGTCTTGAGACCGACAACGTCACCGTGCTGCGCAATTTCAGCAAGCTGATCGAGGCCTTGGCGCTCTATCCGGTGGCGCGCACGCGGCCGTTTTTTGATGCCATGGAAAAGGCCAAGCCCGGCAGCGGCGCGCTCTACGGCGTCAGCGTTGATCCGTGGAAATGCACCGGTTGCCTGGAATGTGTGGAGGTGTGCGGCCCAGGTGCCTTGGTCACCCGCGAGCAGGATGCGGCCCTGCTGCAAACCCTGCAACAGCGCTTTGATTTCCTGAGCAAGACACCCAACACGCCGGCGCGCTTTGTGGCCGATGCGATCAAGCCCGGCGGCGAGATCAAGCGCCTGCTGCTCGACCGCGCCAACTACTACAGCACCACCGGCGGCCACGGCGCCTGCCGTGGCTGTGGCGAGGTCACTGCCACCCGTCTGGTCATGGCCACCAGCCATGCCCTTGCCGACAGACGTCAGCGCGCGCATAGCCATGAGTTGGAGCGCCTCATTGACGGCATGAAGGACAAGCAAGCAACGCTGGCCGACGATGGTGCAGAGCGTCATCTACGCCTTGGCGCGCTCATCAGCACGCTGGAAAAGAGGCTTTATCTGTACGAGAGCGGCCCTACCGGCAACGGCCCGGCCGGCACGGTGGTGGCCAATTCGACCGGCTGCAGCAGTGTCTACGCCTCCACCTTTCCGTTCAACGCTTTCAAAGACCCGTGGGTCAACAGCCTGTTCCAGGACGCGCAGCCACTGGCCAAAGGCATCTTTGAGGGCATTGCAGCGCAGACCGTCGGCGACGTGCGCGCGCTGCGCCTGGCGCGGCTGGAGCTCGCCGATGCTTACGACGCGCCAACCCATGACCCTGCCTTGCGCATGTTGTCGTGGGAGCAGTTCAGTGCGGCCGAGCTCGGCCTGATGCCCACGGTGATCACCATCGGTGGCGACGGCGCCACCTACGACATCGGTTTTGGCGCGCTGTCGCGCATTTTGATGAGTGGCACGCCGCTTAAAGTTCTGGTGCTCAATACCGGCTCTTATTCCAACACCGGCGGCCAAGCTTCTACCTCGAGTTTTCTGGGGCAGGACTCTGACCTGGCGCGCTTTGGCTCTAACGCCACGGGCAAGCACGAGTCGCGCAAGGAACTCGGCCTGATCGCCGCTTTCCACTCCAATGTGTTTGTGTGCGCCACCAGCACCGCGCTGCAAGGCCACTTTCTGAAGAACACGATGGAGGCCCTGAGTTACACCGACGGGCCCGCTCTGCTGGATGTCTATACCCCTTGCCAGGGCGAGCAGGGCATTGGCGATGGTGCAGCGTCCGAGCGCTCGCGCTTGGCGGTCGAGAGCCGCATGAGCCCGGTGTTCGTGCATGACCCCCGCCGTGGTAGCACGCTGCACGACTGGTTCTCGCTCGAAGGCAACCCCGATCCGCTGCAGACCTGGGCCGCAACGACGCTGGAATACCAGGATGACGAAGGCCAGCTCAAACTGATGAGCATGGCGCTGACACCGGCACACTTTGCCTTGGGTGAAGTGCGCTTCAAGAAGCAGTTTCACAAGCTCGGCGCCGACGAGGCCAGCGCAGTGCCGGTCGAAGCTTATATTGAGCTGTCCAAGGCCGATCGTGCGGGCAAGACCGCGTTCATCTGGTCCACCGACGCCAACAAGCGCTTGGTCAAGATCGAAGTGGTCCAGGCCATCGTGGCGCTGGTTGAAGAGCGGCGCAAATACTGGCATTTGCTGCAGTTCCTGGACGGGCAGCATGTGGCCAAAATGGACGAGAGCCATCGGCTCGGCATGGCCGCCTTGCAGGCCCAGTACC
Source organism: Rhodoferax sp. (assembly GCA_013791765.1). GTDB lineage: Bacteria > Pseudomonadota > Gammaproteobacteria > Burkholderiales > Burkholderiaceae_C > Rhodoferax. The sequence goes on from VMTC01000039.1 coordinate 21,659, forward strand.
TTGATTCGGTGACGCAGCGCGACAGCTCGCTCGACTCGTTTGCGCGTGCCATGTCCGAGCTGGCCGCCGCCAGCAAGGCGCCGGTTGGCAGCGCCCGGGTCATACCGATCATGGCGCAATCTGCAAGCGCTGGCAGCGCCTCGGCCAGCCCTGCCGTTGGCGCGACGACTGAAGCGCTGGTGACCTACGACATCGCTGACCAGGTCAAATGCACCGACTGCAAGACCTGCTACCAGGATTTGCCCGAGCTGTTCGAGAAAACCCGCATCGTCGTGCATGGCGAGTCGCGTGATGTGGGTCAGCTGATTGTGGGCGCCATGGAGCGCATCAAAGTCACGCCCGAGTTGCAAATCCGCATCAAGCGGGTGGCGGCCAATTGCGACGCGGAGATTATTTCGTGAGCACCGACGGCCCCAACCCAGCCAGCGGCGACGAATTGGGCCGCTACCGCAGCGCGAGCCGCACGCTTGATGCCACGCGCTCGCAAATCGACGCCCTGGAGCAAACCGAAGCGGTCGAGACATTTCATCGTCAGTTGGCGCTGTTGCGCCGTCGCCTGCTGAGCGAGCCGCAGGCCTTTCGCGACATCTTCATCGCTGACGGCAGCGAGGCCATGGTCTGGGAGTTTCAGCAAGACGAACTGGGCGCCGATTTCATGCGCACGCTGTGGGCCTTGATGCTGCGGGACGACGACACCAGCAAGGTGCTGATGCGCTTTGTCTGGAACGTGCCGCTCAAGCTTAAGCGCAAATTTGTGCGCGCCATCGACACCCATTTGTCAGACCGCTACCCGATGTTCAAGGGCCTGTCGCAAAACTGGCCGGCGGAGAATTACATTCCACCCTTTATGCGTGACGCTGTGGAGCGCTCGCAAGACTTCGGCCTGGTGAACCAAGGTTACCTGGGCTACATGAGCCAGGGCTACAGCGCGCGCGAGGTTGAGATGTTTGTCTGGCTGGAAGCGCTGCGCGACAAGCAGTGCGAAGACAAGCCCTGCGAGCTGGGTCTGCATGTGGCAGGCCAAGCCGAGCCCAAGGGCGGCTGCCCGGTCAAGATTCATATCCCGGAAATGCTGGAACTGCTGGGCACTGGGCGCTTTCGCGAAGCGATGGAACTGATCGAAAACTGCAACCCTTTGCCCAATGTGACCGGGCGCGTCTGCCCGCAGGAATTGCAGTGTCAGGGCGTTTGCACCCACAACAAGCAGCCGATCGAGATCGGCCAGATCGAGTGGTACCTGCCGCAACGCGAAAAGCTGGTCAATGCAGAGGGCATTGCGGCGCGCTTCGCCAATATTCCCGACCCCTGGGCCAAAGCCGACAAGCCGCCGGTGGCGGTGGTGGGCTCCGGACCCGCAGGGTTGATCAATGCGTACTTACTCGCCTCCGAGGGTTTCCCGGTGACGGTGTTCGAGGCCTTTCATGCCCTGGGCGGCGTGTTGCGCTACGGCATCCCTGAGTTCCGGCTACCCAACGACCTGATCGACGATGTGGTCGGCAAAATCAAACTGCTCGGCGGTAAGTTCGTCGCCAACTTTGTGGTCGGAAAAACGGCGACGCTGGAGGACCTGAAGCAAGCCGGCTTCTGGAAGATATTCATCGGCACCGGCGCCGGTCTGCCGCGTTTCATGAACGTGCCGGGCGAGCACCTGCTCAACGTCATGTCGGCCAACGAGTTTTTGACGCGCGTGAACCTGATGCAAGGCCTGCACCAGGACTACGAGACCCCGCTGCCCGAGACGCGCGGCAAACGCATCATGGTCATCGGCGGTGGCAACACGGCGATGGATGCCGCGCGCACGGCACGACGCCTGGGCGGCCTGGTCACCATCGTCTACCGCCGCACGCAGGCCGAAATGCCGGTGCGGGTCGAGGAATTGCACCATGCGTTGGAAGAAGGCATTGAACTCAAGGAACTGCGTGCGCCGCGTGAGTTTGTCGGCGACGACAAGACGCATTTTGTGACCCACAGCCTGCTGGATGTGATCGCGCTGGGCGCGCCCGATGCCTCGGGCCGGCGCAGTCCGGTCAGCACCGGCGAGTCCGAGTCGATGGCGGTGGACCTGGTCATCATGGCGCTGGGCAACACACCCAACCCGATCATCAAAGACTCCGAACCCAGCCTCAAGACCACCCAATGGGGCACCATTGATGTGGCGGCGGGCTCGCAACAGACCTCACTGGCGGGGGTGTATTCGGGTGGTGATGCAGCGCGTGGCGGCTCCACGGCGATTCGCGCCGCCGGTGACGGTCAGGCCGCCGCGCGTGAAATCGTCGGTGACATCAACCTGAGTGCGCGCGAGATCAGTGCCATGGTCAGGAGCGCTGCGCACTACACCAAAATGGGTGCGGCGCCGCAGACGATTTTGCAGAAGATTGATCTGGCCGACGGCATTGTCGAGTTCATTGTGCATTCACCGCTGGTCGCCCAGGCAGCGCAGGCCGGCCAATTCGTGCGCGTGTTGCCGTGGGACAAGGGCGAGCTCATTCCGCTCACGCTGGCGGACTGGGACGCGACAGCTGGCACCATCTGCCTGGTGGTGCAAGCCATGGGCGCCAGCAGTATCGCTATCAACCATATGAAGGTGGGCGATGCCTTTACCGGTATCGCCGGTCCGCTGGGCTTGCCCAGCGCCGTGCACCGCTATGAAGGCCAGCAGACGGTGGTGTTCACTGCCGGTGGCCTGGGCTTGCCGCCGGTCTACCCGATCATGCGGGCGCATCTGCGCCTGGGCAACCACGTCACGCTGATTGCGGGCTTTCGCAATGCCGACTTGCTGTTCTGGGTCAAGGCGGGCGAGCGCGTTAGCCAACTGCAAGCCGAGTTCCCTGATTTGCTCAACGTGATTTACACCAGCAACGACGGCAGCTTTGGCGCAAAGGGCTTTGTCACCACGCCGCTTGAAGCCATGCTCAAGGATGGGCAGACCAGCAAGGGTCGCAACATCGCCGAAGTCGTCACCATTGGCCCGCCCTTGATGATGCGCGCTGTCAGTGATATGACCAAGCCCTATGGGGTGAAGACCGTTGCCAGCCTGAACTCGATCATGGTCGATGCCACCGGCATGTGCGGCGCCTGCATGGTGCCGGTGACGATTGACGGCAAGATGGTGCGCAAGCACGCCTGCGTTGACGGCCCCGAGCTCGACAGCCACATCATCGACTGGGACAAGTTCCTGCCGCGCTTTAACCAGTTCAAGCCGCAAGAGCAGGCCAGCCGGGTCACGCACGGCTTTGCCTGAGGGTGCTGGGAGACGCTTGAATGTGTCAGCGCAGCGTCGTCCATGATGCTGCGGTCTATCAATCAGTGCCGGTCAGTCCTGAATTCTTCCTGATTACTGCATGCTGTGCGTGTGGGCCGGCCGGGTATCGAGCGCACTGAGCAAGGCCGGCGTGATGTCCCCGGCAACCCGTACTGTCCCGCCGCGCTGCTGTGCGAATTGCTCGGCTGCACGCTTGTTGGCGAAGGCCGGCAAGTTGCCATTGCGCATGGGGCCCAGTGCCGTGGAGCCGTGCACATAAAAGGCTTGCCCGGCGGGCGTCCACTGACCGGTCTCGGTGTCCGTGACATAGGTGGCCGCAATCTCGCTGGCACTGCGTCCCGGGCTATAACGCGGCACCGCGTTCAGGTAGAGGTAAAGGCTCAGCGGCGAGTCAAAAAAATGGGCGTCACCATTGCTGAAGATCAGCTGCCCCGCCCATTGCGGCGTGCGTGCCGGGTACATGCCGCAGACCGGGCAGCGCGCGTCTTTTGGAATGGCGCGCGCTGCCAGCATGGCTTGAGGCCAGGCCGGGTCATAAGCTTGCGGCGGTGCCATCACACAGATGTCGTCGGGCACGGCGCCCATCTGGTTGGGGCTGGGGCGGGTCAGCGGCAGCGCAATCAGCAGCAGCGCCGCCAAGCTCAAGGCTGCGGCGATCACAAGCGCGCGGATTCGCTGCCGACTCGTCAATCCGCCGGACATGACGGAGCGACACCGAAAAAGCAGACCCTTGCGCGTCATGGCCACAGCGCTCACATCCGTGTGTCGTGCAGGGCGCCACCGCTCAGGTCCACCATCTCGGGCTTCACGTCTTCATGGCGCAGCAATTTGCCACCATATTGCGCGATGAATTTCTCTGCATCGGGCGCTTGGGCGAAGCTGGCAATCGTCGGCCCCATGGAACCGTGGCGTTTGCTGCCCAGGACGTAAAGAGCGGTTTTGGCGTCGATCCAATGGCCACGCGGCTGCTCCCAACTGGCTTGGCCCATGTCCTGGACATAGACGGCGACCACTTTACGCACCTGCTCGGGCCGCAACAGCGTGTTGAACAGCTCGACCGTGTCGCAAAAGAAGACCGGTGCGGCTTGCCCGGCGTAAAAGATCTGCGCCTTGGGGCCAGGGTAGTCAGCCAGCAGCATGCCGTCGAGCTCGCAACTGGTGGCAGCGTCGATCTCCAGCGGCGCCAGTGCGGTGCCACTACCTGCACGTTCGCCGCAGGCGGTCAAGCCGGTGACTGCCGCGAGCGCGCCCAGCACGGCTAGGCTAAGGAGTTGGCGGCGCTCGCCGTCGGGGGTATTGATGGCCGCATCTTGGCGGCAGGAACAGGTGGTTTTCATGGTTTGAATCTCCAGCGGGCAAATAGCAAGGGCACAACAATCCAGGCCAGCATCACCGCGCCCATCAGCCAGGGTTTGGCTAAGGCGGGGGGCACTATGCTGGTCAAGCCATACAGGGTGCGAACATCTTCCAGCGAGAAGATATTGAGGATGCGAAAAACATCGGCCGGGTTCAGCAGCAGCAGCCAGGCAAAAGCGTCGCCGCCATAAGCACCTCCGGTGGCGACCAGCGCGCCCAGCAGCAGCAAGTCAAACACCAGAACGAAGAAGAACCACAGTGCAATCGCCAGGCCGGAAGCGCGAGTGCGCTCACGCGTGAGCACCGACATCAACACCGCCAGACTCAAAAAGGCCAGGCCCAGCAGCACGGAACTGATCATGAAGCCCAGATAATGATACAGCCCGGCCCAGCTGAACTGCTGGAACAAAAGCAGTGCCACCAGACCAAAGCCGGTGAGCGTCGAGAGTGTGAGTGCAGCGGCCAGCCCCAGGTACTTTCCGAGCAGCAATTCGAGCCGGGTGATCGGCAGCGCCAGCAGCAGGTCGAGCGAGCCGCGCTCGCGCTCGCCCACCACGGCGTCAAAGCCGAGCAGCAGCGCAATCAGCGGAATCAGGTAAATGACCAGGCTGACCAGACTGGCAATCGTGAATTCAATCGAACGCAGGCCGAGCTGCCCTTGCTGGGCGCCGCCAAAATAAGTGATTACGAGGGAGAACACCGTGAACACCAGCGCCACCACCAGCACCCAGCGGTTGCGCAATCGATCGCGAAACTCTTTCGCGGCCAGGGTCAGGATTTGGGTCCATTGCATTGTTTCACCTCAATCCGAAAACAAGCCTTCAGAGAAGACATTACTTGCACTCAAGTTATGTCCTCACTAAAAGCCAAAAAAAACATCTTCCAGGGACGGTTCCTGGATGTTCAAGTCCAGCAACTTCGCGCCCAGACCGCCGAGTGCGCCCAGCACGGCCATCTTGGCCTCGCGCGGGCAACTCACGCGCAGGCCTGCCTCGGTGACGTCAGCGTGCACCCCGGTGATTGCGCCCAACAGCTGCTGAGCCTGCGCGACGCTTGAGGCGGCCAGGCGCAGTGTCAAGCTTAGTGGCAGCTGCATCTGATGGCGCAGATCCTGCACGCTGCCCACCGCAGCAATTTTGCCGACCGCCATGATGGCCAGGCGGTCCACCCGCTCCTGCAACTCGGCCAGGATGTGGGAGGTGATCAGGACGGTGACACCGGCATCACGCAAGTGGCGCAGCGTGACGTAAAAGTCGCGAATGGCCTGTGGGTCAAGGCCATTGGTGGGCTCATCGAGAAACAGCACGCTGGGTTCGCCCAGCAGCGCTTGGGCGAAACCCAGGCGCTGGCGCATGCCCTTGGAATACTCGCGCAGTGGCCGCTTGGCCGCATCAAGCAGACCGACGCGCTCCAGTGTGGGTTCACATTGCGAAAAGGGTGCGCCCTTGAGCCGGGCAAAGAAGCGCAAGGTCTCCAGGCCGCTCAGGTTGTCGTACAGCACCACGTTTTCGGGCAGGTAGCCGATGTGCCTGCGCGCCGCGCGAAAGTCACGTCCGCGTACCGACGCGCCATTGACCAGGATCTCGCCGGCGCTGGGCTCTGTCAACCCGAGCATCATCTTGAACAGCGTGCTCTTGCCGGCGCCGTTGTGGCCGATCAGACCAAAGATTTCGCCGCGCTGCACGCTCAGGTCCACGCCGTCCACAGCATGCAAGGCGCCATAGTATTTTGCGACGCCGCGCGCTTCAATTGCCGGGCTCTCAAGCGCCGGGACTTTACTGGCCAGGGAAGTGCTTGCCACGCCATTGACTCCATTGTGTGTTTTGAGGATGCATGCGCGGCTTGGGGTCCACCACACTGGGCACGCGCAGCACCGGAAATTGCTGGCCCACCAGGCGCAGAGCCTGCACCGCCGGGCTGGCCAGCAGCAGTTTGATGCTGGGGTAGCGCCAGGTCAGGCGGTCCACCATGTCATTGGCCTCATAGCGCACGTCACCGATGCCGTTGGCGTCGCGATCCCAGCCGAGATAGTTGCCCCAGTGGTTGCCACTCTGGGCACCCCAGACCTCGTCGCGCGCACCGATATAGCGCACTTGCTCCCGGTTGGCAACAAAGTCATTGCCTTCCACCACGTTGCGGGTCGAGCCCGCCGCCAAATGCACACCCACCACGTTGTCCACCACCAGGTTGTTCTTGATCGTCACGTACTCGACATCGTAGATAAAAAGGCCGCGGTTGTTGCCTGCCACGACGTTGTTTTCAATCACCGAATCTTGCATGGTGCGCAGCATGATGCCGTGGTCCGAATTGCCCCAGGCCCGGTTATTGCGTACGACCTGATCACGCACCTCCATCAGCGCCAGGCCGCCGCGGTTGTAGTAGCTGTCGTTGTCTTCCCACAGGTTGTAGTAAGAGTTCATGTAATGCGTGCCGTAACGGCTGTGGTGCAGCCGGTTACCCTTGAACAGGGCGTGGTGCGACACATCGACGTAGAGCGCATCGCGCACGAAGCTGATGTTGTTGCCGATGATGCGCGCACCCTTGGTGTTGTAAAGCTGCACGCCGTTGCCGCGCTGCGAGGAGTTGTACTCGCGCTTGCCGGTGATGGTGTTGGATTCGATCAGCACGTCGTTGGCCTTCTCAATCCACAGGCCGAACAGGTTGTAGGTGAGGTCGCAGTGGCGCACCACGGCCCGATGCGCACCGGGGTAAATGTAAATACCCGAGTTCTGGTCTTTCAGGCTGTCGCCGGAATCGCGCACGATGATGCCTTCGATGACCACATCAGTCGCCGTCACGCGCACGGTGTCCCCGTGCTGGCTACCACTGAGCGTGGGGCGATTTAGGCCACGCAGCGTGAGCGCCTTGTTGATCAGGAAGTTGCCGGTGTAAAAACCGCGCTCAATCTCCACCACATCGCCGGCTTGGGCGGCTTCAATCACCTGCTGCAGCGATTCGCCCGGCTTGACGCGCAGCGTCGCCGCTGGCGCGTTTGCCAGCCAGGCTGTCAGCAGCAGGAGAAGAAGAGGGCGCAGCACAGCGTCAGATTACCAACAGACCCAGCGCCTTGAGAGCGAGGAACAGCGCGGCACCGATCAGCAGGTTCTTGAAGCCCACATAACTCAGCATGTCCATGATGCTGGCGTAGCGGTAATGAGCCTGCCACCAGGGCCCGTCCTTGACATAGCGACGCCCGGACAAGCGAATCAAGACTTCGTACACGCTCCAGCCGATCCACCAGCCGATGATCGCGCTGGCCGACAGACGCCCCGTGGCCGCAAGTGCCCAAGCCACAGTGGCGGCCAGCGCCAGCGAAAAACCTGCAATTTGCAGCGCGCGCTGCGACTTCCAGCCCTGCGCTGTCCACGGCCACAGGTGGTCGACCAACTCCAGCCAGAGCGACTTCAAGCCGCTGGCCTGCGCCTTGTAGGGGCGCGCCACCGAATCGGTGGGCATGCGCGGGTCCGGGCCGTTGGCGGCCTTGCTGCTGATTTGCGACGTCACGCCGTCCGTGACCAGGCGGATCGGAATGAAGTAGCCGTCGCGCCCGATCGGCGTGATCTCCAGCCCGTCGCGTTCACGGCGCTTGCGCTCCTTGGCCAGCGGCGGGCAACCTTTGACGTCGGTGTAGAGCACCATGCAGTCCAGGCAGTGCAGACATTCACGGTGGTCAATGCGACCGTCGGCGTCAATCGCCTGGGCGCCGCAACCGACGGCGCAGGCTTTGCAGCTGTTGCAGTCCTGCTTGCGCTTCAGGCCAAACCAGCGGAAGGTGCTGGGCATGGCCAGGGCAGCACCGAGCGGGCAGATGTATTTGCAGTAGGGGCGCTCGATGAACAGAGACAAGCCCAGAATCGCGCAGACAAACAAACCATAGGGCCAGGCCCGGTTGCTGATGCCGACCAAAAAGGTGGTTTTGAAGGGTTCGACCTCGGACAGTATTTCGGCCAGACCCATGGAGAACATCGACACCGTCAGCAGGCCAAAGAAGATGGCGTACTTCAGCCACTTGAGCCGGTCATGCCAGACGCGCGGCAATTGGCCTTGAAAGCGCTTCAGCCCGATCAGGCCACCAATTTTGTAGATCGCCTCGGACAGCGAGCCAAAGGGGCACAGCCAACCGCAAAACAGGCCGCGCCCGAATAAAAACACGGTCAGGATGATGAATATCCAGAACAGGAAGAGGAACGGGTCAGACAGAAAGAGCGACCAGGTCCAGTTGAACAGCAGCGCGTGCAGCCAGGTCAGCACCTGTGTGATGGATGGCTGCGCCATGACACCAAATCCGACAAAGCCAATGCTCAGGGCCCAGGCGCTGTACTTGAAAGCATTGACCGGCCATTTGTTTTTGTGCGTCGAGCGGCGGGTGAGCTTCTCGCGAAACGCGTACACCACAGTGACGGCGATCAGCAGCAAGGCAAAAAAAACAATGCCGACGGCGCGCGACTTCCATACCTGCACCCAGGGCGCGTCCGGTTCCACAATGACCGGTCGGCCGCCTTGCAGCAACTCAGGTGCCAGCCAATACTTGGTGCTGAAACTGGTAAAGCTGCGCTTGCCGGTGGCGGCGTCGACGCGGTTGCCCAGGAACGAGAGTTCCCAGGGATGGGCCGCCGAGAACGATTTGGTGCGGATGATAAAGATGCCCGACTCGGTGAAGCTCGGTGCCCCGGCAGCCTCCAGACCGTACAGGTTGAGGTAGTCAGTGTCGCGGAAGGTGAATAAATCGGCGCCCTGTCTGACCTGGATGCGGTCGTAGATGCCGCCGCGAACAAAGCCGGAGCCTTTGAAGGATTCGTTGCCAGCGGTGCGCACGACGAAGAGCGCGCTTTCGCCCTCTTTGAGTTGCAGGCGCAGGTTGTTCCAGCTGTTGTTGCCCAGCACACTGGCACCGACATCGGGGTGATTGAGGTCACCAAACCAAAGTTCGATGAAGGGCTCAGGGCCCCGCGCCAGACCCACTTGTTCCGGCTTGACGAGCAGTCGCTGCACGCTGCCCTGCTTGATCAGTTGCTCCCAGCTCAGGCGTTGGCCGGTCGCCGCAAAACGCGCGGACTCTCGCATGGTCGGCGCCAGAATGCCCACTTGACGCGCCACTGCCGTGCCCGACGTCATCATGACCTGGTTTTGCGCGATCACCGTGACGGTGGCGCCTGAAATCGCGTCCACGCCCAGCACGCCTTCATCGGGGCGCGACTGACCGACCTCAATTTTGTCTGCGACCGACTTGCCAATGTACTGGTTATTGAAGTTCAGCAGAGCCGATTCGGGAATGCCCAGCAGCAGGATAGGCTCGGAATGCTTGAGTACCTTCACGCCAACAAAGTGGCCTGTGAGGTCGATGCCAATGAGTGTGACCACCGGCTTGCCCGAGTAGGCCGGCGTGTCAGTGATGTCGGTGGACAGCATGACGTAGCCCAGCAATTTCTTTTTGCCAGCCTCGGGCTCGCCGTAAGCCTCAACATAAGGCGGTTGGCCCATGCGTTCGGAAAAGCTCCTGGCGCCCGGGAACACGTCGGTACACGGCACCAGTGCGCACAAATCTTTGGCGCTATTGAGTTCCGGCGATAGCTCGACGTTGTAGGCGCCGCTGGCCGCGCGCGCGCCCGTCGCTGCCGTGAGCAGCATCAAAAAAAGAGCGACCAGGCAGAGTACTACGTTGGTCGCCAAACGTTTGCAGTGCAAATCCATATTTCGTTCTTACCAGGTAAACGCCGCTGATGGGGCGGCGCTTGAAGGGCGGCGGCGGGGCTCGAGTCCGCGCGCCACCCCAAATTCAAAGCCTGCGGATCAGGCCTCGACGATCATGCGCGTGCGCATTTCCAAGTGCAGCGCATGGCAGAAGTGGGTGCAGTAGCACCAGTAGACGCCTGGCTTGTCGGCGATGAAAGTCACCGAGACTGTTTCCAGTGGGTTGACGATGAAGTTGACGTTGTACTTCGGGATCGCAAAGCCGTGCGTCAGGTCTTCGATCTTGTCCAGGTTGGTCAGGATCAGCGTAACTTCGTCGCCCTTCTTGAGCTTGAACTCGCGCAGGCTGAAAGCGGGGGCCTGCGAGGTCAGTCTGACGGTGACCTTCTTGCCGTTGCGGACCACGCCGGAGTCCTTCGGGTCCTTCGTCGCCAGCGGGAACTCGTCCAGCGTGTAGACCTGTTTCGGGCGCACCAGATCGCGCTTGAAGATGATGAAGTCATGCGGCTCGCCGCGCACCGGGTGATCGGCCAGCAAGACCATCTTCTCTCCCGAAATATCGATCAGCTGCTCGTTTTCCGGGTGTAGCGGGCCGACCGGCAGGAAACGATCCTTGGAAAACTTGCAGCCCACCGCCAGGTACTTGCCATCGGCAGCCCGGGTTTCGGATTGTGAAGCGTTCACGTGGCCTGGTTGGTATTGCACGTCCAGGCGGTCGACTACATATTTGGCGGTCTTGTCACCGGCGTGGAACTTGATGGCGGCTTCCACATTCCACTTCACCATCTGGCTGTCCAGGAACAGGGTGGTGTAGGCGTTGCCGCGACCGTCAAAGGCGGTATGTAAAGGGCCCAGGCCCACCTCGACTTCGGCCACAACGGCAGCGTCGAGTTTTTCCAGCTTTCCATCGAACCAGTCCAGCACCTTGGCCAGTTCGATCACCGTGACGGTGGGGGAGAGCTTGCCGGCGCAGATGAAATATTTCGCGTCGGGGCTGGCATTGACACCGTGCGGATTTTTCGGCACCGACACATAGGCGGTGAGCGCGGTCTTGGGGTCCTTGTTGCCCTCGTGGGTGCCATCGACGACCGGCACTTTGGAGTCGCCGTAGGTCTTGAATTTACCGGCCTTCACGGCTTCTTCAATGCGGGCCACATTGAAGAACAAGCAGGCGTCGCGCTCGGCGGACATCATGTCCTCGTACTTGACACCCATCTCGGTGTTGTACTGGTTGACCGCGGCCAGCTTGCCATCATAGGAGGTGGCAGTCAGGTCGCAGTTGCCGTCGATCAGAACCTGCCAGCGCACCTCCATGCTCTCGGCATCCACGCAAGTGAACAGCGAGTGGTATTTTTCGGGCTTGTCCGCGTCGGCCGCAGTGTTGGGCAAGGGAATAGCGAACTCAGCGCCGCAGAACACACGCGTGGTGTAGTTGATGGCCGGATCGACCGGGTCGGCCTTGTCCGGGAAGATGCCATGGAAGCCCTGGATGTTGGGAATCTCGGTGATTTTGTCGCAGGTGAAGTAGTCCAGACGGATGCGGGCGATGCGGCTGTTGATCTTGTCGTTGATCCAGGCGTAGCGGCCGTCGTAGTTGCCGTCCTTGTAGGAGGCATGCGTGTGGTGACTGTCAGCCACCGTGTACTTCAGGCTGCCGTCGGCCTTGGTTCCCATGATCTTCTTGGATTCATTGGTGATGCCCCAGCCCACCAGCGCGTCCGGCACAAAACAGGGAATGCGGTGGAGTTCGCGTCCTGAAGGCAGACCCAACACACGCATATCGCCGGTGTGACCACCGCTCCACAAGCCGTAATAAGTGTCCAACTCACCCGGCTTCAAGTGGGTTGCATTGGCACTGGCGTGTCCACCTTCGGCCGGCGCTGAGGCGGCGGGTGCCACAGGCGCTGTGGCGCTGGTGGGCTTGTCGGTACAAGCCACCACGCCGCCCAGGCTGACCAGCGCAGCGGTGTTGATGAACTTGCGTCGACCCATGATCTGGGAAGTCTCGGGCTTGGGCTGTTGCTCTTGCGTCATGTTGAAATCCTCGTTGGTTTATGGAAATCTTCAGTTAAAAGGTGCTGGGAACCGGCTCAATTCTTTAACTTGCCATGGTGAAGGAATGCGGCTTGGACCTGTTTGAGCATCATCAACAAAGCAAAAAAGATTTGATGTGCATATAATACATCTTTAACTTGTCGGGTTTTTTTCCTGACTAAGAAAAAGTTCAAAAGATTCCTTCACAATAATCCTCATTCTATTTTTCTGAGATAAACCATGAATAAAACCACCCTCTTGTTGGCTTCCTTGAGCTTGGCGCTGCTGTCCGCCTGCGGACAAAAAGACACTCCTGCGCCCGCTGGCGAACCGGCCCCCGTTGCTGCGCCAGCACCGGCGCCAGCGCCTGCGGCACCGGTCGTGGCCGAAAACACGGTCGGCAAATCGGTCTATGGCAAGGTCTGTGCCATGTGCCACGCGGTTGGCGCGGCGGGTGCGCCCAAGCCGGGCGACAAGACTGACTGGGCCCCACGCATCGCCCAAGGCAACGACACGCTGTATAAGCACGCGATTGAGGGCTTTACCGGCGCCAAAGGCATGATGCCCGCGCGCGGTGCCAATGCCACGCTGAGCGATGACGAAGTCAAGGCCGCCGTCGATTACATGGCAGATCAGGCGCGCTGACCCGTTTGAAGGCGTGATCATGACTTCTCATACGCCTGATCGCATTCAACTCGGACGGCGTCGGCTCGCCTTCGCCTTGCCGCTGCTGGCCTGCGGCTTGGTGGTGCCCTCGGTGCAGGCCAGGGCTGATGTTCATCAGACCGCGCAAATCTTGATGGGCACACGGGTTGACCTGACGCTGCAGGGCAATGAAAGCGCCGCCTTGGTCGAGGCGGCAAAGGCGGCATTCACCGAGATGAACCGGTTGGCCGACATGATGAGCCGCTACCGTGTGGCTAACGCACTTAACGCCATCAACCTGATGGCGGGTCTGCAACCGGTGCCGGTACCACCGGAGTTGCTGCGTGTGCTGTTGATGGCGCGCCAGGCGGGACAAGCCAGTGGCGGTGCTTTTGATGCCACGGTCGGGTCTTTGCGCGGCTGGGATTTCAGCCCCGAGCATCCGTCCATCCCCTCAAAGCAGCAGATCGCAGCGCAATTGCGGCTTGTTGATCAAAAGGCAGGCCTGGTCATCAATGAACATGCGGGCACGGCCTATCTGACCCAAAGAGGCATGCTGTTGGATCTGGGCGGCGTCGCCAAACTGCCCATCCTTCAGGCGGGCCTGAGGCAACTGCAGAGCCGCGGTGTCGTTAACGCGATGATCAACGGCGGTGGCGACGTGCTGGCGATGGGCCGGTTGAATGGCCGCCCCTGGCGCGTGGGTCTGCGTGACCCGCGTCAACCCAGCCAATTGTTGGGTGCGGTGTCGTTGACCCAGGGTTTTGTCGCGGCCTCCGGCGATTACGAACGTTTCTTGATGCAAGGTGGCAAGCGCTTGCATCACATTCTTGATCCCAAGACGGGCTACCCCAGCACCGGTCCCCACGGCGTGACCTTGATCAGCGAGCAACTCGAACTCATCAATGGGCTGGGCGCGGCCCTGATGGTGGCGGGCGGCGATGCGGGGCGAAGCCGCGTCGCCAACACGCCTGGACTCGACGCCTTGATCGTCGATGCTGACAGCAGCCTCTGGCTGTCGCCCGGCATGGCGCAGCGGCTCAAGCACGCCTGACGCGGCACGACAAACAGCCGAGCTGGGCGAGCCGGCAGTGCCCGGCACGGTCGGCAGGTGGGCTAAGGACATGCTGGCTGAGGGGGCGCCACCCCGGGCACCCTTTGATGTGCTTGGCTTGGGGATTTGTCAGCGTCGCGATGACGACACTGCAATCCCACCGACGATCATGATGAACGCGAGCGCGTGGTACAGGTGCGGCACCTCGCCCAAGAACGCGCTCGACAACACCGCGGTGAATAGGGGCGTCAGGTTGACAAAAAATCCCGCGACCGAGGGTCCGACTCGGGTGACGCCAGCGCCGTAACAGCGGTAGGCCAGGACCGCCGGGCCGACGGCAATGAACAGCAGCGCGCCGACCAAAAGCCAACTCCATTGCAGCCGCCCCAAGCCCAAGGACCACTCGGCGCCCGCAAACAAGCCCGACCAGACCAGACCAAATGCCACTTGCGCCAGCAAAAAGGCTGACCAGTCGCGCCGAATGTCGGGCGATTCGGTCGTGGGATGTGCCAGCATCCAGCTGTAATAAGCCCACGCCGCTGAAGCCAGCAAAATGTACAGGTCACCGGCGACCAGGCGCACCTGCAGCAAGACCTCAAGCTCGCCCCGGCTGAGCACCAGCAACACGCCGCTGATGGACAGCGCTGCCCCCAGCCATTGTTTGCCGGAAATGGGCATGCCAAAGAAAACACGACCAATCAGCAGCATCCACACCGGCGTGATCGAGCCCACCAGCGTCACGTTGATCGGGGCCGAGGTATTCAAGGCCAGATACAGCAGGGCGTTATAGCCGCCAATACTGAGCAAGGACAGGCCGGCAAAGCGCTGCCAGCTCGGCCACAAGGCGCTTGAGCGGCGCAGCACCGGCGCTGCCAATGGCAGCAGCAGCATGAAAGCAATGGCCCAGCGCAACAGGTTGAGCGTCATGGGCGAGGCCAATGGCGCCATCAGGCGTCCGACCACGGCGTTACCGGCCCACAGAATGGGCGGCAGCGTCAGCAGCACAATGGTGCTGGGCGTGAGCCGCGGATGTGTCAAGGCAGGGCCCGTTCTGAGACCAACAGAACGCCAACCAGCCATGCCAATGCCCGGCGCAGCAGGCGCGCCATCAAATGGGTGCAGAGTGACAAGGGAAGCTGTGACATGGCAGGCGAAGACAATGGCCCGATTTTGGCAGCAATTTGTCTGCGTTCATGGCCGATGATGCCGGGTAAATGGCCTATCCGCCAGGCGTTCTCGATTCATGGCAACATGCTGGCGCCTACCTATTTTCCGGAGACCCGATATGAGCCCCATTCCTTCCCGCGCCGTCCGCATTGACCAACATGGCGGTCCCGAGCAACTCAAAATGGTGAACGTCACCGTGGGCGAGCCCGGCCCAGGTGAAATTCGCATCCGTCATCACGCGGTCGGCCTGAACTTCATTGACGTTTACCAGCGCAGCGGCCTGTACGCCTTGCCGATGCCGTTGCAACTGGGCATGGAAGCGGCCGGCGTGGTGGAGGCGGTGGGCGCAGGTGTGACGCACCTCAAGGTGGGCGACCGCGCTGCTTACGCCTCGCAGCCGCCGGGCAGCTACTGCGACCTGCGGGTCATGCCGGCCAAGTGTGTGTGCCAGCTGCCCGATGCGATCTCTTTTGACACCGGCGCGGCCATGATGCTCAAGGGCTTGACGGCGCAGTACCTGCTCAAGCGCACCCAGCCCCAGGGTGGCCTGCAGGCCGGCGATTTTGTGCTGTTTCACGCTGCAGCCGGTGGCGTCGGCCTGGTCGCCTGCCAGTGGGCCAAAGCCATGGGCCTGCAACTGATCGGCACGGCGGGGTCGGATGCCAAATGCGCGCTGGCCAAGGCACATGGGGCCGCTTATGTCATCAACTACGCCACAGAAGACTTTTTGACGCGGGTGAAAGAAATCACCGCGGGCCAAGGCGTCAAGGTGGTGTACGACTCGGTCGGCAAAGACACCTGGGACAAGTCGCTCGATTGCCTGGCACCCTTTGGCTTGATGGCCAGCTTTGGCAATGCCTCGGGGCCGGTGGCGCCGTTTTCTCCCGCCATTCTGGGGACCAAAGGCTCGCTCTATGTCACGCGCCAGACCTTGTTCACCCACATTGCCACGCGGGAAAGCACGCAGGCCATGGCTGATGATCTGTTCGCCGCGGTGACTGGCGGCCACCTCAGCATCCGCATCGACCAGCGCTACAAGCTCGAAGACGTGCAGCAGGCGCACCGCGATCTGGAAGCGCGCAAGACCACCGGCTGCAGCATCTTGACGCTGTGATGTTTTTTGGATAAAACGGGGCTCTAGCCCTCGTTGAATAAGCGTGGTGTGCTACTAAAAATAGAGTTAGGAGGCGTTGGACAAAGCCGATCAGCGCTCGCGTCGCACGCGCAGCAGTTCGTCCAGGATCAGGCAGGCCGCGCCGATGGTGATGGCGCTGTCGGCCACGTTGAACGCCGGGAAATGCCATGTGCCCCAGTGAAAGTCCAGAAAGTCCACCACGTAGCCATAGAGCACGCGGTCGATCACATTGCCCACGGCACCGCCCAGAATGCAGGCCATGGCAAAGGCAAACAGCTTTTGTCCGGAATGCGATTTGAGCAGCCACAAAATCAGGCCCGCGGCCAGCACGCCGATGACGGTAAAGAACCAGCGCTGCCAACCGCCCGCACCGGCCAGAAAGGAAAACGCCGCGCCGCTGTTATGCACCCGCACCACGTTGAAGAAGCTGGTGACGTAGGTGCTGTCACCCAGCTGGTAGAACCCCAGAATCATGACCTTGGTGAACTGGTCCGCCATCAAGATGATGGTGGCCAGGCCCAGCCACTGCATCATGCTGGCCTGGCTGCTGGAGCCCATCGAGAAAGTGCGGCGCGCCATCAGGCAAAGCCCCGCTCTTCGCCAACGCCGTACAGGTTGCTGATGCAGCGCCCGCACAGTGTCGGGTGGGTGTTGTCGTGGCCGATGTCGTCAACGTAATGCCAGCAGCGCTCACACTTTATGTCATTTGAGGCTCTAGCCCTTATGGATAGGGCGTCACCAGCTATTAATTCAATAGCTGACGTGATGAAGACGAATTTCAGGTCGCGGTCCAGGCTGAGCAGCAGCGCGTAATCGTCGGTCGTGACGGTGAGCGCCACGTTGGCTTGCAGTGATGAGCCGACCTGGCCCTCTGCGCGCAGGGTCTCGATCTCTTTGTTCACGGCGTCGCGCAGTTCGCGGATGCGCGTCCATTTGGCCAGCAAGGCAGCATCCAGCGCTGGTAGCGCCACGTAGCCGTCCATGAAGATCGATTCTTTCGTCGCCTGCGGCGTCTTGCCCGCCGCACCCAACACCGCCCACGCCTCTTCAGCGGTGAAGCTCAGGAACGGCGCCATCCAGCGCAGCATGGCATGCAGGATCTGCCACAGCGCGGTCTGCGCGCTGCGCCGCGCGAGGGACTTGGGCGCGGTGGTGTACAGGCGGTCTTTCAGCACGTCGAGGTAAAACGAGCCCAGGTCTTCCGAGCAATAAATCTGCAGCTTGGCCACCACCGGGTGAAATTCATAGACCTCGTAATGCGCCAGGATATCCAACTGCAATTGGGCGGCGCGGCTCAGGGCGTAGCGGTCAATCTCCAACATCTGGTCCAGCGCAACGGCGTCCACAGCCGGGTCAAAGTCGCTCACATTGGCCAGCAGGAATTTGAGCGTGTTGCGGATGCGGCGGTAGGTGTCGACCACGCGCGCCAGAATCTTGTCGTCCCCGGCAATGTCGCCCGAATAGTCGCTGGCGGCCACCCACAGGCGGATGATTTCGGCCCCTAACTTCTTCGAGGTTTCTTGCGGGTCCACGCCGTTGCCAGCGCTTTTGCTCATCTTGTGGCCCTTGCTGTCCACCGTGAAGCCGTGCGTCAGGATACCCTTGTAGGGCGCGCGGCCGTACATGGCGCAAGCGGTCAGCAGACTGGAATGGAACCAGCCGCGGTGCTGGTCGTGGCCTTCCAGATACAAGTCCGTTTCCGGTCCATCCGCATGGCCGGCGCCGGGGTGTGAACCCTTGAGCACGGTAGTGTGGGTGGTGCCGGAGTCAAACCAGACTTCCAGAATGTCGCTGCTCTTGGTATAGCTGGGTGCGTCAAGCGCACAGTCCACTTGGCCCAGGATTTCTTCGGTACTGGCCTTGCTCCAGGCCTCAATGCCACCGAGTTCCACCATGCTGGCGGCAATGTCCAGAATCTCCATGGTTTTGGGGTGCAAGTCGCCGCTGTCTTTGTGCAGAAAGAAGGGCAGCGGCACGCCCCAGCTGCGCTGTCTGGAAATGCACCAGTCGGGCCGACCGGCAATCATGTCGCGTAGGCGGGTCTTGCCGTTTTCCGGGTAAAACGCGGTTTGCTCGATCGCGTCCAGCGCAATTTTGCGCAGGGATTGGGGCGCCTTGTCTTTAGTGAAAACCCCTTCGCCCTCGTCCATGCGAATGAACCATTGGGCCGCAGCGCGGTAGATCACCGGCGTCTTGTGGCGCCAGCAATGCGGGTAGCTGTGGGTGATGTTCTCGGTGGCGAACAGGCGACCGGCCTCACGCAGCGCATCGATGATGACGGGGCAGGCTTTCCAGATGTGCTGGTTTCCAAACAGGGGCAGCTCGGGCGCATAGACGCCGTTGCCCTGCACCGGGTTCAGGATGGCATCGATGGCCATGCCATGTGCCACGCAGCTGTTGAAATCCTCCACCCCATAGGCAGGTGACGAATGCACGATGCCGGTGCCGTCTTCGGCGCTGACGTACTCCGCCAGGTACACCGGGCTGAAGCGGTCATAACCGGCATCGACGTGTGCCAGCGGATGCTTGAAGTTGATGCCGGCCAGGGCCTTGCCGTTGGCCGTGGCCAGCACCGTACCGGTCAGGCCAAAGCGTTCCAGGCATTTGGTCACCAGGTCTTGCGCCAGCACCAGCAGGCCGCGTTCGGTGTCGACCAGCGCGTAGGTCAATTCAGGGTGGGCGTTGAGTGCCTGGTTGGCGGGGATGGTCCAGGCAGTGGTGGTCCAGATGACGGCAAAGGCGTCTTTGGTCAGCGCATCCAGACCAAAGGCGGTGGCCAGCTTGGCCGGCTCGGCGCACAAAAAACCCACATCCAATGTCTGCGACTTCTTGTCGGCGTATTCGATCTCGAATTCGGCCAAGCTGGAGCCGCAGTCAAAACACCAGTACACGGGTTTAAGGCCGCGGTAGACAAAGCCACGTTCCACCACACGTTTGAAAGCGCGGATTTCATCGGCTTCGTTTTTGAAGTCCATCGTGCGGTAGGGGTGGTCCCAGTCGCCCAGCACGCCCAGGCGCTTGAAGTCTTCGCGTTGCAGGTCAATTTGCTCGGTGGCGTAGGCACGGCTCTTGGCCTGCATGTCGTCACGCGCGAGCTTGCGGCCAAACTTCTTCTCGATCGCGTTCTCGATCGGCAGGCCGTGGCAGTCCCAGCCGGGAATGTAAGCGGCGTCCATGCCTTTGAGTTGGCGCGCCTTGACGATCATGTCTTTCAGAATCTTGTTGACCGCGTGGCCCATGTGGATCTGGCCGTTGGCGTAGGGCGGGCCGTCGTGCAGCACAAATTTGGGCGCGCCGCAGCGCGCCGCGCGCAGCTTCTGGTAGACGCCTTGGTCTTCCCATTGCTTGACCCAGACCGGCTCGCGCTTGGGCAGGTCGCCGCGCATCGGGAACGGGGTGTCGGGCAGGTTCAGGGTGCTGCGGTAATCGGGCTTGGGGGTGTTGGTGGTCATGGTGGCGCTATTTTGAAAAGTACGCTCGCGCATCAAGGCAATCCTGTCGGATGCCAGCGGTGAGGGCGTCCAGAGAGTCGTACTTCAGCTCGTCGTGCAGTTTATGGAGAAGTTCTACCCGGATAATTTTACCGTAGGCCCCCTCGGGGCCCAGGGCGTCGGGCCAGTCCAGGCAATGGGTTTCCAGCAGCACCCGGCCCCCATTTACATCGCGCGGGTCCAGTGACGGGCGAATGCCCATGTTCGCCACGCCCGCCAGCGGCGCCGGGCTCAGGCCATGTACGAGCACCACAAAAATGCCGCTGGCGGCAGGCTTCCAGTGGGCAAAGCGCAGGTTCAGGGTTCTGAAGCCCAAATCCCGCCCGAGTTTGCGGCCATGCACCACATGGCCCGAGATACGGTAGGGGCGCCCCAGCAGGCGCGCCACATCCTGCAAGCGGCCTTGGCCGAGCGCGTCGCGCACCGCCGAACTCGACACCCGCAGGCCATGCACCTCGTAGCTGTTCATGCGCGCCACGTCAAAGCCTTGGGCCATGCCGGCGGCATCGAGCAGGGCGTAGTCGCCCGCGCGCTTGGCACCAAAGCGAAAGTCATCGCCCACCAGAACATACCTGGCGCCCAGTCCCTGGAGCAGCACCTCGTCGATAAAGGCCTGCGGCGACAGCGCTGCCAGGCGCGCGTCAAAGGGCAGGATCACGGCCTGGTCAACGCCGCTCAAGGCCAGGTCGGCCAGTTTGTCGCGCAGGGTGCCAATGCGCGCTGGCGCCAATTCAGGTTTGTGGCTGGCGGCGGCAAAGTAGTCGCGGGGATGGGGCTCGAAGGTCATGGCGCAACTGGGCACGCCGCGTTGCTGGGCCTCGCCCTTGAGCAGCGCAAGCATGGCCTGGTGGCCGCGATGCACGCCGTCGAAATTGCCGATCGTCAGGGCGCAGGACTGGGCCACGTCGGGATGGTGAAAACCGCGGAAAACCTTCATTGGGACGTTATATTTTTAATAGCAACCTGCGCACATTGCTCAAGCGCTGGCAGTCGATTGGACACATAAAGAGGGTATATTGTGTCTCAGCGGCTCAGTCGGGATTTTTTGAGCTGCCAGCGACAGTTGCATTTCGTGTCAATGGATTTTTCCAGGAGGCGTGTTTTGAAAGTCTTGAAGCTGTCAGCCCAAGGGCTGCCCCAATCGTGGATTTCGCTGGAGCAGGCGGTGATTCATTACGCCGCCGCCGAAGTGCGCTGGGAAATGGGCGCGCAAGTGGCTGTGTTCCATGGGGGCCACAACGCTTTGAGCGGTGCGCAGTCCATCATCATGGTCAACAGCATCATTGGCACCAAGGGCGTGCCCAGCATCAATCCATTCAAGCTCAAGCCGGGCCTGACCAACGCCAAGTTGTTTGCGCGGGATCGGCAGCTTTGCGCCTACTGTGGTGAACAGTTTGGTGAAGAAATGCTGACGCGCGAGCACATCATCCCGTTCGCGCAAAACGGCATCGACACCTGGATGAATGTGGTCACCGCATGCCGCGCCTGTAACCACCGCAAGAGCCACCGTACCCCTGAGCAGGCGGGCATGCCGCTGCTTTACACGCCCTATGTGCCCAGCCTCTGGGAAGATTTCATTCTGCGTAATCACCGCATTTTGGCTGATCAGATGGAGTTTTTGATGGCACACGTGCCCAAATCCTCGCGGCTGCTGGTCTGAGGCCTTGGCCGGTCTTTGGTTGTGTACCTTGGGCTTCGGACCTTATCGATCAGGCCTCAGCCTGACAGGGAGGAATATATGAGCTTTGAACAAGTCAATTGGCGTCTGGTGCCCTTGGGCCTGATGCTGGGCGGCACGTGCTTGACTGCTGCGGCAGCGGCTGCGCTGGACCCGCCTGCACTGCCTAAGTCGGCGGCACCTGCCAGCGCGCAGCCTCTGCTCATGCACGCCAAATGGTGGCAAGCCGGGCAGGCACCCAGCGCTTTTCTGGTCAGTGAAAAGCTCGATGGCGTGCGGGCTCATTGGGACGGCCAAACCCTGCGCTTTCGCAGTGGGCGTTTGATTGCCGCACCTGCCTGGTTCACGGCCAGCCTGCCCAAGACCGCGTTGGACGGTGAGTTGTGGCTGGGGCGAGGCCGCTTTGATGAACTTTCCGGCATCGTGCGCCACCTGGTTCCAGTCGATGCGGACTGGCGTTCCGTGCGCTACATGGTTTTCGACTTGCCCGGCAGCGCCGAGACCTTTTCCAAGCGTGCCGAACAAATTAAGCAGGCGCTGCTGCAGGCGCCCCAGCCGTGGCTGCAGGTGGTGGCCCAGCAACGCGTGCCCGATGCCGCTGCGCTGCAAAACTTGCTGGTGCAAACGGTGAAGGACGGCGGCGAAGGCCTGGTCATGCACCGCGCTAACGCACTCTGGTCGCCCGGACGCAGCGACGCACTGCTCAAACTCAAGCCCACGCCCGACGAGGAAGCGCGTGTGGTGGCGCACTTGCCCGGCAAAGGTCGCCATCAAGGTCGCATGGGGGCCCTGCTGCTGGAGATGCCCAATGGACAGCGTTTTGCTCTGGGGACTGGTTTCACCGACTTGCAGCGCGCTGACCCGCCCGCGCTGGGTACTTGGGTGACTTACCGCTACCGTGACCGTACACCCCGGGGATTGCCCAAGTTTGCTTCGTTTCTCAGGGTGCGGTCGGTGGAGTAGGCCGCGTGGCATCATGCGCAGGGCTCTGCGGGGCGAGCGGGCAGTTCTACACCCTTACAATTCCTCTCTCACCGGGGGTGCCCGTCGCAAGGCGGGCTGAGAAATACCCCACTCACCTGATCTGGATCATGCCAGCGTAGGGAGCGTGAAGCCTATAGGTCTGCTGGCCAGCATCTGCCGGCCCTGCCTTTGGCCCAGCGCTTGTTGTGCTGGCGCACTGAAAGGCTTTGCCATGAACCGTCGTCTTTTTACTTTCGCTGCCACTGCGCTGACAGCTCTGTCCGTGTCAAGCCACGCCCTTGCGGCCGATGAACTGCGCGTGATGGTGCACAGCTCCTTTTCACTGCCCAAGCCTCTGTTGGCGCAGTTTGAGTCGCAAAACGGTATCAAGCTTGCCATCATCAAGGGCGGTGATGCGGGTGAAATGCTCAACAAGCTGATTTTGACCCGCGCCCAACCCATCGCCGACGTGGTGTTTGGCATCGACAACACGCTGGTGGGCAAGGCGTTGGCTGCCGGCGTGCTGGAGCCTGCGCTGCCCCAGGTGCAAGACGCACCCGATGCCAATCTGGGGGCTGCGCTGGCAGCCGTTGACTATGGCTTTGTGACCTTGAATTACGACAAAGCGGCCGTGGCCAAGAGCGGCATGGCTTTGCCGAAAACCTTGCTGGATTTGACGCTGCCCGCTTACAAGGGCTGGTTGGTCACACCCAACCCCGCCACCAGCAGTACCGGCTACGCCTTCATGTTGGCCACCATTTCTGCCATGGGCGAAGAGCCCGCTTTTGCCTGGTGGGCGCAGATGCGCGGCAATGGCCTCAAGGTGGTCAAGGGCTGGAGCGAGGCCTATTACACCGACTTTGCACGCAACAAGGGTGGCTACCCGCTGGTGGTGAGCTATGCCACCAGCCCGGCCGCCGAGGTGTTTTACAGCAAAGAAAAAATACTAGAGTCACCCACTGCCAGTCTGAACCTCAAAGGCGGTGTCTTTCGCCAGGTGGAAGGTGTGGGACTGGTCAAAGGCGGTGGCCAGCGCGCGGCCGGGCTGAAGTTTGTGGACTTCATGCGCTCGGCCCCGGTGCAAGAGGCGCTGCAAACGGCGATGTGGATGTACCCGGCGCAGGCCAAAACCCCGTTGGCCGAGGTGATGCGCCACGCCGCCGAACCGAACGAGTTTGAGGCCCCAGCGACTCAGGTGGTGGCCGGCAAGGGTCCGCAGTGGGTCGCACGCTGGACCAAAGTGGTTCTCAAGTAGCGCGGCAGTCGATGGCGCCTTTCGTCTTGCCGGGCTGGTTGCGTCGCAGCGTCTGGCTCGGGCTGCTGCCCGCTGTTGCGCTTTTGGTGCTGCTGATTGCGCCGCTGGGTCGGCTGGTGCTGGCTGGGTGGGCGGGTGATGTCAGTTTGCCCGGTGCAGCCGCCACAGAGGCATGGTCGCTTTGGTCACCCTGGCAAGATGATTACCTGCGCTGGCGCGTGCTTTGGTCACTGGCGCAAGCGGGCATCACCTGTGTGCTGGCGTTTTTGCTGGGGTTGCCGCTCGCATGGGTGCTGGCGCGTTTCGAGTTTGCAGGGCGATCGCTGGTGCTTCGCCTGTTGATGCTGCCATTTGTGGTGCCCACATTGGTCGCGGCTTTGGGGGTGCTGGCCTTGTGGGGGCCGCACGGCGTTCTCAGTGGCTGGATCGGTATCAACCTGCAAGATACACCCGTGTTGCTCCTGTATGGCAATCTGTTTTTCAACTTGTGCCTGGTGGTGCGGGCCGGGGTCGATGCACTCGGCCAGGTCAATGCCCGTCAGGTGGCAGCGGCGCGCTCCCTGGGGGCCACGCCGTGGCGCGCGTTTTGGCGGGTCGAGTGGCCGTCGATCGCGCCGTGGCTGATGTCGAGCCTGTGCCTTGTGTTCTTGTATTGCTTTGCGGGTTTTGGCTTGGCCTTGGTGCTGGGCGGCCAGCGTTATGCCACGGTCGAAGTCGAAATTTACACCCTGGTGGCGCATGAGTTGCAGCTCGGCCAAGCCAGCGTGCTGACACTGTGGATGCTGCTGCTGACGGGTGCCGTCGCACTTATGTATGCCGTGCTGGAGAGGCGCTTGGCCGCTCCTCAGCGCGTCGAGCCGGTGGGGCGCCGCAGGCCGCAAGGGGTGGCTCAATGGCTGGCCGTGCTGGCGGCGCTCGGTGTTCTGTTTGTGATTTGTGCGCTGCCGATTCTGGCCATCGTCTGGCGCGCGCTGGATGCAGGCTGGGCTACTTGGGCCACGGTGCTGGATGCCGAGGTGCGTGCGGCGCTTTGGAATACCTTGCGCTTTTCTGCGCTGGCCTTGGCTGTGGCGACGCTGTTGGGTGTGCTGCACGCGCTGGCGGCAGAGCGCTCGGTGCTTTGGCG
>VMTC01000116.1 GCA_013791765.1 Rhodoferax sp.
ATTCGAGCTGCTTGGCCAGCATGTTGCCGGACTCCAGGTCGGGCACGGCCATGATGTCGGCCTGCCCGGCCACGGGTGAGTCAATGTTCTTGATCTTCGCCGCGTCGGCTGAAATGGCGTTGTCAAAGGCCAGCGGGCCGTCCAGTAGGCCGCCGGTGATCTGGCCGCGGTCCGCCATCTTGCAAAGAGCCGCCGCGTCCAGCGTGGAGGGGATGTTGGCGGTCACGGTTTCCACCGCCGACAACACCGCGACCTTGGGCACTGCCACACCCATGATGCGGGCGAAGTCGATCGCGTTTTGAATGATGTCCATTTTCTCCGCCAGGGTGGGGCGGATGTTGAGCGCCGCATCGGTGATGAGCAGCGGCTTGGGGTAAAGCGGTATGTCAAAGCGAAACACATGCGACATGCGTCGCCCGGTGCGCAACTCGGGGCGCGCCAGCACGGCCTTGATCAGTTCATCAGTGTGCAGCGCGCCCTTCATCAGCACCTCGACCTCGCCCCGAACGGCCATGGCTGCGGCCAGGTCCGCTGCCGCATGGCTGTGTTCTACCGTGATGATCTGGGCATTTCCCAGGTCAATGCCAGCCTCTTCGGCCACACGGCGAATGCGCAGCTCCGGGCCAATGAGCACCGGCACAATCAGGCCGTAACGCGCCGAGTCCATGGCGCCGCTGAGCGAGCCCGCGTCGCAGGGGTGCACCACGGCGCAGCGCACGGCGGGCAGGCCCTTGCCCAGTGCCAACAGTTCATTGAAACGCGCTTGCGGGTCATACAACTGGATTTGCGGAATATTCACGCGCGGCAGGCGCACTTTTTTGGTCGGGGCCAGCACCCGTGCCGTGCCGTACAGCACGCGCACGCCTTTTTGGTTCAGCACCTGGCAATCGAGTTCGACGCTCTTGTTCAGGTCATTTTTGCTCACCACCTTGACCATCACCGTGAGTGTGTCGCCCACCCGCACCGGCTTGGCAAAGTGCAACACCTGCTCCTGGTAGATCGTGCCGGGGCCCGGAAACTGGGTCCCGAGCAAGGCCGAAATCAAGGCGCCGCCCCACATGCCGTGCGCCACCACGCCCTGCAGCAAGGTGTCGTTGGCGTAGTCGCTGTTCAGGTGGGCCGGGTTGGTGTCGCCCGACACGGCGGCAAAGGCCTGGATGTCGGCCAGCGTCAGGGTGCGCAACAGGCGCGCGCTTTGGCCCAGGGCGATTTCGTCAAAAGTGACGTTTTCGATCAAATCAGTGTGCGGTGAAGAGTTCATGGCGGGTGTGGCAGTGCAATGGCAAACGTGAAGGGGTTATCAGGAGCAGGCGGGGCCAGGCATACTGCGGCGTGCGCACTGGCCGGGCCGCGACGGGGTCTCAAGTATTAAACAGGCGCTCCAGGTTGATGCCGTCAACGCCGGGCTTGAAGCCTTTGCGCTGCAACTGCTGCTCGGCCTCGATCATGATCTGGTGCGTGACGGTAATGCCGGCATCGTTGACATAGCGCTTTTCAACCTCGTAGCGCATGACCAGCAGGCCGCGCAACTCCTGGCGCTGGTGCGCCACGCGGCACTCCGGGCCGCTGTGGGCTTGCGCGGCGTCAACCGCATGGGCGCTGACACGGCGTTCATGCAGCACGGTCGTGTCATGTTCCTCTCCCATCAGGCTGGCCACCTCGGCCTCGTTGTCAAGCGCCACGTCCAAGGCAATGGCCAGGCGGGCGATGCGCATGTTCAGGGTTTCCAGGGCAGTTTTCATGTGCCGCAGTCGGTCAGGGTTCAGGTCGTTTTTTGGGCTTAGATCAATCGGCATAACGCACCATCACATAGTCGCCGGGGGCATCGCCCAGCACGGTCTTAACATCAATAACGGGGGCTGGCACGGGCTTGCCCGAGCGCTCACGCAACCACTGGTGCATGGCCTCCCACCAAGAGCCCTCGACCACGGGTGCTTGCGCGGCCCAGGTGTCGGGATCAACCCAGGCATGGCCTTGTTCCACGCTGTCGATCTGGTAGCTGCGCCCCGCGTGCCCGGGCTCGGACACGATGCCCGCGTTGTGGCCGCCCGCCGCCAGAATGAAGGTGGTCTGGGTGTCGGTGAGCCGATGTATCTTGTAGACCGACTGCCAGGGCGACACGTGATCGCGCACGGTGCCCACCACCAGCAGCGGTGCGCGGATGTCCATCAGGGCCACGCCAACCCCGGCCACGCGGTAGTTGCCCGTGGCTAACGCGTTGTTGAGAAACAAGGACGACAAATACTCGTTGTGCATGCGCTCGGGCAGACGCGTGACATCCATGTTCCAGCTCATCATGTCGTTGCCGACCTCGTCCTGGCCCAGCAGGTAGCGCCGGGTGCTGCGCGACCAGATCAGATCGCGAGAATTCAAAAACTGGAACGATTCGGCCATTTGCCGGCCTGAAAAATAGCCGGTGCGCGCCATGGACGCGCGCAGCGTCTTGAGCTGGGCGTCGTCAATGAACACGCCCAATTCTCCCGGTTCACTGAAGTCGGTCGAGGCAGCCAGCAGCGTCACGCTGGCCAGCTCGGGCAGGGCGTCAAAGGCGAGGGCGTCTTCGCGGCGACGGTATTGGTCTTTGTCTTGGCCGCGGCGCTGTGAGAGCGGCTGGCGCGCACCCAGCGCCGCCGCCACAATCGCCAGAAAAGTGCCACCCAGGCAATAGCCCAGGCTGTGAATACGCGGCGCATCGGTGAGCGACTTGACTGCCGCCATGGCCTGCATCACGCCCAGTTGCAGGTAATCCTGCATGCCCAGTTCACGGTCGGCTGCGTCCGGGTTGCGCCAGGAGATCATGAACACGGTGTGGCCTTGTGCGACCAGATAACGCACCATGGAGTTGGCTGGCGACAAGTCCAGGATGTAGTACTTCATGATGCACGAGGGCACGATCAAGAGCGGCTCCGGGTACACGGCCGCCGTCGTTGGCGTGTACTTGATCAGCTCGATCAGAGCGTTGCGAAACACGACCTTGCCCGGCGTCACCGCCACATCCTGCCCGACCTTGAAGGGCAGTGCCTTGCGCTTGGCCGAGGCGCCCAGGTTTTTTTGCTGCTGGCGCTCGAGCAGGTCCAGCGCCAGATGCTGGTAACCCTTGAGCCAGCTTTGCCCCCAGGATTGGCGTCCCTTCTTGAGTACTTCGGGGTTGCTCAGTGGCCAGTTGGAGGGCGACAGCGCGTCGAGCCCCTGGCGCGTATAAAAATCAAGCAGATGGCGGTGGTGGCTTGACACGCCTTCAATCTGGGCGGCTTCGTGCCACCAGGTGTTGCTGGCCTTGAAGCTCGCCTCAAACACATTGAAGGGCCACTGCTGCCAGCCCGGATCCGTGAAGCGCGGGTCGGCCGTGGGCTCGGGCGGGGCTTCTTCGCCGGTGGCGAGCGGCTGTTGCAAGGCGCAGCGCAGCGCGTGCTGCGACAGGGCCAGTGCGCGCTGTGCCAGAATCATCTGCTGCCCCGGCGAGATGGCCAGGTGCATGGCCCAATCGGCGTAGGCCAGCCCCAGTGAAATCGGAGGCAAACCCAGGTTGAGTTTGGCCAGTTGTGCGTGAAATGCTTCGTCAAGCGACCGGGACGCAGCCAATGGCTCTTGAGGGGGTGGCCCGAGTGAAATCGACTTCTTCATGACAGCACCTGTTTCCAGTGGAACTTGGTCTCGTATTATGCAGGGTAAACCCTAGCCATCACGCAGGTGCTGCTTGGGAAATTAGAGGCCCGGCGCTAATGCGCCTGGGCTTTCCTTGCGCGCTGGGGTGGCGCCACGCACAACATTCGTGCTGCATTCGCGCTGCACTCGTGCTTCAATTTAATAACTACTCCTGAATAAATAGCTACTAACGACCATTCCACGTGGGCTAGCGCCTTATTTTCTATAAATTCTCGGTTGTTTCCGATGTTTGGTTGCGGGCAAAATTTTCAAATGCCAGCAGCGGCAGTGGGCGGCTGAACAGATAGCCTTGGTAGGCATGACAACCCTGCGCGGCCAGCAAGTTGCGCTGCCCCTGGGTTTCAACGCCCTCGGCGATCACAGTCAGCCCCATCGCCTCAGCCAGCACCACCACCATTTTGGCAATGGCCGCGTCATTGGCGTCGCTCAGGATGTCGCGCACAAAACCCTGGTCGATCTTGAGCTGGTCCAGCGGCAAGCGCTTGAGGTAAGACAGCGACGAATAGCCGGTGCCAAAGTCGTCCAGCGAGAAGCCAATACCGGTCTGCCGCAAGGTGTGCATTTTGCCGATCACGTCTTCAATATGGGTGACCAGCAGGCTCTCGGTCAACTCCAATTTGAGTCGATGCGGGTTGGCGCCGGTGCGCTCCAGCGCCGCCAACACCTGCGCCACGTAGTCGCTTTGATGGAACTGGCGCGCGCTGACATTGACCGCCATGGTCAGATGCGCCATGGCCGGCTGCGCCGCCCACAGCACCAACTGGGCGCAAGCGCTCTCCAGCACCCAACTGCCCAGCGGCAGAATCAGGCCCGTTTCTTCGGCCAGGGCAATGAACTCGCCTGGCGGTACCAGACCGCGCTGCGGATGCTGCCAGCGCACCAACGCTTCCACGCCAGTGATTTGGCCGTTCGCCTTGACCTGCGGCTGGTAGTGCAGCAGAAACTGATTTTTCAGCACCGCCTGGTGCAAGTCGGCTTCCAGTGCGGCACGCGCGCTCACATCCGATTGCATCTTGGGATCGAAGAAGCGCACCGCGTTGCGCCCCGCCGCCTTGGCCTGGTACATCGCCAGCTCGGCGCGCTTAAGCAAGTCGTCCATGCGCTCGCGCTGCCCGGTGAACAGCGTGACGCCGATGCTGGGCGTGCTGCGGTGGCTTTGCGTGCTCAGTTCGTAGGGCTGCGACAGTGCCTCGAGAATTTTTTCAGCGACCCCCTGGGCCTGGGTGGCCGCCAGCAGCTCGCTCTCGCTCAGGTCTTCAAGCAGCACCACGAACTCGTCGCCGCCCAGGCGCGCCACCGTGTCATCGTCGCGCACGCAGCTCAGCAGGCGCTGCGCCACCTGTTGCAGCAGCAAATCGCCCTGGAGATGACCGAGTGTGTCGTTCAGGGTCTTGAAGTCGTCCAGATCGATGAACAACAAGGCGCAAAAATGACCGCTGCGCGTGCTCGACGCCATGCTCTGGGGCAGCCGGTCCAGCAACATGCGCCGGTTGGGCAACTGCGTCAGCGGGTCAAAAAATGCCAGGTTGTTGATCTCCTGGGCGCTGGCGCGCAGCGCTGCCTGCTCCCGGGCAATGTCGGTCGTGCGCAGCGCCACCTGACGGCGTAAGAGCCAGTTCCACAGCACCAATACGGTCGCCAGCAGCACCAGTCCCAGCAAGGCGTAGCTGGCGTAACCGGCATAGTGCATGACGCCATAGCCCGCCACCGCGCTGCCGTACCACTTGCGCTCGATTTGCTCGCGCTCTTGCGCGCTGATGCGGGCGAAGCCGTCTTCGACGATCTTGAGCAACGCAGAGTCACCCTTGCGCACCGCGCGGTGAAACTCCCCGCTGTACAGGGGGACCGAATGGCGAAAATCCTTCTCGATGCCCAACTGGTTGAGCAGGTAAACGGCAGGCGGCTGATCGACGCAAAAAACGCGCACATCGCCGCTGGCTGCGGCCGCAATGACGGCGGAGTAGGCCGGGTATTTTTTGATGCTGTCAATGCCGTGCGTGTGCAGCACCTCGATGCAGGCATCGCCCTCTTTGACGCCGACCGTGAAACCCTTCAATGAATCCGCGTTGGTGATGCCACTGATGCTCTTGTGGAAAAAAATCGGCACATCAAGCTGCGCGTACGGCACTGAGAACTCGTAGAGCTGCTGACGCGCCGGGGTCTGAAACATGGTGTCGATCACATCGGCCTGGCCCGCCAGAATCAGCTGTTGGGCACGGGCCCAGTCCATCGCCTGCAAGTCGACGGCAATGCCGGTGTGCGCTTGCCACAGCGCCCAGCTGTCTTTGAGAATGCCCTGGAGCTGGCCGGAGGCGTCCCGAAAGATGAATGGGGGGTAGTTGTCGTCAACCACAACCGTGATGGATTTTGGCGCTGCGTCCAGGGCCAGGGCCTGGTTTAGGGAAGCACTGCCGCCCATGAGCACCAGTGAAGCCAGGAGCAAGCCTGAGAAGCCCTGTCGCAGCCTTGCGCCGGCGCGCTGAGCGAGCCCCCTTAACGGGGCGGCGGGAAAGGCACAAACTTTGTCAATCATCGCGGCGCTGAAAATATTTGTGCTCACCTGGCGGGGTGAAATTGTCTTGTCAGCTCCCTGAATCGTCGTCGCGCATCAAAAACCACGGTGCGGACTCTCTCTTTTCAGGTCAGTGTAGCGCGAAGATTCGGCCTGAAAGGGGGGGCGACACTCACGTTTACCCTGCCAACCGCGTCGTGATTTCAGGTGCCACCGCGCTGGCGCAAACGTTGGGCTTGTCGTGGTGCCATGCGCACAGTCCATTCGGCCCACGGACCTACGGGTTGACACCTAGGCCACGTTGCGCTAAATTTGTCTTACCAAGTAAGACAAAAGGCATGCCATGCTAACCGTTACCGTTTCACACAAAGGTCAAGTCGTTATACCGGCCGACATTCGCCGCAAGCTGGGCATTACCCCGGGCTGCCAACTCGACTTTCATCTGGAGGGCCACGTCATCCATGCCGAGGTGAAACGCCAGTTGGCCCCCACCCGGGCCGAAGACGGCTTTGGCATGTTGGTGTGCAACAAGCCGGGCAAGCGCAGTCTGGCCGATTTTGACGTGGCGCAGGCTATGCGTGAAGGCGCCAATGATCGCGCTTGACACCAACATATTGGCGCGCTTTTATGTGGACGACCCCGCAGACCCACAAGCCGCCCAGCAGCGCCCCATAGCCCGGCGTTTACTGACCCAGGACAGGCCCGTATTTGTTCCGCTTACCGTGGTGCTGGAGTTGGAATCGGTGTTGCGCGCCTTTTATGGTTTTGCTGCGGATGATTTTGTGCGTGTCGTCCAGCACCTGCTGGGGCTTGCCAACGTGACGGTCGAAGAATGGGCACGCGTCAGCGATGCCTTGGCCCTGCACAAAGACGGGCTGGATTTTGCCGATGCGCTGCACTTGCTGGCCAGCAGCGGCTGCACGGAATTCATGAGCTTTGACGACCGACGGTTTGCCCGCCGCGCCAAGCGCTTGGGGCTGACGCCTGCGGTTGTGGTGCCGGTTGGCTAAAAGGTTGCCCCCAAGGACTCACTGCCCGCGCCGACGGATGCCCGTGCTTGACCCCGGTAAAGCCGACTAAGCGCACCATCGGCCCAGAGACCTGCTGCATGATGACCCCCAGCGCGTTGGCGCCAGCGCATTTGGCCACCGACCGAAACAGCACGTCCACGCTGGGGCGGTGCCGGTTCACCAGCGGGCCATCGAGCACCTCCACAAAATACTGCGCGCCCGTGCG
>VMTC01000011.1 GCA_013791765.1 Rhodoferax sp.
CCTGAGTGCAGGCGCAGGCGGGGCCTTCATTACCGAGAGCGACGGCGTCACCATCGACGCCCTCACGGTGGCGGTCAACCGCGTGGCCAGCGACGCCAGCATCAGCACACCAGCGATCTCCAGCGTGACGCAAGAAGACCTCAGCGCCACCGGCACGGGGAACCTGGTACTGCTCACCGGTGGTGTCCTGACGGTCAATGCCGGTACGCCTGGGACCAGTTCCATCAGCACCGACAGCGGTAGCATCACGCTCAATGCGCTGGGGGCGCTGTCCGATGTGATCGTCCATGCCGATGTCATTAGCAATGGCGGTGCCATCACCATTCAGGCTGGCAACAACGTGAATGTGGCCGCAGCTGTTGTCATCAGTACGGCCGCGCCGGTCACTGTGGTGGCTGTGGCAGGTGATGTGATCATGCCGGGCGCAACTATTTCGGCTGACAGCGCCGCAGTCACCGTGATTGCGGGTGGTACCGTGCAACCGGGTGTGGTTCAGACGCAAGGCACGGTAACGATTGAAAGCAGTCCAACCGGCTCGGTGGTGTTTAACCAGGCGGTTGACCGGCAAGGTCAGAATATCAACGTGGTGGCTAACTCGCTCGATATTCAAGCCAGTTTGATCAGCGTGGGTGCAACTTTGAATGTTGCCGCCTTGCCGGCCGCTACACCGGTTGCGATCGTGATTGGCGGGAGTGAGCCCGCTGGTGTTGTGCATCTGAGTCTGGATGAGATCAACTTCATTCAGGACGGCTTCGCACAGATCAGCTTTGGCAACGGACAGGCTAACCAGTCCATCGTTTTGCTGGGGCAGGATGCCGCCGGTGATGCCGCGCCAGTGGTCTTCAAAGACCCCTTGGTGCTCAACGCTTCAGGCGCAGCGAATCAGGTCAGCGTGTCCGGGCAGTTGCAGGGCGACAGCTTGACGATCCAGGGCAGCATGGCGACCACAACTACAACGATGACTGCCGCCGACGTGAGTATGGTGGGAGACGTGACCCTCAACGGCCTGATTCAGGTTGGCAGCGGCATTACGTCCATCACCGCAGGCAACAATGCTAACGACAACGTGATCGGCACCTTGATCATCACGGGTTCAATAGCGGGTGAGGGCGGCGCAAATGAAACCTTGCGACTGAGCTCCGAAGAAGACGTGATGGTGCAAGGAACCGTGTCTGGCATTGATGGCCTGACGGTGACCGCTGCGCGCAACGTGACATTCCAGGAGACACTAAATGTGACGGGTAACGTGCTCATCAATGCCGCAGGTGTCGTGACTTTTGACAAGGCCTTGACCTTGACGGCAGGCGGTAGCTTGACGATTCTGGGTGCCAGCAGCGTTGTGTTTGCCAACGGCGCAACCGTGCTGGTGGATGGCAATCTCAGCATTGATGCGCAGTCTTTGAGCCTGCTGGCCGGCGCAGATTCATTGTCTTCAACCGGTGGTGTACTGACTATCACCTCGGCTAGCGCCAGCAACAACGTGATGCTCGGTGCCAATATTGCTCAACCGGCAGCATTGGGCGCGCTGAATCTGACAAGCCGCGAGATTCTGGCGATCGGGACCGGCTTTAGCCAGGTGGTGATTGGTGAGACGGGCCTGGGCACGATCACGGTGGCAGGCAACGCCGACCTGAGTTCGGTGGGCAGTGCCGGTGTCGAGATATTGGGCAACACCATCACTGTCGCTCCCAGTGCCACGGGCGGCTCGGTTCAGTTTGCCGGTGACGTGTCATTGCAAGCGGCTGGCAATGTGGTGCTGAACGCCGGTATCAGCACGGCCGTGCCAAGCCAAATCGCTGTAGTCAGCACCGTTGGCAATATCAGCATGGCTGCTGGCACCCGCTTGGACAGCCGTGGCGGTGACATCCAAATCAGGGCTGATAACGCACAGTCCGTGACGATCTCGACCCTCAATGCGCGCTCAGCCGATTTGTCGGTACGCGGCATTGTTGATATCCAGGCAGGTTCTGGCACGATCACGGACGCCAATCTTGACACTGCAGTGGACATCTTTGCCAAAGCGGTCAACTTGCATGGCTATGGGCCAGACAGTGCGACTGGCGGGGATGTACTGGAAGCTGTTGCCGATGCGGTCCGCGTTGATACGCCACAAGGAACAGTGGTGCGTCATGGTGACCTGCAAGGGCGCACGCACTTTGATGTGATTGATGCCGGCAAGTTGTACCAGCAGATTGTGGTGGTGGGCGCGGTGACCCGGGTAACCGAAGACCCGGCAACCCTGCTGGAAAAAGATGATGCCGCGCTGCTTGCCGCTGGTTTGCCACTGAACAGTGCGCTGCTCAGCAGCCCTATGGCGTTCTCGCCGTTGGCATCTTTGGCGTCGGCGATTCAGATTGCGCCCAGTGCGGTGTCAAACATGGCGGTGAGTCGTTATTTGGCTTCTGCGCCAAGCGAGCCACTCGACAGTTCGATCACCTTGACTGGCCTAGACTTGGGTGGCTTGAATGGCAGCGATTTGTTGTCGGACAACAGCTACGGCATAGCCAATCGCTTGCAGCAATCGTACGTTTTGGGCTCGCCTGGCGAGCAGCCTTTCAGCAGTGGGCTCGATACCTTCAGTCAAGATACGTTTGAATATTGGGTTGACACCCTCTCTCTTTGATCATTGGGCACTAAATCATGAAATTAACGAAACTATTTCGAACCCTTGGCGCGACACCGTTGCGCTCATCCTCCTGGGCTTTGGGGGCCGCGGCGAGCGTGGTGCTGGCCGCGTGTGGTAGCGGTGGGGGTATTGAGCCGCCGGTGCCCGAGGCCGTGGTCCAATCGGTAGCGGCCGCCCAAGTGCTGGAGGGACAAGCAGGAACCCCCTTGTTGGAGTTTGTCGTCAATCTGGATAAAGCTGTTTTACGAAGTCTTGTCATTTCGTTCAATACCAGCAGCACGGCAAAAGTCGGTTTTGAAAGCACCGGATCGGCTAAGGGTGGTGTCTGCGCCACTGCCGGCGTTGACTATGTTGCAGTGACGAACACACAGGTCACGATTCCAGCGGGCTCAAGCGCGGGCAGATTGACGGTGGAGGTTTGCCCGGACGCGGTCTTTGAGCCCAACGAGTCGCTCAAACTCAATTGGACTTCACCCGGGTCCGCAGGTGGCGTCGTCACCGGCACGATCATCAATGATGATGCGGGTGGCTTGAACGGTACCGGTGCCACCACCTTGCTCGGCGGCCTGAGCGCTTTCGGGCGTGATGCGAACCCATTGACCAACGCGGCATCGGATGGTGCATTGGGCTTTTGGTTTGACAAGAGCAACTCTGGGTGCGTGATTGACAAGGTTACAGGCTTGACCTGGCAGAAGCTCCCCGTCCCCGGGGTGACGATGAAATATGACGACCTTGCGGCTTATGTTACAAGTGTCAAGGGGGCTGCTCCTTGTGCTTTTTCAGATTGGCGGGTGCCCACGGTCAATGAGCTGTTGAGCTTGATGGATGCAAGCAAAACCACCGGAAACCCAGTCAATGCGGATTACATGAATGTCGCTGCCGACGCAATGACCGACAAATTCTGGACCATCGAATCAAGGGCAGTGCAAGGTGGTGGCGTTGCTGCTGATGCCTGGCAGCTTGATGCCAGCAATGGCGCGGCGGTTTCGTATGTTGAAAAAAATAAAGTTTTAGGGGTTCGATTGGTTCGCGGCGGCACTGTCGCGGCGCCAGTGTGCAACAACGATGACGGGCGTTTCAATGACTTTAACGATGGCACGATTGACGACAGAGTGACCGGTCTGATGTGGAAAACATGTCCGGAAGGTTATGCCTATTCTGGTGGTGCTTGCACAGCGGCAGCGGGGTCAAAAGTCGCATTTACAGCAAACGCCGACGTTGTTCCTCAATTAGCCGCAGCCAATGCGGCGAAAGCATCAGGCTATTCAGACTGGCGCATTCCGACCAAAAATGAATTGGCATCACTGGTCAGCCGGGCTTGCAGCGGAGCGGCGATTGACTCCAAGTTTGTACTAGGCGCGGGGAACCTCAATTTTGTGACAGCCACGCTGGATGCCGACGCGCCAACGACCCGGGTTTGGGGCATTAGCTTTGAGGAAGGTTCTATCGGGCCC
The DNA here is from genome assembly GCA_013791765.1 of Rhodoferax sp. Taxonomy (GTDB): domain Bacteria; phylum Pseudomonadota; class Gammaproteobacteria; order Burkholderiales; family Burkholderiaceae_C; genus Rhodoferax. Next base: position 4,081 of record VMTC01000011.1, read on the forward strand.
AACTCGCTGAGCGACTCATTCAAACTTCGCCTGGTGCGCGCCGGCCAGTAGTCCACTGTGCTTTACTTTCCCGACAAATCAGCCCAGGAGAACGAGCAGTTCTCCGCGATGCTGGATGAAATCAACAACCACCTGGTTTACGTGCTGACGGAAAAGCTGGGTTGGCACGACGCCGTTAACCCAGAAATGTCAGTCGGGGGCGGGCACGTCGTTATCCGTTTTGAGAACGACGGTCAGCGCCTGGTGTTTCGGGTGCCCAAGTTCGGCATCATGCAGCTTAAGCGCAACATGATGGCTTACCGTTACCTGGGGCACCTGGACATCATTCCCGAGAAGGTGTACCACGACGGCAAATGCATCATCGAACTTCATGCGGACGGTGGCCCCTTTAGCTCAAAAGTCAGCGACGCAGTGCTCGGGCGCATGGCAAGCCAGTTGTCTGTGATGCATGGAATACAAACAAATGGCTTTGGGCCTTTGAACTTTGATCTGCAGGGCGGTTACCCCAGTGCTGCAGCCTACTTTCAAGATCGAGCACCGCTTGCGCTTGATTGGGCTGAAATGGATTTGACGTCTATCCAGACAGACGCTTTGACTGCGGCTTTGGCGCAGTCGGCCACGGTGCCCGATGAGCTGCAGTCAGCCCCCACCTTTTTGGGGCATGGCGATCTGTGGCGAAACAATATTTTGGTCAGTCAAGACGGTTTCAAAATCGTCGATTGGGACCGACTTGGCGCTTATCCGATTGAGCGTGATTTGGCTTTTTTGTGGGTGGCAGGCCTGTGCGCTAGCCAGCGGGCCCTCTTTTACCGCGTCTACGCCAAGACAGTCAATCGCAGTCTGCTGAGATGGTTTGCTGTGCGGCACATCTTGCAGGATGGTAGTTTGCGTTTGTCAAAAAAATTGAAAAAAATTCAAGAAATTGATTTGCTGATGCATGAATGACGAACTGCAAGACCGCAATTATTTGTTCTTGCCAGCTTTCATTTCGCGTGAGCGTGCCCAGTCGCTGGCCAAGGGTTTGGATAAGCAGCACGTGCTCACACCCATGGAGTCAGATCGCCTGGTGCCGGGGGCGCCTGCTGTCTATGACTATTTACCCTTTGTGCGGCTGCTGGTAGAAAAAATACCTGAAGTGGAAGCTCTTTGTGAAGAGCGGGTGTTGCCCACTTACACCTACGCCCGGATTTACGGCAACGGGGAATCATTGCCGGTGCATGAGGACCGCGCTGCCTGCGAGCTCAGTCTGAGCATGAATCTTGATGCCGATCAGGTGTGGCCGATCTGGCTTAAAACCCCAGACGGAAAACCTGTGGCAGTGCACATGCAGCCGGGTGATGCCATGATGTACCTGGGCTGCAAGACCATGCATTGGCGCGAACCATTTGAAGGCACCCGTTGCACCCAAGTCTTCATGCACTATGTATTTTCTTTTGGACCACGAGCCTATGCCTACTTCGACAAAAAGCGTGATTGAGAGAGACCTCGACAACTACATCGTGGTTTATGAGAATCTGCTGTCACCTGATTTCTGTGATGAAGTCATCCATGAATTTCAGGATGACAACGAATGGAATTCGGCCCTGGTTGGCGCGCAAGCCAGTGTCGATCGCAACATCAGAAACGCAGATGTCATTTCTTTGTCGTCGCGCTCAGTAAAACAAAAAAATGCCAAGTCACGGGAAAAAATAGAAGAGACGCTGCATAGAGCATGCGCCGCGGCATTGAGAAAGTACCAAGCCGCATTTCCGTTCTGTAGGATCGTGGAAGGCATGGGTTTTGAGCTGCTGCGCTATCACGCGGGTGGCTACTACCGGCTGCACACCGACTCTTTCAACAAGGTTCCGCGAGCGCTGGCTTGCTCGTTTGCCCTGAATGATGACTTTTCTGGCGGCGAGTGGGGTTTCTTTTGCGGTGAAAAGACCGTCAAACCCGGCAAAGGTTCAGCCGTGCTGTTCCCTTCCAATTTTCTGTTTCCGCATGAAATCAAAGAGGTCACCCAGGGCACACGGTATTCCATCGTGACCTGGATGATTTAAGGCCTTCAAGCTCGCGCGTGGCGTCAATTTTTGGAAAATCCGAGCTGTTCGCGCAGTTGCTTCTGCACAAAAGCAAGGTGGCTTCTTTGCTTTCTTGAAATGCTTGCTGCATGTTTTTGAGACAGCCATTGCAACAGTCTTATTTTGAACGCGGTTCGTAGGTTGGGTAGCAAGCTCGAAACAGGCTTGAACCATGAGGGCGTGAACTTGACGATGAGTTCCTCCTCCAGTGACACAAACGCCTGGGCGCTGCCTTGTGCCCCCTGCCGACCTGCGCGACCAAACAATTGCCAATCGATTCTGGGGGACTCATGGGCCTCGAACATCAAAACGTGCAGGCCACCAGCAGCGGCTACGTCAGCGGAAATTTTGATGTCGGTACCCCGTCCTGCCATGTTGGTGGCTACCGTGACACAACCCAAGGCGCCGGCTTGCGCAATGACTTGTGCTTCAAATTCAAATTCTTTGGCATTGAGCACAGTGCACACAATGTGCTTGCTTCGCAAAATTGAGGCGATTTCTTCACTGTCAAGAATGCGTCGGGTTCCTACCAGGACCGGGGCGCCGCGCTGGTGCAACTGCTCGATGTGGCGGACAAATCCGTTCAATTTATCCTCTCGGGTCAGGAAGGTCTGTTTGCGCAAGACTTTGAGCTGACTGGGTGTGCGTGGTGGGACTCTGAGAATCCGCAGCCCAAAGGTCTTCCAGAGCTCCATGTCAAGGCCATGCAGCGTGCCACTGGCTCCACTCAGACGGTGATAGTGCCGAAAAAACTCCTGAAAAGTCATGCGTGCAGATATCTTGGTCAGTGGCGTCAACTCGACACCCACGCGAGCCTCGATGGATTGATGGATGCCATGACTCCAGGAGCGCCCCGGCATGCTGCGCCCGGTCCCTTCATCTACGATCACCACCGCGCCTTCCTGAATGATGTAATGCCGATCGAGCTGAAAGACCTCGCGTGCCATGATGGCCAGCGTGAAGATTTCTTCTCGCCTTGTTGGTACCTGCCAATAGCTGCTCAGTGTCTGGGACAGCAATTCGATTTTGTGTTTTCCGTTCTCGGTAAAGTGCACGGCATTGCCAGCCTTCGCATACAGCACGTAGTCCTGCTCAAGCCTCATTTCGTCTACCAGACTCCTGGCAGCGCGAATGGCGGTGAGCATGTCGGCCTTGTCATCCTCGGGGCTGGCAATAATGAGCGGCGTGGTCGCCTCGTCAATCAAAATACCGTCGGCTTCGTCGATGATCACCGCATAAAGCCCGCGCATCACCGGCTGCTTGTCGCCCCGGCCGTTTTGCAAGTGCCACAGTCGGCGGCGCAACGGGTCTCTGGCGCCGCTCAGCAGCAAATCATCGCGCAGGTAATCGGCCAGAAACTGCTTGGCCGTGGCATACACAATGCAATGGCGGTAGCAGGCCGCGAGTTCTTGGGGTGGGGTGTCACTGGTGATGGAGGCAACACCGACGCCGCAGGCGCTGAAAAGCGGCGACATCAATTCGGCATCCCGCGCCGCAAGGTAATCGTTGGCGGTCACGATATGCAGCGGTTTGACGGTCCACGCAATGAGCACGGCTGCCATGGCCACCGCCAGCGTCTTACCCTCACCCGGGGCGAGCTGTATCAGGTAACCCTCGGTCATGGCCATGGCGGCCAATAGCTGTGGAAAGGAGGGGCGTTGCCCCATGTGAATGCATGCTAAGCGGGCCACCAGCGCCAGGGCTTGCATTTTGATGGTGGCATTGGCAGGGTCAAGCGCATTGGAAATCTGGGAACGGTACACGCCATTGCGGGCGCTGAGTATTTCTTGGGCGGTGGGGGCCAGAACGTCTGAAGTGGTCTCGGGAAGGTTCTGGTGCACGGTGTCAACTGCCTGCCAAAGTGCACGGCTGCCGTGGCCGCTGTGGTGGGCCGCCAACGCGATCCACCCATTTAAGCTATACCAAGGCGTTGCCGATGCGTTGCGCGGAGCATGCCAATGACTGGAGGGCAGGGAGCTCATAAAGGCCGCATCAAATCGCGTAGCGCTTTTGCACAAGCTGGTTCATGGCACGGTAAGCCTGTGTGGCCAGTGGCTGTGCTGGCGTCTGAAAACGAATGGTTCCAGACAAGCCGTGAAGCACCGTGATGCCTTGCAACTGCTGCGCTGGTATGTCAGTTTGAAGCAGGTAGAAACTCTCCGTTGCCTTGGTGCCACTGGGTTCACTGGTGTTGACTGCAATCTCACCTCCGCCCAGCCATCCGAGTGAAACTGAGGGTAGGCGCTCACTCTGGTAAGGGATGATGGTGATGTCGCGCAAAACGATATTGCCGTCAGCTTGCCCCGCCAGGCGAAGCTCGGCTTGCTTGAAATTCTGTTTGAACAAGATGTCAGCTTTCTCTTGTGCAACCACGGCCACAAAGCGAAAGCTGCGTTGGTCAACCACTTCGCCCAGGGTGTGCCCGCGTTGCACCCAGGAGCCTTTGAGCTCATGCAGATCAGGGGCCACCCATTCGCCATCCTGGTCAGACACAACCTGGAGCTGACCGTGTTGCTCTCGCAAGTTTTGAATTCGCGCGTCAAGGCTGTCGAGTTTCTGCTGGATGGATTCCAACTCATTACTCGATTGGTGCAGTGCCTGCCGGTATTGAGCGACGGCCTCGACCTTGGCTTCTTCCATGAGCACAATTTCTGACTCCAGGTCAGCATTGGTAAAGCTGGCGATCAGTTGCCCCTTTTGCACACGCTCGCCATGACGAACGTAGAGACGGTCGAGCTTGCCATTGGTCAGCAGGTAGATATTGCTTGATCCATTGGCTTTGACAATGCCCTGCGCTTTGATGGAGTCAGGAAAAGGAACGATGGCGATCAGTGTGACCAGAACGACTCCAAGGGCAGCGACAGATGCCACAGCACGCTGACGGTTGCCTTGGGTAGCATTGCCCTTGAGGTGCTTGCCAAGCTGATACAAGGGCGCAACAAATTTGCCATAAAGCGTCATCAGAATCACCAAAATACCCAGCGGTAGCCATTGGTCCATCAAGAACAGGCTAATGCCGACCGTGACGATCATCAGGTATACGAAACTGAGCAATCCGTAGAGGGTCAGCCAATACCACTCACGGGTGTCTGATGCTTTGCTTTGGGCTGAAACAGTACCCAGGATGTAACGGTCGCCGAAGTATTTCCACTGCTGTTGCCCCTTTTGGTACAGGTTGGGAATTTCGGCGTAGTCGCTCAGCATGAAGTAGGCATCAAAGCGCAGCAGAGGATTGCCGTTGAACAGCAGGCTTGATATTGACCCGATGAGCATGACGTTGAAGGCCAGGCTGTGCGTGAGGCCAGGTGCTGTGTGGGCCCAAACAATGGCGCCCGCTGCGGCAAAGAAGAACTCAACAGCCATACCGGCAAAGCTGGTGTAAATGCGGTGCCAGCGCTCAGGAAAACCCCAACTGCTGCTGGCGTCGACATAAGGCAAAGGGGTAAACAGCAGGAACATGACACCAAAGGTGCGCACTTCTCCCCCGTAGCGTTTGCAGACAAAGGCATGCCCTGCTTCGTGAAACAGCTTAAGAGTGGCCAGGCAAACATAGAGCCAAGGTAGATTGCTGACCGACAAGGCCCCTTGGGACTGATCCAGCAGTTCGGCCCGGTTTTCAAAGGCGGTTATGAGACCCCACACCAACGTGGCGGACCAAACCAGGAAGGCAGCCCAGCCAGTCATCATCCGAATCAGTGGTTGAATTCGATCGAGCGCCGCATTGGGGTTCCACAGCGGAATTCGCAGGTACAGAAATGAGGCGACCTTTCCCCTCAACTCCTTGTTCTTTTGCGCCTTGTAGCGTTTGACGATGGCTTCGTTGTCCGACTGCTGCAATGAATACAGCAAATTCGACATGTGAAGTTGCGACAGCAACTGAATGACTTCTTCCTGGCTGGGCGCATCTTCGGGGTGGAAGTTGACAAACTCCTCCCAGACTTCTTCAACAGTTTTATCTGTCTGCAGGCTTTTTATGAAGTTGCAGGCCTGCGCCGAGGCCCGAAAATAGCGCTGAGTGTAGGTGTCTTGCAGCACATGCCATGTCTGCCCGCGAAAGCGCTGTTCCTGGACCTCAACACTGGGCAGCAGGGCAACCCGCAAGCCTGACACCCGAAACCATGAGTCGCTGAATATCGTCGTGGCCATATCAAACGCAATGTGTTGGGGCTACCACCACAGCATGAGTCGCAAGCTGTCCACCACACGGTGGGTCAGAATCCAGGCAATGTTCTTGTCCCCCACATCAATGCGCGCCAAGCCCGTCATACCGGGCCGCCACCAAGGCTGGGGTGCTTCCAGCAATTCTGCGGTGATCATGAACTGATTGCCTTCTTGCCCTTTGACCTGTGCAACCGGAATCACGGAGCCGACCCGAATGGGGATGTTGTGGTCAGGATGACTCAGCAGCGCCACCTCGCCGGTGGCTTGGGGCAAGATATGCCGCATTTCCTTTTCGGTGACCATGAGTGTCATGTAAAGCCCCTCAACTTTGGCCAATCTGAAAATTCGGTCACCCTTTTTGACCGGTGCACCCAGCAGGTCCTTCTTCTCGCCTTCAACGATCACGCCTTCAAATGGCGCCGTGCTGAGCGCCTGCTCCAAATAGCTCTCAACCCGCTGGGCTTTGGCCAAGGATTGGGCCAAGCGGGCCTGCGCAATTTCGGTTTCTGCCAAACGCCCGTCGGCGCGAAATTTGTTGACTTCTGTTTCGGCCTTGCTGATTTCGGCCGTCAATTCGTTCTTTTGTTGCTCCAAATCACGCGTGTCTAGGGTGACCAGCATGGCGCCTTCTTTGACGAGATCGCCCGCCGTGGCGTAGACCTTGTCGATGCGTCCATCAAATTGCGCGCTGATCAGGCGTGTGGCGTCGGTGTTAAGTTGGGCGCTCGCGTGAATTCGATAATGCCAGCTTCCAAAAATCGCATAGAGAAGCAGCAGCACGCCCAGCGCCGTCGTCAGCTTGAGCATGGCATGCTCCGGGCCAAATAGACGCTGGGACAAAGCGGTCAGATGATGCTCTGACCGCTGGCGCAGGCTCAGAGAACGCAATCTCAAATCTGCCAGCCGGGGTTGAACCAATTCAAGCGACAGTTGCAGGTGGTTGAGGTTCACTTCAGCCGGGGCATTGCCAGAAAACGCAAGCAGCAACACCGCGTGGGTGACGCCTTGAGCGTCGCGCATCGGAATCGCGACCAGGCGGTCAGCACCCAGGTCTTGGGCGAAGTTGGCCAGACCTTGCGTATCGATCATTTCGTTGTTCAGCGTGGGCCACCAAACCTCCCGGCCCTGAATCACTGCAGGCAGCAGCGCAGACTCAATCAGTTGCGTCTGAGGAGAGTTGCGCTCAAAGCGATCCAGGTGACTGATCGCCACAACTTCCATTTGATCGCCATCCACCCAGCCCAAGCTCGCGTGCAATAGCTGCCACTGGGCGCAAAGCCCGTTGACCAAAGACAAGCAGGCAGAAGAAAAGCCTTGCTGTTGCATCACTTCTGCCGCAAGACCCAGCATGGCGGTCAGGTCGGAAGGGGGGACGATGCCGGTCGCGATGGACGGCGTCTGATTGAAGTCGATGCACAACAGGGCGCGCAGCGTGAGCTCGTTGAGTTGCGAGCGCTCTTGCGGCTTGATGTTGAGGATCAGGTAGCTACCTGCCAGACCCTGCAGGGCCAGCACCAATACCAGCCAGGTTTGCCCATCCGTGTCTTGGGCGGGTGCTTGCGAATAGCCTTGAGCGCCAGCCTTGGCGAGCAAGTCCATACCGGGCGGCATGGTTTTCAGGGGTGACCAAGTCGCCAGTTCAGAGGATCGCCCGAGCAGTTCCAGGCTGTCCGCGCCCGGGATCAGACGAAGCACTGCACTGTGGCTGGCCTTGCAGAGTTGACGCATCAGAGCGCAGTACTGATCCCAGTCAAGCTCCGCTGGGCTGCTCCTGCGGATTTGCTGCAACTGCTCGATCAGGGTGCGGGCGTCCAGGGAAATGCCAGACTGCGCGCTGCTCACCGGCAAAGAAGACTGTGAAGACATGATGCTTAGCGATTAGGCTCTGTTGGCGGCTTTATGTGAAAGGTCACTTCTGTTGACCGGTTGAGCTGAGCTCAATACTGCCTTTGATGCCTGGCTTGATCCCTCTTTTGGGGTTGCTGAATGTGATCTCGATTGGCACCAGCCCGCTGGCCGGGTCTGCGACCGGAGAGACGAAGGTAACGCGCCCGGTGATTTGGGGAACTGCACTGCCAGACTCCATCTGGATCGATTGGTTTGCCCCCACTTTGAGTGCACCCGCCTCGGCGTGCGGAATCGCCAGTCGAAGCACGGCGGTTGAGGGATCAACCAGGAAAATGATGGGGTCGCCGGGTTTGGCCCATTCGCCCACTTGGGGAATCACTTTGGTGACCACGCCGCTGATGGGGGCCGTAATGTGGCGCTGAAGCCGCTCTCGCTCAGCTGATTCGTAATCGAGTCGCTCGCGCTTTTTTTGCGCCACAAGTTGTTCCATGCGCCCGCTGGACGCAACGTGTTCAGCCTCCAGGCGCAGCAACTCGTCTTTGCTGATGGAGCCCGTTTCTTTGAAAACGGCCCTGGCGTCCTTGAGCAGGGTGCTCAGTATCCGGGTGCGCTCACGGGCCGCCACCAATTCACTTTGGTCTTCAAAAATGACCTTGCGTCGATCACTCTCGATGGTCTGGAGACGGTCATCAAGCTGCAGCAGAACCTGGTTGACTTTGACGCTTTGTCCAGGCAGCACCAGGCGCTTCATCACCAAGCCCGCAACCCCGGCACTGAGCGTGATGTCATGCAACGGGTAGATCAGGCCGGCGAATGTTTTGGCGGATGCGCCCATGGGCGTCAATACCCATGCCAGGCAGACCCAAAGCACGGGCGACTTGGCTCGAATCAAACGATAGAGGCTAGGAACGCCTGCTTTAAGGGCCATGGAATTTCCTTATTGATCTGAGGTGCGTTCGTCAGTAACCTGGATGTGATTGTCGGTCAGCAAGCTACCCCGGGTGTACTGCCAAGTGGCCATCGCCAGTTCGAACCGAACCCGATTCTCCAGCAGGCGCTGTTTGGACTCGGTCAGGTCAGCTTGCCTTTGAATCAGGGTGCCCAGCGACCCGGAACCCAGCTTGATGCGTTGGTGCTCGTTGTCAAGAATGGTCTGCCTGAGCTTGACCTCTTCATGGCTTGACTTCAGGACAATGCTCGCGTTCCTCAGGTCACTCAAGCGCACGACCAAGTCATTGGCGAATGAATTTTGAATCGCCAAAATCTCCAGCTCAGCTTGCGTCAACCGGGCGCTTTGCGCCAGATATTGCTGTTGCGCCTTTTGATTGCCGTTTAAGGGAAGTTCAAAATTGAGACCAACGTACCAATCGGGGTAGGTGGCTGCCCCAGCGTACTTGCGCGCATCTTGCGGTAGATTGCTGTAGCCGGTGCCGCCATAACTCATGACCAGATCCACCAGGGGGTGCATTTGATTTTGCGCAAAGTTGAGCCGGGCCTGTGCCTGTTGTTGCTTCAAAAGTGCAACTTGGTAGGGTGACCACGTGCGCAGTGCAACATCCAAGGCGGGCGTGTCCATGGGCAGCGCGGGCTCGTTCCGGTCTTGTTGTGCCGCTGTACCGATGGGGTTTGATCCGTTCCAGACCAGATTGAGGGACGTGGCGACCTTGCTTTGTGCCTCGCGCAGTGCCTGTTGGCTACGCGCCAAATCGGCCTGCCGGTTCAGCATGACACCTTGCAGTTCCAGGACCGCGCTCGCCGCCACCTTGCCTGCCTCCATGCGTGCCCCGGCATCAGCCAACAAAGCTTCGGCGTTGGCCGTTGCCTCTTTGCGCAATGCCGTTGCCTCTTGTGCCCGGTGAAGTTGCCAGTACAGGCTCATCCCATCAATGCTGGACTTGAGAGCTTGCTGGGTGAATTGCTGCAACGCTATTTTGTACTCCAGTTCGGCAACCCGGCGATCTGTCTCTGTGACCGAGCGCCCCGCGTTCCTGAGCAAAGGTTGCTTCAGTGTCAGGTTTAAGAGCGTGGTGTATTCGGTGCCGAATGTGGATGTGGAGGGGTGAGGAATTAAGTTGTTGTCCTTGCGAGATGCCTTGTAACTGACACTGATCTCCCCCCCGGTGGGGAGTTTGTTGCGAATGCCGAATTCATCGCTGCGCACGCTTTCGTCCAAGAGGCCCGTCGTCAAGCTGGTTTGCAGACGCTCTTCGGCGGTTCTCTGGCGGTTACGGCCTTCCTCGCGAAGCGCCATAAAAGCCAAGGGCTCGTACAGGGCGGCTTCTCCCTGTTTCAAAAAGCGAGCCACGTCAGTGCTGAGCTTGCTGTATTGAACCTCGATGCTGCGTGCCAGCAGCAATTGCAAGAAGCTTTGGGGGCTTAAGGCCGTCAGGTTGTACGTGGTCGGTGCGGCTGCCTGGCTCGGGGCTTGCTCCTGTGCGTGCAAGGCGTGAGCACTGAGAATGGTTCCACAAAGAGCCATCAGGCGCACCGTTCGCATCCGTGAAATTACACCATCAGACATTGGGTTGTTCTCAATGCAGGGGAAGGTCTGTCAACAATCGCCAAAGAAGTCACGCGTTGACGGGAAAAATGGGGTGAAAAAAATAAAGCAGTGACACGCGTTCATGCGTGTCACTGCTTGTGCAGGCGGAGCCTTATTTTGCTGCGGCCGTCTTTTGGTCCTGCAGTTTCACCAGGCGCTCGGTCTGAGCCAGAGAAATCAGATGCGCATAGAGAGGCGCCAAGTAGCTCTTGTTTTTGATTTCCAGGAAGCGCTCGTCAGACAGATTGTTCAGTCGCTCTTCATTGACCACATAGCAACCAGAGACGTTTTTCACTTTGTCGTTGTCGCGAACGCGCATGTTCAAGGGTGTAAACATGTTGTTTTCAGCCAGGAACTTGCAGAAGGCGCTGGTCAAAGCGTCCATTTGCTGCAGTTCGCCCAAGTAGCGCTTGACATTCTCGATGACTTGAGTGGGTTCACCCTTGTCGTCGAACATGGCTGCACCTTCGGTATCGCTCACCAGAGAGCTTGCTTCGTCAATGCAAACCACATACTGGCCGTCTTTGCCGCTCGGCGTCAACGCGAAGGGGTAGCGACGAATAATGGCGGGAACATACGAAGCTTGCCATTTGCCGCTGTCATCAACGAACAGGTTTTCACCAGCAGTCAGGCCCATCAGTGCCACTGGGCGAAACTCGTCTTTTTCCTTGTCTTCCAGAAAGACGATCGGGAAAATTGAAGCTGCACGGGCAAACTCATGCATCGTCAGGTAAGCGATATGGAACTTGGATGCGAAATCAAAGCTGGCGATGTCTTTGATTTTTTTGTTGGCGTGGCGTTCTTTGTTGACGGGGACGACTTGTTGGAACACGGGTGATACTCCTTAAATTTTGATGAAAAGTGCTGCTGGATGGCAATCATTTGAGTGATCGAATGATTGTCTTTTTGCGCGATGTGGGTGCCGCAATGATCATACATGAAGATGTTACTAAATCGAACACATTTGATTTGTATCAACCTCAAAGCGAGCACATGCGTTAGGCAGGAGATGAATGTTGTTGCCAAGATGGCATAACGACGCGTTCCGGGTGCATGAACAGACCCGTCGGAGGGAAATAGGCATTGAATTGGCCTCTAGCCCCCGCTGCATATTGGGTTGTAGCTATCAAAGTTATTGTGCAAAGATTTTACCCGGATTCATGATGTTGTTTGGATCAAGCGCTTTTTTGATGCTGCGCATCATGCCTACTGCGCCCGCGCCGGTCTCCGTCACCAAAAAGTCCATCTTGTGCAGCCCTATGCCGTGCTCGCCGCTGCAGGTGCCGTTGAGCGCCAGCGCGCGTGCCACCAGCGCATGGTTCAGCCTTTCGGCCGTCGCGCGCTCTTCTGGAAGGCTGGGGTCGATTAGATAACCAAAATGGAAATTGCCGTCACCGACGTGGCCGACCAGAAAGTAGGGGATGCCACTGGCGTCTGCCTCGGCCACCGAGTCCAGCAGGCAGTCGGCCAGGCGGGATATTGGCACGCAGGTGTCAGTGGAAATGGCGCGGCAACCGGGCTTGGACTGGATGGCGGCAAAGTAGGCGTTGTGGCGCGCTGTCCACAGCCGCGTGCGCTCTTCTGGTGTGCTGGCCCATTCAAAGGCATTGCCACCACACTCAGCGGCAATTTCCTGTACCGTTTCAGCCTGCTCTTTCACGCTGGCGGGCGAGCCGTGAAACTCCATCAGCAGCAGGGGCTCCTCGCGCAAGCACAGCTTGGCATGGGCGTTGACCAAGCGCACGGTGTTGGCGTCAATCAACTCGACGCGCGCAATCGGAATGCCCAGCTGGATGATCTGGATGGTGGTGCGTACGGCCGCCTCGATGCTCGGAAAGGAGCAGATCGCCGCCGAGATGGCTTCCGGCAAAGGGTACAGCTTGACCGTGACCTCGGTGATCACGCCAAGCGTGCCCTCACTACCCACCATCAGTCGCGTCAGGTCATAACCCGCGCTGCTCTTTTTAGCGCGCGTGCCGGTGCGGATGATCTCGCCCTGCGCCGTGACCACTTGCAGCGCCAGCACGTTCTCGCGCATGGTGCCGTAGCGCACGGCATTGGTGCCGCTGGCGCGGGTGGCGCACATGCCGCCCAGTGTGGCGTCGGCACCGGGGTCGATCGGGAAGAACAGGCCGGTGCATTTCACCGCTTCATTGAGCTGCTTGCGCGTGACGCCCGCTTGCACCGTCACCGTCAGGTCCTCGGCGTTGATCGACAGCACCTGGTTCATGCGACTGACATCCAGGCTGATGCCGCCTTGCACCGCCAGCAAATGGCCTTCGAGCGAGGTGCCCACGCCAAAGGGGATGATGGGCACGCAGTAATGGGCGGCCAGCTTGACCGCGTCCGCCACGTCTTGCGTGCTTTGTGCAAACACCACGGCTGCGGGGGGCGGTGCGTCAAACGACGACTCGTCGCGCCCGTGTTGCTCACGAACGACCAAAGCCGTGCTGCAGCGATCGGCAAAGCGCGCCTTTAACGCGTCGATGAAGGCGGCGGGCACGGCGCGTTGCGCGGTGTCTGGCTGCAGGGCCGAGTTCGTGGCAAGAGAGTTCATCGCGTCTTTCGATCAGTTGGGGGTAGGGCAGCGCGTTGCGGGGGTCGACCCGCAAAGGCCGGTTTGACGCATTTTGCTGCAACAATGGCTCAATTACAGGAGTTACTTCATGGGACAACGACTGACGCAAATTGCCACCCGCACCGGCGACAACGGCACTACCGGCTTGGGCGACAACACCCGGGTTTCCAAAAACAGCCTGCGCGTACATGCCATGGGCGATGTGGACGAGCTCAATTCAAATTTGGGCGTGTTGCTGTGCGAAACCATGCCTGGCGGCGTGCGCACGCTGTTGGTAGAGATTCAGCACCAGTTGTTCAACCTGGGCGGTGAGCTCTCCATTCCCGGTTTTGAGCTGCTCAAGCCCGAAGCGGTGCTGGCACTCGATGACGCCTTGGCTGAGCACAACGAGGCGCTGCCGCGCTTGCAAGAATTCATTTTGCCGGCCGGCACGCGCGCGGCCTCACTGGCCCATGTGTGTCGCACCGTGGCGCGTCGCGCCGAGCGCGCGGTGGTGGCGCTCGAAGGGCAGGAGACGCTGAAAGACACGCCGCGCCAGTACCTCAACCGCTTAAGTGACCTGATGTTTGTGTTGGCGCGTGTGCTGAACCGTTGCCGAGCCGACGGCACACCCGGCGATGATGTTTATTGGAAGAGCGAAAAACTCGCGCAAGCGTCCGACGATTGAGCCGGGCTTGGGTTGATTCACGCTTATCCTTCCTAGTTACTTCTTCATTCTTCAGCAGGACCCGTCATGACAAACACAATCCGGCGCATTGCCGTCAATACCGGCGGCGGCGACGCCCCTGGTCTCAACGCAGTCATCCAGTCGGTGGTGATTGCCGCTGCCAACCGGGGCTGGGAGTGCTACGGCATCCGTGATGGCTTCAATGGCATCTTGTTTCCCGAGCGCTACCCGCAAGGCGGCGTGATCCGGCTGACCCGTGACAAGGTGCGCGGCATTGGGCATTTGGGCGGCACCATGTTGGGTACCACCAACAAAGGCGACCCGCTGCATTTCCCGATCACCATGCCCGACGGCAGCACCCGGGAGATCGACCGCTCGGACGAGATCCTGACCTACTTTGCCACCCACCAGCTCGACGCCTTGGTGGCCATCGGCGGCGACGGCTCGCTCACGATTGCCAACGCCTTGCACCAGAAAGGCCTGCGTGTGGTGGGCGTGCCCAAGACCATTGACAACGACCTGGACAAAACCTTTACCACCTTCGGCTTTGACACGGCGGTTGCTTTTGCCACCGAATGCCTGGACCGTCTGCACAGTACGGCTGAGAGCCACCAGCGCGTGATGGTGGTCGAAGTGATGGGGCGCTATGCCGGTTGGATCGCCCTGCACGCGGGCATTGCGGGCAATGCGCACGCTATTTTGATGCCCGAGATCAGTTTTGATCTGGAGCAGGTGGCCGCCAAAATTCGGGCGCGCGATGGCGAAGGTCGGCTGTATTCGATTGTTCTGGTGGCTGAAGGCGCGCGGCCCAGCGATGGGCACCGCGAGCTGCTGGCGCCGGCTGAAGCGGGCCATGCCGAGCGACTGGGCGGCATCGGCGAGCGCATCGGCCAAGCGCTGGCCGAGCGCACCGGTAAAGACACGCGTGTGGTGGTGCTGGGGCATTTGTTGCGTGGTGGCAGCCCAACCGCCTTTGACCGACTCGCGGCCCTGCGCTTTGGCGCGGCTGCAGTGCGTGCGCTGGACGAAGGGCAGTCCGGCATCATGGTGTCTCTGGGCCTGACCGGGGTGGATTACGTTGCGCTGGAAGAAGTGGCGGGTCACATGAAAGCGGTGCCGCTGGACAGTGACACGCTTCAAACCGGGCGTGATCTGGGAATCTGCTTTGGCGATTGAACAGCCCATAGGGCCCGCTTGTCCGCTGAAAAGTCCGATCGCCTCGTGCCCCGGCTTGACTGCAATACCTTGCAAAATAGATAGCTACTAGCGCTTATCTCACGCGGGCTAGAGC
Source organism: Rhodoferax sp. (assembly GCA_013791765.1). Taxonomy (GTDB): domain Bacteria; phylum Pseudomonadota; class Gammaproteobacteria; order Burkholderiales; family Burkholderiaceae_C; genus Rhodoferax. The sequence goes on from VMTC01000011.1 coordinate 19,228, forward strand.
CCTATTTTATATAAATTTCGCAGCTAAATTGACTGATTCAATTTGCCGTGCACTGATGGGGTCAAGACACGGCGCAACCCAATTGGGTTGCGCCGCGAATAGGGTGCGCTGACGTAGAACCCGACAGCGCCCCAGCCTTACTTGCCGAACATCATATTCGGCAACGCCAGCGTGATTTGCGGTACATAGGTGATGAGCACCAGGAAAACCAGCAGCACCGTCAGCCACGGCAGAGCGGCGCGCGTGACCTGCACCAGGTTCATGCCGGTGACCCCGGCGGTGACAAACAGGTTCAGCCCCACCGGCGGCGTCACCATGCCAATCTCCATGTTCACCACCATGATGATGCCCAGGTGAATTGGGTCAATGCCGAGTTTGGTGGCAATCGGGAACAGGATCGGTGCCAGGATTAAGATGATGCCGGTAGGCTCCATGAAGTTGCCCGCCACCAACAAGATCAGGTTGACCACCAGCAAGAACATCCACGGTGTCATGCCCATGCTGACAATCTGCTCGGCAATGACCTGCGGAATGCGCTCGGTCGTGAGCACGTGGGCAAACAGCAAGGCATTGGCCACAATGAACATCAGCATCACCGTGGTGCGGGCCGCTTCCAGGAACACATGCGGCAACTGCTTGGCACTGAGGTCCCGGTAGATGAACACGGCCACAACCAGGGCGTAGACCGCTGAAACAGCTGCAGCTTCCGTCGGGGTAAAGATGCCGCCATAAATGCCGCCCATGATGATGACCAGCAGCGCCAGCCCCCACATGGAGTCTTTGAAGGTGCGCAACACTTCGGTCACACTGGCTTTGGGCGGAGGCTTGATTTTGAGTTTGCCCGCGCGCCACCAAACCGCTGCCATCAGCATCAGGCCCAGCAGCACGCCGGGAACAACACCGGCCATGAACAGACGCCCCACCGACACTTCGGTCACGGCGGCATAAACCACCATCACGATTGACGGTGGAATCAGAATGCCCAAGGTGCCCGCGTTGCAGATGACGCCCGCAGCAAACTCCTTGGGGTAGCCGTTCTTGACCATGCCGGCGATCACGATCGAGCCAATCGCCACCACTGTGGCCGGGCTGGAACCCGACACCGCGGCAAACAGCATGCACGCCAAGATGGAGGCAATCGCCAGCCCGCCGCGCAAGTGTCCCACTGCGGCAATGGCAAACACCACCATGCGTTTGGCGACGCCGCCGGTGGACATCAAGGCCCCGGCCAGCACGAAAAACGGAATGCTCATCAGCGTGTAGTGTTCACTGGTCTCGAACAGTTTGATCGACATCGAGGCGAGCGAGTCCTGCGAAAAGAAGAAGATCGTGATCAGGCTTGACAGCCCCAGGCTGATGGCAATCGGCATGCCAATGGCCATGCAGAAAAACAGGCCGACAAATAGAACCAGGGTATTCATAAGGGGGCCTCTTCTGACTTGAGTTTCATGGCTTCGGCCGCTTCGTCAGCCAGGTGCAGGCTGTCGGTCTTGCCGGTGAGGAGTCCCGAAAAAATCTGTAAAAAACGCCATCCTGTGAGCACATAGCCCAGCGGCATCACCGCGAGCACTTGCCAGCGCTGGATCGGCATGTCTTCGAATTCAATGCCGACCTCGCGCATTGTGAGCACGTAATGGCTGGCACCGGCCAGCACAAAGCCAATGTAGAGCAGGCTCAGCAGCACCGCCAGGATCGACACCGCACGGCGCGGCTGCGGCCCGAGCATCTTGACCAAGGCATCCACGCCGATGTGGGAGCCGACCCGCACGCCATATGAAATGCCGACAAAAATCATCACGGCAAAAAATACCGTGGTGAGCTCCAGCGCCCATGACAGGCCGCTGTTAAAGACATAGCGCATCACAACCTGAGCAAAAGTCAGCGCTGTCATGGCCAGCAGCATGAGTGAGATGATCCACTCTTCCAGACGATCAAGAATTTTCATATTGACACTCCAAAAAAACCCCGGACAAGCCGGGGCGATTGATGCAGGTGAAGTCGGGGGGTTATTTGTTGGCTTTCAGAGCTGCAGCCATCATGTCTTTGCCAATGTCGTCTTCAAACTTTTTCCACACAGGCTGCATAGCGGTGCGCCAGGCGGCCAGATGCTCTTTGCTCATGGGTAGCACTTTGGCCTTGTTGTCGGCGATGACTTTGGCGCGGAAGGCCATGTCTTCATCAAAGGCCACCTTGTTGCCGAATTTGATCGATTCATTCATGGCTTCGGTCAAGCCTTTTTGAATGTCCGGGGGCAGACCGGCCCACCACTTGGCGTTGCCAATCACCATGTAGTCAAGCACGCCATGGTTGCTGTCCATGATGTACTTTTGTACTTCATGAAATTTCTTGCTGTAAATGTTGGACCACGGATTTTCCGTGCCATCGACCACGCCAGTTTGCAGCGACTGGTAAACCTCGGAGAACGCCAGCTTTTGCGGGTTGGCACCGACGGCCTTGAACTGGGCTTCGAGCACGTCGGACGCCTGGATACGGAACTTCAGTCCCTTGGCATCCGATGGCATGCCCAGCGGAACGTTGGCCGAGAGTTGCTTCATGCCGTTGTGCAGGTAGCCAAAACCCATGATGCCCTTTTTGGACATGGAGGTGAGCATTGACTGGCCTTCCTTGCTGGCTTGGAAGCGGTCCACGGCGCCAATGTCGTTAAACAAAAATGGCAGGTCGAAAATCTGGATTTGCTTGGTGTACTTGCCAAACTTGGCCAGTGACGGGGCAATGATTTGCACATCACCGAGCAAAAGCGCTTCCATTTCTTTGCCGTCGCCAAACAACTGGCTGTTGGGGAAGACTTGAATCTCGACCTTGCCTGGAAGTTTCTTCTCAGCCAGTTCCTTGAACTTGATGGCGGCCTGTCCTTTGGGTGTGACATCAGCGACCACGTGGCTGTATTTGATGATGAGTGGGGCAGCGTGAGCAGCCAGGCCGAAGGCCAGTAAAACGCCAGCAGCAACTAATTTCAACTTCATGAATGTCTCCTGAAACAATTTAAAAAACCCAACGAGCGGAGATTAACCGGCCACCCCATGGCGGGGCAACTGTGGTGTTCAACAGCTAGGGTTAACCCGGATCGCGCTGATTCAGGGCGTGGCGCAGCTCGTTCATCCACCCCAAACCTATGCGCTGGGCCAGCGCCTGGTGCACTGGTTCAACAGCTTTTGCCAAGCGCGCGCGCTGAGCCGAGGTAAGGGTGTGGATGCGGGTGGTGCCGGCTTCGCGCAAAGCCGCCAGGGCTTTGTCGTTTTGCGTGTCGGCAATCAGGTTGCCAAAGATGATTGCGTCCTGCAGCGCCCGCTCGACCAGGGTGCGATCGTTATCAGCCAGGCTCATCCACAGGCGTTGGTTCGCCACCACCGCATAGCCGAGGTAGCCATGCTCGGTCAGGCTCAGGTCGGTTTGCACCTCGTGCATGCGCTGGGTCCAGAAGTTGGATGCCGGGTTCTCGGTGCCATCGACCACGCCGCTGGCCAGGGCGCGGCGGGTTTCACTGAAGGCGAGCGTGACCGGGCGTGCCCCAAGCGCGCGCATTTGCGCTGCAATCACGCGAGAAGCTTGCACCCGCATGCGCAAGCCGACAAAATCGGCCGGGGCCAACAAGGGCCGGTTGGCACTCATTTGCTTGAAGCCGTTGTCAAAATAACCCAGGCCCACCAGCCCCTGGTGGCTCAGGCGTGCCAGCAAGCGCTGACCCAGTCGGCCCTGCGTGATGCGCCGCACATCGGCCACGCTGTCAAACAGGAACGGCAAGTCAAACAACTCGAATTCGGGGAAGCCGATGCGGCCAAATTTGGACAGCGAAGGCGCCAGCAAGTCCACGGCACCGAGTTGCAGGGCCTGCATCTCGTCGTGGTCGCCATAGAGCTCGGCATTGGGATAGACCTGCACCTGGATACGTCCACCCGAGCGCTGTTCCAGCAGCAGTTTGAAGCGGTTGGCGGCCAGACCCTTGGGGGTTTCTTCGGCCACCACGTGCGAAAACCGCAGCGTGATGCCTTGCGCAGCTAAGGTCTTGAGGGATGTTGATGCCAGCGCGGCGGCGCTCAGGCCACGCAGCCACTGACGGCGATCAGTCGGTGCGGCGCAGGCAGAAATGGCAGAAGGCGACATGCTGGCTATTATGCGAGGACTTGATGGAAAACCCCGTGACCAGAACTGAAGCTTTGCCCACCGATCAGACGCGTGACTTTGCCTTGCTGCAACAATTGCCGCCGGGGCATGTCAGCCGCAACCTGCGCACGCTGCTTTGGCTGCTGGGCTTGCTGCTGCTGCTGGTGGGTGCGGTGGTGACCCTGGTGCTGTATCTGAGTAATTTTGAAGCTGAAGAAGAGACCCGCCGACGCGCTGCGGATGCGCAGTGGCTGGAGCAAAGCGTGCAGTTTCACTTTCGCCGTCTTGAAGATGACCTGCTGGTGCTGGCCCGTCACGCGGCGCTGGGCGACGCCAATGCCCCGCGCCAGAGGGTCAGGCCTCCCGAGGTGCTGGGCGGCTTGTTGTGGCGTGAGCCCGGTGTGGTTTTGTCGCATGGTTGGCTGGCCGCTGGCCTGACGCACGATGCCTGGGTCGCGCCGGAGCGCTGGCAACTCGACTGGGCCGCGCACCTGGCCAATGCGCAGGCGCTTGCCACCATGCAAGACACCACGCGCGGCCTGCGTCGCTCAGCCTACGCCGGGCTGATGCAGCAGTCGGATGGCTCGTTCACCGATGTGGTCTGGTTGGCGGTGCCGTTTTTTGACCGTGGCCAGTTTGTCGGCAATTACCTGGCGGCCTTGTCGTTGGAGCGTGCGGTGCGCTCCCTGGTGCCGGCCTGGTTTGCGCAAGGCCACAGCGTGCGGCTGGTCGTTGATGAGATGGCGCCCGTCCCGGTCCCGGCACCTGCTGATCATCCGTACCGGGCCAGCATGAATTTGCCCGGTTCAGACTTGTTCCTGGAAGTGGCCTCGATCGGTGAGCAACCGACCACGGTGCCGCGTATTTTCTTTCTGGTGGCGCTGTTGTTCCTGACGGGGATGCTGACCAGCCTGGTGGCGCTGCGGCGCGATTTTATTAAACGCCAGCAGGTGCAGGCGCGCTTGCAGGCCGAGGTGGCCTTGCGCACTGCCATGGAAAATTCGGTCACCATCGGCCTGCGCGCCTGGGACCAGCACGGCAAAATTCTGTATGTGAATCAGGCGTTTTGCAGCATGGTGGGCTATGCCGTGAGCGAACTGGTGGGTCGGTCTGCGCCGCTGCCGTACTGGCCCGCCGACCAGGCTGATGAGCTCCAGTTGGTGCACCGCGACGTCATTGCGCAGGGAACGCAGGGCGACGGCGTGGAGCTGCAGTTTCAACACCGCAACGGGCCACTGCTCGATGTGCTGATTCATGAGGCCCCCCTGACGACGACCAGCGGCGAGCAACTGGGCTGGATGAGCTCGGTACTGGATATCAGCGAGCGCAAGCGGGCCCAACGCATGGCGGCACTGCAGCAAGACAAGCTGGAGGCATCAGGTCGTCTGGTGGCGGTCGGGGAGGTCGCCTCCACTCTGGCGCACGAGCTCAACCAGCCCCTGGGGGCGCTCAGCAGCTTCGCCAACGGGCTGCTCAATCGCCTGCGCGGGGGCAACATCACGCTCAATGAGCTGGAACCGGTGGTGACCCGCATGGCGCGCTTGGCCGAGCGCGCCGGGGGAATCATCAAGCGGGTCAATGCCTTTGCGCGGCGCCGTGAATTGTCCCGTCAACGCCTGGAGCTAGCGGCCGTCCTGCGCCGGGTTCTCGCCAGCATGGGGGATGTGCAGAGCGGCCAGGTGTCGCTGGTGAACAAGAGTCAATCGATCTGGATCGACGCGGATGAGTTGATGCTGGAGCATCTGATCAACAACCTGGTGGCCAACGCCTTGGACTGGGCGCATCGGGGTACGGGCTTGGCCCAGGTGCGCGTTGAGGTCGCTGGCGACTGGCGCCAAGGTCTGGCGAGTCTGACGGTGGCTGATTCCGGCCCAGGCGTGGCGCAAGAAGACCGGGACACGATTTTCAACGCCTTTTTCAGCACCAAAGAAGGCGGGATGGGCATGGGACTGGCAATCTGCCGTTCGATTGTGGAAGCCCACCATGGGCGTATCGAGGTCGGATGTGAGCCCGAATTGGGCGGCGCCCGCTTTGTGGTGTGGCTGCCGCTTGCCGATGGTCCCTCGGTGGCGCCAACTCTGCCGACCTCGCTGGTTGCCCAAGGAATCCCATGAACCAGGCCGCCATTCATATCGTTGACGACGACCCCGACATTCGCGATGGTCTGGCCTGGCTGTTTGATTCCCGCGGCTACCACGCGGCCACCTGGGACGGTGGCCCGGCCTTTCTGGAAGCGGCCAGGGCATTGCCTGGCCAATGGGGCCACGCCGTCGTGCTGCTCGATGTCCGCATGACACCCTTGTCGGGCTTGGTGACCTTTGAGCGACTCAAGGCGCTGGGCTGCCCCTGGCCGGTGTTGTTTCTGACCGGCAACGGCGACGTTGGCATGGCGGTGGCGGCGGTCAAGAGCGGGGCCTGGGACTTCCTGGAAAAGCCGTTTCAGGACAATGAGTTGGTCAACCGGGTGGAGCAGGCGCTGGCGGCGGCCTCCATGCGCATCGGCGTTGATCTGGAATTGCAGCGCCTCAAGCAGGCGCTGGCCAGCCTGAGTCCGCGTGAACGTGAAGTGCTTGACGAGCTGATTTGCGGCCACTACAACAAAAACATTGCGGATCATCTTGGCATCACACCGCGCACCGTCGAGTTTCACCGCGCGCATATTTTTGAAAAAATGGGCGTCAGTTCGGCGGTGGAACTGGCGCACAAGCTCGGTCGCCTGCAGCCAATGTCGCTCAACCAGCCTCCGCTGTAATCAAACCAACCCAAGTCGCTGCAGGGCAGTGCCTTCCCGTGGTGTGATCCGACCGGCAGCAAGTACACTGCGCGGCCCGTCCAACAAGAAGCACCGCCGGCGCGGCGTCTGTGCCAGATACGGCGGTCTGCCAGAGAGATTTCAGTATGTTCATTTTTTCCCGAAAAGCCCAAGCCCTGCTGATGGCGGCCTTGTGCACATCAACCCTGACATTTTCACAAGCCATGTCAGCGCCGATCAAAATTGCCATGATCGAAGGCCTGAGCGGCCCGTTTGCCAACACTGGCGAGGCGGTATTTCGCAACCTGATCTGGGCGGTTGAGCGCGTCAATGCGCGCGGCGGCATCAAGCTTGTGGCTTCTGCCGATTCGGCCGCGAGCAGCCGCCCATTGCTCATTGAGCGTTACGACAGCAAGGGCCAGAACGAGGAGGCGCTGACGGCGCTCAAATCGGCCATTGACGACGGCGCGCAATTCATCATGCAGGGTAATTCATCGGCGACGGCCGCCGCGCTGATTGATGCCATCAACAAGCACAACGAACGCGTGCCGGGCAAGCGCGTGCTGTTTTTGAACTACTCGGCGGTCGATCCCATTCTGACCAACGAGAAATGCAGTTTCTGGCATTTTCGATTTGACGCGCATGCCGACATGCGCATGACGGCGTTGATGGAGCTTCTGAAAGAAGACAAGAGCCTGAAGAAGGTCTACCTTATTGGTCAGGACTACAGCTTCGGTCATGCCGTGGCGCAGGAAGCTAGGCGCCAGCTTGGGGTCTTGCGTCCGGATGTCGAACTGGTGGGCGACGAACTGCACCCGGTGGGTCGCGTGAAGGACTTCTTGCCCTATGCCGCCAAGATCAAGGCCAGTGGCGCGCAGGCGGTCATTACCGGCAACTGGGGCAACGACCTGACGCTGCTGGTCAAGGCGGCGAAAGAAGTCGGCTTCGAGGGCAAGTTTTACACCTTCTACGGCAACGCATTGGGTGCGCCAGCGGCGATTGGCGAAGCCGGAATTGGCAGGGTCGTCGCCGTCGCCGACTGGTTGCCCAATGTGACCACCAAGCCAAGCGAAGCCTTTTACCAGTCCTTCCGGCAGCGTTTCCCCAAGCCGGCCGACGATTACGTGCACATGCGCATGCAACTGATGGTGGAGTCCCTGGCGCAGGCGATAGAGAAGGCGGGCACTACTGATTCGGTAGCTGTTGCGATCCAGCTGGAGAGGGCTAGCGTCACTTTTGGTGGGCAAACCGGGATGATGCGAGCGCTTGACCACCAGTTTCAGCAGCCGCTGGTGGTGGGCGTGATGGATCGGCAAGGCGCGCCCGGCGTGAAGTTTGATGTTGAAGGTTCGGGCTACGGCTTTCGGGTTGTCAAAAGCATTGCTGCCAGCCGCGCCGAGTTGCCCAGCACTTGCAAAATGCAGAGACCTTTGGAATAAGGGCGGCTGGGAGAGACCGGCGGTCTGCGGCAAAGACCGGTGTGAGGGGGCAGTTCGGCGGGCTGGCTATAATCCAAGGCTCTGCAAATTGCAGCAGTGCACGTCAGGGGCAGTTCCAGCGTCTGTCGCAAGTTCACATCAAACAGGAAATCATCATGATCGCATCCAGCATTAAAGCCGCTGTCGTTAAAGACAACGCACGTCAAGCCGGCGATACCGGCAGTCCCGAAGTTCAAGTTGCGCTGCTGACAGCCCGCATCAATGAACTCATGCCCCATTTCAAGACGCACGCCAAAGACCATCATGGTCGTCGTGGCCTGCTGCGCATGGTGAGTCGTCGCCGCAAGCTGCTCGACTACCTGAAGTCCAAGGACGCTGACCGTTACATTGCCTTGATCGCCAAGCTGGGTCTGCGCAAGTAATCGTTGAATCAGATGATGAACGCCTGAGTTAGGTTACTAGCTCAGGCGTTTTTTACTTCGGAGAAGGCAATAGCGGAGCGAAGCTGTGTCATTCCAGATGAGTTCGATTTGAATTTCCCTGGAATGGCATCGTGTTCTGCGAGGCGTAATCCGGGCTCGGGCGAAGTGGCCTGCACTTCCCAAATTGACCAGGAGATAAATAAATGAGCATTTTCAATAAAGTTAGCAAGACCTTTCAATGGGGATCACACAAGGTCACCATGGAAACCGGCGAAATTTCTCGTCAAGCCAGCGGCGCAGTCATGCTGGACATGGACGGCACGGTGGTTCTGGCAACCGTGGTCGGAAAGACCGATGCCAAACCGGGGCAGGACTTCTTCCCGCTGACGGTCGATTACATTGAAAAGTCGTACGCTGCCGGTCGCATCCCGGGCAGTTTCTTCAAGCGTGAAGGCCGGCTCAGCGAGTCTGAAACCCTGGTCTGCCGCCTGATTGATCGCCCCATTCGCCCGCTGTTTCCCGAAGGTTTTTTCAACGAAGTGCAGGTTGTGATCCATGTGGTGTCGCTCAATCCGGATGTTGAAGGCGATATTCCGGCGCTGATCGCTGCAAGTGCTGCGTTGGCGATTTCTGGCATTCCGTTCAACGGCCCGATTGGTGCTGCCCGCGTGGCCTATGTCGACGGTCAGTATCTGCTCAACCCGAGCAAGACCCAGCTCAAGGAGTCCCAGCTGGATCTGGTGGTTGCCGGTACTGAGACGGCTGTGCTGATGGTCGAGTCTGAAGCCCATCAATTGTCTGAAGAAATCATGCTCGGCGCCGTGATGTATGGCCATGAGCAAGGTGTGATTGCTATCAACGCGATTCACGACCTGGTGCGTGACGCCGGCAAGCCGATGTGGGACTGGAAAGCCCCGATGAAGAACGAGCCGCTGATCGCGCGCGTGGGTGAACTGGCCAAGGACAAGCTTGTTGCCGCCTACCAGATCCGCAACAAACAAGCCCGCACCCGTGCCTGCCGTGAAGCCTACGCTGTGGTGATGGCCGACCTGAAGCTCGACGGTGTGGCGTTTGACAGCGTCGCTGTTGAAGGCATGCTGTTTGATATTGAAGCCAAGATTGTGCGCAGCCAGATTCTTGCCGGAGAGCCGCGCATTGATGGCCGCGACACGCGCACCGTGCGTGCGATTGAAATTCGCAACGGCGTGCTGCCCCGAACCCACGGTTCGGCTTTGTTCACGCGGGGTGAGACCCAGGCCTTGGTGGTCACCACCCTGGGCACCGAGCGTGATGCGCAGCGCATTGACGCGCTCTCTGGTGATTATGAAGACCGCTTCATGCTGCACTACAACATGCCTCCCTTTGCCACTGGCGAAACCG
>VMTC01000055.1 GCA_013791765.1 Rhodoferax sp.
ATATCGCCGCTGTTGTGCACGTCGCGCCACAACTCATCGACTGCATCCGCAATCGCCCTGTTGAGGTCGTACTCGCGCGACTCTTCAAACGGCCGGTAGCGCTGCTCCACCGGGAACATGCGGCCCGACACCATGATGACCGGCGCAGGCCCGCTGCGCGAGGCAAAGTGATCGGCAAAACGCTGGGCGTCGATGGTGGCCGAGGTCACCACAATCTTCAGGTCGGGTCGGCGCGGCAGGATCTGGCGCAGGTAGCCAAGCAGGAAGTCGATGTTGAGCGAGCGTTCATGCGCCTCGTCGATGATGATCGTGTCGTAAGCCTTGAGCAGCGGGTCGGTTTGCGTCTCGGCCAGCAAGATGCCGTCGGTCATCAGCTTGATGGAGGAATCGCGGCTGAGCCGGTCCTGAAACCGCACCTTGAAGCCCACCACATCGCCCAGCGTGGTGTGCAGCTCCTCGGCAATGCGCTTGGCGACGCTGCTGGCCGCAATGCGGCGCGGCTGCGTGTGGCCAATCAGCCTGGCGTGCTGACCGGGCGGGTAATTGAGCTTGCCGCGCCCCATCGCCAGCGCGATCTTGGGCAGCTGCGTGGTCTTGCCCGAGCCGGTTTCGCCACAAACGATGATCACCTGGTGCGCGTCCAGCGCGGCCATGATTTCTTCGCGCTTGGCTGATACCGGCAGCGACTCGGGAAACTCGATCTTCAAAGTTGATGCGCTCAATGTGAGATGACTCAGCGCAACTGCAGCGTCGGAGCCGCCGAGCCAGCCACAATCTCGCCAATCTCGCAGGCCGCAGCAAAGCCGTGCTGTCTGAATATGTTCAGCACGGAATCCACCACCGAGGGCGCGCACGACACCAGCAAGCCGCCGCTGGTTTGCGGGTCGCTCAGCAGCGCCTGGTCAACGGCGGCAAAGCCTGCAGGCAAGACAATGTCTTGTCCATAAGCGCTCCAATTTCGCCCGGAGGCACCTGTGACGTTGCCCGCAAGCGCCAGTTCGCGCACACCCGCCAGCAACGGCACCCGGGCCCAGTCGATCTGCACGGTGCAGCGGGCGCCGCGCGCCATTTCCAGGGCGTGACCGGCCAGGCCAAAGCCCGTGACGTCGGTCATGGCGTGCACGCCGCTTAGTGCGGCCAGTTCGGGGCCAGGGGTATTGAGCTGGGTGGTGATTGCGATCATCTGCGCGTAACCGGCTGCATCGAGCTTTTCCTTCTTGAGCGCCGCCGACAAGATGCCCACGCCCAGGGGCTTGCCCAGAATCAGCTTGTCGCCCACCTGCGCGTCGGCATTGCGTTTGACGCGGCTGGGGTGCACCAGGCCAAGCGCCACCAAACCGTAAATTGGTTCGACCGAGTCAATCGTGTGGCCGCCCGCAATTGGGATGCCCGCCGCGCGGCAAACGCTGGCGCCGCCTTCGAGGATTTTGCCAATCGTCTGCGTGGACAACACGTTGATCGGCATGCCCACCAGCGCCAGCGCCAGAATCGGCGTGCCGCCCATGGCGTAGACGTCCGAGATCGCGTTGGTGGCCGCAATGCGGCCAAAATCAAAAGGGTCATCCACAATGGGCATGAAGAAGTCGGTGGTGGCGATCAGCGCTTGCTCGTCGTTGAGCTGGTACACGGCCGCGTCATCGGAGGTCTCGATGCCCACCAGCAGTTCCTTCGGGAAAGGCATGGCGCTGATGCCTTTGAGGATTTCCGACAGGACGCCCGGCGCAATCTTGCAGCCGCAGCCCCCGCCGTGAGACAGGCTGGTCAGACGCGGCTGCTGGGGCGCTGTGGCCGGATCGATTGGGGAGAGAGAGGTGATCGAATTGTTTTTCATATGACGTTCAAGGAGGCGCCCGGCAGGTTGATGCAAAGCCCAGCGACCCCAACTGAGCGGGAAAATCACGCGAATGAAGACGCAGATCAGGTCGCAGGCGGCATGCCGGAGCTGCGTATTATCCGATGCGTCACTTGGTTGGCCAGTTGGTGACGCATATCCTCGCTGCCAAAGTGTTTGGTTACGCGACGTTAACCCGCGCTACGAGACCGCCAGTTCTCTAGTAGAGTCAGCACATCAACTACTTTGCGGGCGAGTCATCATGAAATGGGAAGGCAATCGAGAATCCGACAACGTCGAAGACCGACGCAGTGTCGGCGGGGGTGGCCTGCTGGGCGGGCGCAGCATCGGCATTGGAACCATCGTGATCGCGCTGGTGGGTGGTTGGGCTTTGGGCATCAACCCACTGACCATATTGAGCATGTTGAGCGGCGGTGATGCCCCTTCGGCCCAGGTGCAGTCGCAGAGCCCCGCGCAAAAACCACCGGCAGATGACCGCATGGCAGCTTTTGTATCCACGGTGCTGGCTGATACCGAAGATGTCTGGAAAGACCTGTTCACCCAAAGTGGCGGCAGCTACCAGGAACCCCAGCTGGTGCTGTTTCGCGGTGCCACGCAGACAGCCTGCGGTCAGGGACAGGCGGCGATGGGGCCGTTCTACTGCCCGGGTGATCAAAAGGTGTACATCGATCTGGGCTTTTACGAAACCCTGCAAAACAAGCTAGGCGCGCCCGGTGATTTTGCCCAAGCCTATGTCATCGCCCACGAGGTCGGCCACCATGTGCAGAACCTTCTCGGCATCAGCGCCAAGATGGACCAGACGCGCGGGCGTGTGAGCACCGCCGACTACAACACCTTGAGCGTGAAGATGGAGTTGCAGGCCGACTGCTTTGCAGGTGTGTGGGCGCACCATGCGCAGAGCGCGCGCCAGATTCTGGAGCAAGGCGACGTGGAAGAAGCCATGAACGCGGCGGCCAAGATCGGCGACGACGCCTTGCAACGCGCCGGTGGCGGCGCGGTGGTGCCCGAGAGCTTTACCCACGGCACCAGCGCTCAGCGCCAGCGCTGGTTTGATTCGGGTCTGAAAAATGGCAGCATCAAGGCCTGTGACACCTTTAGCGCCCGTAATTTGTAAGGGGCGCCTGAGCCCCGGCCCTGTTACAGAAAACCCCAGGACGGCGAGTGCGTCAAAGCCACGCCGACGATGTAGCCAACGCTGAGCAGAGCGGCCACAAAGTACGGCAAGCGTTGCCCCGGCGACGTGTTCTTGCCCAGCGCCCGCATACCCAGCAGAATGTAAGCCAGCAAGGCCAGCACCTTGGCGGTGAGCCAGCCGTGCACAAACGGGTATTGCCCGATGCGCCAGGCCAGCCACAGGGCCGATGTCAGCAGCAGCGTGTCGATCACATGCGGTGCCACCTTGAGCAGGCGCCACTGGCGCCACGGTTGCGCCATCAGCTCCAGCGTGCCTCGCAAAACAAACAGGCTGACACTGAGCACGACACAAGTGACGTGCAGATATTTCACCCAAAGATAGTCCATGAGCAGGCTTCCGAACCGTTGTGACGCGCCTCAACCGTCCTTGCCATCGGGGCGCGCGCTCATCAGCCAGGGGGTGTAGACCCAGAGGTAAATCAGAAACGCCGTGCTCCATAGGCCGGCGCTGGCAATCAGCGCCGAGGTATAGAACGCAGGCGTGAGCATCGGCAAGAACACCCGCAGCAGCGCCGCCACCATGACCAGCGCGTAGGCCAGCACCTCAGGACCATCCACCGCCAGGGGGCGCCCGGTGTGGCCGCGCGCCGTGCGCGTGATCATGCCGATGATGAGCCCGCCGGTGGCGCCCACGCCCAAAGCATGCACGCCGGCCGACACGGGAATCCAACCCATTTGGGCCAGCGCCAGCAACGCCAGGCCGACCGGAATCCAGGCATAGGCGGCATGCAGAATCCACAGAATCGGCCGCTTGAGCGTCACACCCGGGCGCCAGGCCAGCAGGCGCCAGGTGTGCAAGCCACTGGCCAAGCCCAGCACGATCAGGCCAAGCACGCTGGGCGGCGCCAACACCCAGAGCGCCAGACCCAGCGCGGTCACGCCCAGCGTGACCCGCTCCAGCGACAGCGGGACGGCCAGCTTCAGGCCAGGGGTCACCGCCATGGTGAAAAACGGAATAACGCGCCCGGCCATCACGCATTCAATCATGATGATCAGGGCCAAACCGGCATACAAAGGCAGCATCGCCGAAACGTCCAGCCAGCCCAGAACGGCCAGATGGAAAACCAGATTGGCACACGCCAACAGCGCCAGAATCAAGCCCAGGGGCAGGTTGCGGTAATTGCGGGAACGCAGCAACAGCGTGAGCAAAATGGCAGCCACTATCGGCAACAGCGCCAGGTCCAGCACGGCAAAAAGCGCATAAGGCCCGGTCACCGAGGCCACGCGTGCACCCAGCCAGAGCAGCGCCAGGGCGGCAAGCAGGGCACCGCGCGGAGTGGCCAGGCCGGTCCAGGTTTTTCCCGCAGTCATCAAAAAGCCCACGATGATGGCCACCGCAAAGCCAAACAGCATCTCATGCGCGTGCCATAAAAGACCCGGCGCAGCCGGGCTCAGCTGCCAGCCGCCTAAAAACACGGCCACCCACAGCGGCACCATCAACGCCGCAAGCAGGGCACCACCAACATAGAAAGGTCGAAAGCCTAAGCGCAAAAAGGGCATGCCCGCAGGCTGCTGCGCGGCTGCTTGGGTCTGCGAAGAAATGGGTAAAGGTGTTGGCTTCATGGCGGAGGGATGCAAGGTGCATCAACTTTTTAAAACGGTATTTTATATGCATCTTAAATCAAAGCGCGATAAAATAAGAAACAAAGCCAACATTGAAAGCGCCCATGAGACTCACCGACTACACCGACTACACGTTACGGGTCTTGATGTTTTGCGCCCTCAATCCCGAACGCTCGGTCACCATTGCTGAGCTGGCCGAGAGCCATGGGGTGTCCAAAAACCATTTGATGAAGATCGTCAACGATCTCGCCCGCCAGGGGTTGCTGCAAACCACGCGCGGACGCGGCGGCGGCCTGCGCCTGCTCAAACCGGCGGCAGATATCCGAATTGGCGACGTGGTTCGCCAAAGCGAGACCGATTTCCGGCTGGTCGAGTGTTTCGACCCCGGTCACAACACCTGCACCTTGAGCGCCCAATGCCAGTTGAAGAACGTGTTCTGGAGCGCACAGAAAAATTTTCTAGCCGAACTGGACAAGGTCACTCTGGCGGATGTGACGCGCCCGCAGCCCGTTGACCCGAGCGCTGACGACGCATTGGTCGCAAACGTTCAAACGGTGGCAGTGGGCGCCATTGGGCGTGCGACGCCCCGTTGAATCCACAGAAATTTATATCAAATCAGGCTCTAGCCCACGTGGAATAAGAGTTTGCAGCTATTATTTTTAACTCAAAATTTGCTATTCGGCAATGATTGCAACAGCTTGTTCCTGGCTGCTGGCTGCGGTGCCAGTTCGTCTGGCAGCAAGGGAATCACAAAGCAGCTGTGCGTGGGCAGAGCGGTCCAAGGCAGTGGCTGACCGGGGTGCAACACTTGCGCCACCAAGGGCTCGCACAGGGGCTCAGCCAGTTCCAGTGCGGTGTGGGCACTGGCACGCATCAGGATGAAGCGCATGCTGCGCTCATCCCGAACCAGCGTCAGTTCGGCCTGTTGCCAACCTGAAGGCAGGCAGGGGGTGAAAACCAATTCCTGCGCGCCTTGCTGCAATCCAAAGATGGACTCCATCGCAGCCCGATGCAGCCAAGGTGCAGCCCCTGTGTACCAGCTCCAGCCACCCCGCCCGACATAGGGCGGCTGGCTGTAGATGTCACCGGCCATGACATAAGGCTCGATGCCATAGACCGGGCCACGCACCGGGTGGCTGGCGCGGTGGGCCGGGCTCAGGTAGGTGAAGTAGCGGTAGGGGGTGTCATAGGCCTCGCGCGCTTGCGGCTGCTGCTTCGCCAATTCGGCCTGCGCCATCAAGGCCCAGACGCCGGCGTGCGAATACTGGCCGCCGTTTTCGCGCACGCCCGGCGGGTAAGCCTGAATGTAGCCCGCGCTCGGCACAGCGTGGGCTAGGGGCGGGTCAAGCAACTTGATCAGTCCAGCCTCTGGGTCCACCAGATTCGCATCAAGTGCCGCCATCGCCTGCCGCTGCAACTGCGGCGCGCCAGCCTTGGACAGCACCGACCAGGCTTGCGCGATCGAGTCGATGCGAGCCTCAGGATTGGCCTGCGAACCCAGTGCCTGACCGTCGTCAAAGAAGGCGCGTTTGAACCATTGCCCGTCCCAGGCGGTGCTGTTCAAGGCCGCCGTCCAGCCCAGTGCTGCGTTCTCCCAGCGCAGCGCGCGCGCCTCGTCGCCGCGACTGCGGGCCAGCGGCGCAAAATCAGCCACCACCTGGCACAAGAACCAGCCCAGCCAGACCGACTCACCGCGGCCCTCAATGCCGACCCGGTTCATGCCGTCGTTCCAGTCACCACTGCCCATCAAGGGCAAGCCATGCGCGCCCACCGCCAGGCTGTGGTCAATCGCGCGGGCTCCATGCTCGTAGACCGTCGCGGTCTCACCGCTGATGGTGGGTGTGTAGTAAGCGTCCTCGGCGCCAGCAGGAATAGCCGCCCCTTCAAGAAACGCGACGCTTTCGTCAAGCAGCGACGCGTCACCAGTTGCGCGCAGGTAGTGCAGCGTCGCATGGGGCAGCCACAACAGGTCGTCAGAAAAATGCGTGCGCACGCCATTGCCCAGCGGCGCGTGCCACCAGTGCTGCACATCACCTTCAGGGAATTGACGTGACGCGGCCAGCACGATCTGCTGGCGCAGCGTGTTGGGCTGGGCCCAGGCCAGCGCCATGGCGTCCTGCAATTGGTCTCGAAAACCGGTGGCGCCCCCGGCCTGGTAGAAACCGGCCTTGGCCCACAAGCGGCACGTGACCGCCTGGTACAGCAACCAGCGATTGACCATCGCATCAAACAGAGGATCGGGCGTTTTCACCATGGCGGCGCCCAGCAATTGATCCCACATGCGGCGCACCTGCCCGATGCGCTGCGCGGCAAGCGTCGCTGCAGCCCGGGTGGCGATCTGCCGGGCGGCGTCTGCGTTGTCGCCGTAGCCTAGAAGAAACACCCGCTCCACCGATTGACCGGGGCTCAACACGACACGCGTCGATAGCGCCGCGCAGGGGTCAAGCCCGTCACCCTGGATCATGCCGAAGTGATCGGGCAGCACCAGACGACCGCGCGAGTCGAACAACTCGCGCCGGTCGCAAGTCCAGTCCTCGGCGTCGTCAGCGCCACCGGCCAGACCCAGAAAGGCCGTGCCCTCGCCGAACCCGGCTGACCGCTCGGGTTGCGTGCACAGCAGTGCGGTGAGCTTTTGATCTGGCAGACGCTGACGGTACAGCGCGGTGCGCACGGTACTGCGATCCGATCGATTCGCACCCATCATCCACTCGGCGATGCCGACCACACGCAGCTGCAGTGCCTGGCGGCCATGGTTGACGATTTCCAGCTGCACTTGTTTGACGGAGGTTTGTGCATCGACACACCATGACGCGTTCACCGCCAGATCGCCACGCTGATGGCTGATGCGGCTGTAGCCCTGGCCGTGCGACACCTGGTACACCACGGCGTCATCACCCCAGGCACTGGGCGCCACGCTCCAGACCTGCCGTGTTTTGAGATCCTGAAGCAAGAACCATTCGGCCGGTGGGTCGGCCACCGGATCATTCGACCAGGCGGTGAGCTGATTCAGGCGGCTATTGACCGCCCAGGTGTAGCCACCCCCCGCTTCCGATATTTGGGCACCAAAGCTCGGATTGGACAGCACATTGATCCAGGGCCTAAGTGGGCGCAGCCGGGCACTGACGTCGAAGCGGAACTCGCCCGAGGCCGGATCAAACGCACCCACCGATGCGGGCACCTCAGCAAGGGCGCCGGAGGCGACGGCAACAGCAAAAGTCGAGGTGTTATGACGTTGCTCAAAGGCTTGCTCGTGCATCGCCACCCATTCCTGCACATGATTTACGAGCGGGCGGCCGTCAGCATGCAGACGCACGCGCGCGCACGCTCCCAAGGTGCTCAGTTCGTCGGGTGAGAGCTCGTCCGCGCGCAACAGATAGAAGCCGGTGGCGGCGGGGCCGACGCGCGCAGACTTATCACCGCTGTCACTCACATAGCGTTCGCGCAGCGACGTGAGCTCGCGCTGCAACGCCATCAGGTACGAGGCGGGTTCAGAGTTCACCACCACCAGGTCACAACCAATGCCACCCCAAGACCACAGACTCAAGGCCTGGGCCAGTGAACGCAGCAAGCCCACACCTTGCGTCACGCCAGCCGACACCAGGATGATCGGGCGGTCGCCCGAGATACCGAAACGCCACAGCAGGCGCCGGTCACAGACGACCGTCCCCGCGCCGTCAAAGCGGACCTCTTCGGACGGCGCACGTGTCAGGCTGAGCACCAGAGCCGTAGTCAGGGTCTGGATTGCGACAAAGTTCTCAGCGCTGATGCGCAGGGCACGTAAGCGGATGCTGCTCAGCGTGGCCGACATCAACGAAGCACGTTCAACGTGGCTTGGTTGCACATACTTGTCGATCACGGCGCGCAAGGTGCCGCCATTGTCAGACGCCGCCGTGGCGAAGGTCAGGCGCGCCTTGCCGTGGGGTGCAATGCGAAGCTGAACAGCCAGCGCGCAGACAGGGTCAAGACCGGTGTCAAGCTCCACCGCCTGGTCGATTGACGCCTGCGGCAAATCATCAAACAAGGCCAACGCCTGACTCGCATTTTGGTTGCGGCCCAGCCAACGCTGCCGGTCGGTCTGGACGCGAACACCCCGCACTTGCGGATCGCTGGCGGCCAGGAAATGCGCAACTTGCAGTCCCTGCTCGGTCGGCAAACGGGGCTTGCGCTCGAACAGCAGCGCCTGGTTTTGCGCTTGCCATTGGGCGCGCACGAACAGGTTCGTGAACGCGGGGTGCGCTTCATCGGCGCGCGGGTCAGACAGGGTGACGTCAAAGGCCGACATCAGTTCGATGTCGAGGTTTCGATCACTCAGGTTGCGCACTTCAATCTGGCGGAACTCGATGTCGTCCTCCGGGCTGACCCAAACCGTGGTGTGAGCCTGCAGTTCTGGCCAAGCCGCATCGAAGCAGACCCGGTCGGCGTGGTAAACGCTGCGATAGTGTGCAGCGGGATCGGGCGCCGGATGCTGGGTGATGGACACCGGCCGCCCTAGCCCTGCAGCGCGCGCCGGGTCGAGCCAGCGCAAGTAAAAAAAGCTGCCATAGGCATCGCGCAGTGCATCGTCCCGCCAGCGTGTGATGCCGGTCGGACCCCAACGGCTCCAACCGGCGCCGTTGGGGCGCAGCGACACACTGTAGCGCCCGTTCGACAACACATGGGTGGGCTGCAGCGCCGTCGCGCCCGGCACAACGTCGCGCAGCAGCCCTGGCGCGCGCCTTCGGTCCGGCGCTTGCAGTGACGAGCCCAAGGGCGGTGCTGACAGCTCGGACACCTCACGCGGCACCCGTTCGTGCAGCAGCGAGACCACCGCTTCAACATGGGCATTGGCCATGCCCCAGCGCTGCGCCGTGCCGTCCAGCAGCACATTGGCCAGTGCCACAATGCTCATGCCCTGGTGATGCGACATGAAGGTACTCACCGGCGTGAACAGCTGGCCACCGGCCTGGCGCGCGGGAGAGAAGTCAAGCGCCTCAATAAAGCCATAGCGCGCACGAGCCTGCAGCTCTTCCAGCGCCGCAAAGTTGGCACAGGCACAGTGAGGAGCGATTTGCGCTGCCAGCGCCGTGGCATAAGGCGCGATCACCAACTCGTCAATCGGCGTACGCCGCAACGCCAGCCGCGGCACCCCTTGTGGCGCGTACTGGTAGGCCAGCGTGTAGTCGCTACCCGCATAAGCAGATTCCGAGATACCCCAAGGCACGTTTTGCGTTCGCGCAAAGTCGATTTGCTCGCGAAGCGCTGCATGGCTGGCCTGACACAGCACGCTGCCATGCGGCTCATCAAGCACCAGCAGTGGCATCAGGTATTCGAACATTGAGCCCGACCACGAGCGCAAGCCCGCGCCCGCACCAACAGCATAGAACAACCGTCCCAGGGACGCCCAATGGCGCACGGGCACATCGCCCTTGGCAACAGCGAGCAGGCTGGTCAGCCGCGACTCCGACGCCAGCAAATCATAAAAACTCGCATCGAGCTCCTGTTCCGCGACCCGGTAGCCGATGTGCAGCAGATGCCGTTTGCGGTGGTACAAAAAGCTGAAGTCCGCTTCCCCTGCCAGCCGCTCAAACGCAACGGCCAGCGCCAACAGGCGCCGGGCCGCCTCAAGGCTCCCGTGCGAGGCCAGCGCCTGTGCGTCCAGCGCTGCTGAACGTCGTGCCGCACGGTGATCCGCCAGACACCACCTCAGTTCGGCGCGCTTCGCTGGCGTCAGTGTGGAGCGCCTCGCCAGCAGCGGCGCAAGTCGTTGCCTTGAGGCTTCGATGGCGCGCTGCGCCGCACCACTGTCAAGCGGTGCGCCCGCAAGCTCCAGACAGGCCTGCGCCACGGCGAGCAGGTGGCCGCTGAGATTGCCACTGTCCACGCTCGAGACATACATCGGCAGCAGTGCCGCGCAGCTTTGCGTGTCGTACCAGTTCAGAAAGTGGCCCCGGTGGCGCTTGAGCGTGGCCAGCGTGGCCAGGGTGGCCTCCATCCTGCTCAGCAGCTCCTGCGTGCCGATCCAGCCAAACTGCCGGGCGCAAGCCACGCTCAGCAGGTACAGACCAATATTGGTGGGTGAGGTGCGGTGCGCCACCATGTCGTGCGGCAGGGTCTGCAAGTTGTCGGGCGGCAGGTGGTTGTCTTGGGCGACGACGCAGCGCTCAAAAAAGCGCCACGTATCGCGCGCAATACTGTGCAGGTAGGCTTGGTCCTGTGGCGGAAGCGCCGCATCTTTTTGGGCTGGCCGCGGCCGACTGACCCACCAAATCCATACCGGCGACGCAGCCCACAATACGCAAAGCGTCAGCGCCAATAGTGGGTAAGGTGTGGCAGAGGCGAGCAGTGCACCGAGCAGCGCCAGGGCCACCACCGGCAAGCTCCAATGCGTGCGAACCAGCGATTTCAGGTCGGTCTTTGCCTGTGCTTGCGCCGTTGCGGCTGTGGTCCATTGCAGCAAGTGGCGATGGCTGATGCTCATGCGGTAGAGTGCTCGCACGAGGGCGTCCACTGCCAACAGCGACTGCTGCAACAAAAGGGCCAGATGCCACAACCCGCCACACAGGGCACGTGCCAGATCCATGGTTGCCAAACGGTAGAAGTGGCGTTTTGCCAGGTCGTCGCGGCTCGGCGCAAGGCCCGCCACGGCACCGAGCACGGGCCCGGCAGAAAACGCCACCATCACCAGCGCCAAAGCAGCCCATGGAGACACCACAAAGCCACCCAGCGCCAGCAGCAGCAGCACCAAGGACATGGGCGCCACGATCGATCGACGCAGGTTGTCGAGCATCTTCCAGCGGTTGATGACGCGAATGCGATAGCGCATGGGGTTAAGCAGGAACGGCAGCAACTGCCAGTCGCCGCGTGTCCAGCGGTGCACGCGCGATGCTGCCACGTCGGCATGAAACGGCGCGTCCTCGATCACCGTGATGTCGGTCACGGCCGCGCAGCGTGCCATTGATCCTTCGAGCAGATCGTGGCTGAGAACCTGGCCATCAGGCAGGCGACCAGACAACGCCGAATGCATCGCGCGCACGTTGAGCAGACCCTTGCCGGTAAAGGTACCTTCGCCGAACAGGTCCTGATAGACCTCCGAGCTCGCCGCACTGTAGGGGTCAATCCCGCACTGTCCGGCAAACAGCCAGTGGTAGAGCGTGAAGTCCTTGGTGGCTGGCAGCGGCGTCACCACGCGCGGCTGCAAGATGCCGTAGCCGCGCACAACTTGCCCGCTGGCGTCACACTGCGGCTGGTTGTGCGGGTGCGCGGCCACGCTCACCAGTTCGCGCAGTCGACCGGGGGGCAACTGGGTGTCGCTGTCAAGCGTGACGATGTACTGCGTAGCAGCAGCGATACGGGACTCGTCACCCAGGTCCAGAAACGCAGTGGCCGAGCCCTCTGCCAATGCAGCCACAAGCAGTTCGAGCTTGCCGCGCTTGCGTTCCCAACCAATCCAGCGCTGCTCGGTCTGGCTGAATCGGCGCTCTCGGTGCAGCACAATAAAACGCGGCGCCGCGCCAGTCTCTTCGGCCTCGTTGGGATAACGCAGGTTGAGTTCGCGGATCTGCTGCGTTGCGCTGGCCAGTAAAGCGTCGTCTGACGCCAACTGCGCCGCGTCGGCATCGACCCAGTCGGTTAAAAGTGCAAACTGGGCGTTGCGTTCCGGGTTGGCGAGATAGTGCAGTTGCAGCCGGTACACCAGGTCATGGGTTGATTCCATGTTACTGAGCATGCCCGGGATCACCACCATCACCCGATGCTCGGGCGGTATGCCCTCGCCCAAGGCCAGGCGGGGCAAGTGTCGAGGCCGGGCCGACTCGCTGATCAACCGGTTGATCACCGCGACCACCGCCTCAGACGCCGGAAACATCATCAGAGCCGCGCCCAGGAGCGTCAGGGACAGGCTCGTGCCCGCGCCAATTGACGCGACACTGTGGCTTTGCAGTAGCCAGACCACCAAGCCCAAACTACCCAGAAACAGCGTGCCCAGATAGACGGGCAAGGTCATGCGGCGCACAACAGCGCGCCAGAAAAGGGCAACGCGCTCATGCAGGCCGAGCGCACGCAACAGCGCCGGGTAGCCAGCGCCGTCGAGCCAGTGTCTAGCCGCCAAGGTGGCGTTGTTGGCGCCGTCGTCGGCATCCATCAGATCGAGCAGCGTTTGCGCTACCGACAATTCACTGCGGCCACTTCGCTTGGCCAGTCGCTCAATGCCATGAAGTGTTTGGTCGCGCGTGACGGCTTGCTCCGCGTTGAACAACGGCGAGGTGAGCATCAACTGCATCAGTGGACTGGTGCGCGCAATAATTTCGGGCCAATCGGCCGCGCCGATAGACCGCAACGACGAGACCGCATTGCTCACGCTCAGGTTGTCAGCGGCCTGGTCGGCGCTCTGCTGCGTCTGCATTGCAGTCAGATCGGGCAGCGCGTTGCGCAGCCAGTCGTGGTGTTGAGCGCCATAGCTGGCGCCACCGGTGGTGCGCCGGCCTTGCAGGCGCTGCGCCATCTGCACCAGAAACACACCACCCACTGCGCGCGGCTCCAGCAGGGCCAGCAACTGGTCGAGTGCCTGCACGGGGTAATCATCAATGTGATCGCAGCACAGGTTGGCGAGCTCCCGTGCTGCTCTGTTTGTGGCCACACGTTCGGCCAGACGACGCAGGTTTTCGATCAACACCACACGCAAGGTGGTGGGCAGGGCCCACATCTCGCTGAGGTTCAGTTCACGGGTTTCCTGGTAGGCGCTGAGATATTGCATCAGCAAGTCTTCATCGAAGGCGCCATCGGTGTGGGCCACAAAGGCCCAGGCCACGCCATAAACGCGCGGCAGGCCTGCCAAAGGTTCATCGAGCAGTATCGGCAGCGTGCGAAAGTAGCTGCGCGGCAATCCCTCGTGAATTTCCTTGAGTTGCGCCTCGATCAGGTGAAAGTTGTCAAGCAGCCACTCAGCTGCCGGACTAATGTCGTAGCCGGTGCTAGCTTGCACCTCAATGTAATGATGTGCTTCGCGCAACGCTTGAATGTTGCTGCGAAGACGCGGAAAAAAGGTAGGCGCACGCCCGCCCGCCCTGGCAGCACGATGGGTAGCACCCAAACTGCGGCCGTGCTGGGCAAAACGTTGGAGGCCAAATATTTCGGAGCGAATCGGGGGTTGCACTGGCCCGCGCGAGCCGTCCAGCATCTCGAGCAACGCTGTTGGAGCGTCCGGTAGCAGGCGCTGCATCTCGCGTTGCGCCATCTTTACGACACCAGTGACACGACACCAATCAACAAGGCGGCCACCACCAGGGTCGTCACGAAGCGACCAACCACAAAGCCGTGCATGGTTTGTGCCGCGCACTGCAGAAAAAACAGGCGTCCATGCGACTCTTGGCATAGTTCCAAGTGCGCACCCAGCGCGGACAATTCCACCGGCGACGTCTCAGCATTGTCGCCAAATGATGCAGTGCTCCAGCGCGATCTCAAAATAGTATTGGCGTTCATAGAAACCCCTCCGCAAAACCGATAAACAGATATCAACAATAAAAAATTTATCAGATAACTGGGTCTGTGCATGGCACCTAAGTGCCATTGACAGATCAAAAAAACGCGAGACTTTTAAATGTCAACTCGCGTAGCTTTTAGCGTTAGCGTTAGCGTGTACCAACGACTTCCACTTCAACCCGGCGATCAGGCTGCAAGCAGGCAATCAAGGCCTTGGTGGCTTTGGTGCCCACACACTCACCGGGTTTGGTCACTGGCTCAGCGCCGTCGACGCCCTTGGCCACAATCTTGTCGGCGGCAATCCCGGCCGACGTCACCAAATAGCCCTTGACAGCTTCTGCGCGGCGCTCTGACAGCTTCTGGTTGTAGGCGTGCGAGCCAATGCGGTCTGTGTGCCCGGTGACGTTGATCACGTCAAACTGCGTGCCTCTAAGCTCCGCCGCGAACTTATCCAGGTCTTGCTGACCGCCTGCCTTGACGCTGGACTCATCGAAGCCAAACAGCGAATCTGCAGAAAAGGACACCTTGCGCGGCATCACGATTGGCGCAGGCGGTGGTGGTGGTGGTGGTGGTGGCGCCACGTACACGGGTGCCGGGGCTTGAGCAACCACCACGGGCGGCGGCACGTAAGCCACGGGCACGGGCGTGGGAGACTTGGCGCCAAAGCGATAGATCAGGCCAAGCGAAACCAGGTCGATGTCGCCTTTGTTGCCGACCGCGTCATTGATACGGTAACGCTCCACCTCAGCGCGCATCGCAAGCGCTGGAGTAAACGCGTATTGCATGCCAACACCGAACTTGTAATTGGTGTCTTTGGTGCTGGGGTTGGGGTTGAACACATGCACCGATCCGGTGCCGGTGAACGCATCATCGGTTTGAGCATAGGTAACGCCGGCGCGGCCAAAAACGGAAAACTTATCGGTGAGGGGCATGGTGCCAACGAGATCAAGATTCAGACCTTTGACCTTGAGCTCACCCGTCAGGGTGCCCGTATTCAAGGTGCCCAAGGTGCCCGGCGACGAAGCGTTGGCGGTGAAGCCGAATTTTCCCAAATCGAAGTAACCGGCTTCAACCGCCAAATATTTGTTGTACTGATATCCGCCGAATATCTTGTAACCGGTGGAACGGTCATCATCGCTAATCGTGACGCCGCTAAAGCCGCCGCCCAGCAGATTGCTGGTAATTTTGGCGTCGTCAATGACCGCGCCTGATTGACCGACATTGGCGCCGAGGTACCAGCCCGTGTCGTCCGCACTGGCCAAGGGACTGGCCATGACAGCAAGTGCCATCAACCCTCCCATGCCCAAGGCTTTTGTTAGTTTTGATTTTGCTAATTTCATGATTTTCTCCAGCAAGTGGAATAAGTTCTTGTGCCCGTAGCTTTTATTGGCATGAGCATTGGTTGTGAGGTTTTGGTTAGATGGCGGCAAGTCGCCCCGCCGCCACCTACCTATTGGTTTTAGTTCGCCGGCACCGTGATGGTGGTCTTCGATGGCGAGGCTGCACCGGTCAAAGTGATGGCGCCGGCACCGGTTGCGCCGGCCAACACGCGACCAATGACAGTGGAGCCGTCATTGATCGTGGCTGTACGACCCGCCAAAATGTTGCCGTTCCAGCTGGTGCCGGAGCCGATCGTGATGTCCAGACCGGTGACAAACCAGACGTTGCGCGCCTGGGCGCCATTTTTCAAAATGATCTGGGTTGGCAGCAGAAGCGTGCCGGAGTCAACAAACGAGCTGTCGACCTGAAACATCCAGATGGCATTGACGTCGCCCAGGGCATCAAAAGTTGCCGTGCCGCCAGCCGCCAGACCGAGCGTCGCGTTGTGATAAACACCAGGGAGGTAAGGAATCAGCGAAGACAATTGATCGCCAGCCACGGTCGGCATCGTTGGCACCTTGGCGCGAGCTTCCGTCCACGCGGTATTCAGGTCGTTAGTCACTGATATTGCGGTTGCGCCATTGTCGAATGGATCGCCGGCCCAGTAGACGGAGCCGTTGACGGTCATACCGGTAGGACTTGAATAGGTCTTGACCAAACAGGTTTGCGATGCGCCGGCGTTGCCCGTTGCATCTGAACACGTTGGCGTTGGATTGATCGCAATATCACCATTCACGACGGTCACGCCGGTTGTGGTCAGGCCATCGCGTGAAGCGATGCCAAAGCTCGCGGCGCTGCGCAGGTTAACGAACAGCGCTGGCGGCGGCACAACCACTGCAGCGGTTGTGAAGGTCCAGGAATTTGGCACCGATGGCGAGCCGCCATTAGGAATAGGTGGCGTCACCAAAGCGTTGCTCGCAAGATCCGTAGCGCCATTCGTTACCGTCACCGTGTACTGCGTGCCGGCTTTGAGACCGGGGGCAGTAGGAAGGAAGGTGGCAATCTTGTTCACCGCGTCATAGGCGACGTTTCCACTCACGGTATTGGCAGGTATCGAGGTCTCCGCCACCGTGAAGTTGTTGGTGATCATGGTGGTCGCCAGCATCGCCTCGCTGAAAGTCGCATTGATGGCTTGGTTGACAGGCACGTTGAGGGCCTGATCGGCCGGGGCGGTCAGAGTCACCCAAGGTGCCACTACGTCCAGCGCGGGCGCTGCGAGGGTCGTGAAGCTCCACGAGTAGTCATTGGCCGCTGCTGGCAATGCAGGATTGCCAGCCAGTTGGTTACCTGCCACGTCGGTCGCAAACTTGGTCACGGTGGCCGTATAGGTCGTACCGGCAGCAAGCGGATTCAAAGGTGTCAGGATCGCCTGCTTGGCGTTGCTCGAATAGCTCACCACTGGATTCACTGGCGAGACGCAAGGAAGCGCACAGGTCAGCGTAAAGTTTGCCGGAATGATTGTGGCCGGTGCCATGTCTTCCGAGAACGTTGCGGTGATCGCCGTGTTGGTCGGCACATTGGTCGGAATTGGACTCGACGTAGCCGGCACGGTGGACGCCACCAGGGGTCGGGTTGTATCTGGTGCCACGCCGGTCGTGAAGTCCCGCGTAAAGTTGGCAGCCATTGCTGTGCCTATCGCATCCTTGGCGGCGGTGGTCACGGTGGCGGTACATGCGGCACTGGCCGGAAGGTCAGCCGCGGGTATGGTCAACGTTGCCACGTTGCCTCCTGCTGGGTAGGCAACTGTCGTTCCCGCGACCAAGGTCTTGAGACCGTTGGGCGTATTGGCGGGACTGCAAGCCAGCGTAAAGCTGGTTGGGGTGATCGTCGTGGCATCCATCACCTGGCTGAATGTGGCGGTCACAGTTTTCAGATTGACTGCAACAACGGCATTGGCGGCTGGGGTGGCCGATGTGACCGTCGGCACCACAATGTTCGCGGGTGCAGTAGTGAAGTCCGATGCAAACGCGGCGGCGAGTGCGATGCCCGTAGTGTCCATGGCGGCCGTGCTGACTGCGACGGTGCATCGGGTGGCGAACGGCAGGTTGGGCGTTGCTGGCGGCAGCGTCAATGTTGCCGTATTGCTTGCAGTTGCGTAGGTCACAGCGCCCGTCAGGTCCGCTGCGCCAGGGCAGGCGAGCGTGAAGCTGGTCGGCGTGAGCGTGGCTGGGTTCATCGCCTTGCTAAACGTGGCGGTGATGATTTTCGTGTTGACCGGAACCAAAGTGGCATTTTTGGCTGGCGTGACGGCAGTCACCACCGGGACGGCGCCGGCAATGCCGGATCCTCCCAAGATGGGCTCTCCGCCGCCGCAGGCCGCGAGCAAAACGCTCAGAGCCAATGCCATGAACCATGGCAGGACTCTGGTATAGCTTTCATATTTTTTCATTTGCTTTCCTCTGTATTTGTCCAATAACCTATTGATGAAGTGGCCCGACTCGCGTCAGCCGCTCACGCTGGTGTTTTGCACCACCGCCTGAGCGCTGTGCATCGCCCTGACAGTATTAGCCCGCGCTGTTCTAACGTCTGTGCGATGCCACACATAGGAGCCCGAACGGGTGCAAAAAAATATCGGCGGTGTGTTCGCCAGCGCACGGACCTTGGCCGCACTTGGGTTTAAGCTGCAAACCTACTGAGCCTGACAAATGGTGTTGTGCCAGTTTGGTTGCGGCCGTGTTCATCAAGCCGGACGCTGCATATTTTTTTTCTTCAAAGGATTTCTCATGAAACGCATGATGCTTATTTCAGCCCTGCTCGCCACACTTGGCTTGGCCGCTTGCGACCGACCTGCCGTCGTCGCTGTCCCTGTAGCCCCGATGGCCGTGCCCGGCCCAGCCGGCCCGCAAGGCGAAACCGGCAACACTGGTAACACTGGTAACACCGGCAGCACCGGCAGCACCGGCGCTACTGGCGACACCGGCAGCACCGGCTACACCGGCGCTACAGGTACCACTGGCGCAACGGGTGCAACCGGCGACACGGGTTACACCGGCGCAACTGGCGAAAAAGGCAAGACCGGCGACGGCACCACTGTGATCGTCGTACCGGCAGAGCCAGCCAAGTAGGCTTCTTGATTCACAAACTCAAGGAGTAACTTATGAGCTTGGGAACCATACTGTTGATCGTGCTGATCCTGATGCTGGTTGGCGCCATTCCGAGTTGGTCGCACAGCCGCAATTGGGGCTACGGACCCAGTGGTGGCATTGGACTGGTGGTCGTCATCATCATCATCTTGCTGCTGATGGGAAAAATCTAGCGAAAACTCGTGGCGCGGCTTCATGCCGCGCCACCCGATCAGTGCGTGGGTATGTCAGCTCGGGCTGTTGAAAATCCGGCCGTTTGGGCCGGTTCTTGCGTTGGCTGAGGCTGTTTCAGCAATTCGGTCAGCACCGTCATCCATGATTTGATCGGTATCTGAGTCACAGCCTTCGACAAGAGTTGTGGCAATAGCCCAGCCAACAGCGACGACGTGAAGACAAGACGCCACGGCCGCGCCCAGGCCAAGACGCCACCCACCAGCACTGCGCCCACGACCAGTCCGATCGGATGGCGCTGCGCCAACGGCTGCACCACCGTCTTGACGGTTTCGCCGGCCAGCAGGGTTGCGACACGCCACGGATGCTGCGCCCACCAACTGCGCACAGCTTCCAGCACGATACCCGCGACCGGCATTGATTTCAGGCCGTCGAGCCAGGCCAGCTTGGCACCACTGGTGCGCGCATCAGCCGTGTGCCCCGCTGGCCCCGCGATGTCGCGCAGGGCAAGACGCAAGCGATCACGCGACAGAGTCAGCCGTTCGGCGGGGGTCGGTAAAAGTTCACTCATGAGTTACTCGCTTCGCGCAACATGGCCAGATCGGCCTTCATTTGTTGTAGGATGGCCGCAAAACCGCTGGCTTTGGCCGGTGAGCGAGCCACCAGCAAGCACCACAGTGCCAAGGCCAAAGGCAGCAGCGGGGCTGCAATCAGGGCCCACGGCGCATGCATGCTGGCCGCAGGCGTCACGGCCCAAAGCATCAGGGCAACCCCCGCCAGCACCACGCCCACGGCCAGGCAGCCCAATCCCACCGTATAAAGCAGTGAACGTCGCCGCCAGGTAGACGAGACATGGCCGACTTCGGTGGCGATCAGTTCGGCATAAGCCTCGGCATGATCCGCCAGCAGCTGCGGACGGGTGGCAATCAGGAGAAACAGGGGGTGAATCATGAGGGTCAAGCTCCAGAATCAAAAAATCAAGGCCTGACCAGAACCGCCCCGGGCAGCGCAAGGTCTACCTTAACAGTCATTACGGCAGTGGCAGCCACCCTGGCTGCGCACGCCTATCCAAAAAATTAGCGGCGATCCCGAGAACTTGCCATCATGCTGATCAGTGCCATCAGTGCAGCGCCGGTCGCAGCGGCGATCAGCACCGACTTGATCGGTTCGTCCTTGATGTAGTTCAAGGTGTTGTCCGAGGCGCGCAGCGCAGTGTCACGCAACTGTTGCGAGGTCTCGCGCACGCTGTCTGCACCACGATGCGCGAGTGCGCTGGCTTGGTGCCGCAAGTCCTGCACGCTTCCGGTCAGGCTGTCGAGCGCTTCATTGGCCACTCGTTGGGTCGACTGAATGGCGTGGGTGGCCGACTGTGCAGCTTGGTCAGCCAGGCTGGAGGGTTCTTCGATTTTTTTGTTAAACATGAGGGTTCCTTAAAAAGTTGAGGGTTATGGAAACTGTGTCAATCAGGCTTGGAGGCTGACGGTGAATTGAGCTTGAATTTATGTGGGGTGTCAACGCTTCTTGATAAGGCCAAACAGAAAACTGGCAATGGCCAGAATCGCAAACACAATGAACAATATTTTGCCGATGCTAACGGCACTGGCAGCAATGCCACCAAATCCGAACAAAGCGGCAATCAAGGCGATGACAAAAAACACAACAGCATAGTGCAGCATATCTGGGCTCCTGTAGAAACAAGTCGACTAAGCGCTTGAGGTGATCGAAATAAATGGCACGCAAACTGTACCGGGATAGTCCAACAAGTGTGACCTTTGTTGTCGATCCGGGCGATAAGCAGGCCTGCCATCGTTTTGTCGGGGAACTGCGTCAATCGGCGTAGGAATGCGCTGACAGCGCCAGGCCAACGGCAAGAATCGGTTTAACCGACCCCAGTTTTCACAGGCGAGCGCAGCGATGATGGCGGCAGCTCCACCGAAATCAAGGTCCCCTGCCCTGGCGCAGACACCAGGCTCAAGGTTCCACCTTCAGCCTGTACCCGAAACCGCATGCCCACCAGCCCATAGGCAGAGCGCGCCTGCACACGGGTATCGAAGCCCACCCCATCATCACGAACAGAGACCGCCACCTGACCACGCACTACCGCCAAATTCACCCATACTTGAGTCGCATGCGCGTACTTCATGATGTTGGTGGTGGCTTCCTGCACCAAGCGGTAAACCATCAATTCGGCACTGGCCTGCAGTTCGACTGACGCCAAGCTGCAATGGACCTCAATGCTCGAGTTTTCGGCAAACTCGCGCGTCAGAATTTCCAATGTGGCCGCCAGGCCCAGGTTACTCAGTGCCGACGGGCGCAAGTCTTCAATAATGCTGCGTCCCAGCGCAATGCCGCTGTTGAGTGTGCTGACCAGGTGGGCCAACAGTTCCAGCGCCTCGGGTGCCTTGTCAGCCAAGCGCGACTTGATCCGGGCTGCATCGAGCTTGGCCGAAGTCAGCAAGGCCCCCAGATCGTCATGCAAATTGCGCGCCAGGCGATGACGCTCGTCTTCTCGCGCGGTCTGCAGGTGGTGGGTCAACTCCGTCAGCTGCGCCGTGCGCAGTAAGACCTCGGTTTCGAGCCGATCACGCTCTGCCTGAACGCTGTGCTGCAGTTGCTTTTGTAGCTCCTGGAGCGTCGAGCGCTGGCGCAAGCACATCAGGAGCGCTACCAAACTGATGATCAGCAACGCGCCGACCAGAGCCGCCAGCAACAGCACGGAGTTGCCGGAATTCACAATGCGCAAGACATCCATCTTCAGTTTCCGCCAAAAATTGTGGGATCATGCGGCAAAGAACGCTGCCACACACCATGATTCGAATTGCTATTGTTGACGACCACGCGATGGTCCGCGCCGGATTGCGCCAATTTTTTTCCGACCAGGTCGACTTCGCCGTCGTCGCCGAAGCGGCCAATGGCCGCGGCGCGCTTGACATCGTGCGCAAGGGTGAAGTCGACGTGATCCTGCTCGACATTTCGATGCCGGACCAAAGCGGCGTTGATGCGTTGATCGCCATTCGGGCACGCGCGCCTGATTTGCCAGTGCTTATTTTGAGTGGTTTTGCCGAAGAGCATTACGCCACCACCTTGCTGCGCCAGGGTGCCAGCGGTTATTTGAACAAAGACTGTGACCCGGAAGAAATTGTGAAGGCGATTCGCACGGTGTACCGTGGACGCAAGTACATCACAGCAGGTGTTGCCGAGCTTTTGGCAGAGGGCTTGAGCACGGGCGCTGACAAACCCTTGCACGATAGCTTGTCGGAGCGTGAGTTGCAGGTTTTTTTGCGCCTGGCCAAAGGCGAGGCGATTGGCCATATGGCCATCAGTATGTCGCTGAGCGTGAAGACGGTCAGCACCTACCGAACCCGGGTCATGGAAAAAATGAAACTCGAAACCAACAGTGACCTGACCTACTACGCCTTGAAAAACGGCTTGATCCAATAACCCCATACGCTTAAGCTGAGGTTGCAGGTCCGCTCAAATTGCTGGCGTCGTTTGGCAGCGCGGGCAGCTGGACGCAGTACTCAATCAGCGCGTCGATCTCGTTGGACTTGTCAAACACCCGGTCGGCACCGAGCTCCAGGCATTTGCGCCTAATGTCCGCCGTCGCGTAGTTGCTGAGTACCACCAGCCGCTGGCGCTGCGCCAAGCCACTGGCTGCCCTGAGCACCCCCAGGCCGGAGCCCGCTTTGAGGAAAATATCAACAATGACCAAGTCAGCCTGATTGCCCGGTTGTTTGAGCCACTCAACTGCCGTGGCTTCATCGACAGCCGTGCCGACCACCTTCACCGGTGCAAGTTCTTCCAGCGTGGCGATCAGGCTCTCGCGGATGACCGGGTTGTCTTCGACGATGTATGTCTTGAGCTGATGCATGGGCTGTAGCGCTACTTCTGTGAAGTCGAAAAATTGGCTCGACTATGCCTATTCCAAATGGAAAAGACTATCGGGCGCCTGCGCAGCCGCTTGTCAGAAAATTCCTACATCGCCCACTTTTAACGCAGGGCGCAGGACAACCCGCTTTGCTTTGCTTTCACCGGCAAGGCTAAGATAAGGCGCCCGCATGCAAATATGCTTAATTTTTTTACCGGAGATCATCCATGTCACGTGAAGTTGTCATCGTCAGCGCTGTGCGCACCGCCATTGGTACCTATGGCGGTAGCCTGAAAGATATTGCCCCCACTGAGTTGGCTGCCCAGGTGCTGCGTGAGGCGCTCAAACGAGCCGATGCTGACGGCCAGGATGTCGGCCATGTGGTGTTTGGCCATGTCGTCAACACCGAGCCCAAAGACATGTACCTCTCCCGCATGGCGGCCATCAATGGCGGCTGCCCAAAAGAAACACCAGCGTTTAACGTCAACCGCCTGTGCGGCTCGGGTCTGCAGGCCATCGTTTCTGCCAGCCAGAGCATTTTGCTAGGTGACTGTGACATCGCCGTCGGCGGCGGTGCCGAATGCATGAGCCGGGCGCCCTACGCCAGCTTAAATATGCGCTGGGGCGCGCGCATGGGTGACACCAAGATGGTGGACATGGTGGTCGGTGCGCTGAACGATCCGTTTGACACCGTCCACATGGGCGTCACCGCCGAAAACATTGCGGCCAAGTGGGGCATCACGCGGGCTGACCAGGACGCGCTGGCGGTTGAGAGCCACAACCGGGCGCAACGGGCGGTTGAGGCGGGCTACTTCAAGAGCCAGATTCTGCCGATCATGCTGAAAAGCAAAAAAGGGGAAATCACTTTTGACACCGACGAACACTACCGCCCCAACTGCACCCTGGCCGACATGGCCAAGCTCAAGCCCGCCTTCCTCAAGGAAAACGGCACCGTCACCGCCGGCAATGCCTCAGGCATCAATGACGCCGCCGCTGCGGTGGTGCTGATGGAAGCCGCCACTGCCAAAGTCCGTGGCTTGAAGCCACTGGCGCGACTGGTGGCTTATGCGCACGCTGGTGTGGACCCGAAATACATGGGCATTGGCCCGGTACCGGCCAGCCAGATGGCTTTGAAAAAGGCGGGCCTTACCGTGAACGACCTGGACGTCATCGAGGCCAATGAAGCTTTTGCTGCGCAGGCCTGCGCGGTCAGCCGCGATTTGGGTCTGGACCCGGCAAAAACCAACCCCAATGGCTCGGGCATTTCTCTGGGCCACCCGATCGGCGCCACCGGGGCGCTGATCACGGTCAAGGCGCTGTATGAGCTCGAGCGCATTGGTGGCCGATACGCGCTGGTAACCATGTGCATCGGGGGCGGCCAGGGCATTGCCGCCATCTTCGAGCGCGTGTCCTGAGCGGCTGACGAGCAACCTGCGGCGCCACATGGCAAGGCTAAGGCACTGGAGTCTGGGCGCCAAGCTGATGCTGGTGGGGGCGCCCTTTTTGCTGCTGGTCTTCATTTCCACGGTAGCCACACTGTGGGTCTCCTGGCAGCTTGACGGTGGCGCCGCTGCGGTCAATGAAGCTGGCCGCATGCGAATGCAGTCTTACCGCATGTCCTTGGCCATTGGCACCGGTGAAACCAGAGAACTGAGCGCTCAAGCCCGGGAATTTGACCGCAGCCTGTCCACTTTGCGTCATGGCGACCCCGAACGGCCTTTGTTTGTCGCATGGGACGACACCTCCACAGCGCGCTTTGCCGTGGTTGAACAAGACTGGGCTCAGTATCAAAAGCGCTGGATCGAGGGCCAGCCAGCCGTCTTGACTGACTTGCGGGCGCAGACCGTGACCTTTGCCTCGCACATTGATGCTTTCGTGAACAGCATCGAGACCCACATCGCCAAATGGACGGCGCTCTTGCATCTGCTGCAGGTCAGCATGCTGGCACTGGTGATCTTGGGCGCGGCGGTGCTGCTTTACACCGGTTATCTTTTTGTGCTGGAGCCCGTGGGCCAGCTCAAGCAGGCGATTGACAAAATTCAGTCCGGTAATTTTGACGCTCGGGTGGAGCGCGTCACCACTGATGAATTCGGCACGCTGGCTGATGGCTTCAATAACATGGCGGCTCACCTGCAGTCCATGTACCAAAACCTGGAAAGCAAAGTTGCTGAAAAGACCGCCCAGTTACAGGAGAAGACGGCGCGACTGGAGAGCCTTTATGAAGTCACCGCTCTGGTGAGCAACGCCACATCACTGGAATCGCTGGCGCAGGGCTTTACCAAGAGTGTGGCGCGCATTGCCCACGCCGACGGAGTTGCGTTGCGCTGGTCCAATCAGGCCAACCAGCGCCATCTGATGCTGGCGGCCCACGGCCTGCCGGTCTCCATGGTGGATGCGGAGCACTGCATCTACACCGGCGACTGCCATTGCGGAGCGGCCAATGCGCAAGCGCTACTGAACGTGATTCCGATTCGCAATATGGCCAACTCAATGCCGCAGCATTGCGCCAGAGCCGGTTTTGAGACCGTGGTCACGCTGCCGGTGCGCCTGCATGAGCGTTTGATGGGCGAGGTCGATTTATTTTTCCACGCGCGCGTGAACCCCACTGTGTCGGAGCGCTCACTGCTGGAGGCACTGAGCAGCCATCTGGCCAGCGGCATGGAGAATCTGCGCCTGAACGCCCTGGACATGGAAGCGGCGGTATCGCAGGAGCGCCATCTGCTGGCACGTGAACTGCACGACTCGATTGCCCAGTCGCTGGCTTTTCTGAAAATTCAGGTGCAACTGATGCGCGACGCGATCAAGACCAATGACCCGGTGCAAATTGCGAATGTGCTGGAAGAAATCGATATTGGCGTGCGTGAGAGTTATGGTGACGTGCGTGAGCTTTTGCTGCATTTCAGAACCCGCACCAATGCCGAAGATATTGAGCCCGCGCTGGCCACCACCCTGCGCAAATTTGAGCACCAAAGCGGCATCAAGGCGACGTTCGCGATGCAAGGCCAGGGCATGCCGCTGTCACCCGAGCTGCAAATCCAGGTGCTGCACATTGTTCAGGAGGCGCTCTCCAACGTGCGCAAGCACGCTCACGCCTCGCAAGTGTGGCTCGATGTACAGCAACTGCCCGCCTGGCGCTTTGAGGTGCGTGACGACGGCATTGGCTTTGAGCCAGACACTGATGCACTCGACGAAACGCATGTAGGCCTGCGCATCATGGTGGAGCGCTCGCAACGCATTGGGGCTGAACTCGACGTCCTGTCTAAGCCCTCGCACGGCAGCTCGATTATTTTGACCTTGCCGCGGCCCTCCCACCCGATTGCCATAGTCAAGACCGTGGCGCCAATCGAAGCTTGAAAATTCTCATGCCCAATGTTGCCACCTCACCGATTCGCATTTTGGTCATTGATGACCACACCTTGTTTCGCCGCGGCCTGACGGCGCTGCTGGCGCGCGACCCCCACTTGTGCGTCATCGGTGATGCAGCCGACGCCGGTCAGGCACTGCGCAAGGCGCAGGAACTGCAGCCGGACCTGATCCTGCTTGACAACCACTTGCCGGGCGTCAGCGGCGTGGACGCCCTGCCCGCTCTGCGTGAAGCAGCGCCCAAGGCTGTGATCCTGATGTTGACCGTCAGCGAGGACGAAAATGACCTGGCGGCGGCACTGCGCGGCGGCGCGGCTGGCTACCTCCTGAAGACCATTGAAGGCGATGCCTTGACCGCCGCGATCGAGCGCGCCATGCAAGGCGACAGCGTGGTGGCGCCCGAGATGATGAACAAGTTGGTCGCCGCCTACCGTGGAACGAGCAAAGAGGTGCCTGGGGTCGACGCAGCGCTGCCCCCAGCCGTGCGACCCGACTCTGCCATGGCCAGCCTGTCGCCGCGCGAACGCGAAATATTGAATGGCATCGCGCGTGGCGCGAGCAACAAAGAAATTGGCCGCGAGCATGGCATTGCAGAGACCACCGTGAAGATTCATGTGCAGCACATTTTGCGCAAACTCGGCGTCAGCTCCCGCGTGCATGCCGCTGTGATCGCCACCGAGCGAGGCCTGCTCTGAGTTGAACATCCTTAGTCGCTCTGACCTGTAAAATCGGGGCCGACCGTAGCTGGCGCAGTCACCGGCTCGTCTTTGGCGCAGAGATTGTTATCGCCCCACTCAAGCCAGTCCGGGCCAAAGAGTTCCACCGGGTGCGGCGAACGCTCGTTCGAGCAAGCCATTGCGTCAATTGAGCAGTATTGGTCACAGCCCCAGCACAACCGTTCTGGTTTGGCCGGATGGATCGGAAATTTCTTGTTCATCGTGGTGCTGGTTAAATGACAGCCTTGGCGCCTGCAAGTCGAAGTGTAATAAACAGACTCGGTGACACGGCTGACGCTATGGCGGGTCAAGATCGCAGGCGCCCCATGCGGCCCATCTTCTTTGAAGTTGCACGTCATGATTTGCACTGAATGCAAGAACTTCAGCCTGCAAGTGCCCTTTATCAGCCAGACCATGCGTGCTTACGCGAACGGCAAAGACGAAGAAAACACGAATTGATCCTGGTTTATATGACAAATATGGCCTTAGCCCGCGTCGCGCGAGCCTAATATGCTATTTATTTAATACTGATTGAAGGCACTTTCCAGGGCGTCGCGCATTGACATTTTTCAGGCGTTGGCCTGGGTGCGATTCAAAGTGATGTGGCACGCTGAAGAAATCAAGGCATCACGTCAAACCCGGCTTTGCGTATTAAACCCGGCCCGGCGACTGGGCTATGCCTGACACCGTCGAAGTCAGAATTTCTGCAGCAAAAGGCACACATCAATTAGCGCAACATCCAACTCCGGCAACTTTTGAAGTTTCCCCTGCCAGCGTACCCAATCGTTCGCAGAATCAGTCGGGTGATGCGCTTTGCGAAGGTAAAGGAGGAGAACGCGAAGCGGGC
>VMTC01000027.1 GCA_013791765.1 Rhodoferax sp.
GGCCCTTCGTCGTTCCGTGTGGAACTTGACTTGAAAAATACAATGTTGTAGTCGCGCCCGGTGGGGCTTGTTGGCAACTCGCTGGCGAGTTGTCCACAAATCCACAGGGCGGATGTTCATTCAACAGCAGAAGACCAGAAATTAAGAAATGGGTATTGAAATCGAATCCTTGTTCACCAGCGCGCTGGGCTTGTCTGCGCCGTGGCGCGTAGAAAAAGTTGACCTCGATACGGCCCATCGGCGCATTGACTTTGACCTCACCTGCGATGCCAGGCGGCTGGCATGCCCCGTGTGTGGACTGGCTGATCAAGGCATTCATGACCGCCAAAAACGTGAATGGCGGCACCTCGACTTCTTTCAATACGAAGCCTGGCTTCACGCCGAGGTGCCCCGCATCGCTTGCAATGGTTGCGGTAAAACCACCCAGATGCAAGTGCCCTGGGCGCGCGAAGGCAGCGGCTTCACGGCCTTGTTTGAGGCGCTGGCTTTGTCCTTGTGCCGGGAACTGCCCGTGCGCCAAGCCGCTGCACTGCTGCGCTGCACGGACAAACAGCTCTGGCGGCGCATTGAACGATACGTCGATGCTGCACGCAAACTCGACGATATGTCGGCGGTACGTGTCATCGGCATTGACGAAACCAGCCTGCGCAAGGGCCAGAACTACATCACTGTGGTGCATGACCTTGAGAAGAAGCGCTTGCTCTTTGCTTGCGAAGGAAAAGACCATCAAACGATAGTGAACTTTGCACAAGACCTCCAGGCGCATGGCGGCAAGCCAGAACAGATTGAGCACGTCTGCCAGGACATGAGCGCCGCCTTCGCCAAGGGAGTCAGCCAAGCCTTGCCACAAGCGCAAATCAGCTACGACCGGTTTCACGTGGTGGCCATGGCCAATGAAGCCATGGATGAGGTGCGACGTGAAGAGACGCGCACCCAGCCCCAGTCAATCAAGGCGGCTCTCGGTGAGAACGACCGCAAATTGCTTAAGAGCCTGACCTGGGGTATGCGCCGCAATCCTGATGGCTGGAGCGTCAAACAGACCAACGCCATGCACTGGCTGCAGCACTCCACCTTGAAGAGTGCACGCGCCTGGCGGCTGAAGATGGCGCTGCGTACGGTTTATGCCAATGCGCTCAAGTTAAACGATGCGATACAAGCCAAATCCGAGTTGGGTGCGTGGCTGAGTTGGGCCACGCGCTGTCGCTTGGCACCATTCAAGAAGCTCGCCAGCACGTTAAAGCAGCGTCTGGACGGTGTGGTGCGCGGCATGCTGGACAACCGCAGCAATGCCTATGTGGAGGCCATGAATGGTTTGCTCCAGCAGGCAAAGCGGGCTGCGCGAGGCTTCAGAACTGCGACAAACTTTATCGCCATTGCGTATTTGCGCATGTCCAAACTCAAGCATTTGCCAGGCAACCCGCTGGCACCAGCCCTGCCTAAATACAACGTGCTAATCCACCGTTGCCTTTGATGTCAAGTTCCACACAAAACGGCATAGAGCC
>VMTC01000053.1 GCA_013791765.1 Rhodoferax sp.
CAACGTCTATGACGTGACGGTGACGGCCAACGACGGCGCTGGCGGCACAACGCAACAGGCCATTGCCGTGACGGTCACTGGCGTCAATGACAACAGCCCCGTGATTACCAGCAACGGTGGTGGCGCGACGGCATCGCTCAGTGTGGCAGAGAACGCCACAGCAGTCACCACCGTGACCGCCACAGATTCCGATGTTGGCGACAGCAAAGCCTACAGCATCAGCGGTGGCGCCGATGCCGCGAAGTTCATTATCGATTCCACCACGGGCGCACTCGCCTTTGCGGCGGCACCAGACTTTGAAGCGCCGACTGACGCCGGCGGCAACAACGTCTATGACGTAACAGTGACCGTGACCGATAGTGGCACCAACACCGACACCCAGGCCATCGCGGTGACGGTGACCGACCTCAACAACGAAGTCGCGCCCGTGATTACCAGTAACGGCGGTGGCGCGACGGCATCGCTCAGTGTGGCAGAGAACGCCACAGCAGTCACCACCGTAACCGCCACAGATTCCGATGTTGGCGACAGCAAAACCTACAGCATCAGCGGTGGCGCCGATGCCGCCAAATTCAGCATCAACCCAAGCACCGGCGCACTTGCCTTTGCGGCTTCACCGGACTTTGAAGTCCCAACTGACGCCGATGGCAACAACGTCTACGACGTGACGGTCACAGTCACCGACAGCGGCACCAACACCGACAGTCAGGCCATCGCGGTCACGGTGACTGGCGTCAATGACAACAGCCCGGTGTTCATTTCAGGCGCATCGGTGAATGTGGAAGAAAACACCACCTTTGTTTTGCCCGTGATAGCCGTGGATGGGGATCTGCCCACGCAGTCGCTGAGCTACAGCATCACCGGCGGCGGCGATTTTGCAAAGTTCACCATCAACGCCAGTACCGGTACGCTCGCCTTTGTTGCAGCACCAGACTTTGAAGCACCGACCGACGCCGGTGGCAACAACGTCTATGACGTGACAGTGACCGCCAACGACGGCGCGGGCGGCATAACGCAGCAGGCCATTTCCGTGACAGTAACTGCCGTTAACGACAACAATCCGGTATTCACTTCGGCCGCAACGGCGAATGTGGCAGAGAACAGCACCGCCGTGCTGACCGTAACGGCAACGGACGCTGACCTGCCGACCCCGACCCTGAGCTACAGCATCAGCGGGGGTGCCGATAGTGCAAAATTCACTCTCAACTCCACTAGTGGCGCGCTCGCCTTTACAGCAGCACCCAACTTTGAAGCGCCGACCGATGCTGGTGGCAACAACGTCTATGACGTGATGGTGACGGCTAGCGACGGAACGGGCCGCACAACGCAGCAGGCCATCGCTGTGACGGTGACTGACGTCTTTGACAACAACCCAGTAATCCAGAGCGTGTCGGTTAACAACGGGGCTTACGCGTTGAACGAAAACATCCAGGCAACCGTGACCTTTGACCAGATCGTAAACGTCACCGGCGCACCTGAGCTAGCGCTGAACATCGGTGGTGTCCCCAAGATCGCAAGCTTGGTCACGGGCAGTGGCAACAACACGCTTACATTCCAATACACGGTAGAGGCCGGCTTGACCGACAACGATGGCGTCGACGTCATTGCCAATGGGCTGTCCCTTAACGGTGGATCGATCACGAGCACCTCTGCCGTTGCAGCGCTACTCACCTCTGCGGCTGCGACTTTTGCGGGTGCGACCGTGGACACCACTCGCCCCACAGAAGCCGGCGCCAGCTTCACGGAATCGATGAACTCGACTGAAAGCATCAGCCTGTCATTTAGCGAAGCCGTGACAGCATTCAACACCAATGGACTGACCCTGCACAAAAACCCCGATCTGAGCAACGGACAGGGCGGCTGGAATAATCCGACTGTTATATCGGCTACCGGTGTCAGCGGTTCGGGCACAAGCACGCTCACGATCACGACCAACACCGAACTGACCAGCACGGATGTTGTGCGGGCGTATTACGACGCAACTTGGGGCAATATCACGGATCTGGCTGGCAACCCATTGAGTTCGGGCGAAATCTGGTTCGGTGGCTCTGGCGCCAGCGTCATTGATCTGAGCGAGTACGGCTCCAACCTCCCGATTACCTTGCGCGGCAATGGCGGGGCTGACCAGCTGACGGGAGACAGCACGAACAACGCAATCATTGATGGCGGCGGCGCCGACACGCTCACCGGTGGACGCGGTGCGGACACGATCCGGCTGGTCGAGAACGGCGTCGACAGCAGGGCCTACGCTAAGGACACCATTGTCATCGGTTTGGGCGACAGCACGGTCAATGGCTGGGATTTCATCAGGGGCTCAGGCACCAGCCCCACGGGCACCGGTTTCGATATTTCATCAGTCGACGCTACCAAGCATGACGTGCTGAGCCTGCCGTCTAACGTGATCGCGGCCAACACTGGCGCCGACATTGATGGGGTTGATTCGGGTGCGATAGGCAAACACAGCATCAGCGGCGGCATTGTCACTTTCAAGGATGCCTCGGGAACCGCAATTCTGATCAACCAGGCCAATTCAAGTGACGCTCGCAGCTACCTCTCTGCCAATATCCACAGCCCCGGCACGACCGTTGCATTCAAGTTGGATGGCGACAGCAACGGCACCATTGACAGCCTGGTTGTGTTCCAGGACAACGGCACGATTCCCCTGTCCAACAACTTCGTTGTGCCGGACACCGTGGTAGTGTTGGCCGGCCTGATCAACGTGGCCAACGCCACGCTGGGTACTGCAGCCGGCGCGAACGTGGTCCAGTTGGTGGACACGACCGCACCCTACCCGGTCGGTTTTGCCCTCACCAGCAATGGCATTGCGCTCAACTTTGCCGAGAACACATTCGCCACCGCCAGCGTCGCGTTGTCATTGAAGCTCAATGGGAGCGGTGCTGACATGGCGATCACCGGCATTACCGGTAGTGGCACCACCGCCATGGGCTTCACCACCGGCACGACGCTGTCAGCAAGTGACTGGGTGCTGCTGAATTACACCGCAACGAGCGCCGTCAATGGCCTCAGCGACGCAGGCGGCAATTTTCTGGAAGGCGACAACGAAGGCGGATACGGCGGTTCGGCTGAAGGGTCCGCCGGCAACAACACGATCAACCTGAGCAACGCTGGCATTTACAGCGCCACGGGCGGCTACGACATTAACGGCGCTGGCGGCAACGACACCCTCACGGGCTCCGCTGCGGGGGACTGGATCTCTGGCGGCACCGGGGCGGACCTGATGACTGGCGGCGGCGGCTCGGACGATTTTGGCTTCGAGCAGGGCGACTCGCCAGCGGTGACGGCCATGAGCCTGGGTGGCAACAGCATTCTTGACAACGGCGACACGTTCACCTTTGCCAATGGGGTTGACCGCATCACCGACCTTGTCACCGGCGAAGGCCTCGGCCTGAACGCCCTGAACGAAGATATGTCCGGCCAGGCGGGCGTGGGCTGGATGGGTGCGCAGAATCAGACGCCAGCCAACAGTGGTGTGCCCAGCAACGGGCTGGCAGTGGACCAGGGTTTCTTCCTGACTCAGGGTAACTACAGCGGTACCGTATTCACCGTCAACAGCACTGGTGCCGATACGCTGGTGATGTACGACGGCGACTTCTCCGGTGGCGTGACGCAAACCGGCATCGTGCTCAGCGGCGTCACGCTGGCGCAACTCAACGCTTACAGCGGCGGCAA
This sequence comes from Rhodoferax sp., assembly GCA_013791765.1. Taxonomy (GTDB): domain Bacteria; phylum Pseudomonadota; class Gammaproteobacteria; order Burkholderiales; family Burkholderiaceae_C; genus Rhodoferax. The sequence continues at coordinate 3,691 of VMTC01000053.1, forward strand.
CTGGATCTCGCACATCTAAGGGCTGCACCCGGCAGCTTCGTGCATGATTGAAAGACCGTCCGCGCAAGCGGGCGGTTTCTTTTTTTATCGCTCACAAAAAAGCTGGCGGCGCCAACAAGAACATGGCTGTGAAAATCAAAACGATCTGCACCGGCGCGCTGAGCCTGCTGGCCCTGGGCGCGCTCGCGCAACCGGCCTGGAACCTCGGGCAACTGCTGCAAGCAGCCCAAGCCAGCCACCCGCTGGTGCTGGGTAAACGTGCTGCCCAGAGCGCTGCGCTTGCGGAGCGAGAAGGGGCCAACTGGCAACGCTTTCCTGCGCTCAGCCTGGAGGCCAGCACGCAGAGTGGCGGCGCCAACCTGATTCGTCTAGAGCAGCCGCTCTGGACCGGTGGGCGCATCACGGCCGCCATGGACGCGGCGGCCAGTCGCATGGATGCTGCCGGTGCGGCGCTCGATGAAGCCCGGCAGGAACTGACACTCAAGGTGATCGCCGCCAGCACTGAGACGCTGCGCCAGCAGGCCCGCCAGCAACACGGTGGCAGCGGTGTGAAAGAACACGAGAAGCTGCTGGCCATGATTCAGCGACGCGTGGCTCAGGAAGTGAGCCCGCTGGCGGACCAGCGCCTCGCAGCGTCGCGCTTGTATGCCAGCGCGAACGAGCTTTCCGTCACCACGCAGGCACTCAACAATGCATTGGCTCAACTGGCCCAACTGGTCGGCCAGCCGGTAGTGGCGCTGGCTGTGCAGGACTTGCCTGAAGCTGGCGCCCCCGCCAGCCTGGAGTCAGTCCTGGGCCTGACGCTGGCCCGGTCGCCCACATTGCGGCGGCTGGTCTTTGAAGAAGCAACGGCCCAGGCCGACATCGCTGCCAAGCGCTCGGCCTACCTGCCGCAGCTGGTGTTGCGGCTGGAAAACAGCAGCGGCGGACAGACCCCAGAGCAGCGCGCCATGCTGGTGCTGCTGGCGCAGCCCGGTGCAGGCTTGTCGGCCAAATCCGGCGCCGACGCAGCGGTGGCCCGGCGCGAGGCTGCGCGCCTAGCCCGCGAGGCTGCAGAGCGTGATGTGCGCGAGCGCGTCACGCTGGACTGGAATGAATGGCAAGCGGCGCGAATGCGCCTGGACAATGCCAGTCAGGCGCGCGCCATGTCAACTGAGGTGTCCGACTCCTATGCCCGCCAGTACACCACCGGCCGCAAGACCTGGATCGATGTGTTGAACGCGGTCCGCGAGGCGACCCAGTCAGAGCTGGCGGTAGACGATGCACAGGCCCAGATGCTGGCCGCAGGGCTGCGTTTGCGTGCGCTAACAGGCACACTGACCGACGGCATTGGCGCCACGCCATGAGCCGACGTGCGCCCACTACGGCGGCAACCGCCCCAGGAAGTCACACCTAATGAACAAAGACATTGCTACGCTGATCGACAAGTGCGCGCGCCTGGCGGGCCAACGGGTTGCGGGTGGACGCCTGAGCGACCTCGGCCACCTGACTGCAGGTTTGGGCGCAACCGCGCTGTTCCGCGAGGCGTGGCGCGCCGCCGGACTGCACGGCGATCCAGCGCGGTTAGTCGACCCTACACCCGCCCACCTGCCGCTGGCCGGCTGGCGCCCCGACTTGGGCTGGCTGCTGGTGCAAGGGCGCGGCGCCGATGGCCAATGGCGGGCAGAACAACTCGACGGCACTTTTGTGCCACTGCAACGGCTGGATGACGTCGAATGCCTGTCGCTGCCCCGGCGCGACGACACCGCCACCACCGCGCCACGAGCCATCGGGTTGGTCTGGCAGGCACTGCTGGCACGCAAGCGCGTATTCCTGGAGGCGGTTCTGGCGACAGGGCTGGTCAACCTGCTGACACTGGCCACGTCCATCTACAGCATGCAGGTCTACGACCGGGTCATTCCCAATCAGGGCTTCCAAACCTTGTGGGTGCTGAGTGTCGGTGTGGCGCTGGCCGTTGGGCTGGAACTTTTGCTCAAGCAGGTGCGCAGCCACACAGTCGACCGGGCCTGCAACGCCATTGACCAGCAATTGTCAGAATGGTTCTTCAGCCGCATGATGGGCATCCGCATGGAGGCACGCCCGGCCTCGGTCGGGACGCTGGCCTCCCAGGTCAAAGGCTTTGAGATGGTGCGCGGCGTGCTGGCTTCGACCTCGCTTTTTGTGCTCGCCGATGTGCCATTTGCGCTGTTTTTCATTTTGGTGATCGGGCTCGTAGGTGGCTGGGTGGTAGCGGTGCCGTTGATCGCGCTCCCGATCGCATTGGCAGCGGGCTTGATGTTCCAGCGCGCGATCCAGCGCCACACCCGGCTCAATCTGGCTGGAAATAACCGCAAGGCCGGCCTGCTGGTCGAGGCGGTCGACGGCGCCGAGTCGCTTAAGGCCAACAGTGCCGAATGGCGCCTGCAGGCGCGCTGGAACCGCCTTGTGGCCGAAACGGCCGAATCAGACCAGCGCATTCGCACCTATTCGGCCCTGGCGCAAAACCTCACCGTGGCGCTGCAGCAGCTGGGTTATGTGGCGCTGGTGGCGCTGGGCGCGTATTTCGTGACCCTCAACGAATTGACCATGGGCGGTTTGCTGGCGTGCACCATCATCAGCAACAGGGCCATGATGCCAATCGTGCAATTGCCAGGCGTGATGGTGCAATGGGCACATGCCCGCGCCGCCGTCGAGGGGCTAGACCAGATTATTGCGCTGCCAAGCGAAGCCGATGACGCGCCGCACGCCCTGGCACCCCAGACGCTGGCAGGAGGGCTGCGGCTGGAGCGCGTGCGCTTTGCCTATGGCCTGGCGCCGCGCCCGGCACTTGAAATCGAGCGTCTGGAAATCAAAGCAGGCGAGCGCGTGGGCCTGCTCGGTGCCATTGGCTCGGGCAAGAGCACGCTGCTCAAGCTGTGCTCGGGCCTGTATCGGCCGACTGAGGGAAAATTGTTTCTGGGTGGCCTGGACGTAGCCTTACTCACTCAAGCCGTGGCACGGGAAGCACTGGGCTACTTGCCGCAGGACGCACGCCTGTTCAGTGGCACCCTGCGCGACAACTTGCTGCTGGGTCTGCCCGACCCCGGCGATGAATCGATTTTGCTGGCCGCACAGCGCACCGGGTTGATCGAACTGATCGGCGCGCAGCCCAAGGGCCTGGCGCTGGAAATCACCGAGGGCGGGCGCGGTGTATCGGGCGGGCAAAAGCAACTCATCATGTTGACACGCACCTTGCTGGCCAGTCCCCGGGTCTGGCTCCTCGATGAGCCGACCGGCGCCATGGATTCAATGACCGAAGCGCGTGTCGTCAGCCTGCTGCGCGAGATAACCGGCGCGGGCGCCACCCTTGTGGCGGCCACGCACAAGACCGCCCTGCTGCCACTGTTCGACCGGCTGATCGTGCTGCAAAACGGACGCATCCTGCTGGACGGGCCACGCGACGCGGTGCTAGCCAAACTATCAGGTCGGCCGCAATCGGCTGCTCAGGAGAAACTGGCATGACGATTGACACAAACACCGCAAGCAGCCGGATGGTGATCTGGGGCTCATTCCTGGCCATCGCCGGCTTCCTGGTCTGGGCCAATTGGGCGGAGCTGGACCAGATCACGCGCGCCAGTGGCCAGGTTATTGCCAGCTCTCGCAACCAGGTGATCCAGGCGCCCGATGGCGGAGTGCTGGCCGCGCTGCCCGTGCGTGAAGGCGCCCAAGTCAAGCGTGATGAACTGCTGGCGCGCTTTGACAAGACCCGCACTGAAGCCAGTTATTTGGAGAGCGCCGCCAAGGCGGCAGCCCTGCGAGCGAGCCTGGCCCGGCTGACGGCCGAGATCGTCGGGGGCCAGCCCAAGTTCCCACCCGAGCTCGACCAGTACCCGGACTTCCGCACCACCCAATTGGCACTTTTCAACAAACGACAGGCCGCCGTGCGCGAGGAAATTGGTGCGCTGGAGCAATCCCGCACCCTGATCAAGGAAGAGCTCGACATGAACCTACCCCTGCTCAAGACCGGCGACGTCAGTCGGGCCGAAATACTCAAGCTCCAGCGCCAGGGCGCCGAGATTCAGGGCCAGATGACCAATCGGCGCAACAAATACCTGCAGGAGATTCAGACCGATCTGGCCAAAGCCCAGGAAGACCTCGCTGGCGTTCTGCAAATCCTGGCGCAGCGCAAAGAGCAACTCGACTACACCGAGATCCGCGCACCCATGGACGGCATCGTGCGCAACGTACGCCTGACCACCCTGGGCGGCGTAGCCAAACCGGGCGAAGAAATCATGCAGATCGTGCCGCTCAATGACGACATGATTATCGAGGCCAAGGTCAAGCCCGCCGACATTGCTTTCATCCGACCCGGCTTGTCGGCCAACGTCAAGCTCGACGCCTATGACTACACCCTCTACGGCACGCTGCGCGGAGAGGTTATCTACATCAGCGCCGACACCCTGAACGAAGAGGTGCGCGGCAACGAACTGCCCTATTACCGCGTACAGATCAAGACGAGCGCCGACAACCTGGTCAGTCGGGGCAATCGGCGCATTGACATTCAACCGGGCATGACCGCCTCGGTTGAGATCAAGACCGGCAGTAATACGGTGTTGCGTTACCTCACCAAACCGATCACAAAAACACTCAACGAGTCACTGGGTGAGCGCTGAAAGTGAACCGCCCCTCGATCTTATTGCTCATGCCCACGGCCAGGTCCCTCACCCACCTGCTCTACCTGCATGGCTTTCGCTCGTCGCCGCAATCGGCCAAGGCGCGCTTGCTGGCGCAGCACATGGCCACGCAGCACCCCGCTGTGCACTGTTGGTGCCCGCAGTTGCCGCCCTCGCCGCGTGAAGCCATGGCGCTGTTGCTGCAGGGCAGCAAAGACTGGCCGCGCGCGTCGATGGCGGTGGTCGGCTCTTCGTTGGGAGGCTTTTATGCCACCAATATTGCCGAGCAGACCGGCTGCAAGGCGGTGCTGCTGAACCCGGCGGTGAACCCGGCACGGGACTTGGAAAAATACATTGGTGAGCAAAGCTGCTGGCAAGACCCGCAGGAAAAATTTTTCTTCAAACCTGAGTTTGTGCAGGAGTTGCGCGACTTGAGCTGCGGGGCACTGACCCAACCTGAACGCTATCTGGCCATCATTGCCAAGGGCGATGAACTGCTGGACTGGCGCGAGTCACTGGTGCGCTACGCCGGAGCCCACATCCGCCTGTTGCCAGGCAGCGATCACGGCTTGAGTGACTTTGCGCTGCATGTGCCTGCCGTGATGGCGTTTTTGGGCTTGCCGCAAGCGAATTCAGACTTTTGACGCGCGCCGAGGGCAAATTGCCGGTGTGTCCCGTCGAGTTACGCTCAGTCTGGCAGGTCAATGATCTGCGCCAGTGGCACATCGCCAGGCGCCTCGTAGTGGGCCAGCACCCAAGCGCGGGTTGGATGCTGCGCCGCGCCCTGCAACAGTTCCAGCACCAGGCCAATGGAGGCTTTGTCGAGCGCGGCAAAGGGCTCGTCCAGCAGCGTCAAGGCGGCGCCCGAGGCAAAGGCAGCGGCCAACCAGACCTTGCGCTTGGAGCCGGTGGACAGCATGTACATCGGCTTGTCCAGATGCGGCGTCAGCGCCAAAGCTTGGCTCAGTTCGCCCAGCAGCGGCGCGTCAAAGCCGGGGTAGCTGCCGTGCAGCGACCTGAAGTAATTCACCGGCGTGATCTGATCAAAGGCCTGCGAGCGCGGGTCGACCCAGAACAGCTGTTGCCGGTAGGCTCGCGGCTGCTGCTGCATGCTGGCATTGTTGAGTTGGAGCTGACCGGCCTGCGCTGGCAGTTCCCCGGCCAGCAAACGCAGCAACGTGCTCTTGCCACTGCCGTCCCCGCCGCGCACCAGCGTGAGCCCCGGTGTGATGCTTGCCGACCAGTCGGTGAACAGCGCGCGCTGGGGGTAAGCAAAGCACAAGCCTGTGACCTGCAGCACAACGGGCAGGGTGATGGCGTCATCTTCGAGGCGCGGGACCGGCGTCATTTTTATACTAAATACATAGCGTTATAGCTATATTCCATGCGGTCCAGCGCCATTTTCTATTTGAAAATTAGCGCCTTAGCGCGGCTGGCTGTGGGTGCGAATCCAATTGGCAAAGGCGGATTCTTCAAGTTCGCCTGCGGCAACTGACAACATCGTCAAAACGCAATCGGCGTCTGTTGCGCTCAGGTCGTAGCCATTGAGCGCCAAAAACAACTCCAGCGCCACAAAGCCCGTGCGCTTGTTGCCATCGATAAATGGATGGTTGGGTGAGATACCGTAACCGTAGCTGGCGGCCAGGTCGGCCGCATCGGGTGAACCATAGTGGGCGAGTTGTTGCGGCCGGGCGAGGGCAGACTCAAGTAAATTGGGGTCTCGCAGGCCAGCGCCACCCCCGTGTTCTGCCAGCTGTTCGTCGTGAACAGCATGAATCAAGGCACTTTCAATCCACACCCAGTTTTGACGCTGTGCGCTCATTTGGCCAACTCATGCAAGACCGCGCGACGTTTTTTCATAATGCTTCGCGCCTGCATCATTTGCTCATCAAAAGTGGGGTCGTAGGGCGAAATGGTGAAACCATTGGCTGTGTCTGTCATAAAAACAGCGTCGCCCTTTTCAAGATGCAAGCGCGCCAACACCTCTTTGGGCAAAATCACGCCCACCGAATTGCCAATTTGTGAAAGTTTAAGTGTGGTCATGATCAGCCTTTGAAGTTATAACATTTGTTATGTTATCAGTTTTTGCCTACCACAGCCACAACGGGCCGGGCCGCGCCAAGATGGGTTCGGGCGGCTCTGGCGTCAATCCTGCGGGTCGATCTTTTCCTGCACTGCGCTGAGCACGCCTTCGCACCCGTTCTCGATCACATCGAGCACCTGCTCAAAATCGTTCGGCTGGCCGTAAAAGGGATCAGGCACATCCTGGCTGACTGGCTCGCTGCAATACTGCGTGAAGTAGTGCAGCTTGTGCGCAAACCTGGGCGGGCAGCTCAGTCGCAAGGTCAGCAGGTTGCTCTCCTCCATCGCCAGAATCAGGTCAAAGCGCTCGAAGTCCTCGGGCTGCAACAGCTTGGCCGTGAGGCTGGAGAGGTCGTAGCCCCGGCGCATCGCGTGTTTTTGGGCATGAAAATCGACCGGCTCGCCCGCGTTGAAGTCATGGGTGGCCGCCGACGCCACCAACAGCCGATCGCCCAAGCCCTGCTCAATCGCCTTCCGGCGCAAGACTTCTTCAGCCGTGGGGCTGCGGCACAGGTTGTCGGTGCAGACAATGAGTATTGAATAGGGATTCATAGGGCAAGGCGGCTAATGGGTGATGGTGGTCACGATTGTCCAGCAGAATCATCACCCTGCCCTGGCGGGGACGGATGGACCAGCGGCGAGAGCATTCCCAATTTGCTGTAACAATCGCGCCCATGTTTTTACTCTTTGAAGAAGCCGGAAAATTTATGGCCGGTCGGGTGCTGTCTGAGGCAGAGTCCTCGGCTCAGGTGGAATTGGACAGCGGCAAGCGGGTCAAGGTCAAAGTCGCCAACTTCTTGATCAAATTCGAGAAGCCCACGCCAGCGCAGTTTGTGCTGGAGGCACAGGCGCTGAGCCAGACGATCGAGCTGGAGATGGCCTGGGAGTTCGCGCCCGAGGAAGAGTTCGGTTTTGCCGACCTTGCGCGCGACTATTTTTCACTGCACGCTAGCCTAGGCGAACAAGCCGGGATGCTGGTGCGCCTGTTCGAGGCACCGCATTACTTTCGCCGCGCCGGCAAGGGGCGCTTTCGCAAGGCCCCGGCCGACATCATCGCGCTGGCGCTGGCCGCGATCGAGAAAAAGAAGCTGATCGCGCAGCTGACCGAGCAGTGGGTGGCCGAGCTGAGCCAGGGCACTTGCCCGCAGGCGATACGCGACCAACTCTACAAAATCCTGTTCAAACCCGACAAGAACGCGCCCGAGTACAAGGCCGTGGTCGAAGCCTCGCGCGCCACCCATCTGGGTCCATTGGAGCTCTTGATCAAAGCCGGTGCCATTGATTCGCCCTACCAGTTCCACTGGAAGCGCTTCCTGCTGGAGAACTTCCCCAAGGGCACGGGCTTTGCCAAGATTGACGCCCCGCTGATCAAGGACGAGTTGCCGCTCTCTACAGCGCGCGCGTTCTCGATCGATGACTCGGCCACCACCGAGATTGACGATGCGCTCTCGGTGCAGGGCCTGGGCAGCGGCACCGTGCGCCTGGGCATCCACATTGCGGCGCCGGGCCTGGCGTTCCAGCCCGGCAGCCCAATCGACCAGCTGGGCCGCAACCGCCTGTCCACCGTCTACATGCCGGGCTACAAGATCACCATGCTGCCCGACGAGGTGGTGCAAAACTACACCTTGACCGAAGGGCGCGACTGCCCGGCTGTGTCGCTCTATGTCACGCTCGATGAAGCCACGCTGGAGATCAAGAGCACCGAGACGCTGCTGGAGCGCGTGCACATTGGCGCCAACCTGCGCCATGACCAGCTGGACGCGATCGTCACCAACGAGTGGCTGGAAAAGCCGGATTTTTTACACGAAATCGACCCGCAGCCCCTGCAGAATAAGCGTGAGCAGCTCTCATTTTTATACCGTCTGGCGAAGGATCTGAAAGCCAAGCGTGAAGTGGTGCGCGGCAAGCCCGAGAACTTCAATCGGCCCGACTACAACTTCAAACTCGTGGGTAATGACGGGGCCGAGCCGCAGGGTTCTGAAGAGGTGCAGATCAGCACCCGCCAACGCGGCGCGCCCCTGGACCTGATCGTCTCCGAGGCCATGATTCTGGCCAACAGCACCTGGGGCAGCTGGATGGCTGAGCTGGGCGTGCCCGGCATCTACCGCAGCCAGGCCTCGATGCTGCCGGGCGTGAAGGTGCGCATGGGCACGCGCGCCCTGCCGCACGCCGGCCTGGGTGTGAAAAGCTATGCCTGGAGCAGCTCGCCGCTGCGCCGCTACACCGACCTGGTGAACCAGTGGCAGATCATTGCCTGCGCGCGACACGGCAAGACCGCCGCCCTGGCAGCGCCGTTCAAGCCCAAAGACGCCGAGCTGTTTTCGATCATCTCCAGTTTTGACGCCGCCTACTTTGCCTACAACGACTACCAGCGCGCGATTGAACGCTTCTGGACGCTCAAGTATGTGCAGCAGCAAGGCATCACCGAGATTGAAGCCACGCTGTTCAAGGACAACCTGGTGCGCGCCGACGAGCTGCCGCTGGTGCTGCCGGTGATGGGCGCGCAAGGCTTGCCACGGGGCGCACGCGTACGCGTCAGGCTGGGCGATATTGACGAGGTGTCGCTGGACATTCATGGCACGGTGATCGAGCGGCTCGATGTGGCGCTTGAGGCCGGCGCAGAGCCTGCCGAAGTGGGTGACGACGAAGACGATGACAGTCTGGTGGCCGGCCCGATTGCGATTGCCGTTGACATGAGCGAGCCCGGCGCCGACAACGTTGAAAATGCCGGGGATGCCGCAAGCGCGGCGCCCGCCACAACGCCCCCCGCCGACCAACCTGCCGATTAACCTGCCCGTGAAGCTGCCGTCCTTCAGTCCGCTGCAGTGGGCGCTCGGCGCCTCGATTGCCGTGCACGCCGCGCTCTTGACGGTGCGCTTCGTCGACCCAGAGACCTTTAACCGCGTGTTTGAGGACACGCCGCTCGAAGTGATTCTGGTCAATGCCCACACCGAGGAACGTCCCGACAAGGCCCGCGCCATTGCCCAAGCCAACATGGCTGGCGGCGGCGACGCCGAGCGCGGCCGCGCCACCAGTCCGCTCCCGCCCGCGCTCATCTCCGAGGTGGGCGACGACACCCAAGACCAGGCGCAGCGCCAGCTGCAGAATATGCAGGAGCAGCAGACGCTGCTTTTGGCCCAGGTCAAAAGCCTGCTGGCCGCCCTGCCCCCGGTCGATCCGCGTCAGTCCAGCACCTCACCCGAACACGCTGAGCGCGAACAGAAACGCCGCCAGCTGATCAAGCTGCTGGCCGAGATTGAGCGACGCATCAACTTGGAAAATGCCCGCCCCAAGAAGCGCTACATCAGCCCGGCCACGCGCGAGGCGGTCTACGCCATCTATTACGACCACCTGCGCCGCGCCATTGAAGACAAGGGCACGCAGAACTTTCCCGAACTGGCGGGAAAGAAGCTGTATGGCGAACTGGTGATGTCGGTCACGGTCAATTTTGACGGGAAGATTCTGGCCACGCGAATCGAACAAAGCTCGGGCAACCGAACGCTGGACCGACGCGCCCAAGCCATCACCCAAAGCGCGGCGCCCTTTGGACTCTTTAATCAGGCGATGCGCCAGCGGGCCGACCAGATCGTGGTGATCTCAGCCTTCAAGTTCACGCGCGATGAAACGCTGGAAACCCAGCTCCGGTCCAAGTAACAACCCACACAAGCTGCCACGATGTCACCCGATCTCTATTGCGTCATGGGCAACCCTGTGGCCCACAGCCGCTCGCCCTGGATTCATGCCCGCTTTGCCGAGCTCACTGGCCAGCGCCTGCATTACGTCAAACGCCAGATTGAACTGGGCGGCTTTGCGCAGGCGCTGCACGCCTTTGCCCAAGAGGGCGGCCTCGGCTGCAACGTGACCGTGCCCTTCAAGTTTGAAGCCGCTGCGCTGGCGACCCAGACCAGTGAACGCGCTCTATTGGCGCAGGCGGCCAATACCTTGAGCTTCAAAGAGGGTGAAATCCTGGCCGACAACACCGATGGCGTGGGGCTGGTTGACGACATTGAGCAGGGCGCCGGGCTGGACCTGCAGGGCCGCCGTTTGCTCCTGATCGGCGCCGGCGGCGCAGCGGCGGGCGTGCTCGGGCCTTTGATCCTGGCGCACCCGGCCAGCGTCACCGTGGCGAACCGCACGCTGGACAAAGCCGACTCGCTGGTCCAATGCCATGCAGCGCTGGCAATGCTACACAATACAGAGCTGCTCGCGCACGACCTCCAAGGGCTAAAGGGCACATTTGATGTGGTAATCAACGCCAGCAGCAGCAGCCTGGGTGGCGCAGCAGTACCGGTGCCGGGCAGCACGCTCAAAGCTGGCGCCCTGGCCTACGACATGATGTACGGCCCCGCCGCGCAAGGCTTTTTAACCTGGGCGCATGAGCACGGAGCCTTGCCGCGTGACGGCCTGGGCATGCTGGTCAGCCAGGCGGCCGAGGCCTTCCTGATCTGGCGCGGCGTGCGGCCACCGGCCCAGAAGGTGCTGGCCGAGTTGCGCGCCGTGATGGCCCAGTGATCGCTTGTGACTGCTCGGTCGGCTGCGGGTCAGGTTTGATGGTTGATGGTTGATGGTTGATTGTTCAGGATTGAGGCTGCGGCGGAGACGGTGTTTTTCTGGGATTTTTCCCCCACTCACTCCCCCAACCCCTCTCTCGCCCCGCCGGGCGAAAGAGGGGGGCTTCATGTGGCCGCGTGTTCTAAGGCGGGAACTCTGCGCTTGACTGTTCGCTGGCCTCAAAGTGCAGGCAACCCAGCGACCGGTCGCCGTAGCCAAATTCGCGTCGCAACAGTTGGCCTGCCCTGGATTTCTCGGGCAGCCGCGCACAAGGCGGCCACTCAGATCAAGCGCTGCCGCAACGCCAAGCGGCCTCAAGCCGCTTGCAGCCCATTGAAAGGAGCCTCAATCAGCTCCCCACGCAGTTTGATGGCAACGCGCCCGTGTGCGCCTTTTTCCCACCTTTAAAAACGCGGCCACATGTGGCTGTTTGCTCCCCTTTCCGCCCCGGCGGGGGTGGAGAGGGGTTGGGGGAGAGGGGGGGAATACAACGCATAAGAAACAAGAACGCCACAGATAACCGCTTTGGAAGTTCAGCCATCAAACGGCGCCGTTTGACCGCTAAGCCTTGCTGCTCAATCCCCATCTCCCCAAGAAGTTGAGCCGTGCCAATGCCTTGATAAAATCAGGGCGTGCTGCAACAAAGAACGATCAAATCCCTGACCCGCGCCATTGGCGTGGGCATGCACAGTGGCCAGCGGGTCGAAATTGTGCTGCGTCCCGCGCCGCCCGACACCGGCATCGTGTTCCGCCGCGTCGACCTGCCCCAAGTGGTGGAGATTCCGGTCTCGGCCACGTCCGTGTCGGACACCACCATGGCGTCGACCATCGCCAATGGCAACGTCAAGGTACACACGGTAGAGCACCTGCTGTCGGCCTGCGCCGGCCTCTGCGTGGACAACCTGTATGTCGACATCACAGCCGAAGAAGTGCCGATTCTGGACGGCTCGGCCGCCTCCTTCGTGTTTCTGCTGCAGAGCGCCGGCATTGTCAAACAGAACGCGCCCCGGCGCTTCGTGCGGGTGACCCAGACGGTGGAGGTGCGCGAAGGCAGCGGCGCCACTGAAAAATGGGCCCGCCTGGCGCCCTACCACGGCTACCAGCTCAGTTTCGAAATCGATTTTGCCCACCCCGCCGTGGACGCCACCGGCCAGCGCGTGCTGTTTGACATGAGCAGCGGCTCCTACGCCAAAGACATTGCCCGTGCCCGCACCTTTGGCTTCACCAAAGACGTTGAGATGATGCGCGCCAAGGGTCTGGCGCTGGGCGGCGGGCTGGACAACGCAATCGTGATGGACGACTACAAGATCCTCAATGCCGAGGGCTTGCGCTACGACGACGAGTTCGTCAAGCACAAAATTCTGGACGCCATGGGTGACCTGTATCTGCTGGGCAAGCCCCTGCTGGCGAGCTACAGCGCGCGTCGCTCGGGCCACGCGCTGAACAACCTGCTGCTGCGCGAACTGCTCAAACGCACCGACGCCTGGGAAGAGCTCACTTTTGAAGATGCCGAGCGAGCGCCGCAGGGCTTTGCGCAACTGGCACCGGCCTGGTAACGGCAGCGGCTCCCACCATGGTATTGGCCCGCACGCTCATCTTCTTGCTGCTGCTGGGCGCCATCGTGTCCTTTGCTTTTTTTGCTTTCACCGGTGAGCAACGCTTCAAACGCTACGGCTTGCTCATATTGAAATGGGTGTTGATCAGCGGCTTTGCCTTTTTTGCCGTCTTGATCGTGCAGCGGCTGGGCTGAGCCGTGGCTGTCAGGCCGACCTGACAGGGCGACGGCGGGCAACAGCCCACCCGCGCCCACAGCGTTTCAGCGTGTGATCACCACTTTTTGGTACAGACCGCCAAAGTAGGTCTCTTTTTTGACCTGAGTCACCGGAATGTCAGCGGGCAACCAGTCGGTGATCTCGCCGCGCCACAGGTCCATGGCGAAGGGCTCCAGCGTGGTCAGGATCGGTACCATGATGTAGCGAAAGGGATTGACCGCCACGGGCCGGTGGTAGTCGACGAAAATCAGCTTGCCGCCCGGCTTGGTCACGCGCAGCGCCTCGGAAATGGTCTTGTGGCGCGCCTCGACCGGCTGCTCATGCAAGAGAAAAAACACGATCACCGTGTCGCGGCTGGCGTCGTCAAACTGCATGTCGGTGGAATCCTGGCGCTGCACCGTGACTTTGCGGGCGTCTTTAAGCTTGGCGTGCATGTTGGCAATCTGCACCGGCGCGACATCAATCACATCGAGGTGGCCGTTCGGGCCCAGGCGCTTGACCAAATGCTCGGTGAAGTTGCCGTAGACGCAGGCCACCTGCAAGACCTTGCCGTCAATCACCTCACCCATCTCGGCCAGAGCAGCGTCGCGCAAGCGGGCAAAGTTTCCCCACAGAATCAGGTTCACCAGCCACTGGCGTTCAAACACGCGCACCGCGTTGGGGTGCGTGTAGGCCCACCAATAGGTTTCCTGCAAATACTTGGGCACCGGCACCGCGGAGAAGGAAGGCTCAGCCTGCAGCACAGCCAATGCGGGCTCAGCGTCGGCCACAGTGGCAAATTCTTTGGGACTCACAAATAAATAACCTTAAACAAAGCCCCTTGAGAGGGCAGTCAAGCCCTGAGTGGGCTGAAGATGGATAAAACAGGGCAGAGGAAGATGCCTCAGAAACGAAGACGGCAGGTCACTTTAAAAGTCAGGCCAGCCGTGTCCTAAATATATACCAACTTGTTTAGCGCGTACGCCCGGCCTTGTATTTGCCATTGCCCGCGCCAATGACACCGTCGGCCTGCGCCAGTCGGGCCAGGGCCTTGGCCGCGTGGGCGTGGGTGATGGCCAGACCCAGCGCATCAGCGGCGTCCGGCCCCGGCAGGCCCAGCAATGCCAGCAGGCGACGCACCATTTCCTGCACCTGGCCCTTGTCGGCGCGGCCATAGCCCACCACCGCCTGCTTCATCTGCAGCGCGGTGTACTCCGCCACAGTCACGTCGCTAGAGACCAGCGCCGTGATGCAGGCCCCACGCGCCTGTCCGAGCAGCAAGGTAGATTGCGGGTTGACATTGACAAACACGATCTCGACCGAAGCGCACGCTGGCTGGTAGCGCGCCACCACCTCGCGCACGCCGTCAAACAGCACCTTGAGCCGCGCCGGCAACTGCCCTTTGTCCAGATGCACCGTGCTGATGGTGCCGCTGGCGACGTAGCTGAGCTGCTGGCCGTCGACGTCAATCACGCCAAAACCGGTGGTGCGCAAGCCGGGATCAATGCCGAGGATTCTCATTCTTGGGTCTGATGACGACTCAGGGCAATTCAGCGCTGTTCAGGCGGTTAACAATCACGCCCGCGCGCCCGGCCACATAGCTGGAGTTGGGCAGCTTTTCAAAATATTTGGGGCGCGGCAGCATCACGGCCAGGCGTGCAGCCTCATAGGCACTCAATCTGGACGCCGGTTTGCCAAAGTAGCGCTGCGCGGCGGCTTCGGCGCCAAACACGCCCTCGCCCCACTCGGCGCTGTTGAGGTAAATCTCCAGAATGCGCTGCTTGCTGAGCAAAGCCTCCAGCAGTACCGTCAACACCAGTTCCTGCCCTTTGCGCAAGAGCGTGCGCTCGCCCGACAAGAACAGGTTCTTGGCAAGTTGCTGCGTGATGGTGGAGCCGCCAACGACTTTGGGTGCGCGAACCGTGGGTGCTTTTTTGGCCGGGGCCGCCGCGTTGCTTTTGGTGGGCGGCAATTTGCTGGCGCGAGCGGCCTGGGCTGCCTGCTGTTTGGCCACTTGCGCCTCGGCTTTGGCATTTTTTTGCCAGGCTTTCTCCAGCGCATCCCAGTCAACCCCGTCGTGAAGGGTGAAGCTATCGTCTTCCGAGGCGATCACCGCACGCTTGAGGTTGTTGGATATCTGCGGGTAGTCGACCCACTGCTGACGCCAGTGCCAAGCGCCATCGCTGTGCAGCTGGCGCCACGCCTGCGAGCGCTGGAAGGCGGTGGACTGCGGGTCCACCAGCGCCATGGCGGCAATGCGCAGCACAAAATAGAGTTGCAGCGCCAGCACCGCTGCCGCCACCAGACCGAGCCAACGCAGCGCCGGCTTCATCGCCCGCTCAAACCCGGCATCCTGGATCCCTCAGTCGGCCTGCTTGCGCAAGAAGGCCGGAATCTCGAAGTCGTCCATACCGCCGCTGGCCAGCGCATCCACCTTGGCCGCTGCCTGGGTGCGGTCTGGCGGGCGGCGCCACACGCTGGGCGTGGCCAGGGCGTTGTAGTCGGGCTGCGTGCGGGCGCCATTGCTCATTGCGCCGGGCATCATGCCAGAAGCATTGCCGGTGGTACCGGCAGGGTTAAAGCTGGGCACTTGGAACGGCACGTTGTCGGTGCCGGTGCGCAGCACCTGCAGCGGCGGTGCAGTGCGGCGTACGCCCTGGCGCGACAGGCCGGTGGCCACCACGGTGACGCGGATTTCATCGCCCAGCGCGTCGTCATAGGCGGTGCCGTAGATCACATGGGCGTCGGCCGAAGCGTAGGCACGAATGGTGTTCATGGCCAGCTTGGACTCGCTCAATTTCAGCGACCCCTTGGCCGCGGTGATCAGCACCAGAACGCCTTTGGCGCCCGAGAGGTCAATGCCCTCAAGCAGCGGGCAGGCCACGGCCTGGTCGGCGGCAATGCGCGCCCGGTCTGGTCCCGAGGCCATGGCAGTGCCCATCATGGCTTTGCCGGGTTCACCCATGACGGTGCGAACGTCTTCAAAGTCGACGTTCAACAGGCCCGGCACGTTGATGATTTCGGCAATGCCCCCCACGGCGTTTTTCAGCACGTCGTTGGCATGGGCAAAGGCTTCGTCTTGCGTCACGTCGTCACCCAGCACGTCGAGCAGTTTTTCGTTCAGGACCACGATCAGCGAGTCAACATTGGCTTCGAGCTCGACCAGGCCGCTGTCGGCATTGGTCATGCGCCGGCCACCTTCAAAGTCAAACGGTTTGGTCACCACGCCGACGGTCAGAATGCCCATTTCACGCGCCACACGCGCAATCACCGGCGCCGCACCGGTGCCCGTGCCCCCGCCCATGCCGGCGGTGATGAACAGCATGTTGGCACCATCAATGGCAGCTC
The DNA here is from genome assembly GCA_013791765.1 of Rhodoferax sp. GTDB lineage: Bacteria > Pseudomonadota > Gammaproteobacteria > Burkholderiales > Burkholderiaceae_C > Rhodoferax. Next base: position 20,054 of record VMTC01000053.1, read on the forward strand.
GAATGTCGTCAATGGCGGCTTCTGCGGCTTCGCGCGCTTTGTCGGGCTTGCTGCCCGCGCCCAGGCCACTGGTGCCGAGCTGGATGCATTTGTGCGCATCGCTGCGGCTCAGGGCCTGCGCATCGGTGTTGGCGCAAATGAACTCCACGCCCTGCACGCCGCTGTCAATCATGTGGCCGACGGCGTTGCCGCCGCCACCGCCAACGCCGATGACTTTGATCTGGGTGCCCAGGTTAAAGGCTTGTTCTTCAATCATTTCGATAGGCATTTTCTGCTCCTTGAGTTTCAATAAATTGGACGTTGCTGACAGATTTCAAATACTTGGCTTGGGCGGGCGGCTCTGCGGGTCGCCATCGACATCGTTTGTGCGTGTGCGCCCTGGCACGGCTTAGCCCTAGTTGGAGCTTCATGGTTAAAAGTTCCCCACAAACCAGTCTTTGACCTGGCTGAATGCGGTCTTCATGGAGCCATTCTTTTGCGCCACCTTGAAGCCGCGCAGGCGCGCCATGCGGGCTTCTTCGAGCAGACCCATGACGGTGGCAGCGCGCGGCTGCGCCACCATGTCGGCCAGCGCGCTGGAATACTTCGGGATGCCACGGCGCACCGGCTTCAAGAAGATGTCTTCGCCCAGTTCGACCATGCCGGGCATGACGCAACTGCCACCCGTGAGCACGATGCCGGAAGACAGCATTTCTTCAAAGCCCGACTCGCGCATCACCTGGTGCACCAGCGTGAAAATCTCCTCCACCCGGGGCTCGATGACACCGGCGAGCGCCTGGCGGCTGAGCATGCGCGGGCCGCGGTCGCCCAGGCCCGGCACTTCTACCTGGGCGTCGGGGTCAGCCAGCAACTGCTTGGCGTAGCCGCTCTCGACTTTGATCTCCTCGGCGTCCTTGGTCGGCGTGCGCAATGCCATCGCAATGTCGCTGGTGATCAGGTCGCCCGCAATCGGGATCACTGCGGTGTGGCGAATGGCGCCGTTGGTAAATATCGCGATGTCGGTGGTACCGGCGCCAATATCGACCATGGCCACGCCCAGTTCGCGCTCATCCTCAGTCAACACCGACAGGCTGCTGGCCAGCGGGTTGAGCATGAGTTGCTCCACCTCCAGGCCGCAGCGGCGCACGCATTTGATGATGTTCTCGGCCGCACTCTGCGCGCCGGTCACGATGTGCACCTTGGCCTCCAGGCGGATGCCGCTCATGCCGACCGGCTCTTTCACATCCTGCCCGTCGATGATGAACTCTTGCGGCTCCACCAGCAGCAGGCGCTGGTCGGTCGAGATGTTGATGGCCTTGGCCGTCTCTACCACGCGCGCCACATCGGCGGCGCTCACCTCCCGGTCCTTGATCGCCACCATGCCGTGCGAATTGATGCCGCGGATATGGCTGCCGGTGATGCCGGTGTAAACGCGGGTGATCTTGCAGTCCGCCATCAGCTCGGCCTCTTTGAGCGCTTGCTGGATGCTTTGCACTGTGGCGTCAATATTGACCACGACCCCGCGTTTGAGCCCGTTGCTCGGCGCCACCCCCAGGCCGGCGAGTTTGAGTATGCCGCCCGGCAGCACCTCGGCCACCACCACCATCACTTTGGCGGTGCCGATGTCCAGCCCCACTACCAAGTCTTTGTATTCTTTTGCCATAGGTTCACCTGTTGCTTGTATTGCTGCTACTTCTTGACCGGGTCCGCTGCCAGCGTGCTGACGCCGCGCAGGCGGATGGCATAGCCGTCCTGATGCCGCAGGTCCGCGCTTTGCAGCGCCTCGGGCTTGCGCCCGTAACGTGAGGTGACCTGCGTCAAAGTTTGCAGAAAGCGCTGGCTGCGCGCCAGCACCTCCAGGGGAGCACCACTGCCCAGCTGCAGCTCTGCGCCGGTGTCCAGGCGCGCGCGCCAGCCGCCGTGCGGGTTCAACTCCAACTGTTCCAGGCCCAGGTCCATGAGTTCAAAAGGCGCTTGCAGCGTCTGGTACATGGCCAGCACCAAGCTGGCCTGGCCGTCCGGGCCTGCCAAGCGTGGCAGGTCCTCGCGCTCAAGCTCACCGAGGTTGGCCTCGAACACTTCACCAAGATTATTCAGCAGCCGGGATTCGCCTTCCCCTCCCCAATAGGCCACGGCCTGGTGTTCCTGCAATTGCACCCTCAGGCGGTTGGGGAAGTCGCGATGCACCACCGCGTGTCGCACCCAGGGCAGTGACTCAAAGGCCTGACGCGCGGCACTCAGGTCCAGCGTCAGGAAGGTGCCGCTCAGGTGCGGCAGCACATTGGCGCGCAGGGTCACCGCGTTGTGGTGCGTCACCTCACCCGTGACCGCAATGCTCCGAATGGAAAAGCCCGCATGGCGCGATGCCCACAGCGCCGCCCCGCCGAGAACACCCAAGGCCAGCAACACGAACAAGACGCTCGCCGTCAGGTTCATGAGTTTGACATCGAGCGGCACGAGGACGGTTGCGTTCATGCCGGGTGCTCGCTCGGTTGACCCGCTTGGGCCAGCGCCTTGGCACCCGCATCGGCGCCGGCATAGTCAAGCGTGGCATGCTGCAACACCTCCAGGCACAGCGCCGGGTAACTCATGCCAGCGGCCTTGGCCGCCATCGGCACCAGCGAATGCGGCGTCATGCCCGGTGAGGTGTTGATCTCCAGCAAATAGGGCGCGCGCGTGGCAGCGTCAATCATCACATCCACGCGGGCCCAGCCGCGGCAACCCAGCACCTGGTAAGCCTTGAGTGCCAGTGCTTGAATATGCGCTTCTTCACCTGCGGGCAAGGCGGCCGGCACCAGGTATTGCGTGGTGTCGGTGAAGTACTTGGCCTGGTAATCGTAATTACCGCCCGGCGCCACGATGCGTATCACCGGCAAGGCATGCGCGCTGGCGCCCGACCCCAGCACGGGGATGGTTACCTCGTCGCCTTTGATGAACTGCTCGCACAGCACCATGGCGTCGTGCTGGGTCGCCAGGGCGTAGGCCGCGCCACACTGCTCAGTTTGCGTGACCTTGGTGAGGCCGATGGTGGAGCCTTCGCGGTCGGGCTTCACAATCATCGGGCTGCCCAGCAGGGCAAAGGCTTCGCTCGTGGCGACGGCGCTGTCCACCTGTTGCCATTCGGGTGTGGGCAAGCCTTCGCTGCGCCAGATGCGTTTGGTCATGACCTTGTCGATGCCGATGCTCGACGCCATCACGCCGGAGCCGGTGTAGGGGATGCCGAGCAACTCCAGCGCACCTTGCACCGTACCATCTTCGCCAAAGCGGCCATGCAGGGCAATGAAGCAGCGCGCAAAACCCTCAGCCTTGAGCTCGGCGAGGTCACGCTGCGCCGGGTCAAAGGCATGGGCGTCCACCCCTTGCGACAAAAGCGCCTGCAGCACGCCCTGGCCAGACATCAGCGACACCTCGCGCTCAGCGGAGGCGCCGCCCATCAGCACGGCGACCTTGCCCAGGCGCGCCGCAAGGCGCTCCATGGTGCGGCTGCGCTGCTGGCTCGCGCCAGCATTTTGATCAATTTGACTCATAGCCCACGTCCTTCCTGCGCTAACAGCTCTGAAATTTGTAGCAAATCAAGTACCTTGGCCGCCACCGCGCCGATCGAACCTGCGCCCATGCACAGCACCACATCACCGTCCGTGGCGGTGTCCACGATGGCCTGCGGCATATCGGCAATGTCATCGACAAACACCGGTTCGATGCGCCCAGCCACACGCAGCGCGCGCGCCAGCGTGCGGCCATCGGCCGCCACAATCGGTGTTTCGCCAGCGGCATAGACTTCGGCCAGCAACACCGCATCGGCTTGGGCGATCACCTTGATGAAGTCTTCAAAGCAATCACGCGTGCGGGTGTAGCGATGCGGCTGGAACGCCAGCACCAGGCGCCTGCCCGCAAAGGCCCCGCGCGCCGCTGCCAGCGTCGCTGCCATTTCGACCGGGTGGTGACCGTAGTCGTCAACCAGGGTGAACGTGCCGCCGTCCCGACTTGGGATCTCGCCATAGCGCTGGAAGCGCCGCCCGACGCCTTTGAAGTTCTCCAGTGCCCTTTGCACCGCGCCATCGTCAATGTTGAGTTCGACCGCCACGGCTATCGCCGACAAGGCATTGAGCACGTTGTGGCGCCCCGGCAGGTTCAGCACCACCGCCAAATCAGGCAGCACCACGCCGTTGCGGCGCTGCACCGTGAAATGCATTTGGCCGCCGACCGCACGCACGTCGACGGCGCGCACTTCGGCGCCTTCTTCAAAGCCGTAGCTGGTGATCGGGCAGGTCACTTGCGGCACGATCTCGCGCACGGCCGGATCGTCGGTGCACAAAATGGCGTTGCCATAAAAGGGCATGCGGTGCAGAAAATCGACAAAGGCCTGCTTGAGCCGGCCAAAGTCGTGGCCGTAGGTCTCCATGTGGTCGGCGTCGATATTGGTTACCACCGCCATCACCGGCGACAGGTTCAAAAACGAGGCGTCTGACTCGTCGGCCTCGACCACGATGTAGTCGCCCTTGCCCAGACGCGCATTGGCGCCCGCGCTGTTCAGGCGCCCGCCGATCACGAAGGTCGGGTCGAGGCCCGCCTCGGCCAGCACGCTGGCAACCAGGCTGGTGGTGGTGGTCTTGCCGTGCGTGCCGGCAATGGCAATGCCGGTTTTGAGGCGCATCAGTTCAGCCAGCATCAGGGCGCGCGGCACCACCGGAATGTGTTTCTCGCGCGCGCTCAGGACCTCGGGGTTGTCGGCCTGCACTGCGGTGGAGGTGACCACGGCGTCGGCGCCCGCCACATGATCGGCGTCATGGCCGACAAAGGTCTGGATGCCCAAGCCCGCCAGGCGTTGCAGCGTGGCACTGTCGGCCAAGTCCGAGCCCGAGATGGTGTAACCCAGGTTCAGCAAAATCTCGGCGATACCCGACATGCCGACGCCGCCGACACCGACAAAGTGGATGTGTTTGATGGCGTGCTTCATGCGGTAAGTTCCTGGATTGTGGTCTGAGGATATTGGCTATTTATTTTTGTCTTTTTGGCCTCTAGCCCACGTGCTATATGATTTGTATGCTCTTGTTTTTGCTTCATCTTTTGGCTACAGGGGAATTCATTGCTTGAATTACCACGTCGGTTATCTGCGGCGGTTTTGTTTCTTATGCGTTGTATTCCCCCCCTCTCCCCCAACCCCTCTCCACCCCCGCCGGGGCGGAAAGGGGAGCGAACAGCCACATTTGGCCGCGTCTTTAAAGGTGGGAAAAAGGCGCGCAGGGGCGCGTTGCCATCAAACGGAGTGCGCGCGTTCTCGATGCGCTGCACGCAGCTAGGGGCCAATTGGTGTTGAGGCAGCGCTTGATCTGCGTGGCGGGACTCCGGGCGACGGACCGAAAAATCCAGGCTTGGCGAGCTGATGCGAGGCCGAATTTGGCTACAGCGACTGGTCGCTGGGTTAGCGCCACTCTGAGGCCAGCGCGCAGTCAAGCGCAAAGTTCCCGCCTTAAAAAACGTGGCCAAATGAAGCCCCCCTCTTTCGCCCGGCGGGGCGAGAGAGGGGTTGGGGGAGTGAGTGGGGGAAAAATGGCAAGAAACACGCCCTGACCCGTCGACCACAACACATTCCAACATGCCAAGAACCCCAACCCTTCCCGCCAAGGACGGCCCAGCCGAGACAAACAAAACAGGACCAAGAACTTGCTTCATCGCACCAACTCCTCGCAAGCCGCGACGATCTTCTGCGTAGCGTCAATCTTTTGAAGCTTTTTAGCCTCTAGCCCGCATGAAACAAGCGCAGTTCGCTCTACATTCAGTAGCATATCGGCCAACCATTCAGGACTCAACTCGGATTGGGCTTTGAGCCAGCCCGCGCCTTGATCGGCCAGAAAACGGGCATTCACAGTCTGGTGATCGTCCACGGCAGACGGGAACGGCACGAACAACGCTGCCGCACCAACTGCGGCGATCTCCGTCACGGTGCTGGCACCGGCGCGGCAGATCACCAGGTCAGCCTCAGCCATGGCGCGCGCGGTGTCGTCAATGAACGGCGTCAGCTCGGCTTGCACGCCCGCTTGAGCGTAGTTGGCGCGCAGGGCCTCAATTTGCTTGGCGCCGCTCTGGTGCGTCACTTGTGGGCGTTGCGCAAGTGGCAACAGCGCCAGCGCACGCGGCACGATCTCGTTCAAGGCCTTGGCGCCCAGGCTGCCGCCCAGCACCAGCAGTTTGAGCGGCCCGGTGCGATCGGCAAAGCGGGAGGTGGGATCGGGCACCTGCAGGAAGGCGGCGCGCAGCGGGTTGCCGACCCAGATTGCGTTTGGCAGAACGTTGGGAAAAGCGCTGAACACGCGGGTGGCGAAGCGCGCCAGCAGCTTGTTGGCCATGCCGGCGACTGAATTTTGTTCATGCAGGACCAAGGCCTTGCCCGCTAACACGCTCATCAGCCCGGCCGGCAGGGTGATGTAGCCGCCCAGGCCCAGCACCACGTCGGGCTGGACCCGGCGCAGCAGCGCCACGCTTTGCCAGCAGGCACGCGCCAGGCGCCAGGGCAAGCGCACCAGCGTGCCCAAGCCTTTGCCGCGCACCCCGGAGAAATTAATAGCCTCAAAGGCAAAGCCCTGCGCTGGCACCAACTGGCTTTCCATGCTGGGCTGAGTCGGCGTGCCGCTGCCACCGAGCCAGTGCACGCGCCAACCGCGCTCGCGCAGCGCTTGCGCCAGTGCCAGCCCCGGGAAGATATGGCCGCCGGTGCCACCGGCCATGATCAAAGCCACTCTTTGGTGTTTGTCATGGGCGGTCATACGCGCCCTCCATGCATCAATTGCCGATTTTCGTGGTCCACGCGCAGCACCACAGCAAGCGCCACCAGATTGACCAGAATAGCCGAGCCGCCGTAGCTCATCAAGGGCAGGGTCAGGCCCTTGGTCGGCAGCGCACCCAGATTGACGCCGATGTTGATGAAGGCCTGAAACCCCACCCAGATGCCCACGCCCTGCGCCACCAGCCCGGCAAACACCCGGTCCAGCGCAATCGCCTGACGGCCAATGTGCATCATGCGCCGGGTCAACCACAAGAACAGGCCAATGACCAAGACGATGCCGACCAGACCAAACTCTTCGCCAATCACGGCCAGCAAAAAGTCGGTGTGGGCCTCAGGCAGCCAATGCAGCTTCTCCACGCTGCCGCCCAAGCCGACACCAAAAATCTCTCCTCGACCCACCGCAATGAGGGAATGGGTCAGCTGGTAGCCCTTGGCCAGCACATTCTCTTCACTCCAGGGGTCCAGGTAGGCAAAAATGCGCGCGCGCCGGTAGTCGTTGAAGGCGATCATCATCATGAAGGCCCCCACCAGCACGGTGACAATCAAAAAGAACATGCGGGCATTGACGCCACCCAGAAACAAGATACCCATCGCAATCACAGCGATCACCATGAACGCGCCCATGTCGGGTTCGGCCAGCAGCAGCACGCCCACCAGCGCCACCGCGACGCCCATGGGCGCCACGGCGCGAAAGAAATGCTCCTTGACATCCATCTTGCGCACCATGTAGTCGGCCGCGTACAGCAGCACCGTGAACTTGGCCAGTTCGGACGGCTGAAAACTCAAGGGGCCGAGCGCAATCCAGCGCCGCGCGCCGTAGACCACTTTGCCGACATGCGGGATCAACACCAGGGCCAGCAGGAGCAGCGACAGCACAAAGAGCCAGCGCGCCGACTTCTCCCACAGGCGCATGGGCACCTGATAGGCCAGGAGCGCGGCGACAAAAGCCATCGCCATCCAGAGCGCGTGGCGCACCAGGAAATAGCTATGGGTGTAGCGGGCAAAGCGTGGGTTTTCCGGCATCGCAATCGAGGCGGAATAGACCATCACCAGGCCCCAGGCCAGCAGCGCCACCGTGACCCAAAGCAGGGTCTGGTCAAAGCCCAGTACCGGGGTCGGGGCCGCGGCGGTGGCGGCGCGGCGTGTGGCACCCAGACGCACCGGCAGCGCATCGCCCACGGGACCGGCCAACGCATGCAACCACTTTTTCATGCTGCGCCGCCTTCCCACACCACACCCGCAGCGCTGGCGAGCTCAAACACGGCTTGCGCGAACATCCGGGCGCGGTGCTCGTAGTTGTCAAACATGTCAAAACTGGCGCAGGCTGGCGACAGCAGGACTGCATCACCCGCGTGCGCCTGGGCATTGGCCAGCGCGACCGCCTGCGCCATCGACTCGGCATCAAGCAGCGGCACAGGGCTGGCCTGCAGCGCCTCGCGCAGCAGCGGCGCGTCGCGCCCGATCAGCACCACGGCGCGGGCGTAGCGCGACACCGGATCGAGCAGCGGCGCGAAGTCCTGCCCCTTGCCCTCACCGCCCAGGATGACAATGAGCTTGCGCTCAGCCCCCAGGCCGCTGAGCGCCGCCACCGTCGCGCCCACGTTGGTGCCCTTGCTGTCGTCAAAAAACTCAACTTCGTTGAACAGGCCAATTGACTGCACCCGGTGCGGCTCACCGCGGTAGTCGCGCAGGCCATAGAGCATCGGGCCCAGCGCGCACCCGGCCGCTTGCGCCAGCGCCAGCGCGGCCAGCGCGTTGACCGCGTTGTGACGGCCGCGAATGCGCAGTGCGTCAGCGGGCATCAGGCGCTGCAGGTGCAGCTCGGGCGTTTCGCCCTTGCGCGTCTTGAGCGTCTCGTCGGCTTCGAGCGCACGCACCAGCCACAGCATGCCGTTGACCTGCTCCAGGCCAAAGTCGCCGGGGCGCTGCGGCAAGTCAGCACCGAAGGTGATGTGGGCGCGTACCTGCGGGCGTTGCAGCTTTTGTCGCACCGGCTCGGGCAGCATCGCCATGACTTGCGGGTCTTCGCGGTTCAAAATCATCAGGCCGGTGGCACCAAAGATGCTCGCCTTGGCGCCCACGTACGCCGCCATGCTGCCATGCCAGTCCAGATGGTCTTGCGTGATGTTGAGCACCGCTGCGGCGCTGGGCTCAAAGCCGCTCTGAAACTCCAACTGAAAGCTCGACAGCTCAAGCACCCAGACCTCGGGCAGCGTGCCTGCATCCAGATGGTGGATCAGCGTGTCAAGCAAGGTCGGGCCAATATTGCCCGCCAGCGCCACGGTCTTGCCAGCGCGCTCGACCAGTTGCCCGGTCAGGGCGGTCACGGTGGTTTTGCCGTTGGTGCCGGTGACGGCCAGCACTTGGGGCGCGTAATTTTGCGTTGCCTTCAACTCGACCAAGGCTTGAGAAAATAAGCTCAATTCGCCTGTAGCCCTTATGCCACTTGCGTTAGCAGCTTCTGTAACAGTAGCAACGTCTTGCGGCGAAAGACCTGGGCTCTTGAACACGGCCTGCACATCGGTGTCCAGCACCAACGCGGCATCGAAGGCCCCTTGGATGAACCGGGCCGCTGGCACATCGCGCTGCAACGCCGACAGCTGCGGCGGCGCGTCGCGCGTATCAGCCACCGTGACCCGCGCGCCACAGCGCGCGCACCAGCGCGCCATCGCCAGACCCGAGGCGCCCAGGCCCAGAATCAGCACGTGTTGGTCTTGCAGCGTGTTCATGCTTACCTGAGTTTCAGGGTGGACAAGCCGACCAGACACAAGAGCATGGTGATGATCCAGAAGCGCACCACCACCTGCGTTTCTTTCCAGCCGCTTTTCTCGAAGTGATGGTGCAAGGGTGCCATCTTGATCAGACGCCGGCCCTGTCCATAGCGCTTCTTGGTGAACTTGAACCAGCTCACCTGGAACATGACCGACATCGCCTCCACCACAAAAATGCCGCCCATGATGGCCAGCACAATCTCCTGGCGCACGATCACCGCAACCGTGCCCAAGGCGGCGCCCAGCGCCAGTGCGCCGACGTCGCCCATGAACACCTGGGCCGGATGGGTGTTGAACCACAAGAACGCCAGACCGGCTCCCGACATGGCGGCACAAAAGATCAGCAACTCGCCCGCGCCGGGAATGTGCGGGAAGAACAGGTACTTGGAGTAAACCGCGCTGCCCGCGACATAGGCAAAAATCCCCAGGCAAGCCCCCACCATCACCACCGGCATGATGGCCAGCCCATCCAGACCATCAGTCAGATTGACGGCGTTGCTGGAGCCGACAATCACCAGATAGGTGAGGATCACAAAACCAAGCACACCCAGCGGATAGCTGACCGACTTGAAGAACGGCAGCAGCAACCCGGCCTTGGGCGGCAAGTCCAGATCAAAGCCCGATTGCACCCAGTTCAGGAACAGCTCCAGCACGCGCATATTGGTGTTCTCTGAAATGCTGAACACCAGGTACAGGGCGGCCAGCAGGCCAATCACTGATTGCCAGAGGTACTTCTCACGCGAGCGCATGCCCTCGGGGTCTTTGTTGACCACCTTGCGCCAGTCGTCGACCCAGCCGATCGCGCCAAAACCGAGCATGACGAGCAGCACGATCCAGACAAAGCGGTTGCTCAGGTCGGTCCACAGCAGGGTGGAGAGCGTGATGCTGAACAGGATCAGGACGCCACCCATGGTGGGCGTGCCGCTCTTGACATGGTGCGAGTCCATGCCGTAGCCGCGAATCGGCTGGCCAATCTTGAGCTCGCTCAAGCGGCGAATCACGTAGGGGCCTGCCGCCAGGCCCACCAACAAGGCGGTGAGCGCGGCCATGACGGCGCGCAGCGTCAGGTACTGAAACACCCGCAGAAAGCCAAATTCGGGCGACACGGTCTGCAACCACTGGGCCAGGCTAGGCAGCATGGTCGGCCTCCTGGGTGGCTTGGGTTTGATTCACGATGGTCTCAACCACGCGTTCCATCTGCATGAAGCGCGAGCCCTTGACCAGCACACTGCCGACCATCGGCAGCTCGGCCAGCACGGCGGCTTGCAGCGCTGCCATGTCTGCAAAATGACGGCCGGAGCCGTAACTCGCCGCTGTTGCCTTGGACAACCCACCCAGCGTGAACAAGGATTCGATGCCAAGCGCGAGCGCGTGCTCACCCGCTTGGGCGTGAAACTGTGGCCCCTGGTCGCCCACTTCACCCATGTCGCCCAGCACCAGCAGGCGTGGTCCGGGCAAAGTGGCGAGCACGTCGATGGCCGCCTGGACTGAGTCGGGGTTGGCGTTGTAGCTGTCATCGACCAGCGTGATCTGACGCCCGCCAATCTGAACCAACAGGGCGCGCGAGCGGCCCTTGACCGGCTCAAAGGCAGACAGACCAAGCGCAATTTGCTTTAAAGGGACGCCCACCGCCAAGCTACACGCCAGCGCCGCCAATGAGTTCTTGACGTTGTGCAGGCCGGCAATCGGCAAGCTGTACTGCAGGGGACCAGACGGCGTGCTGACCGCCACCTGCCAGCAAGCACCGAGCCAGTCGGCCTGCAGGCAACGCACTTCCAGCGCCGTAGCGCCAAGGTCGACCCCGCCAAAGCGCAGCGTGGCACGCGCGCCGGACTTTGCCGCCCACAACGGGCTGTACAAGTCATCCCCCGGGAACACCGCCACACCATTTGCTGGCAAGGCGTCAATGACGCAGCCGTTTTCTTGCGCGACCCGCTCCACCGTGGCCATGAATTCAAGGTGCTCGCGCTGCGCGTTGTTGACCAGCGCCACGGTGGGTTGGGCGATGGCGGCGAGCAGCGCAATTTCACCGGGATGGTTCATGCCGAGCTCGACCACCGCGACCTCGTGCTGGCGACGCAGACGCAAGAGGGTGAGCGGCACGCCGATGTCGTTGTTCAGGTTGCCTTGCGTGGCTAGAAAAGCCTGCGGCTTCCAGGCGCGCAGGATGGCGGCAATCATCTGCGTCACCGTGGTCTTTCCGTTGCTGCCGGTGACCGCTATCAAGGGCAGGGTGAACTGGGCGCGCCATTGAGTGGCCAGTTGCGCCAGCGCCAGTTTGGTGTCTGGCACCAGCAGAGCGGGCAGGCCCAGCGCGCGCAATTGGACCTCTATGTCGCTGCCTTCGCTGGCCTGGCAAATAGCTGCCACTGCGCCTTGTGCCTTGGCCTGCGCCAGAAAATCATGGGCATCAAAATGTTCGCCGCGCAAGGCCACGAACAGGTCGCCTGGTGCCAGGGTCCGGGTGTCGGTGTGCACGCGCTCGATCAAAACGTCGGCGCCGTCGGTCCCGGTCACACTGACCAGGCGTGCGTTGCCAAGCCAAGCGGCGGCCTGCTGCAAAGTCATCATCGTGTGAGCTCCCGGCTGGCTTTGGCGAACTGCACGTTTTCAGCCATTTTTTGAAGATTTTTGGCCTCTAACCCATGTGTTATATGCATAGTTTGCTCTTGTTTTTGCAGTTCTTTCTGGATACAGGAGAATGCATCGCTTGGATTGCCACGTCGGCTATCTGCAGCGTTCTTGTTTCTTATGCGTTGTATCCCCCCCCTCACCCCCACCCTCTCCACCCCCGCCGGGGCGGAAAGGGAGCTAACAGCCACATTTGGCCGTGTCTTTGAAGGTGGGAAAAAGGCGCGCAGGGGCGCGTTGCCATCAAACAGAATGGGGAGCTGATTGAGGCGTCTTTCACTTGGCTGCAGGCCGCTTGAGGCGACTTGGCGTTGCCGCAGCGTTTGATCTGCAAAACCGCCTTGTGGGTGGTTGGCCGGAAAATCCAGGGCAGGCCAACCGATGCGAGACCAAACTTGGCTACAGCGACTGGTCGCTGGGTTACCGCCACTTCGAGGCCAGCGCCAAGTAGCGCGCAGATTTCCCACCTTTAAAGACGCGGCCAAATGAAGCCCCCCTCTTTCGCCCGGCGGGGCGAGAGAGGGGTTGGGGGTGTGAGTGGGGAAAAAATGGCAAGAAACAAGTCCTGACGAGGCAACGGTGACGCCTTCAAAGACCCCATCAATTCCGGCAAGCAACGGCTCAACCAAGGGCAAGGCCAACCAATCCGGACCTAAGCAATCCATCATCGCGCTCATGCCCGCGCTCCCGGCTCGGCGGTAGCCCCAGCGTCAGGCGCAACCCACTGACCCAAGGCCAGCCGCACCTGCTGCGCATCCGAGAACGGCAGACGTCGGCCCGCCACTTCCTGATACTCCTCATGGCCCTTGCCCGCTATCAGCAACACATCCTCCGGCGCGGCCTGCGCGAAGGCCTGCGCAATCGCCAGCGCCCGATCCGGCTCGACGGTGAGCGCCGGGTGGCCGGCCAGGCCCAGCAATATCTGGCTGATGATGACATCGGGCTTTTCGCTGCGCGGGTTGTCGCTGGTCACCACGACGCAGTCGGCATGGCGGGCGGCGATCGCACCCATCAGGGGCCGCTTGGCCGTGTCGCGGTCACCGCCACAGCCAAAAACGCACCACAGCCGGCCACCACGCTGATCCGCCAAGGGGCGCAGCGCCAGCAGGGCCTTGGCCAGCGCGTCGGGCGTGTGGGAATAGTCCACAGCGGCCAAGGGCTGGCCCGGGGTGCCCCAACATTCCATGCGGCCGGGCACCGGGCTCAGGTCAGCGCAGGCCGCAACGGCGGCCCCCAAAGGCACACCCAGGCCACGCATGGCGGCGATCACACCCAACAGGTTGGCAACGTTGTAGCTCCCGATCAGCCGGGTCTGCAGCACATGGCGCTCGCCCACCTCGCCGGCGTCGTTCGCGCCCTCAGGCTCGCGCTCCAGCAGCGCAAAGCGCAAACCCTGTGCGCCATGGACGATGTCGCAGGCCTGCAAGCGGGCGGCGGTGAGGCAGGACACGGTCCAGACATCAAGCGCTTGGTCGCGCAGCGCGCCGGCCAATTGGGCGCCCTGTTCGTCGTCGATATTGATGACGCCAGACTGCAAGCCCGGCCACTGGAACAGGCGCGCCTTGGCCTGCCAGTAGTCAGCCATGGTGCCGTGGTAGTCCAGGTGGTCCTGCGTGAAATTGGTGAAAATCGCGGTGCGAATGCGGGTGCCGCTCAGGCGTTGCTCGTCCAGGCCGATGGACGACGCCTCCAGCGCACAGGCCTTCAGGCCACGGCCCACAAAGCGGCGCAAGGCTTGCTGCAGTTGCACCGGGTCCGGCGTGGTCAGACCGGTCGCCACCATGGCGGCCAGGGGATCGGCGTCGAGCGGGGCGCCGGTCAGCGGCGGCGTGCCAATGCCCAAAGTGCCCACCAGAGCGCAAGGGATGGGCGCCGCCAGTTTCAAATTTGACAGCGCTTGTGCCAGCCACCAGGCCGTTGATGTCTTGCCATTGGTGCCGGTCACGGCCAGCACATCGAGTTGGCGCGAGGGGTGGTCGAAATACGCAGCGGCAATCGGGCCGCTGGCGGCCTTGAGACCGGGGTAAGTCGCGACCAGCTCACTGCTGAACGCATAAGGCTCGGCGCCAGCGCGCTCGACCAGACAGGCTCGTGCGCCGCTGTCCAAGGCTTGTGCGACAAACTGCCGCGCATCCGCAGCAGCACCTGGCCAGGCGATGAAGCCGTCGCCGGGCTGCAGCTTGCGGCTGTCGGTTTGCAGCGTGCCGGTGACGTGCTTGCGCAGCCAGTCGGCAGCGTCTTGCGGGCTTTGCAGTTCAGGCATCAAAAACTCTCCTCTTCGGCCTGCGCCACGATCTGCGGGATGACCGACACGTCGGGTTGAATGCCCAGCATTTTCAGCGTCTGCTGCACGGTCTCACTAAAAACAGGTGCCGCGACCTCCCCACCAAAATACTTGCCGTCGCCCGGCTCATCAATCATGACCGCCACCACAATGCGCGGTTGCTCGATCGGCGCAAGGCCAACAAAGAACCCGCGGTATTTTTTATCCGCATAACCTCGGCCCTCTTGCTTGTGGGCGGTCCCGGTCTTGCCGCCGACCGAATAGCCCATGGTCTGCGCCTTGGGTGCCGTCCCGCCTGGGCCGGTGGCCATGTGCAGCATATTGCGCACCGCGCGGGCGTGGCGGGCATCGATGACCTGCACCCCCGCAGCGCGCCCGCTGGACTTGAGCATGGTCACAGGCACCAGTTCACCATCGCGCCCAAACACGCTGTAGGCATGGGCCAACTGGAACAGGCTGCTCGACAGGCCATAGCCATAACTCATGGTGGCCTGCTCAATCGGGCGCCAGGTTTTGTAAGCCCGCAGGCGGCCACTGACAGCGCCGGGAAACGGCACGCTCGGCTTCTGCCCAAAACCGACCTGGTTGTACATCGACCACATTTCGCGCGGTTGCATCTGCATGGCCAGCTTGACGGTGCCCACATTGCTGGATTTCTGGATCACCTCGCTGACGGTTAGCACGCCGTGCGGATGCGAATCGCTGATGGTGGACCGACCGATGGAGATCCGCCCGGGCGCCGTCTGAATCGGCGTGGTGGGCTTCACCAGGCCCTTTTCCAGCGCCAGCGCGATCACGAACGGCTTCATGGTGGAGCCGGGCTCAAAGGTATCAGTGAGCGCGCGGTTGCGCAACTGGGCGCCACTGAGATTGCGTCGTTTGGCGGGCGAGTAGCTGGGGTAATTGGCCAGCGCCAGCACTTCACCACTCACCACGTCCAGCACCACCACGCTACCCGCCTTGGCCTTGTGCAGCAACACGGCATCACGCAGCTTCTGGTAGGCAAAAAACTGGATTTTGCTGTCAATGCTGAGCTGCAGATCACGTCCGTCCACGGGCTCAATCTGCTCCCCCACCGCCTCCACGACCTGGCCCAAGCGATTCTTGATGACGCGGCGTGAGCCGGCACGACCGGCCAGGTCTTTGTTGAAAGCCAGCTCGATGCCCTCCTGGCCCTTGTCTTCCACGTTGGTGAAGCCCACCACATGCGCGCTGGCCTCGCCTTCGGGGTACTGGCGCTTGTATTCCTTGCGCTGGTAAATGCCTTTGAGCTGCAGCGCCGTGATCTGCTTGGCCACGCTGTCGTCGACCTGGCGCTTGAGCCAGACAAAAGTCTTGTCTTCATCCGCGAGGCGCTTGTCGAGCTCGGTCATGGGCATTTCCAGCAGTTTGGCCAACTGCCGCAAGCGCGCCGGGTCGCGTTCCACGTCTTCGGGAATGGCCCAGATGCTGGGGGCCGCAATGCTGGACGCCAGGATCAGGCCATTGCGGTCCAGAATGCGTCCGCGATTGGCCGGCATGGCCAGCGTGCGACCAAAACGCACCTGACCCTGCTTCAGGAAAAAGTCGTTGGCCACTACCTGGATATAGGCCGCGCGGGCGATCAGGCCGACCGATCCCAGCGCAATGGCAGCCACAATGAATTTGCTGCGCCACAACGGCGTGCGGCTCGCCAGCAAGGGGCTTGAGGTGTAGGCGATGCTGCGGCTCATGGGACGCGTGCACCTGAACCAGTGTCATTCGGAGCCAACGCGGCCGCTGGGGCGGCGTTGCCATAGCTGACATAGTGCGTGATGGCCGGCGTGGCAGTGCGCATCTGCAATTTGGCTCTCGCCAGGCTCTGCACGCGCGAGGGCGTGGCCTGCGCCCGCTGCTCCACCTGCAAACGTTCGCTTTCGGCTTCCAGGCGACGCGCTTGCGCGTGTGCCTGGTCCAACGCGGAAAACAGCTGGCGCGACTGGTACTGCACATTCACCAGGTACAGGGCACTCGCCAGTACAGCCAGCAACAGCATGAGGTTGATTCGGGTCATGCCGGCGTCCGCTGCGCCACGCGCATGATGGCGCTGCGAGCGCGCGGGTTGAGGCTCACCTCGGTGGCACTGGGCTTGCAGCGCGACAGGGCCTTGAGCAGCATCACCTTGGGCGGGGCAAAGGGTGTACGCCGGTCATAGACCTCGCGGGAATGCTGGGCGATGAACTGCTTGGCGATGCGGTCTTCGAGTGAATGAAAACTGATGACCACCAGTCGCCCGCCCGGCTGCAACACCTTCAAACTGGCCGCTAGCGCCTGCTGCAACTCCTCAAGCTCGGCGTTGATAAAAATCCGAAAAGCCTGAAAGGTGCGTGTGGCGGGGTTTTGCCCCGCCTCGCGAGTCTTGACCGTGTCAGCCACGAGCTGGGCCAGCTCGGTGGTGCTTGACATTGGGCCGCGCTCCTGTCGGCGAGCAACAATCGCCTTTGCAATGGGCCCAGCAAACCGTTCTTCACCGTAGTCACGTATCACCTCCGCTATTTTGTCGGCCTCGGCGTTGGCCAGCCACTGCGCCACGCTGATGCCGCGTGTGGTGTCCATGCGCATGTCCAGGGGCCCCTCGAACCGGAAGCTGAAGCCCCGTGCCGGGTTGTCAATTTGTGGTGAACTGATGCCCAGATCCAGCAACACACCGGCCACACTCGCTTCGGGCAATTCGCCCAGGTGGCTAAACCCCTGGTGCCGGATTGAAAAGCGCGGATCAAGAATCGTGGCCGCCTCGGCCAGCGCAGCGGTATCCTTGTCGAACGCGATCAGCCGGTCACCTGGGCCCAAACGCGAAAGGATCAGACGACTGTGGCCACCGCGACCAAAAGTGGCATCCACATAGACCTGCGGGGCTGCATCAAGCGTCTGGGTCGATGCGTCCGGATTGAACAGCAGAGCGTCCACCGCTTCGTTCAACAACACGGTGGTGTGTGTCAGGGGGCTTTGCACCGGGGGCCTTCAGAAAGAAAATTCTTTAAGGACGTCGGGCATGTTGCCCTGCATCGCCGCGGACTCTGCTGCGCTATAGGTTGCCTGGTCCCACAATTCGAAGTAATTGCCCATTCCGAGCAACACCGCGTCTTTGGCAATGCCGGCGGCAACGCGCAACTCGGGCGCCACCAGCACGCGGCCGGTGCCGTCGAGTTCGACATCCATGGCGTTACCCAGAAAGATGCGCTTCCACCAGTGGGCATCCATCGGCAACGCAGCGATGCGTTCACGAAATTTTTCCCATTCAGGTCGCGGAAAGACCATCAGGCAACCGTGTGGATGCTTGGTGATGGTGAGCTGGCCCGAGGCGGTGGCGCTGAGGACGTCACGATGCCGGGTCGGCACCGACAGCCGCCCCTTCGCATCCAGACTTAAAAACGATGCCCCTTGAAACACGACTGCACTCTCTCTTTTGGTGATTTGGCGAATAAATGGAAGTGCAAAGGCACTTTTCACCACTTATTTGCACTTTTTTGCACTGTATCAGCAAAAGCGAGTCATACCAACCGGTTTGAAAATAAACATTTCCAATGAAATCAAGGGCTTAGAGATGAATCCGAATGCTGATGAGCATCGAAAAACCTTCTAAATTAAGGACTTAGGACGTGTAATCAATGTGATGCTTGAAGACGACCCTGTTTCAACTTTCAACAAATGAGGACTTGGCCGCGAATCCGCTGCGCGAACTAATTACAGGATGTAACGAGAAAGGTCTTCGTCCTGGCTCAACTCGCCCAGACGCGCCTGCACATAGGCCGCATCGACCTGAATCGTCTGCCCGGCCAGGTTGGCGGCGTCAAAACTGACCTCATCGAGCAAGCGCTCCATGACGGTCGACAGACGCCTGGCGCCGATGTTTTCGGTGCGTTCATTGACATCAAAGGCAATATGCGCCAGGCGCTTGATGCCCTCCTCAAGAAACTCGATGTGAACGTTTTCCGTAGCGAGCAAAGCCTGGTACTGCTTGACCAGCGAGGCGGTGGTTTGGGTCAGGATGGCGACAAAATCATCGACCGAAAGCGACTGCAGTTCCACCCGAATCGGAAACCGCCCCTGCAACTCGGGAATCAAATCGCTGGGCTTGCTCAGGTGAAACGCCCCTGAGGCGATGAACAGGATGTGGTCGGTCTTGACCATGCCGTATTTGGTTGACACGGTGGTGCCCTCGACCAAGGGCAGCAGATCGCGTTGCACGCCCTGGCGCGAGACCTCGCCGCCGCTTCCCTCCGAACGCGAGGTTACCTTGTCAATCTCGTCGATGAACACAATGCCGTTTTGTTCCAGCATGTGCAGCGCCTGTGTCCTGATCTCTTCTTCGTTGACGAGTTTGGCCGCCTCTTCGTCGACCAGCAGCTTCAAGGCATCGGGGATTTTGAGCTTGCGCGTCTGGCGCTTTTGCTGCCCCATCTGGCCAAACATGCCGCGCAGTTGTTCGGTCATTTCTTCCATGCCGGGCGGGCCCATGATCTCGAGTTGCGGCGCCGACTGCGCCAGGTCAATTTCAATCTCGCGATCTGCCAACTGGCCCTCGCGCAATTTTTTGCGAAAAGTCTGGCGCGCGGTGCTCTCGGGCTCGGTGCTCTGGGTGACGCCAAAATCACCGCGCGGCGGTGGAATCAGCACATCAAGGACCCGGTCTTCGGCCGCGTCTTCGGCGCGCGCACGCACTTTCTTCATCTCAACGACACGCGTTTGCTTCACGGCAATATCGGCCAGATCGCGAATGATGGCGTCAACATCCTTGCCCACATAGCCGACCTCGGTGAACTTGGTGGCCTCGACCTTGATGAAGGGCGCATCGGCGAGCCGCGCCAGCCGCCGCGCGATTTCGGTTTTTCCAACCCCCGTAGGGCCGATCATCAAAATGTTCTTGGGCGTGATTTCTGCCCGCAGGCCGGGCTCGACCTGCTGGCGCCGCCAGCGATTGCGCAAGGCAATGGCCACAGCCCGCTTGGCCTGTTGCTGGCCAACAATGTGCTTATCAAGTTCAAAAACGATTTCTTGAGGGGTCATGACTTGTCGCTACGGACTTTCGCCCAGGGTTTCAATGGTGTGGCTCATGTTGGTATAGATGCATATCTCAGCGGCGATCTCCAGGGATTTCTTGACAATCTCCGGCGCCGACAGGTCAGTGTGGTTGAGCAAGGCCATCGCCGCCGCCTGGGCATAGGCGCCGCCTGAGCCAATCGTCACGATGCCGTTCTCGGGTTCCAGCACGTCGCCATTGCCGGTAATGATGAGCGAAGCCTCGCTGTCAGCCACGGCCAGCATCGCCTCCAGGCGGCGCAAGACGCGGTCGGTGCGCCAGTCTTTGGTGAGTTCAATAGCGGCTCGCACCAGATGGCCCTGGTGCTTCTCCAGTTTGGCCTCAAAACGCTCGAACAAGGTGAACGCATCGGCAGTGGCGCCGGCAAAACCGGCCAGCACCTTGCCATGGTAGAGCTTGCGTACCTTGCGGGCCGTGCCCTTGACAACGATGTTGCCCAGGGTGACCTGGCCATCGCCGCCAATGGCCACAGAGTAACCCGTGGGCGTCTTGCGCCGTACGCTGATGATGGTAGTGCCGTGAAATTGTTCCATGCTTGCTGTCGCTAAAAGTCAACTGGTGCGCAGCACAACGCGCGCATGTTCGTTGATGCCAATGACGCTGAAAAATGCGGCCACCAGTCGCGGCACGTCGCGGAACTGAACCGAACAACCCTCGGATTCACGTTGGGCAACCCAGTTCAAAATGCTGCCGGCAGCCGAAAAATCGACCCGGATCAAACGGGCGCAGGAAATGACCAGGCGCTTGGCGTCATGCAATCCCGCCTGCAGCGTGTCCAGTGCCTCGGCCGCGTCGCCCAGCACCTCACCGTTGAGCTCCACCACGGTCGCCGTCAGCAACGGGTCAAGCCCCATCGGTACGGTGGCTGACTGACTCACAGCAAAAGCGGGGATGGTACTGACCGCTCCCAGTGCGCCGACCATCGTCTCACCGGGCAGCGTTGGACTGAAGCGCTCCTGCACATATTCACACTGGGCGTCTTCCCAGGGGGGTGGAGACACTTCATAGGTGACACAGTAATCAAGTGCCGTCAATTCAAACTCATCTTGCAAACGCATGATGCGCAAGGCGTCCAGGCGCAGACGCCACCACACCTTGTCCACAGCCTGATCGCCCGAGGGCGTGAAGGACTTCAAGGTGTTGTGCAGCACCTCAGACCCGTCAAACTGCAGCTTGACAGGCTGCGCGCACCACTGGTGAAAAAGCGCCGCCAAGGCAGGGGCCGCGTCAAGCGTGATACCTTGGCACTGACTCCAGCGCAAATGCCAGAGCCGCCCAGGCGCAGCCGCCAAACTGGCGCGCAGCGCTTGCACTGCCGCCTTATCGAGATCAACCGGACAATCCCATACCAACTGCTGGCCAGACGCTGGCGCAGCGCCTTGAGGTAATGCAGCTGGGCGCGAATGGTGCCCCAGCAACTCAGGGGTTGAGAACCAGGCGGGTGCCGAGCGGCCGTAGCGTTGCGCATACTCAATGGCGACTCGGTCAAAACTGGCCTGCTGGCCGGTGGAGCGGTACAGGTCAAACAAAGCGGCGGCCCAGCCGTCTGCGGCATCGGCATCCACCTGAGCAGCCTGTAACGCGGTCAGCAAAGTCGCCTCGGCCCCTGCGTCATCGCCATTGGCAAAGCGGATCGCCGCTTCTTCCAGATCGGGATCAGCCAGACGGTCTCCCAACTCGACCGAAAACAATTTGGAAGTTGAAAATTCGCTCAGGCCCGCATCCGCGCTTCTGCCAGCCGAATTCCTGGGAGGCAACATCTGCCGCGGCGCACCAAAGGACAGTGGCTCCTGGGAAGCGGCCAAGCCCATCTGCGTCGGCTCGTACTCTAAACCGGATGCCGAGTCTTCGGCCGGGCTTAACTCCGACACCGTCGTGGAGTTAAATGTATCAGCCGTCTTGCTTTTTGAGAGCTTCTGCGGCACGGTTGTATCGGCCGCAGGCGCGACGCTGTCGACTCCGGTCGGATGGCCGGCCCGCACCAATGCCTCGTCCTGCTTGCCCTTCCACCACTGCTTGGACATCTGGGCTTCAATTTCATCGATCTTTTTGAGCGTCGTGGCACGCTCATCCAGGTTGGAAATCGAACTGGTTTGAAAGAAAGAGGGTCGACCCGCGAGTTCTGGGCTCGGCACCGGCTCATTGCGACGGATCTTGCGCAGATGGTCAAATTCGCGCCGACGCACGAAATCGTTTTGCCGCTTGCGCTCAATCATCTCCTTGAGCGCCGCCTTGCCATATTCATTCTCCTGCTCTGCGTCGGGTTCGGGCGCGTCCAGTTCCGACCAATCCTTGGTCGGGTTGCGGACAAACCGGGCCATCTTGGACAGCAAGCCGGTGTTAGTGTCTTTGGTAGCCATGGCAGCAACAAGAAGGGGCAGAGCTCACCAAGGTAGCAGGTCAATCCCCAAACATCTTCTGCTTGAGTTCGCGGCGCTGCTGGGCTTCGAGGGACAGGTTGGCGGTGGGCCTGGCCAACAGGCGCCCGACCCCGATGGCCTCACCGGTTTCATCACAATAGCCATAGTCGCCCGAGTCAATGCGCCCGAGAGACTGCTCTATTTTCTTGAGCAGCTTGCGTTCGCGGTCCCGGGTGCGCAGTTCCAGAGCATGCTCTTCCTCAATGGTGGCCCGATCGGCCGGATCAGGCACAACCACTGTGTCCGCTCGCAAATTCTCCGTGGTTTGACCCGCATTGCTCAGAATGTCCTGCTTGAGCGTGGTGAGCACACGACGAAAAAACGCCATCTGGGTCTCGTTCATGTACTCCTCTTCAGGCATGGCGATCAGTTCAGCATGGCTGAGCTGATCAACCGGCTTGAGCTTCCAGTTGTTGGCCAACGCCGGGTCTTTTTTGACGGCTGACGGAACTGGCGGAACAATGTAGGGCGCATCAACAGTTTGTGAAAAACTCGCTTTTGCAGCGGTAGAAGCCACCGACTGCGCCATGGAGGGCACCGTCAACTGCGCCAGCCTTGAAGATGGACGCCCCGCTCTGACGGGTACAGAGGATGCGGCAGTTGCTACCGGGGCCGGGGTCGGCGCCGGGGCCGGCGCCACTTTAACTAAGGGCGCAGTCGAGACTACCGTCTTTTTGGGTGCTGTCGCCTCAGTTTTTTCGGCTTTCGCGATCGTCGTTTTCACTGAATCCTTTACTTCGATTGTTGCTGTCGGCTTGACAGCTTTAACGGGGGCGTTGCGGGTCACACTGGCCACGGCCACGGGGGTCGACTTTGACTCTTTGGCCTGCACCTTGGTCGCCACCAAGGGCTTGGCCAGTGCCGCCTTGACGAGCGCTGGCTTGGCAGCAACTGGCGCTGATTTGGCCATCGGCGCGGGCTTGAGCTTGACGGCCGCAGGGTTCGCTTTGGGCGCCTCCTTGGCTTTCACGGTCTGAGTTTTCATGTCTTGTCTCCTCGCTGAATTATTGTGCTTGATGACATCGCTGGCAGGTGTTCTCTTGGTGTTGCCAGCACTATCGGAAGCCTTTGCGCGGATTGCCCCGGTGCCCGCTTTCGCGGGCTGGCTCTGCGCGCCTTCTTTGGCGGGCGAGTTTACAGGTTTGAGCGCGGGAAATCCCATCAATTGAAAAAACGAGGAAAACATGGTGTTTAGCGCTTAGTGGCGCACAGTTGAATCACAGCAGACACTGTTCCATGCCTTGCAAAAAAATATCTTGCGGCAGGTCAATGCCGATGAACACCATTTTGCTGACCCGCGGCTCGCCTTGCGCCCATGCGGGACCCAAGTCACTGCCCATCAGCTGGTGCACACCCTGAAATATGACCTTTCGATCAGTGCCCTTCATGAGCAGGACGCCTTTGTAGCGCAACATGCGCGGACCGTAAATATTGACGATGGCGCCGAGAAAATCTTCCAGCTTGGCGGGATCAAAGGCGCGATCCGACTTGAAAACGAAGCTCTTGACGTCGTCATCGTGATGGTGGTGGTGTCCGCCGCCGGCAGTGTGTGAGGGATGGTCGCAGGACTCGCCGGGCGCATGATCATGGTGATCGTGCCCTTCGTGGTCGTGCTCCCCCTCTTTGAGGAAATCCGGGTCAATATCGAGCTTGGCATTGAGATTGAAACCGCGCAGATCAAACACCTCGCTCAGGGCCACTTCACCAAAATGCACCGCCTTCTGCGGCGCACGCGGATTCATGTGCTTCAAGCGGTGCATCAGGGCATCCACTTCATCTGCGGCCACCAGATCGGTCTTGCTGATAAAAATCTGGTCGGCAAATCCCACCTGACGACGGGCTTCCTGGCGTTCGTCGAGCTGGCTCTGGGCGTGCTTGGCGTCGACCAGCGTCAAAATCGAGTCCAGCAAGTAGCTTTCGGCGATTTCATCGTCCATGAAGAAGGTTTGCGCCACCGGGCCGGGATCGGCCAGGCCGGTGGTTTCGATCACGACCCGGTCAAAGTCAAGCACACCCTTGCGCTTTTTCTCGGCGAGATCGCGCAGGGTGTCACGCAGATCTTCGCGAATGGTGCAGCAGATGCAGCCATTGCTCATCTGGATGATCTGCTCTTTGGTGTCGGTGACCAATATGTCGCTGTCGATGTTTTCTTCGCCAAACTCATTCTCGATCACGGCAATTTTCTGACCATGCGCCTCTTCCAGCACGCGCTTGAGCAACGTGGTTTTACCCGAGCCAAGGAAGCCCGTCAGGATGGTTGCAGGGATAAGACTCATGGCTTTTCTTAATGAATGGGGGGGCGTCAACAGGGGGGGAGTGTAGCGGCCAATTGTTTCTGGCTTATTTACGCATCACCACCAAACCTTTGAGGTATTCGCCCTCGGGGAAATTGATGGTCATCGGGTGATCCGGTGCGCCACCCATGCGCTCCACGATGTAGCCGTCCACCTGGGCGTCAATGCCGGCCGATGCCACGATTTTGTGAAACAGGTCGGCACTGACACCGCCAGAGCACGAATAGGTGAACAACACGCCGCCCGGCGCCAGCAGTTTGAAGGCCAGCCGGTTGATGTCCTTGTAGGCCCGCGCCGCGCGGTCGGCATGGGTCACCGTGGGCGCAAATTTCGGCGGGTCCAGCACGATGGCGTCAAAAGTCCGGCCCAGCGCGCCCAACTGGCGCAGCGAGGCGTTCACGTCGGCATCGAGAAAAGTCGCGCGATCCGGCGCCAAACCATTCAGCGCCAAGTTTGCGGCGGCCTGCTCCAAAGCCGGGCCGGAGGAGTCAATCGACGTCACGTGCGTGGCCCCACCCATCAAAGCCGCTACGGTAAAGCCGCCGGTGTAGCAATAGCAGTTGAGCACACGCTCGAACTTCAGGCGCGCGCAATAGTGCGCAAACTTGGCGCGGCTATCGCGCTGGTCCAAATAAAAGCCGGTCTTGTGACCCGTGGCAATGTTGACACCCAGTTGCCAGCCGTGCTCGCGCAAGACCAGTTCCACCGGGCCGTCACCGCGCAGCCAGCCACTCATCTGCGGCAGCCCCTCCAGCGCGCGGCCGCTGGCGTCGGAGCGTTCATACAGTCTGGACAGACCAGTGGTCGACAGCAGGGCATCGGCCAGCACCTCTTTCCAGCGCTCGGCACCAGCGGAGAGAAACTGCGCCACCAGCGTGTCGCCATAGCGATCCACGATCAGCCCCGGCAAGCCGTCCGACTCGCCGTGGACCAGCCGCATGCTGTCACTATTTATATCAAATCTGGCTCTAGCCCTTATGGCGCCTGCACAAGCGGCTATTAAAAATGCTGAATCGATGCGCTGGGCTTCGACAAAACTCCAGACCCGGGCCCGGATTTTGGACGCCGGGCTGTACGCGGCCCAGGCCAGGAACTGCCCCTCGTGCGACTGCACCCGCACAGTCTCGCCGGCATCGGCCCCACCCTGGCCAATGGCAGACTCAAAAATCCACGGGTGGCGACGCAGCAAGGAGCGCTCTTTGCCAGCTTTCAAGCTAATGGTTTTCATGGGCCCATTGTCAGGCCTGGAAAAGCGGCCTCAGCCCCGGTCGCTTATAAATTGTTCGCGCCCGAGTGCGTGGGCGCACCAGCTCAGAACGTGACGGTCATCGCGGGCACGTCGACCCGGATCAGGGGCCGGGCCAGCGCGGCATGCACCGCCTGCACGTAATCCAGCGCCCATTTTTCGTCCTTGAACATATTTGCACCGGCGGCTTCGGTCACCCGCAGCACCTTGTCTGCCGTCAACACCTTGCCGCTGGCGCGCAGCGGCTCGCAGTCCAGCGCAGTGAACTGATCGTCAAGCCAGCTGCGTGCCGCATCCGGTGCCATCGGGGTCTCGCCGACGTTGAACTGAAGCTGAACCCCTTTGTCCAACAAAACCGTGACTTGATTGCGCATGGATTACCTTTTTTGATGATGATCGCAAGTGTGCCCTATTTTGGCGTTGTTGCCTTGATTTTGGCGCGCGGGTGGGCCGCATCGTAGGCCTTGGCCAGATGCTGAAAGTCGAGCCGGGTGTAGACCTGGGTCGTGGTGATGCTGACGTGGCCCAGCAGTTCCTGCACCGCGCGCAAGTCGCTGCTGGACTGCAGCAGGTGGCTGGCAAACGAGTGGCGCAGCATGTGCGGATGCACCGGCGTGCTCAAACCTGCTTGCTGGCTACGCTGGCGCAGGCGTTGCCAGATCGACTGGGCGCTTAAGCGGGTGCCGTTGCGCCCGATGAAGAGGGCGGCTTGAAGGCCACCATCAGGGTCGGCTTGCCCCGACTCTGTGACTTTGAGCGCCTGATCGCGCAGCGCCAGCCAGTGCCTCAGGGCCAGCACCGCCTTGGCGCCCACCGGCACGCTGCGGCGTTTGCTGCCTTTGCCGAGCACATGCGCCTCGCCATCCTGCAAGTCAATCCAGCCGCGTGCGTTGCCGCTGGCCACCGCGTCCAGCCCGGTCAGCTCGCCTACCCGCAGACCCGCGCCATAGAGCAGCTCGACGATGGCCGCGTCGCGCGCTTCCAGCCACGGGTCGCCGCTGCTGTTGGCAAAACTGGCCAGTTGCACCGCGTCGTCCACACTCAGCGCCTTGGGTAGCGGCTTGCCGGCCTTGGGCGCGCGCACGCCCTGCACCGGGTTGCTGCTGACCAGGCCTTCGCGCCCCAGCCAGACGTAAAAACCGCGCCAGCCCGACAGAATCAAGGCAATGCCGCGGCCACTGCGCCCGCCTGAATTCATCTGCGCCACCCAGCGCCGGATGTGGCTGTTTTGCACCTGAAGGAGCTCGACGCCGGCCTGCGCGGCGTGCTGGGACAACTTCTGCAGATCCAGCGCATAGAGTTCGACCGTGCGTTGCGCCAAGCGCTTTTCAACGCGCACGTGTTCGAGGTAGCGCTCAATCAAACCCGTCCCTGCGCTGGTCGCTTCGCCGCGTGCGAGAACCTCCGGTTGGGTACCCAACGCTGTGCTGGCCGCTGCGGGAACTGTGCCTTGCCGGTGGCCGCCTCGCGCAGCGGCAATTGCACGGTTATAGGGTGCGTTCGTCATGGCGCACCATCCGCCGGTGTGCGCGACGGCGCATGAATCTTCCGCTCTGGTGTTTGGGATATTTCTTGACCGTCGTGGTCAACACTGATCGATCGAATCACGCGGCTTTGAGCAGCATTTCTATTTTTTCTGCGTTGTATCCCCCCCCTCTCCCCCAACCCCTCTCCACCCCCTTTGGTGCGGAAAGGGGAGCGAACAGCCACATTTGGCCAACTCTTTGATGGTGGGAAAAAGGTGCGCACGGGCGCGTTGCCATCAAACAGAGTGGGGAGCTGATCGAGGCGTCTTGCACTTGGCTGCAGGCAGTTTGAGGCGAGTTGACATTGCCGCAGTGCTTGATCTGCGTGGCCGCCTTGTGGGCGACAGACCGGGAAATCCAGGGCAGGCGAGCTGATGCGAGGCCAAACTTGGCTACAGCGACTGGTCGCTGGGTTAGCGCCACTTTGAGGCCAGCGAACAGTCAAGCGTAAAGTTCCCGCCTTTAAACACGCGGCCACATGAGGCTCCCCTCTTTCGCCCGGCGGGGCGAGAGAGGGGTTGGGGGTGTGAGTGGGGAAAAAATGGCAAAAAACAAGCCCTGACCCGACGACCACACGCCGCGAAATTTGGCGATGGCGACTGGTCCCTGCGTTGCCTTCACTTTGAGGCCAGCGCACAGTCAGGTGCAAGGTTCCCACCTTCCAACACGCGGCCACATGAAGCCCCCCTCTTTCGCCCGGCGGGGCGAGAGAGGGGTTGGGGGAGTGAGTGGGGACAAGAACGTTCAAAATGCCAACCCAGTCAAGCCTGGCGCGGCAAACAAATGTAAACGTTGCCTAGCGCAATTTGGACAGCGCGGCGCTGGCCAGTTCGGCGATGCGTGCCAGCAAGTCGGTGCCCATGGTGCTGTTGTAGCGCTGCGCGTCGGGTGACGCCAGCACCAGCAGGCCAAAAGCCGGTGCCGTGCTGCCCAGCGGCCCGCTGCGCAAGGGCAGAATCGCCAGCGACGCGGCGGCCTGCGGGTCAGCCAGCCAGCTGACGACCTCAAAGCCGGTGTTGACGCCACAAAAAGGCTCGCTCAGGGACGACGCAAACAGCTTGGCATCGTCGCTCACGCCCTGGGCAAAGTCGGCCTGGGCAAAGGGCGGCGCCACGTCCCACACTTTGATGCCCACTTGCGGCACCGCAAACTGGTCCTGGATTTCGGTGGCGATCTCACCGGGCAAGGCCAGGGGATCGGTCGCGAGGAACAGGCTGCGCGCCCACTGTAAGAGCTTGTCGGTCAGCAGCAGATTGTCATGGCCGTTGCGCATCATGTCCATCAGCCGATGCTCGAGCATCTTGATTTTTTCGCGCAGCATCTGCGCCTGGCGCTCCTGCAGGCTCACGGCCCGGTTGCTGTGCGGGCTGTTGAGCTGCACGGCGGCCAGCAACTCGGCGTGGCGCTCAAAAAAATCGGGCGTATTGGCCAGGTAGTTGGCGATGTCGTCTTCGGTGATGGGGTTGGTAAAAGGAGTCGTCATAGAGAGTCAGGTAGGTTAATTTCGCCGTGAAAAACTGTGGTGGCCGGGCCGGTCATCAGCACGGGTGCTGCGCCCTGCGCCCAGGAAATAGTCAAGGTGCCGCCGTGGGTCTGCACTTGCACCGTGTCGTCCAGCAGCCCAAGTCGAATGCCGGCCACCACCGCCGCACAAGCGCCGGAGCCGCAGGCCAGGGTTTCGCCAGCGCCACGCTCATAGACGCGCAACCGGATGTGGCCGCGGTCCAGCACCTGCATGAAACCGGCGTTCACCCGATTCGGGAAAGTGGCGTGGTGTTCAATCAAAGGGCCTTGCGCCAGCACCGGCGCGGTGTCCACATCGTCCACGAGCAGCACCGCATGTGGATTGCCCATTGACATAACCGCTACGAAAACGGTAGCTGATGACGACCTATCGACGAGGGCCAGAGGCCATTTTTGCCATGATCCTGAAGGCTGTGGCGCCAGACCGGTGGCATCAAACGGGATCCCGGCCAGTTCAAACACGGGCGCGCCCATGTTGACGGTCACGCGGCCGTCAGGCTTAAGCTGCGGCTCAATCACGCCGCCCTTGGTTTGCACCCGAATCGCGTCCTTCAGCGTCAAACCCTGATCACGCACAAAACGCGCAAAGCAGCGCGCACCGTTGCCGCATTGCTCGACCTCGGCGCCATCGGCGTTGTGAATGAGATATTCAAAATCAATGCCGGGTGCGGGCGCGGGGCGCACCGTCAAGATCTGGTCAGCGCCGACGCCAAAATGGCGGTCTGCCAGCAAGCGGTAATGCGCGCTCGTCAAGCCAAATGGTCCTTGAGTCTCATCGAGCACCACGAAATCGTTGCCGGCGCCTTGCATTTTGGTAAAAGGGATTCGCATGCGGCCGATTATCTACGGCACAGGGTGTTTCACTGCGTTCTTCACCAGCTTGTTCGCGATCGCACGGGGAATGTCAATGGCGCACTGGTCGGCCACTTGCAACAGGTACAGCAGCACATCGGCAACTTCGTCCGAGATCCGCTCTTTCGTCGCGGGATTCAGATGCGCTGCCTGCGACTCTTCGGCGCTCATCCACTGGAATATCTCGCCCAGCTCCGCCGCCTCGACCATCAGCGCGGTGCTCAGATTCTTTGGGGTGTGAAAGGGCTGCCAGTGGCGCGCAGCGGCGAATTCGCGCAATTTGAGTTGAAGCGCATAAATGTCTATGGGATGATTTTCCGCGTGTTCAGTCAAGGCAAATCCTTCAATGTCATGGTGGGGGACTCCGTGATGCGTGAGAAGTCTGCCAGCTCAGACATCAGACCCCCAACACCTTCAGAACGGAATCGGCAAAGCCCTCCAGCCCACGCCCGAACAAGCCGGTCCTGGCACCGCCATGCGGCATTTCCTCGTATACATAAAAGCCCGGGCCACCACCAAAATGGTCGTTGAACAACTCTTGCCGGCCCATCAGATAGGCGCCAAAGGTTTCGCAGCGCAGGGTCGAATACGCCAGATTGGCGCTAAAGCCGATGGTGGCCGCCTGGTTGATGCTGCGGCCCTGGTCGGCGCGCTCCACGCGCACGCCGCGGCAGCCCTTGACCACCAGTTGGGCCGGGCCGTGAAATACCAGATAGCGCAGCTGCAGAGTCAGCCAGGCGTTCAGGGTGCCCAGGCGCCAATGCCGCGTGATCTTGAGCGGCTGAGCTTGCTCTTGCACCACGCCAATCAGCCGATGCGGCTGAAACACCAGCGCCGCACCCAACGGCAACGAGATGACCCCGACCTCGCTGAGCGGGTCTTTGGTGGCAGACACCACGACCGTGGCGGTGGCATCCGTGCGAATGCGGGTCAAGCCAAACAGACCCGCCGCCAGGCTGGTCAAAGGATAGGACCAGTCCAGCAGCCACTGGGTGGCCTTGTCGCCCTGCATGGCGGAGCTCTGCAGGTACTCGGGATGAATCAAGAGTTCCTGGCCGGGCTTGAGCGTGATCGCCTGCGACACCTCGGACACCTTCAAGCGGTCCGCAGCGCCCGTCATGGACGCATCGACGCCTTCAATTTGCCCGGAAACATCGGGCAACAGCGTGATGGCAGCGCGCCTTGAGGCGAACGGCGCGATCAGAAAATAGAAAAACGCCTTGATCGCCAGTGGCGCGAGCATGATGCCCAGCAACAGGGCAAGCGCCGTGGGCAGGACCTTGCCCGCCGAGTCCGACAACAGCGTGACCCAGTTCTTCTGGTAAGTGGCTTCGCGCGCGCCAATTTCCTGGTCCAGAGACTGAAACACGGCCGCCACCTGATCCTGGGCCCCTTTGACAAGCGCGTCTGCCGTTTTGATTGCCGCAAGGACCTGGCTCTGCCTCACATAAGCCGCATGCGCCCGCTGGTTCTGGGCATAGAGATCATCACGCCTTTGAGCCAGCGGCTGAACGCCTTGATTGGCCTGCGACAAAGGCAGCCACCAGGTCGCGTTGGCCGCCTTGAAGGCCGACAAGGCCGCCTCGTTGTCTTGGTAGGCGCGGTAGACCGCAGCGTGGGCCTGGCGCAGGCGTTCAAGCTCTTGGGTACCACGCCCCAGTGCGAGCGCGGTGCGCAAGGAGGCCAGGTAGTCGCGCTCCTGCACCAGCAGGCTGATCCCGGCCGAGCGCTTCAAACCCTCAAAATAGCTGGCGCAAGCCTCGCCCCCCAGCAGCACGCACATTTTGGGATCGGGCGGCGCGCCGGCGGCCTTTGACTGGCGCGCAATTTCCTGCTCCAGTTGGGCCATGCGCTGCGCCAGCGCGCTGTCGCCCGCCGCCTTGAAGCGCTGCGCGCGCTGCTCGAATTCGGCTTTTTGGGCCTGAATGTCGCGCTCCAGCAGCGCTTTGCCCGCTTTCAAGGCGGCTATCCCGTCACGCGTCAACAGATACGCCTTGACTTCTTTCTGGATCATGCCGGCGGCGACCAGCACGGCGACGATCAGCAGCAGTGACAACACATTGCGGATGATCCAGCGGCCGATGATTCCTATGAGATTGCCCAATTTTTTCCCTGACGCTGATTTTTGAAAACTGCCCCGGGGCTGATGGACCAGAGACGCAGCGACAAGCGAGGCCTGATCCAGATCACTCGCCATTGTGCACTGCTCTTTTTCTAGCCCCGATGCACCTGGCAGCCTCGGGCGCAATTCAAAGTGATGTGGCACCCGGAAGAAATCAAGGCCGCACGTCAAACCCG
>VMTC01000066.1 GCA_013791765.1 Rhodoferax sp.
CGAACAAATTTTTCCAGCTGGGGTTTTACTGAATATCCCGGCCTGATCATTGTCCTCGATTTGCTAGGGTCTTTTCACAGAACCACTACCGGTAGTGGTTTATGATCACGTCAACCCTATATATAGCGTTCTGCAAAGCCGATGCAAGCGTTTATCGCGGGGCCCGGTGCTGCCCATTCAAGCGCCAACCCCACCAAAAACACAGAGACCGACGAGGACACCATGCAAACAGTTTCAACCCCACTGCCCGAGCGCCAGACCGATCGGCTGGCACTGCACAGTGCAGATGGCATCAACGACACCGCAGCCCCCTCACTGAGCCAGTACCAGATCATTCGCCGCAATGGCGCCGTGGTGCCTTTTGAGCCCAACAAAATTGCCGTCGCCATGATGAAGGCTTTTCTGGCGGTGCATGGCACGCAAGGCGCCGCCTCGGCCAGTGTGCGTGAATCGGTCGACGAATTGACGCAAGCGGTCATTCGCGCCCTGATGCGCTCGCGCCCAGCCGGGGGCACGTTTCACATTGAAGATGTGCAAGACCAGGTGGAACTGGGGCTGATGCGCAGTGGCCACCACGAAGTCGCGCGGGCCTATGTCCTGTACCGCGAAAAGCGCTCGCAGGAACGCGCTCAGCAATTAATCGCAACTGACGCCGCGGCGCCTTTGCTGCATGCCACCGACAAGGGTGAGCGCATCGTGTTGGATCTGGCGCGCTTGAAGAGCATCATCGAGTCGGCCTGCACCGGTTTGGGGGCGGACGTCAAGCCCGAGCCGATCCTGGCGGAAACGATGCGCAACCTGTACGACGGCGTTCCGATGGATGAGGTCTACAAGGCCTGCGTGCTGGCGGCACGCACGCTGATCGAGAAGGACCCCGATTACACCTACGCCACCGCGCGTTTGCTGTTTCACACCATGGCCAACGAAGTCCTGGGCCGTGATGTGGTGCAGGCCGATATGGCGCAAGCGTACATCGACTACTTTCCGCAATTCATCAAAAAAGGCATTGACAACGAATTGCTTGACCAAAAGTTGCAGCAGTTTGACCTGCCGCGACTGGCGGTTGCATTGAAGGCAGAGCGCGATCTGAAGTTTGACTACCTCGGGCTTCAAACCCTGTACGACCGCTATTTTTTGCATGTGGGCAAGGTCCGCATTGAATTGCCGCAAGCGTTCTTCATGCGGGTGGCCATGGGATTGGCACTCAACGAGATCGACCGCGAAGCGCGCGCGATCGAGTTCTACGAAGTCCTGTCTTCTTTCGATTTCATGTCCAGCACCCCGACGCTGTTTAACAGCGGAACCTTGCGCTCGCAACTCTCGAGCTGCTATCTGACCACCGTGCCCGACGATCTGGACGGCATTTATGAATCCATCAAAGAAAATGCCCTGCTGTCCAAGTTTGCCGGCGGGCTGGGCAACGACTGGACGCGGGTGCGCGCCCTGGGGGCCCACATCAAGGGCACGAACGGCGAGTCTCAAGGCGTGGTGCCGTTCTTGAAGGTGGTGAACGACACGGCGGTGGCAGTCAACCAGGGTGGCAAGCGCAAGGGCGCGGTTTGCACTTACCTGGAAACCTGGCATCTCGACATTGAAGAATTCCTGGAATTGCGTAAAAACACCGGCGACGATCGCCGCCGCACCCATGACATGAACACCGCCAACTGGGTGCCCGACCTGTTCATGCGTCGTGTGATGGAAAAAGGCCAGTGGACCTTGTTTTCGCCCAACAATGTGCCCGATCTGCACGACAAGTTTGGCGCCGATTTCGAGAAGGCCTATGTCGCCTATGAGGAGAAGGCAAGCCGTGGCGAGATCAAGCCGTCGCGCACGCTGCAAGCGGCTGATCTGTGGCGAAAAATGCTCACCATGCTGTTTGAGACCGGTCACCCCTGGATCACGTTCAAGGACGCCTGCAATATCCGCTCGCCGCAGCAGCATGTCGGCGTGGTCCACTCCAGCAACCTGTGCACCGAGATCACGCTCAATACCAGCGACACGGAAACCGCTGTCTGCAACCTAGGCTCGGTCAACCTGCTGCAGCACCTGAAGGACGCCCCCACAGGCTCGGACAGCGCCACCAAAGTGCTTGACCATGCCAAGCTGCAAAAAACCATCACGACCGCGATGCGCATGCTCGACAACGTGATTGACATCAACTTCTACGCGGTCAAAAAGGCACGCGACTCGAATGTGCGGCATCGGCCGGTGGGCTTAGGCGTCATGGCGTTTCAAGACAGCCTGTATGAGCTGCGCATCCCCTACGCCAGCGATGCAGCCGTCGCCTTTGCCGACACCTCCATGGAAGCGATTTGCTATTACGCCTATTGGGCATCGACCGAACTGGCACGCGAACGGGGTCGGTACGCCAGCTACAAAGGTTCTCTCTGGGACCAGGGAATTTTGCCGATCGACACCCTGGACATGCTGGCGCAAGAGCGCGGCGGCTACGTAGAGTTGGACCGCACATCCACGCTGGACTGGGACGCCCTGCGCCAGAAGATTGCCAAGGACGGCATGCGAAATTCCAACTGCACCGCCATCGCGCCCACGGCCACCATCTCCAACATCATCGGTGTCGACGCCTCGATTGAGCCCTGCTTTGGAAACCTGTCGGTCAAGTCCAACCTGTCGGGTGAATTCACCATCATCAACGGCTATCTGGTGCAAGACCTCAAGCGCCTGGGGCTTTGGGATGATGTCATGGTGATGGACCTGAAACATTTTGATGGCTCCCTGAGTCCGATTGACCGGGTGCCAGCCGGGATCAAGGCCTTATATGCCACCGCCTTTGAGGTGGAAACGCGCTGGCTGGTGGAAGCTGCGGCACGGCGTCAAAAGTGGATTGACCAGGCCCAATCGCTCAACATCTACATGGCGGGCGCCTCAGGCAAAAAGCTCGACGACACGTACAAGCTGGCATGGATTCGCGGCCTCAAGACCACCTACTATCTGCGCACCATGTCGGCCACCCATGCCGAGAAATCAACCGTCAGCGCCGGACGCATGAATGCAGTGTCTTCGGGCAGCGAGTTGCAGTCTGGCAGTCACAGCATGAGTGCACTCGACGCTGCGGCGGCCACGGCAAGAATGCAGATGGCAACCGGTCCTGCAACCGACATCAAGTTTTGCGGTGTTGACGATCCAAGCTGCGAGTCATGCCAATGAGGCTCATGCCCTGGGCATACCGTGGTGATGCGATGTTGCTGCACCACACTCGTTCAAACATTTTCGCAGCGACGTGAATGAATACTTTTCATTTCATTTCACTACTCTCATAATCCTTCGATTGGAATCACCTATGTTGTCCTGGGACGAAGAAGTCAAGCCCACACCGCCATTGCCTCACACTCGCGGCTCATCGAGCAGTCGCTCGACAGAGCCGTCGCTGCCATCCGCCGAGGGCCATACACTGCACGATGGCCCGGCCCGGCCCGCAGTTTCCATCAGCTCCCGGCGCGTCAATGCCGCTGACAAGCGCATCATCAATGGCAAGACCGATGTCAACCAGCTCGTCCCGTTCAAGTACAAGTGGGCGTGGGAGAAATATCTCTCCAGCTGCGCCAACCACTGGATGCCGCAAGAAGTCAATATGACGCGTGACATTGCACTTTGGAAAGACCCGAATGGGTTAACCGAAGACGAGCGCCGGATCATCAAACGCAATCTGGGTTTTTTCGTCACGGCCGATTCGCTGGCGGCCAACAACATTGTGCTGGGCACCTACCGCCATATCACCGCGCCTGAGTGCCGCCAGTTTTTATTGCGCCAGGCCTTTGAAGAAGCCATTCACACCCATGCCTACCAGTACATCGTCGAGTCCCTCGGTCTGGATGAAAGCGAAATCTTCAACGCCTACAACGAGGTAAAGTCGATTCGCGATAAAGACGAGTTTTTGATCCCGTTCATTGAAGCCATCATGGATCCGGTCTTCAAGACCGGCACTCACGAGAGCGACCAGACGCTGCTGAAGTCGCTGATTGTTTTTGCCTGCCTGATGGAAGGTCTTTTTTTCTATGTGGGTTTCGCGCAAATCCTCGCACTGGGGCGTCAAAACAAAATGACCGGTGCCGCCGAGCAGTACCAGTACATCCTGCGCGACGAGTCCATGCACTGCAACTTTGGCATTGACCTGATCAACCAGCTCAAGCTGGAAAACCCGCAGTTGTGGACACCAGAGTTCAAGGTCGAGATCAAGGCACTTTTCGAGCGAGCTGTCGAACTGGAATACCGCTACGCTGAAGACACCATGCCCCGCGGGGTGCTGGGCATGAATGCGTCCATGTTCAAAGGCTACTTGCGCTACATCGCCAACCGCCGGGCCACACAGATCGGCCTGGAGACACTTTTCCCCAATGAAGAAAATCCGTTCCCGTGGATGAGTGAGATGATTGACCTCAAAAAGGAACGCAATTTTTTTGAGACCCGCGTCATTGAATACCAGTCCGGTGGTGCGCTGTCCTGGGACTAGTTTCAAGAAATGACAATAGAAATTTCACATCTTGTTGATTGTCTTGGTGAAGGCAACAGCGATTTGTGCACCCTGGTTCATCGTGCTGGGCTAGAGCCCAACACCATGCATCGCTTCACGCGCTATGACTGGCATGAAGTGCTCTCAGTAAATTAATGAAGGAGAACAATGATGGCAACTGCAAAAAAACCGGTCGTTAAAAAGGCCGCTATCGTATCCAAGGCTGTACCAGCCAAGAAAACTGTCGTCGTAACAAAGGCAGCCCCAGCGAAGAAGGCAGCCCCAGCGAAGAAGGCAGCTCCAGCGAAGAAGGCAGCTCCAGCGAAGAAGGCAGCCCCAGCGAAGAAGGCAGCCCCAGCGAAGAAGGCAGCCCCAGCGAAGAAGGCAGCCCCAGCGAAGAAGGCAGCCCCAGCGAAGAAGGCAGCTTCAGCAACCCCTGCAGCTCAGACCACTTTGAACCCGCAAGCGGCCTGGCCTTTTCCGTCGGGCACCAAACCCTGAAAAGCCCAACGGTATTTCCCTCAAACCCGGTGTCGCAAGGCCCCGGGCCTTTTTTTGTCTCCGAACAGCTGCAGCGGCAGAACTAAGCCTAAGGGTAAAAAATCAACAAACGATAACCTGCAATCTGCTCCGGCGCGGACCCGGCCTTGATTGCCAGGGGCAATGAAATCGGCCACTCGGCGCCTGCTGCCAGGCTGTCCGATTTGACACCGAGCTCTGCGGGCAGGAGCACCCGCCGCAGGACCGGTTGGTCAGTTAAGTCCGTCAGCGTCAGTTCAACGGCAGGCAACGCCAGTGGCGTGTCGGCAGTATTCTTGACCGTGAAATTCAAACGGTAGGCGTCGCCCTCAATTCTGGCAAATGACGAGCTGTCGATCACGATGGAGTCAAGACGCCGCAGTGGTGACAGGACGCAATTCAAGGGCGCACAGATTGCAAGCAGCAAGGGCCGCAAGCCAGGCTCCAGCGCCACGATTCGATCACGCTCATGCAGCACCATTTGTCCCAACAATCCAAGCAGTAATACCAGACTCAGCAACGCCAAAGTCACACGCATGATGGGCTTGCGCCAAACCGGGCTTTCTTCGTGTCTCTGCAGGAAAGAGGCCTCGGCAACTTCAGGCTCAGGCTCAGGCTCAGGCTCGTCGCTGCTGCCATCCTCCTCTGCGGCAAATCCCGGGCCTTTGACCGTTGAAACGGCCAACAGGGAGATGTCCAAAGCTTCAACTCGCGGATTTGAGTCATCCAACTCTTCAAGTTCAGGCACCGAAGCCGCTGGCACGGACAAGACCTCATCAAACCGCGTGCCATCGAGTACCGGTGAGTCGGCGGCGTCCAAGCCGGTCAGGGCATCGGGCAACTCCATCTGCTGCGCCTGTGGCACTTGCGACGCCGACGTTACCGGCAACAGGTGAAGCGCGGCGTCAAATATGTCGCTGCATTGACCACACCTTACCCAGCCTTCGGACACCCGAAGTTGGTCAGGGACAACCTTGAACAGGGTTTCGCAGGACGGGCAACGTGTGATCAGGCTCATGGTGTGGAAATTGTGGAGCCGCCTGTGGAACAACTCAGTTCGACGCGGTCATCAATATCCAGCCCTCTTGCTGATCAGCAATCGTGAGCTGGAAAAAGGGAGCGTAAGCGGCTTTCAATTCATCCGCCTGGGCGCCAAGGATGCCTGCCAATACCAGTGAGCCGCCCGCTGCCACATGCGAGCACAACAAGGGCGCCAGCACCTTTAAGGGCGTTGCCAAGATGTTGGCCAGCACGGTTTGATAGACACCGGCGGCAGCATCAGGCAACCCAGCCTTCAGATGAACCTGATTGGCCTGCGCATTGCGCACGGTCGATTCAACCGCCGCGTCGTCAATATCAACCGCATCAATGTCGGTGGCGCCATACTTGCCCGCGCCAATGGCGAGAATGCCCGAACCACAACCGTAATCCAACACCCGACCGAGTTCAGTTTTGCCTGCCAATTCAGTCCCGGCACTGCGCTGCGCAATCCAGCGTAAACACATGCGGGTGGTCGGGTGGGTACCTGTGCCAAACGCCAGGCCGGGGTCAAGACGAATGACAATGCGGGCTTGCGCGGGCGGTTCGTGCCAGGTCGGCACGATCCAAAACTCCGGTGTAATTTCAACCGGCGTGAACTGGGACTGGGTCAAACGCACCCAATCTTGCTCCGGTAGCTCGTCCAAACCCACAACTTGGCAGTCAGCGAAAAAATCGTGCTCTTGCAGTTGTGTCAATGCGTCCTTCGCCAGGGCCTCTGCGGCATACAGTGCTGTCACGCGTGAGCGCTGCCAGCCATTTTTGGGTGGTGGCATGCCTGGCTCGCCAAACAAGGCTTGTTCGGCGTCAGTCTGGGCATCGGCATCTTCAATGCTAACGCTCAAGGCCTGCAGCGCTTCAAGTGCGTCACTCAAGGTCTCGACCCGGTTCTGCGGGCACATCAATTTCAGTTCAAACATGGTTCCGGGCGTTGTGGCTTAGCGTTTGTGCTGGGCAAGCCATTCTTCAAGATAGTGAATGTTGGTGCCACCGGCCATAAATTTCGCATCCACCATCAACTCACGGTGCAACGCAATGTTGGTGTTGATGCCTTCCACGACCGTTTCACCCAAGGCGGTGCGCATGCGCGCCAACGCCTGCTCACGGGTGTCGCCGTGCACAATGATTTTGCCAATCATGGAGTCGTAATTGGAGGGTACGAAATAATTGGTGTACACATGCGAATCCACCCGCACTCCTGGACCACCGGGCGCGTGCCACATGGTGATGCGACCGGGCGAAGGCGTGAACTTGAATGGGTCTTCAGCATTGACGCGGCATTCGATCGCATGGCCGCGAATCCCAATCTGGCGTTGCGTGAACGGCAACTTCTCGCCGGCAGCCACCATGATCTGCGTCTTGACAATATCCACCCCGGTGATCATTTCCGTGACCGGGTGCTCCACCTGCACGCGGGTATTCATCTCTATGAAATAAAACTCGCCGTCTTCAAACAAAAATTCGAAAGTACCGGCCCCGCGGTAACCAATTTTTTTGCAGGCGGCCACGCAGCGCTCTCCCAAGCGCTCAATCAGCCGACGCGCAATGCCCGGCGCCGGCGCTTCTTCCAGCACTTTTTGGTGGCGCCGCTGCATCGAGCAGTCACGCTCACCCAGGTAAACCGCGTTCTTGAACTTGTCCGACAGAACCTGGATTTCAATATGCCGGGGATTCTGGAGAAACTTCTCCAGGTACACCGCCGGGTTGCCGAACGCAGCGCCCGCTTCGGCCTTGGTCATGGTGACGGCATTGAGCAACGCCGCCTCGGTGTGAACCACGCGCATGCCACGCCCACCCCCACCGCCAGCGGCCTTGATGATGACCGGATACCCCACCGCCTTGGCAATACGGCGAATTTGCACCGGATCATCGGGCAACTCGCCTTCCGAACCAGGCACACAGGGAACGCCAGCCTTGATCATGGCCTGCTTGGCGGACACCTTGTCACCCATCATGCGAATCGACTCGGGCGTCGGTCCAATGAACTGAAAGCCGCTCTTTTCTACCCGCTCGGCAAAATCAGCGTTTTCACTCAAAAAACCGTAACCCGGATGAATCGCCTCGGCATCTGTCACTTCGGCCGCCGATATGAGCGCGGGCATATTCAGATAGCTTAGGGCCGACTGCGCCGGTCCAATGCAGACCGCTTCCTCGGCCAACTTGACATATTTGGCCTCGCGATCCGCCTCGGAATAGACCATGACAGCCCGGACTCCGAGCTCACGACAGGCACGTTGAATTCTGAGGGCAATTTCGCCCCGATTGGCAACCAGGATTTTTTTGAACATGGGAACGGCCGCTTGAAGGTCACTCAATCACAAACAGGGGTTGTCCGTATTCAACGGCCTGTCCGTTTTCACAGAGAATTTGCGTCACCGTCCCCGACTTGTCGGATTCGATTTCATTGAGAATTTTCATGGCCTCAATAATGCAGACGGTGTCTCCGATTTTGACGGCGTCGCCCAGTTCGACAAAGGCCTTGGCGCCTGGCGAGGCAGATCGATAAAATGTGCCGACCATCGGCGATTTGACCGCTTGAACGGCGGGTGCGGGTGCGGATGCAGGGGCAACATCCGGGCTATGGGCCGCCGCAGCAGCGGGGGCGAGCCCCGCAACGGGTGCCGCCACATACTGCTGGACCATGGCGCCACCACCCTTGACGATGCGAACCTTGCCTTCTGCTTCTGTGATTTCCAGCTCTGAGACGTTTGACTCTGAGACCAGGTCAATCAGTGTCTTCAATTTTCTAAGGTCCATCATGTCTCCAACGATTTTTAAGTAACGATCGGCGAATTTACCTTAAATTTCATCTAAATGCAGTCATCTTCTGCTAATTTTCAATATTTTAGCCTCGCCAGCCTGGGCAAACCAATGATCTGGACTCACACTGAGACAATGGGCTGCGACCGTCTGGCGCGGCGACTGCTTATTTCAAGGCAGCCCAGTCCAGCAAATTGGTTGATGACACTTTGCCGATTTTACGATGCGCGACCCGCCCGTCTGCTCCAAACACCACCGTGAACGGCAAGCCACCGCTGACATTGCCGAGCGACTTGCCGAGTTCGACCCCCGGCAGTCCCGCCAGCGCAACCGGAAAAGTCACTGGGCTACGCGCCAGGAAGCGCTTCACCGGCTCTAATTGATCTACCGCCAAGCCAAGCACTTGCCAGCCATTCGCTGAGTTTTCCTGGTGGAAGCTGCTCAATAACGGCAGTTCCTCAATACATGGCGGACACCAGGTCGCCCAAAAGTTCAACAAGACAGGTTGACCTTGCAATGAAGCCATGCGAAATACATTTCCATCAAGACCCGGGAATTCCATGGTCCAAAGCGCGGACTCGGCGCGCGGCGCGAGCTCTTGCGGCTGGTATCGACGCCACGCCAGCCCGGCGCCGCCCAAAGTAGCGACGCTGGCGACCGCAGCCATCAGCCAGCCCCGACGACTGGCTGCGGATTTTCCTGAGGATTTGAGAGTAGGCACGGATTCATTCATGTTGGGTCATCATGCAGCAAACGCCGCACGGCCTGGATATCCCCACGCGGCGCACGCCCTTTGGCATCAGGTTTCAATGCCCCGCGCACGTCATCACGGTCATAGATCAGCAAGTGAACACCCACGTCTTCCATTAATTCTGGACAAAAAGCATGCACGCTCAGTGCCTCGACCGACTCCCCCTTGAAGCCTTTCACGGTGCGCGCCACATAATTCACTTGATGGTCAATGAGCGATATCTCGGCGGATTTGCTGTCATCACAAAACAATTGAATGTAAATATCTGAAAAATGCGTCGCCGTGCCGTGCCACACGGCCCCACCCAAGTAAGGCCGAAATGCCGCCATGCGCTCCATCCAGACCA
This sequence comes from Rhodoferax sp., assembly GCA_013791765.1. GTDB lineage: Bacteria > Pseudomonadota > Gammaproteobacteria > Burkholderiales > Burkholderiaceae_C > Rhodoferax. The sequence goes on from VMTC01000066.1 coordinate 9,886, forward strand.
GAGCCAGGCGACGCAAGGCCATTAGCTCACCGGCCTGGGTGTCGCTGCAATAGACGGACAAGTAGTCCTCCACGGCGTCCTCGACTTCGTCGTTGCCGGGCAAGGGCGTGCGCGTCGGCAGTCCCAGCTGTTTGACGGCGCGGCGCTTGGCCGGACCGAATTCAAGCCCCTCTTCGACCACCAGGCGTGCCGCCGTGGCTGATATTTCTGATTTCAGCGTGTCCATGGGGTGTGATTTTGCCCCGCTTTGAACGACCCTTAGCGCAGCCTAAAATTCAATCATGCATATTCATATTCTTGGTATTTGTGGAACTTTTATGGGGGGCCTAGCCGCCTTGGCGCGGGAAGCCGGCCACAAGGTCACCGGCTGCGACGCGGGCGTCTACCCGCCCATGAGCGATCAGCTGCGCGCACTGGGTATTGAACTGATCGAAGGCTTTGGCGCGGACCAATTGGCCCTGGCGCCTGATATGTTCGTGGTGGGCAACGTGGTCAGCCGCCAGCACCTGGCCGATGGCAACCCCAAGTTCCCCCTGATGGAGGCTATTTTGGACGCTGGCCTGTTCTACACCAGCGGCCCGCAGTGGCTGGCAGACCATATTTTGCAAGGGCGACATGTGATCGCGGTGGCCGGCACCCACGGCAAGACCACTACGACCGCCATGGTCGCCTGGATACTGGAGTGCGCCGGGCTGCAGCCCGGTTTTTTGGTTGGCGGCGTCCCAATGAATTTTGATGTGTCGGCGCGTTTGGGCGGTGGGCCTGCGTTCGTGATTGAAGCTGACGAATACGACACGGCATTTTTCGACAAGCGCAGCAAATTTGTGCATTACCGGCCACGCACCGCGGTGCTCAACAACCTCGAATTCGATCACGCTGACATCTTTGATGACCTGGCCGCGATAGAGCGCCAGTTTCACCACTTGCTGCGCACGGTGCCCGGCGCCGGCCCGCATGGCACCGGCCGGGTCGTGGTCAATGGGCTGGAAGAAAGCTTGGCACGGGTGATGCACGCAGGCTGCTGGAGCGAGGTGCGCAGTTTTGGCGCCGCGGTCAGCGACTTCACGGCAGACGGTGACCCGCAAGAATTTGACGTGCTCGAGCGGGGCCACGTTGTAGGCCATTTGAAGTGGGCACTAACTGGCATGCACAACCAGCTCAACGCGCTGGCCGCCATTGCGGCAGCGCAGCATGCGGGGGTCTCGCCCGAGGTCGCAGCGCGCGCATTGGGCCGTTTTGAAAACGTCAAGCGCCGCATGGAAGTGCGCGGCAGCGTGCAGCGCGCGGGCGGGGTCATCACCGTCTATGCCGACTTTGCGCACCACCCGACGGCGA
>VMTC01000135.1 GCA_013791765.1 Rhodoferax sp.
TAGTCCGCCCGTCTATCTGCCGTATCGTCTTTATAGGGCCGTGTGGCCAAGTACTGGTACGTACGCCCGGTGGCGGTAATGACAACTCCATCCGTAGCGTCTGAATGTCCGACCGCTGTCGTTGTGCTATTCCAGTAACCGTCGGTCATCATGATGTGATAGGACCGCCGACATGTCTTATCTGCCGTCGTGTTGGCAACGCCGGGACTGTCGCTCCACGGGCCCTTGTTGTCGCTGCGCGAGTAATACTCGCCAACGGCACGCATGGCGCGTGGCAACGGCGTGCCACTTTCCGCGGGCAACGCATAGAGCCAGTCAAACAGATCACCCTTGGTGCTGACTGTGAAATCACGCACACCCGCCTGAATCACCTTGGTGTTGACGCCATCAATCGATGTGTCAGTGCCCGCGTTGATTCGGCCCCATCCCAAGCGGAAGGTATCTATCGACTCGGCAAACGCCTCGGCCAAGGCACCGCGCGCCAGCAAGTTACGCGTGCGGTAATAAGTGAACCAGTTGGCGAAGTTTTGCCGCTCTTCAATCTGTGTACAGCCAGAAGCGCCAATTGTCCCGGCGCAATCGGTGCGTGCTGCAACCTTAGGAAAAGTCAGCTCTCGATTGATGGAATACTCGGTGTAATTGCCAGGCGTCGTTGGGTCTCTGTAGGCACCAGCTGCTGTTTTGTTGAGACGGAAGTACAGGCCTGGATCATAAGTACGAGGATCTGCGGTATCCGTACAAACTCTTCTCCAGCCACTTCCTGTACAAGTAGTAGTTACAGTCGGTTGACTGCAAGAGCTATCACTGCCGTAATAGCACCACTCTAATGCAGAATTTGAAACTTCACGAACGTTGGTTAGGTTGATGGTCCCACCGTCACTGGGACGCATGGGGTTGCGGTAGGCGCCAGCCACGGGGGAGTTCGCCATACGCCCAGCTGGCTTGGTTGATGTCGCCGCTGGCAATGGATAGGTCGCAAGCGCCCACGGCAGGTAGCGCACTTCAGGGTTGTAGTAGATGGTATTGGTATCGGGCGAGCGCATCAGCTTTTGGCGGTAATTGCTCGTTCCTCGCTGCGCCGCAATTGTTCCCCAAAAGTAATCTGAAAGGTACTGGTTATCGCCCGGATCCATGCGGACTGAATTACCCCCGACAGGACTGTCCACGGCATAGGCGCCAACATAAATTTTGTTCTCGGGCATGTGCTGAAACATCATCGAACCCGAATCATCCACGGTCAGCATGATGTTGGGTTTGACGCCGCCACCATCGCGACTCAGTAACGGTTTTTGCGAGGGTTGCCCCAACGCGGCACTGGAGAGCAAGAGCGTGGCAAGACTGACCGTCAGCATCAAGGGCCGCACGGGCAGCAGCAATTTATTCATAGACATGATCGTCTCCTTTTTCACTGTAAATTGATGGTCGACTGCAGCCACACCACGGAGCCACTGGTCGTCTTGCCAGTTGTCGAATCAAAGCTGTAATCGGGGCTGAAGCCCCTGGCGGTGATCACATACGCAAGATTGCCATCAGCCATGGTGTGTTTTTCCGCCACACACTCTGGCAATTTGTTTGGTTTGAAAGAACTGTCCGAAGACTTGATCTGGAGCTGTGGCAATGTGGTTTTGGACGCCGATGCGCCACCCACGCCAATCCATGTAGCCGTCTGCTCCCACCCCGTAGCAGCACCGGCGGCCACTGTAATGATGTTGGCCTCCACCAATGGGGTACCGAGTCTGCCGGTCGGGGCGGCCACATCGTCGGGTTTTCCCAATTCAGCTTCGCAGTACCTTAAAGCAGCCTCAGCATATTGCTGGGCCAGATTTTGCAAACGAATATTGTTGGTCACCTTTTCGCCGGAGGTGGCGTTGCGAATGGCCGCCGCCGACGTCAGGCCGATGATCACCAGCATGATCAGCACAATGATGAGCGACACGCCCGCTTGCCGGGCGTGCCAGGAATCGGGTGAAAAAGAGGAGTGGGAATTCATAGCCACCTTAAAAAGCCATTTTGTTGCGCAAGGTCACGGTGGTGAAGTACGCACGCCGCAAAAATTTGTCGGTGATGGTCTGCTCGGTCGAATCACAATCCAGGTACTTTGGCGGCAACAATGGGTCTGGATACAAATCCATGTCGAGGACAGCCTCGCTGCTGCGGATGAGCAAACACACCTTGACGGCAATCACATTGGCAAAACTTGCATCCGCCAAATTGCCGGCTGTGACGTAACGCAGAACCCGGCGGCTGTCTGCAGCCAGAGCCCCCGCCTCGCCGTACCAAAACTTCATGGCTTCGACGTTATCCACCAGCGGTTGACCGGGAACCGGCTGGCCTAATAGGTCCCGCGTGTTACTGGCGCAGTGCAATTCGGAGCGCCCGGTGTCGCCGGTGCTCAGGTAGTAGCGGTTGAAGGTTACAAAGAAGTCAACCCCAGACAAGGTGCCAGCCGCCGGACGCAGGGTGTTGCCCAGACAGTCTGAGGGCACATTCGCAGCCGTGGGAACCGTATTCAACAAATCAGCTTCATAGACCATCTCGATGGCCGGAGCCCCCGCCGTTGTGGCACAGGCCACGACTCCGATCGTGCTCGGGGAAACAAATCCGTTGTCACAGCCAAACACGGGTCTACCCGAGTATGTCCGCGCTAAATTCCCAGTAAAAGTTGGCGGCACAGTCGCAGGGGTAACTGGTTCAAAGCCCGTGGGTTGTGCGTAACCCGCCAGCAGCAAATCGCGCGATAGGAGCCCCAAACCGAGCTGGGCGTTTTCATTCATCGCGGCGTAGGCTGCCTGCTGTGCACTGCTCTTGCCCGACGCCATATAGCTCACCAGCACCGCACCGACCACCACCACGCCAATGACCAGCGACACCATAACTTCGACCAGGGACACGCCGCGCACGCGCGACCGCAATGCAGAGTGCTTCATAAATTAATCCTGAAAAAGCTGCAGCGGATGCTGGCGGGCTCTGGATCGTCACCACGATGCAGATCATCGGGGCACTCTGTGGTCAGCGCGGGCGCATCCTCCGTGCTCGCGACGGCGGGATCCCGCCACACCACCCACAAGTCCATCGCCACCTGCCCCGCCTGGCGCATGAGAAATACCGAACCTGCAGGCAACTGGTCGCGCACCAGAATTCGCCACTGCGCCAGATCCAGTGCGGCAATTTCGGCAGCAGAGCAAACGCTTGCCTGCTTGCTGCACAAGTACTTTGAATCTGTAGGAACATTTAACGCGGCGGGTATCGTTGCCTTGGTTGCCTGCCCGGCAAAATCTGAAGTGAAGTCGTAATCACCCGCAAAAAAACCTGATGCCACCACGGCAGGTATGGCGGGTGGGCCGACAACAGCGGCCACTGCCGCCTGCCCCTTATTGGCGCGCATGCGCTCACCCATGTCACTGGCAAGTTGCGAAGCGGTCGCGCGGTATTGCGACATTTTGGTGTAGCGCATGGAGGCCGTATTGACACCCGCCAACGCCAGCAAGCCGATGGAGGCGATCACGATGGACACCAGCACTTCGATCAACGAAACGCCACCCACTGAGCGCCGACGACTCCGAGCGCCAGAAATTTCTCTTTTGATCAAGTGCATGACGTATCCCCTCTGGGCCTGAGGCCGGCCCGGCCGCTAATGGACACGCAAATGAGCCGCGTCGACCCGGCCGGGACGTCGCCGCTGGGCGTGATGATGAACGTCTGGGTCGCCGCCTTGGCCCAGCCAGTCGGTTGGTAGCTGAATTGAAATTTGGAGCTGCCATTGGCTGCGGCAATTGAGGCAATGGAGGGCAGCACATCTTGTACCCTGACGATCTGATCGCCGTCGCCAGCGTCAACGCTTCCATCGCCGTCAAAGTCGACAAAAACAATCCAGCCGTCCTTCCACAGCGCCCCGGTGCCGGTACAACTGGTGCCGTTGGAGGCGGCGCAGACGGTCACTTGACTTGAGCGCTTGACCGCCTCGGATCGGGCAAAGCGCAAATCGCTCACCAAGGTGTCAGCCGCCGCATCCACACTGCGCTTGACCAGCATCGTGCGAAAGCTGGGCACCGCCATGGAAGCCAGCACGGCCACAATGGCCACCGTGATCAGCAGTTCCACCAAGGTAAAGCCTGAATGACGAGTTTTCATGGCGCTTAGGTTAACCTAGGGCATTCCAATCGAGTCCCCACACCGACGTGCGGTAGAGTCTGGCCGCCAGCCGGTCGCTTTTCAGCCGATGGCGGGCTTTCCCCTTCATTTTGAGCATCAACGTGATTGAACAAGCGATTCAACTGGCCCATCTGGCGCGACTGATGACGCCACCCAATCCGGCGGTGGGCTGCGTCGTGGTGTCAAGCACCGGCCAACTCCTGGGCCAAGGCCACACCCAGCACACCGGTGGTCCGCACGCCGAAGTCATGGCTCTGCGCGACGCGGCCGAGCGAGGCCATTCGGTAGCAGGCGCCACCGCCTACGTCACCCTGGAGCCCTGCTCGCACCACGGCCGCACCGGCCCGTGTTGCGACGCGCTCATTGCCGCCGGCCTCAAGATGGTCGTGGCGTCCATAGCCGACCCCAACCCACGTGTCTCGGGCCAAGGCTTCGCGCGCTTGCGCGCAGCCGGGGTAGAGGTTGAAGTCCTGCCGCCTGACGATCCGCTGGCGATTGAATCGCGTGAAATCAACATCGGATTCTTCAGCCGCATGATCCGCAAGACTCCGTGGGTTCGCCTCAAAATGGCGGCCTCGCTGGACGGAAAATCGGCGCTGGACAATGGCGTGAGCCAGTGGATCACGTCCGAGGCGGCGCGCACCGACGGCCATGCCTGGCGCGCGCGCGCCTGCGCCGTGGTCACTGGCATCGGCACCGTGCTCGCGGACAACCCGCGTTTGGATGTGCGGCTGGTTGAGACGCCGCGCCAGCCCCATCTGGTGATTGTGGACAGCCGCCTGGAGACGCCGCTCGATGCTCAACTATTCATAGCTGGTCGCGCATGCTACATCTATACAGCGACCCAAAATGATTCGAAAAAAGCAGCGCTTGAAGCACGTGGTGCTACGGTGATTTATAGGCCGGGTGTTGCGCCAGGAACAGAGCACAAGGTAGACCTCGCCGCCATGCTGCGGGACCTGGCCGCGCGCGAAATCAATGAGTTGCACGTCGAGGCCGGCCACAAACTCAACGGTTCGTTCATTCGGGAGGGTCTGGTGGATGAATTTTTGGTGTACCTCGCGCCCATGCTGATTGGGCTGGGCAGCGGCATGGCCCACTTTGGACCCATCACGCAACTGAGTGACGCGGTGAAGCTGCGTTTTCATCGCATCGAAGCCATCGGCCCCGACCTGCGCATCTTGGCCCGACCACCGGGGCGTGAGGCATTTTGAATACTCAGGGTTGATCAGATCAGTCAAGAGACAATATTAATTTAATAGCTATATAGTCAATAAATACGTGGGCTAGAGGCCAAAACAGCATAAATTTCTTGACAAAATTTTGCGTGGGGCGCCAAGCCAGAAAGCCGCCAGGCTGTTGCCCGCTGGTTATGCGTGCATTTTCTTGGACCGAACATTGGCGCCAAATCATTCTGAGACAATCGAGCCATGTTTACTGGAATCATCACTGGCGTGGGGCGCATCGTCGCCGTCCACGCCCTCGGAAGCTCTTCAACCCACGGCAAGCGCTTGACCATCGAGTGCCCCCCCGCTTTCCTTGACGACGTCGGTTTGGGCGACAGCATTGCCCTGAACGGCGCCTGCATGACGGTGACTTCGCTGCAGGCTGCACAGCAGCAGTTCACGGTTGATGTGTCGGCCGAATCGCTGGACAAGACTGCCGGGTTGTCACAACTGGGCCCGATCAACCTGGAAAAAGCGCTGCGCGCGCATGACCGACTGGGTGGCCACATCGTGTCGGGCCATGTGGATGGTGTCGGCACGGTGACGCATTTTGCGCAGGTCGGTGAGAGTTGGGAGCTGCGCGTGCTGGCCCCCAAGTCGCTCGCCAAGTACCTGGCCTACAAAGGCTCGATCACCGTCAACGGCGTCAGCCTGACCGTCAACCGCATCCAGGACCTTGAAGGCGGCTGCGAGTTGAGCATCAACCTGATTCCGCACACCGTTCAAAATACGGCGCTTGGCTCGCTGAAAGCCGACTCCCGCGTAAACCTTGAGATCGACTTGATTGCGCGTTATGTGGAGCGCATGCTCAGCACTGAGGCGCAGCACACCAATTTGACTGCGCCTTAACGCGTCAGCCACCCAGCTCCTAACCTTACATTTAGCCATCCATGAAAGACAGTCGCATGACCGCCCCCATTCCCGTAACAATTTCCCCGGTTGAAGACATCGTGGCCGACATGCGCGCTGGCCGCATGGTGATTCTGGTCGACGAAGAAGACCGTGAAAACGAAGGCGACCTGGTGCTGGCCGCCGACCACGTCAGCGCTGAGGCCATCAACTTCATGGCCCGATTTGGTCGCGGCCTGATTTGCCTGACCCTCACGCGCGGCCTGTGTGAACGCCTGCAACTGCCGCCCATGACCGCGCGCAACGGCGACAAAAAGGGCACCGCCTTTACAGTGTCGATTGAAGCCGCTGAAGGCGTCACCACCGGCATTTCGGCCGCGGACCGCGCTCGCACCGTGCAGGCAGCGGTGGCCAAGAATGCGCACCCACAAGACCTGGTGCAACCCGGCCACATTTTCCCGTTGCAAGCGGTTGAAGGCGGCGTGCTCATGCGCGCTGGCCACACCGAAGCCGGCTGCGACCTGGCCGCCATGGCCGGTTGCACCCCGGCCTCCGTCATTTGCGAGATCATGAAAGACGACGGCACCATGGCGCGCCTGCCGGACCTGCACCTGTTTGCGGCCGAGCATGGCCTGAAAATTGGCACCATCGCTGACCTGATCGCGCACCGCAGCCGGGTTGAGTCGCTGGTTGAAAAGCTGGGCTCGCGCCCGATCAACACCGCTTTTGGCGAGTTCACCATTCACGCGTTCAAGGACAAAACCGCGCACGCCGTGCATCTGGCGCTGGTCAAAGGCCAATGGGCCGCAGGTGACACGGTGCTGGTGCGCGTGCATGAACCGCTGTCAGTGCTGGACGCGCTGGAGGTCGTCCGCGCCATGCATTCCTGGAGTCTCGACGCCGCACTGGCCCACATCGCGTCTGAGGGCAGTGGCGTGGTGGTGCTGCTCAATTGCGGCGAGAGCCCCAAGCAATTGCTGGCCCAGTTTGACGGCACGGCGCGCGCCAGCCATGGCCCTGAGCGCGGCCGAATGGACTTGCGCAGCTACGGCATTGGCGCCCAGATTCTGCGTGAATGCGGTGTGCACAAAATGCAGCTCATGGGCAACCCGCGCCGCATGCCCAGCATGACCGGCTACGGCCTGGAAATTGAGGGTTATTTGGGGAAAACAAATGCTTGAAGCCAACCAAGGCGCATTGGCCGCCAGCGACAGCCGTTTGAACGGCAAAAAATTGCACATTGGCATCGTTCAGGCGCGTTTCAACGAGCCCATTACCAACGCCCTGGCGCAGGCCTGCAAGATGGAGTTGCTGGCGCTGGGCGTGCTTGACAAGCACATTGACGTGGTTCAAGTGCCTGGCGCCCTGGAGGTGCCGGTGGCGCTGATAGCCCTGGCTGAGAAATTGAAATATGACGCGCTGGTGGCCATCGGCTGCATCATTCGCGGTGAAACCTACCATTTTGAGTTGGTCGCCAATGAATCGGGCGCGGGGGTGAGCCGGGTTGCACTTGATTACCAATTGCCCATCGCCAATGCCATCCTGACGACCGAGAATCTAGAGCAAGCCATAGCCCGCCAGCTTGACAAAGGGGTTGATGCCGCCCGCGTTGCCGTTGAAATGGCCAATTTACTAAGTGACATCTAATGACTGAGCAGCCCACCCAACCCGCCGGCACCCGCCCGCCCCGCCAGTCCCGCACGGGCCTGACCAGTACCGGCGCACGCAAAGCCGGCAGCAAGTCAGACCGCTCCCGCGCCCGCGAATTTGCCCTGCAAGCGCTGTACCAAAGTCTGGTCGGTAAAAACACCGTGGCCGACATCGACGCCTTCACCCGAGACCTGGCAGGCTTTTCCAAAGCCGACTCCCTGCATTTCGACACGCTGCTGCAAGGCTGCACAGAACAGGCCGCCGCACTGGACGCGCTGCTGCTGCCGCTGCTGGACCGCAAGTTCACTGAGATTTCGCCGATCGAGCACGCCATCATGTGGATTGGCGCTTTTGAGTTGCAGCACTGCCTGGACGTGCCCTGGCGCGTGGTGCTCAACGAATGTGTTGAACTGGCCAAAGAATTTGGTGGCACCGACGGCCACAAGTACGTCAACGCCGTGCTCAACGGCCTGGCACCCAGCCTGCGCGCGGCAGAGGTCAACGCCGACCGGGGCAAACCCCGCGCATGAAAATCTCCGGGCGCGCCCAGCGCATCGAGCCGTTTTATGTGATGGAGGTGGCCAAGGCGGCATCCAAGCTGGCCCTGGACGTGGCAAACAGCGCCACGCCCATGATCTTCTTGAACATCGGCGAACCCGACTTCACCGCACCCCCTTTGGTGCAAGACGCCGCCTGCCGGGCCGTGCATGACGGCTTGACGCACTACACCCAGGCCACCGGCATGGGACCACTGCGCGAACGCATCAGCGACTGGTATCTCAACCGCTTCAATGTCCAGGTGCCAACCAGCCGCATTGTGATCACCGCCGGGGCCTCGGCCGCGCTGCAACTGGCCTGCCTGGCGCTGGTCGAGTCGGGTGACGAAATCTTGATGCCCGACCCCAGCTACCCCTGCAATCGGCACTTTGTCGCCGCCGCCGACGGCACGGCTGTCTTGATCCCCACCACGGCAGCCGAGCGCTTCCAGCTCAGCGCTGACAAGGTGCAAGCCGCCTGGGGCCCCAAAACCCGGGGTGTGTTGCTGGCGTCGCCCTCCAACCCCACTGGCACCTCGATTGCACCCAGCGAGTTGCGCCGTATCCATCAAGTGGTGAGCCAACAAGGCGGCATCACGCTGGTCGATGAAATCTACCTCGGCCTGAGCTTTGATCCGCAGTATGGACAAACGGCGCTGGCGCTTGATGACAACATCATCAGCATTAACAGTTTCAGCAAGTACTTCAACATGACCGGATGGCGCCTGGGCTGGATGGTGGTGCCAGAGCAGCTCGTGCCGGTGATTGAACGCCTAGCGCAAAACCTGTTCATCTGCCCCAGCGCCATCGCCCAACATGCCGCCCTGGCTTGCTTTGAACCGAGTAGCCTGCTGGAATACGAACGCCGCCGCTTGGCGTTCAAGGCCCGGCGTGATTACTTCATCCCGGCGCTCAACGCGTTGGGGCTCACCGTGCCGGTCATGCCCGACGGCGCTTTTTACGCCTGGGCCGACTGTTCAAACGCTTGCCGGACCCGCACAATCAAAGACAGCTGGGACTTGGCCTTTGACCTCATGCAACACGCCCATGTGGCCGTCACACCCGGGCGCGACTTTGGCCAGGCAGATGTGCACAATTTCATCCGCTTTTCAACGGCCAGCTCCATGGCGCAGCTGCATGAAGCGGTGGCGCGACTCAAAGCTTATCTGGAACCCCTGAAATGAACCAAGACCTGTCGATCCTGCACCTGGTGCTCAATGCCAGTGTGGTTGTGCAATTGGTGATGTTGCTGCTGGTGGTGGTCTCCATGGCCAGCTGGGCGGCCATTTTTCGCAAGCTGTTTGCACTCAAGCGCGTGAAGCTGCTCAACGACACTTTTGAGCGCGAGTTCTGGTCCGGCACCAGCCTCAATGATTTGTTTGCCGCCGCCGCGCAAAATGCCCGAGAGTCCGGCCCGTTGGAGCGCATTTTCGCCAGCGGCATGCGTGAATACCAAAAACTGAGAGAGCGCCACATCCTTGATGCCAGCACGCTGATGGACGGTGCCCGCCGTGCCATGCGCGCGAGCTACCAGCGCGAGCTCGACGTGGTGGAAGCCAATTTGTCATTTTTGGCCTCGGTCGGCTCGGTGTCACCCTATCTTGGCCTGTTTGGCACCGTTTGGGGCATCATGCACGCCTTCACCGGGCTGGCGTCAATGCAAACCGTGACGCTTGCCACCGTCGCGCCAGGCATTGCCGAGGCGCTGGTCGCTACCGCCATCGGCCTGTTTGCTGCCATTCCCGCCGTGGTGGCCTACAACCGCTTTGCCCACGACATTGACCGCATCGCGATCCGGCTGGAGACCTTCATTGAAGAGTTCTCCAACATCCTGCAACGCAACGTCAGCGCCCAGTCGGCCTCCGGCCATTAGAGGGAGCCCCAGCATGGCCTCAGTTATCAGTCGTGGGCGCGGTCGGCGCACCATCAGCGAGATCAACATGGTGCCCTTCATCGACGTGATGCTGGTGCTGCTGATCATTTTCATGGTCACCGCGCCTTTGATTACACCCAGCATGATCGACCTGCCCAGCGTCGGCAAAGCCGCCCGCCAGCCCGATCAGGTGATTCAAATCATCATCGACAAAGACGAATCGATCACCATGAAAGTGAAAGAAAAATCCACTGCGCTCGGGCTCAAAGGCCTCGCCAACGCGGTCAAACAGGCGCAAAGCGGCGCTGACAATTCAGCCGTGGTCATCAGCGCCGACAAGAACATCAAGTACGAGTCGGTCGTCAAGGTCATGGACACCCTGCAGCGCGCCGGTGTGCAGCGCGTGGGCTTGTCGGTGCAGCTCGCCAATTGAGGTAGCGGCGTGCACGCGGCCACTGATCGTCTTGAATTTGCGCCACCGCCCACACCGGGGCTGCTGCGCTCACTGGCCTTGGCCGTGCTGGCGCATGCCTTTTTGCTGGCCGCCCTGACCTGGGGGGTGCACTGGAAAAGCGATGCCGTCAGTGTGAGCTTTGATGCCGAATTGTGGTCGGCCGTACCGCAAGCCGCAGCACCCAAGCTGGTTGAGGCGCCGCCCGAGCCGGTCTTGACCCCTATCACACCCAAAGCGCCCCTTGTCGCACCTGCACCCAAGCCGCCGCCACCCGTCCAGACGCCGACGCCGGAAGCCCAGCCGAAGCTGCCTGACCCCGCCATCGCCCTGGAGCGCGACAAATTGCGACAAAAAAAGGCGCTTGATCTCAAAAAACAGCAGGAATTAGACAAACAGCGCCTGGAGAAGCAGCGCCTTGAGCAACTTAAGCAAGAAGAATTGAAACAAAAAAAGCTGCAGCTTGACAAGCAGCGCCTGCAAGACCAACGCGACGCTGAGAAAAAGGCCGCGCAAGACAAGAAGAAAGCCGCCCAAGAGGCCCAACGCAAAGAAGCCAGCCAAGCGCAGGAGGACGCCAAAATGCTGGCGGCCCAGCGCAAAGCCAATATCGAACGCATGACCGGCTTGGCCGGCGCCAGCGGTGGTGCCACCGCACGCGGCACACAACTGCAGTCAAGCGGCCCCTCCAGCAGCTACGCCGGACGCATCCGCGCCCGCATCAAGCCCAATATCGTCTTCGTCGACGATATCGCCGGCAACCCAGCCGCTGAAGTGGAGGTTCGTACCGCCTCCGACGGCACCATCATCAGCAGCAAACTCACCAAGCCCAGTGGGGTCAAGGCTTGGGATGATGCCGTATTGCGCGCTATCGAAAAAACCGAAGTGCTGCCGCGTGATGTGGATGGCCGCGTCATTAGCCCCTTAACTATCAGCTTCACCCCCAAAGACTGAACAGAGCGTCAAGTACACTCACTTAAAAAAATAAGTCATGAATCTGTCACGGGAACGGCCCACGACGCCACCCGCAGCAACAAGGCCCAGCTCAGTGTCCATCAATCCAACGTCAGCCAGCAGCCCGGTACCCGAGCACATCGCCATCATCATGGATGGCAATCGGCGCTGGGCCAAACAACATGGTTTGCCCGTGGCATTGGGCCATGCCAACGGCGCGCGCCAGGTACGCAAAATCGTGCAAGCCTGCGCCAACCGCGGCGTGCGCTACCTTACCCTGTTTGCCTTCAGCACCGAAAACTGGCGCCGCCCGCAAGACGAAGTCTCCAGCCTGATGGGCTTGATGACGCTTTACCTGCAAAAAGAGGTCAAGGCCATGAGCGCCAAAGGCGTGCGCCTGAAGATTGTGGGTGACACCGCGGGTTTCAGTGAACGCATTCAAAGCCTGATCATCGATGCGCAAGAAAAAACCGCGCACAACAACACCATTACTCTCACCATCGCGGCCAACTACGGTGGCCGCTGGGACCTGCTGGAGGCGATCAAATCGTGGCAAAGTGCGCACCCCGGTGAGTCCGTCAATGGGCTTGATGAAGCCACCCTGAGCACCCACCTCGGCCTGGCCTACGCGCCCGACCCGGATCTGCTCATCCGCACCGGCGGCGAGTCGCGCATCAGTAACTTCATGCTGTGGCAGTTGGCCTACACCGAACTTTTCTTCACCGACACCTTGTGGCCCAGCTTCAACGCAGCCGAACTCGACCGATCCCTGGCCTGGTACAGCACGCGCGAACGCCGCTTTGGCGGCAGCAGCAAGCCGTGATAAACCAATTTCGTTGTGGGCTGGCTGGGCTGTGGGCTTGTCCCCGATCACCGTACAAATAGCCTCGTTTTTACTCGCGCGCTCGAAACGAAGGCTTCAATGTTTCAGTTTACCCCTCGTTTTTTAGCACTTACAGTACATGCTGACACAAAATTTCTAAATTATTCGATCGCCGGGATGAGCAATCGCGGTAAATTTGGCGGCATCTGAGTTTTTTTGGAGGGGTGGGGGGAAACGTCGTTGATGTTCGGGGTGCACCCGACCTTGACGCCAGCCGAGATACCCAAAACTTGTGCGGCCATTGGGCAGGTGGTGGCGGCTGCCAGCGCCTGAACCGCAGGCAGAGAATTCACGGTAGAGGGGACCAACCCGGTACGGCGATAACGCGGGACAACAAGAAATATCAGAAAAGTTTTGCCCGCTGCCGTGGGCCATGCATCAAGGATTAATCATCATCAATAGACTTGCACTGCCGTTGTTAAATCTGTCACGCCCGGCCAAACGATTGGTGGCCATGGCGATGGATGTTTTGTTGTGCGTATTCACCGTTTGGCTGGCCTTGTCTTTGCGCCTGGAGACTTGGGTGGTGGTGCAAGGCGCGCAATGGTTGGCGGTGGGCTTGTCGGTGGCGCTGGCGCTGCCCATTTTTGTCAGCATGGGCTTGTACCGGGCCATTTTTCGGTACGCCGGTGTGGCCGCCTTGACTACCGTGACCAAGGCGGTTTTTATTTACGGCGTGGCCTACTCCACCTTGCTGGCGGTGCTGCATTTGCCGGGAGTGCCGCGCACCCTGGGGCTGCTGCAACCGCTGTTGCTGTTACTCACGGTGGGCGCCTCGCGCGCCCTAGGGCGCTATCTCCTGAGCGGCGAGTACATCAACCGTCTGCAACATCAGTCGGTTAGCAAGGTGTTGATTTATGGGGCGGGCTCGGCCGGGCGCCAATTGGCAAGTGCCATGGCCAATGACCGCAGCATGCGCGCAGTCGGGTTTTTGGATGATGATGACCGCTTGCACGGCCAGGTGCTCAGCGGCTTGTGCATTTACAACCCCGACGATTTGGCTCAATGGGCGGCCAGGCTGGAGGTCAGCGATGTGCTTCTAGCCATGCCCTCAGCGACGCGCCAGCGGCGCAATGAAATTTTGGAACAGATGCGCCATGCCGGCGTGGTGGTGCGCACGCTGCCGGGTTTGATGGATTTGGCACAGGGCCGAGTGCAGGTGAGTGATTTGCTTGATCTCGATATTGATGACCTTTTAGGCCGTGATTCTGTGCCGCCCAATGCGTTGCTGCTCGGAAAGAATATCCGCAACAAGGTGGTTTTGGTGACAGGTGCCGGGGGTTCTATTGGCAGTGAACTGTGCCGCCAGATTGTTCGATCAGGGACCGCCAAGTTGTTGCTGGTGGATATAAGCGAGTTTGCTCTTTACACCATTCACCACGAACTTGTCAAACTGCTGGCCGATGAGGATCAGGCGCAAGTACGACTGCTGCCTTTACTGGCCTCGGTGCGTGACGAAGACCGCATGCGTGAAATTTTGCAGACCTGGAGGCCAAATACCGTCTATCACGCAGCCGCTTACAAACATGTGCCCTTGGTGGAACACAACCCGGCTGAAGGCGTCAAAAACAATGCATTCGGTACCTGGACGGTGGCCCGACTGGCGCTGGAGGCAGGTGTGCGTGATTTTGTGCTGATCAGTACCGACAAGGCCGTGCGACCCACCAACATCATGGGCGCCAGCAAGCGTTTGGCCGAAATGACATTGCAGGCGTTGGCGGCTGCGGCGGCGGCGCAAGGTGCCAGCACCCGCTTTGCGATGGTGCGTTTTGGCAATGTACTGGGCTCCAGTGGCTCGGTGGTGCCTTTGTTTCGCAAGCAGATCAGGGCCAACGGCCCGATTACGCTGACCCACGCCGATATCACCCGTTATTTCATGACGATCCCGGAGGCCGCGCAGTTGGTAATTCAGGCCGGCGCCATGGCCAGCGGCGGCGATGTGTTTGTGCTGGACATGGGCGAGCCGGTGCGCATTATTGACCTTGCGCGTCGCATGGTGGAACTGTCGGGCCTGTCGGTGCGTGATGCGGCCAACCCGGCGGGTGACATCGCTATTGAGATCACCGGCTTGCGCCCGGGTGAAAAGCTCTATGAAGAATTGCTCATTGGTGGCAACCCCATGCTCACCAAGCATCCACGCATCATGAAAGCGCATGAAGAATTCTTGCCTTTGGCAGCCTTGACCGCTCGCTTGCAGGT
This sequence comes from Rhodoferax sp., assembly GCA_013791765.1. Lineage (GTDB taxonomy): Bacteria > Pseudomonadota > Gammaproteobacteria > Burkholderiales > Burkholderiaceae_C > Rhodoferax. The sequence continues at coordinate 14,774 of VMTC01000135.1, forward strand.
GCTGGCACAAGCCCTGGATGCAAACGATGTGCCACTGGTGCGCACGCTGCTGCAAGACCTGGTGCCAGGCTACCAACCTGATGACAAGGTGGTGGATTGGGTACATCTGGCACAGGCCGATTTACCTGCGTTTGCGCCTGAAGCGTCTGTCAAGATGGTGTTGGTTGCCAAGCAATAAATCTCGATTTTCTAAAGCACCTGCTCGTGGTAGCCCTGAACGCAGGCCAGCAACACCGCCTTGATAGCCGGCAGGTCCTCGTTGTGGGCCGCTTGTTTCAGCTGATGCAACTGCACTTGCAGCTCGGGCCAGGGCATACAGAACTCAAGCGCCTTCATAATGCGCTGATGCGCTGATGCGCTGATGCGCGGTGGGCGTAGGGTTGTCACTGATCAGCAACTCTTCATAGAGGCTTTCACCCGGCCGCAGCCAGCTCATCGTTCGTTGTTTTTGAATCCGAGTTATTGTCATTGCAGCGCAGTTGTTGGTAGCTGATCGTAGCAGCGCTGACGCGGCACTTCTGACGACCGACTGAACTGCCAGACTTGTCGGCCCTTTACAGTCGTCAAAATCATCAAAGCTTGGCTGCTACACTTTTCAGATATCAACCGACAGCCACAAAAGCAGCGCCCTTCATGACATCTGTCTTCAACTTTACCTTTGTGCCCTGGTTTCGCTCAGTGGCACCTTACATCCATAAATTCCGCCACCAGACCTTTGTCGTCGGCATAGCGGGTGAAGCGATTGCTGCGGGCAAGTTGCAACACCTGGCGCAAGACCTGGCAATGATCCAGAGTATGGGCGTCAAAATCGTGCTGGTGCATGGCTTTCGGCCCCAGGTGAACGAGCAACTCAAGGCCAAGGGCCATTCAGCGCGCTATTCCCACGGAATTCGCATCACTGACGAGGTGTCGCTGGACTGCGCACAAGAGGCCGCCGGCCAGTTGCGCTACGAGATTGAGGCCGCATTCAGCCAGGGCCTTCCCAACACGCCGATGGCAGGCGCCACCGTTCGCGTGATTTCAGGCAATTTCCTCACGGCCAGGCCGGTTGGCATTGTCGATGGGGTGGACTTTCAACACTCGGGTGTGGTGCGCAAAATCGACACCGCTGGGATCATGCGCTCGCTCGACATGGGTGCGCTGGTGTTGATGTCGCCGTTTGGCTTTTCGCCCACCGGCGAGGCGTTTAACCTGACCATGGAAGAAGTTGCCACCTCGGTGGCAGTGGCCCTGCAGGCCGACAAGCTGATCTTTGTCACCGAAATTGCCGGTATCCCCACGGATGTGCAACAGCCGGTCAGTGAAGACAACCCGATTGACACGGAGTTGCCGCTCGCCACAGCCGAAAAACTGTTGGCCCAATTGCCTGCAGCCAACCAGCCCACCGATACCGCGTTTTACCTGCAGCACTGCGTCAAGGCGTGCAAGAACGGGGTCGAGCGCAGCCACATCATCCCGTTTGCTGTGGATGGCTCCATTTTGCTGGAGGTGTACGTGCACGACGGCATTGGCACCATGGTGGTGGACGAAAAGCTGGAGAGCCTGCGCGAAGCCACGGTGGACGATGTGGGTGGCATCCTGCAACTGATTGAGCCGTTTGAGAAAGACGGCACGTTGGTCAAACGCAGCCGCACCGAGATCGAGCGTGATGTGGGCAACTACACGGTGATTGAGCACGACGGCGTGATTTTTTCCTGCGCTGCGCTTTACCCCTACCCGGAAGCGCGTACCGGCGAAATGGCAGCCCTGACGGTGTCGCCCCAGGTGCAAGGAGAAGGCGATGGCGAACGCGTTCTCAAACGAATTGAGCAACGCGCCAGAGTGACCGGGTTAGAGAGTATTTTCGTGCTGACCACGCGCACAACGCACTGGTTCCTCAAACGCGGCTTTGTATTGGTCGACCCGGAGTGGCTGCCGGAAGCGCGCAAGCGCAAATACAACTGGGACCGCAAAAGCCAGGTCCTGGTAAAAAAACTGACCAAGGTTTGAGGGTGGGGCGTTGGTATCAGGCCGTGCGGTGACGCGATAGGCGCCAGATCAGCGCCACGGACAGCAGGGCAATCAGACTGAACACAGCA